>CAYSQE010000024.1:0-4005 GCA_964433155.1 uncultured Gammaproteobacteria bacterium | reverse complement strand
TTGGTAATATATTAACTGGAATATTCGTTCTTCTTTTCGGGATTTTGATTGCACTGGTTATGATGCCAAAGAGACTTGGGAAGGTTATAAAAGAGAACAGATAAAAATATGCGTCGTCCGGACGACCGAACAAAAATAATTTTTTAAGGCAGCTCAAAGCTTAATTGTTCCCTCTTTTGTGAAAAGATGCTCTATGTTAATCCCTAATTTTTCATAAACTTGTTTTGGGATAGATAAATCAGCAACATATAACTGCCCAACATAATCTTTTGCTTTGTCTACTAACAGACCAACTTTAGGTAATGCAAGAGTAATTGTTGTTGAGGCTCTTATGGTGGGATTATTAGCATCTCCTGAATCTCCGTTAAGACCGGAAGGAATATCAACTGCAAAGATTAATTTACCTGAATTATTCGAAATATCAATTAGGTCAGAGTAGGGCACTCTAGGATTGCCTTTCAAATTATATCCAAGGAGGGCATCGATTATCAGATCCGAATCGTTTATCTTTTCTTGGATCAAGTTTATTTGTTCATTTGAGAATTCTATAATGTCTGCCCCCGTATTTATTAAGATATTAAACTGTACTTGAGCATTTTCAGCAAGATTTTCCTTCTTTTCTGCAAGTACACAAGTAATCTTCCCACCAAAGTTTATCAAATGACGCGCAGCACCAAGCCCATCTCCGCCGTTATTTCCTTTGCCGCAAAGAATAACAATTTTTTTATTCTTTACGCTTCCCGAAAATATTTTCCGAGCAAGCCCTGCAATATTTATTGACGCATTCTCCATCATCATAAGGATTGAAATACCAATTTTTTCAACCATAAGTCTATCTATCTCTCGCATCTGATCAACGGTTACGGCCGGAATTCTTCCCACGTCTTAATAATATATTATTCTCTAATAAATTTGTCGTCCGGATGACAGAATATCAAGATTCCAAAGGCTAAAATAGTTCTATGAAAGGAATTGCAACGTGTGAAGATTGCATTATAGAACTCTGGAAGACAAATTGTAAGGATTGCGAGGCGGCAAAGCTTATTGTTGCAGAACTTGAAAAGCGGGGATTTATGTTTGACAAACACAATATTGAAACAGCTAGGGGCAGAATAATTTGGGAAGAATACCTGTCAGAAATTGATGAGAACTCAATAAATCAAGGATACGATGAAGGGTATATTTATGCACCAACTTTTATCAACCCAAAAACCCGCAAGGTTATTGCTTTTTCTGACAGAGCACCTACAAAAAAAGAACTGTTAAAACTTATAGAGGGAGGTGAAAGAAATGAAACACGGATCACATCATAATTGTTTAATGTGCGGTATGGCAAAAACAGTCGGGATGATGGAAAAACATCCAAAAGACTGTGATTGCGAGGCCCATCCTAAAGAGAAGGATGAACAAAAAAGCGAAAGCAAGGTCTCCGCCAGTTTAAGTGCGTAAACTTTGCTTAAATCAGGTTTGGGGGTAGGATGACTTAACTTGCAGTTAAACTCCAAGATTATCGATGACTTATAAATTTAAAAAGTGTCTAAAATATATCTTGATCCTACCCTTCAACCAAAAAGTTTTTATATGAAAACATTTATATATCAAATTAAAAAAATAATAAAACAATCAATTTTGGCAGATTTTTATTTTCTCTTAACAGCGCCAATTGATGGAGAGGTCACGAAATTTTCTAAAAATCAGCCAATTACAGCTAGGCCAAATCAAAATTTTTCAGACTACGTCTTTGGTAATGTTGTAATAGGTCAAAGTGAAAGGAGGTTATAGGTAAATATGATTAAAGATGCATTCGGACCAGAAATTATTTTGCAAGTTTGGGATCCAAAACTTTCGATGGAAGGCTTTTTGGTAATCGATAATACTAACCTTGGCCCAGGCAAAGGTGGTATTAGGATGACTCCTAATGTAACTGTCGAGGAGGTTTTTAGATTGGCCAGAACTATGACCTGGAAGAATGCTCTGGTTGATTTGCCTTTTGGGGGAGCAAAAGCAGGGATTGTTTGGAAAGGTGGAAAAGACGAGCTTAAAAAAGCCTACATACAAAGTTTTGCAAGAGCCATTCAATATTTAACACCTAAAAAATATATTGCCGGGCCTGACGTCAATACTGGTGAACAAGAAATGCAATGGTTTGTCGAGGCAACCGGTAATTGGAGATCGGCTACCGGTAAACCCGCCAATTTCTGTATGAAAGTTTTTGGCAAACCTGGTGAGAAATGTGGCATTCCCCATGAATTTGGTTCAACAGGTTTTGGGGTGGCACAGGCCACAAAAGTAGCAGCCGAACTTAAAGGATTGAATCTTAAAAAGGCAACAGCGGCAATTCATGGTTTTGGTAATGTTGGAACTTTTGCTTATCAAAACTTAACTGAGATGGGTGCTTCGGTGGTAGCTTTGGCAGATAGCAGCGGTGCGATTTTTGCTAAGGACGGTTTTGATGATGTCATTATAGGTAAATTAATCAATGATAGAGCCAAGTTAAAAGATTATCCTGCGGGTGAAAGAATTACACCAGAAGCTTTTTGGGGACTTGAGGTTGACATACTAATACCGGCTTCGGTAACTGATGTAATTAACCAAGAAAATAAAGATAGCATTAAAGCCAAAATTATTGTTGAGGCAGCCAATATACCTATGAGCGAAGAGATTGAAAATGAGTTGTTTAAAAGGGGCATTATGATAGTGCCGGATTTTGTGGCCAATGCCGGAGGCGTTATCTCTTCCTACGCTGAATATCGGGGTTATAATCCCAAAAGAATGTTTGATACGATAAATTGGAAGATAAAAAAAGCAACCACTGCTGTTTTGAAAAAGAGCTTAAAAGTTGGTAGAAATCCAAGAGAGGTGGCCTTGGAAATTGCCAAAGAAAGGGTAGTAAAAGAGAGATGAAAATTTCAGACTGTAAACATTTACCGAAAAAGTTCGTAGGACCAAGAGCAGAAAAATGTGAAGAAAATCATTTCTGTCCCTTTGGACAGCGTGTCTGTTTAACCTGTGGTTATGTAGGTTGTTGTGATTCCTGTTCTCAGCATATGCGAAAGCACGCAAAAGAGACAGGCCATCAAGTAATGGCTTCATATCCGGCAGACGAGCACTCATTTATTTGGTGCTACGAGGATGATGATTATTTAGAGCCGAATGATAAAATAAATCTAAAAGACAATAAATGAGAATGAAAGGTGGTGATTGTTATGACAAAAGTAAAAATTTACTCAACAACAACATGTCCATATTGCAAAATGCTAAAACAATATTTAAGCGAAAAGAATATTCAATTTGAGGATGTTTTAATTGATCAGCAGCCTGATCAAATGCAGGCATCAATTGATTCATGCGGATCGATGGGTGTGCCTTGTACCCATATCACAAAAGAAGATGGTACAGTAGTAAATATTCTGGGATTTGACAAAGAAAAAATTAATAGCGCTTTAGGAATATGAAAAAACTCTTCATACCAATTTTAGAAGGGACTAGAAGAGTTCAGAGAAAATCGATTCACGCTGCAAAATTAGTTTACGAAGTTAGCAAGGAATATGAAGATATAGAATCTGTACTTGTTGATCCAAATGACTTTAATTTTCCTGGAGACGGAAATGATCCTGAGGGAAAGGATCCAAGATATACAAAGATAACAGAAAGAGCTGACGGATTTTTTATAGTAACGCCTGAATATAATCATGGATATCCAGGGACTCTTAAAAGGATGCTTGATAGCGAGCTTAAAAATTATATTCATAAGCCTGTTGCTTTTGCAGGAGTATCAAACGGTCAATGGGGAGGAGTAAGAGCAATTGAAGCGCTCGTTAATAGTGTCAGGGAAATGGGAATGGTGGCAACGTTTACCGACGTTCAATTCCCAAGGGTGCAAGATATTTTTGATGAAGGCGGAAAACTTCAGGACGTTGCATACATAAAAAGGATAAAAAGAAGCTTTGACGAGCTTATTTGGATGGCAAAAGTCCTAAAATATGGTAGAGAAAATATTAAAAG
>CAYSQE010000023.1:0-4144 GCA_964433155.1 uncultured Gammaproteobacteria bacterium | reverse complement strand
GAGCAGCAGCCTTTTAAGCTGTTTGTTGAGAGTTCGAGTCTCTCCGGGCTCACAAAATTAAGAAAAAATGCTAAACTATTTTTGTGAAAATTGTTTATACTTATCATGCCAAGCGAAAGTTTAGGGAAGAGAAATACATTAAACAGTTAAAAATTACAAGAAAAACAGTAAAGAAAGTTATTCTTAAACCAACGCTTGAGGATAAATCAAGAGGTGAAAAAATCACAGCAGTAGGAATAATTGATGAAAGACATTCATTAGTTGTAATATACAAAAAAGTTGAAAATGGATTAAAAATTATTACATTTTTCCCAGCAGAGAAAGGAAGATATGAAAATAAAATACTACAAAGAAGACGACATTTTAGTACTAAAACTATCCAGTAAGCCTATTGATTTTGCAGAAGAGTCTGACTGGATTATCATCCATTATGACGAAAAAAAAGATCCTGTTCGGATAGAAATCTTAGATGCAAGCAGATTTTTAAAAGAAGAATCAAAAGCGCTTCCTTTTGAATTAAAAGAGAAATATTTTACAACTGCCAGTTAAGAATTTCGTAAACAAGGACTAAAACTGCAGAGGCAAGTATGACTTGTCGAGAAATAGGGCAAATTATGGGTATTTCAGTTGAAAGGGCAAGAACTTTTCTAATATTTTAGATTAAAATATCTATAATATGCTCCATGAGTGAAACATCTCCCATACCAAGACCAATCCCAAGAGTAGGAAGTTTTGATTGGAATATAGCTCCCGATGTTTTATTTAATAACGCATTTAACTTAATATCAAAAGCCAGACAAAATTCAATCATAAACGAAGCATTACAAATGGTTATTACCTTAAAAAGAAAAGAAGCAGTAAAAATGGCACAACAGATGATGGTTGAAGATGAAGCCGAATATTTAGCTTCACATCAAGAAGATGCCATGTTCACAAAAAGAGGTTTAGCTAATAATAGAAAGAGATTACGCAAATATGAAAAGGAAATATCTAATCTTTTGAAGCAATATGAAGCAAGAAAGTCAAAAAATCCAGCTCTTCTAGACGCTTATGGCGAAGTTGAGACTAGTTTTAATCAAATGCTTGTTTTAATAGCTCCCAATCGACAAGAAATGGAAATAGGAGCCCAAGCTAGTTTTCAATCGGATTTGCTTAAACTTATTAATTTTTATTTGAAATCTGATTAATTATTTTTTATTTCTATCTGCAATTGTTTGAAGGAATTATAAACTTTATACAAATACTCCTCCAGAGAGTTCCATTCTGGGAGTTCTGGACTCACATTAGGCTCAAAACTTCATAAACGAAGATATATCTTTCTAAAACTGAAGCTAAAAGTGTCCCAGTCCTTTTGAGAATAAAAATTCTAAGAAATTTAGAAATAAAGTATATGTTTTATACTATTTATTTTACTGGAGGTTCTGAAACGGGATTAACTGTTGGAGAAATACTGCTCCCAGGAGGATTAGGCATTCTCCATCCAGCTCTCGTTAATATGTCACCAAGATTATCCATAAGTGAAGCGAAAAATTCTTGAGGTTTGGCTGCTTTATTGGCTAATTCAGCGGCTAATTTGGCTCGAGTATCATTAAGGTTTTTTTTAGCTTCTTCACCTAATTCTATTTGTTTATGCGTCCATTCTTCAGGAGAAGGAGGTTCTACAGGAATACCTAAAGCTTCAAGGAAATCATCATAATTTTTTCTTGGAACTACAAATCTTTCAAATGTCCATTTATGTTCTGGATTTAATTGATTTGGTGGTTTAGGTTGTTGGAGTGGAGTGCTCGCAAATTCTGGTTTAGCTTCATCCATAATTTTAATGTTATCAAGTCAAAAGTAGAAATTCAATAGAGATATGTCAAAATTTGCCTAAATTTCTATCTGCAGATGCTTAAAAGTCTTGTAAATCCTCCACAAATACCCCTCCAAAGTGTTCCATTCTGGGACTTCTGGGCCACATAAAGAAATTCACTACATAGATAGATTTCTTTGTCGAATAGTTTCTTTTGCTGTTTCATATTCGATGCCTTGATCAAGGTAATAGTCAGCCCAGAGATGACAATATTCACAAAGAGCCACTCCATTTTCTCTTCCATTTGAAGATTTTTTGCTGCGTCTGGGGATTTTATGATGGATTTTTAAACCGCTTGGCTCAAATTGCCTCTCACATATATCACATCTGTATCTTTGTTCTTCTTTTATCTTATCTTTTGTTTCACTGGGAAATTTGAGAGATAGTGAGAGATAGAAGGGAAAAGTGATAAGAGTAAATGTCTTTTCAGCTGAATTAGTTATCGGTCGTGAAATTTTCTCACTCAAGTTGATCGATTATAATCGATACATGAGTCAGGTACATTATAAAAGCCTTTCTTAAAGGCCAAAATACCTATTGACATAATTTTATAAAATAGATCAAACTTGCAAATAAATCTATAAATAATATACAATACACAAATGCTTCCTCAATTTTTTACTCTTAAAAACGGGCTTCGAGTAATTTTTATCGATACCAAAGCCTTCCCAACGATGACGACAATACTCTTATTCGCAACAGGGTCTAGATATGAAAATAAAGTTAACAATGGGATCGCGCATTTTTTGGAGCATATGCCGTTTAAGGGATCGAAAAAATACCCTAGCTTTTTTGCCATCTCGTCTTTACTTGAAGGGCTAGGAGCGATGCATAATGCGTATACATCAAAGGACCATACTGCTTTTTGGGTAAAAGCACCGACCGAGCATTTTACAAAAGTAATAGATGTGCTGTCAGACATGATTCTGAATCCCATATTGAAAGCTGAGGAGATAGAAAGAGAAAAAGGAGTTATTGTTGAAGAGATCAATATGCATGAAGATTCTCCTCAACGTAAAGTATCTGATCTATTTGAGAATTTGCTTTATCAAGACAATCCATTGGGATATGACACAATTGGAACTAAAGAAACCGTGACAAAATTTACACGTAAGACGTTTTTAGACTATATGGGCCGGTTTTATAATCCGAAAAATGCGGTTTTGGTCGTGACTGGAGGTTTAGATTTAGAACAGAAAGCTCAATACCGTTTTTTTCGCTCAACTGGGCGTGCTCGTCCCGACGTAACGTCGGGACTGCGCACCTCCCAAAATCGCTCAAAAAAGGTATCTTTGCTTTATGAAGATTATATCCAAACCATAGAAGAGAAATTTAGTCACTGGAATAATGTAGGAAATCCAGATCTGCGTTCTCTACAAAAGGTTATTGAAAATCAGAAAAAACCACAGACGTTAATTCATTATAAAAAGACAGAACAGACGCATTTTTCTCTGGGTTTCCGGACGTTCTCTTTTTTTGATAAGCGAAAGTATATCCTCTCTGTTTTAGCTACAATATTAGGAGGGGGGGCATCTTCAAGATTGTTTATTGAAGTAAGAGAACGACGAGGGCTATGTTATTATATTTCTACTGGACGTGAACTTTATGCCGATGTTGGCTACATGGTAACCCAGGCGGGAGTGACAAATGATCTGGGTAAAATTAAAGAAGCCATCGACGTCATAATGGAAGAACATAACAAAATTGCTAAAGGTCAGGTTAAAGATGAAGAAATAAAGAGGGCTAAAGAGATCATCAAAGGAAGAATTCTTTTATCGATGGAGGATTCATCAAATGTCGCCTCGTGGTATGGGACAAAACTTATACTTGAGAAAAAGATAGAAACTGTTGAAGAAGTTATTAAAAAAATTGAATCAGTGACTAAAGATGAAATTGTTTTTTTGGCGAAAAATATATGTAAGCCAGAAAAGTTAAATTTAGCTTTGATTGGACCTTTTCAAAATGATCCTTTTGCTTCTGCACTTTCTGCTTTTTAATCTCTTGACAAACAAGTATATTTTGCCTATTCTGAAGGAATAGATGATTAGTTATGATCAAAAAAAACCATAAAATGTGGTGGCTAAGAAAAAATCTAAGGAGAAGGCTAGATAGCTCAACAGTTCTTGCTATTTTTACTCTCGTAGTAATGCTGGTTTCCATTCCTATTTCATTACAATTTTTGGGGAGAATAAAAGAAATTGACAGAACTAATATTACTTATGCAGAAGGTCAAAATTCTTCCTTGACCATTTCTGCTTCTAACATTGTCGATTTAACATCTCCATTTGATGC
>CAYSQE010000022.1:0-4214 GCA_964433155.1 uncultured Gammaproteobacteria bacterium | reverse complement strand
GCTTAAATTTGAACTAGCAAGCGGTCCAAACCTTGCAGATATAAAATTCTACCGATTGAATATTGTCCCAAGATGAAATTTACGTGCATCATTTGTCATGCTCATCAGTCAAAAATAATCGCCCCAAAAACTCGAGATAGCACAAACCTTGTTGCCCAATGCCTCCCATGCTCACACATTCAGCTTTCCCCCTTACCGTCATCAGATGATGATAAGACTTTTTATAATCATGATCTCCAGGCAAGGAATGTCTTGAAAAAAATTAATAGTCTCGACTTAGAGAAAAGATCTGCCGTTGATACGCAGAGGCGTGTAGACTTCATAAACAAAGAGTTTGATAAAAATGAGTCAATACTGGACGTTGGCAGCGGTTATGGATTTTTCATCAAAGCCATTGGCGACGTTGGATTTCAAGTAACTGGTCTTGAAGTCTCAAGTGCCAGGCGGGAGATAGCAAAAACGATCACAAATATTCCGCTCCTGCCAAACGCGATAAGTGGACCTAACAAAACAAAAAGCCGATATGACATAATCACCCTCTTCCATGTTCTTGAGCACATAAAAGACCCCATAAAGTTATGCACGGATCTGAAATCATACTTGAAAAAGGGTGGAACACTGATTATCGAAATTCCTAACACCAATCACTATCTATTAAAAATCAATAAGCCTTACAGGCAATTCTATTGGCAGAGGGCGCACATTAGTTACTTTACGCCGGAAACGGTATCAATTGTTTTAAAAAAAGCCGGGTATAGAAAAATTAAAATTATCGGGGTACAGCGGTATACTTTTATTAATGCTCTGCACTGGGTTTTTCTTGGTCAACCCCAGATGAAAAACCCCTCGTATCAAACATTCACTTTCGGATTTCTAGATAATTTATACAAAAAATTTCTCACCGAAAAATTGATTTGTGACACGCTATGGATGGAGGCAAAAGTTTAAATAGTCCAACCGCCGTCTACGACCACATTCTGACCGGTCATGTATCTTGAGGCATCGGAAAGAAGAAATACCAAAACCCCCGCAAGATCATCTACGTTTGCCATCCTTTTTCCCAAAAGCACTCGCTGTTCGTATCTTTTAACGAAACTTTTTGGCTGGTTATTAAAAACACCTCCCGGTGAAATTGCGTTGACCCTTATATTATATTTTCCCAAGTACGAAGCCAAATAACGGGTTAAATTAACGATTCCGCCTTTGATCGCACTATATTCAACCGGCATTGTCATTGCGGTTCCTTCGTAAATCTCAAATCTTGGCGCAACAAAACCATAATGAGAGCCCATGTTAACGATAATCCCTGATTTTTGTCTCATCATCACTTTTGAAACTTCGCCCGACATTAAAAAATAACCCCCGAGGTGTAAATCTAGATTTTCGCAAAAATCCTCATAGGTTACATCCTCAAATTTCCTGCCGTAGTTTTTACTTTTCGGATAAGCGTTATTCACTAAAGCATCAATCCGACCATACCTCATTAAAACTACATCTATCAGTTTTTTAATATCCCCCTTGTCCACAATGCTGCATTTTTGATAAAAGACATTTTGATTTTTAGTTTTTTTCTTAACGTCAACAACAACCTTATTAGCTGATTCATCGTTAACGTCAACGAGATAAACATTGGCTCCATACAGAGCACAAACCTCAACATAGGATTTTCCAATTAAACCCGCTCCTCCGGTAATAATTACGACTTTGTTGTGTAAATCAAAAAAATCTTTTGTCATGTTTTACCTCCAACAATTCGCAAATCTAATATTGCCTGATCTAAACGAAGTATATCCATTTGATTCCCCTTATCTAATATGTATTTCTCCATTGATTTAATTTCGTCAATATACATTTGGTTATATTCGAAGTCAAATTCTTTTTCGTAAACTTTTCTATTTTTTTCGTCGAAAACCTCAACTTTTTTATCAATTATACTTGCAAAAAGCGTTCCCTTACTCCCATAAATCTTGATATATCTTTCGGCAAATCGCTGAAAATAGTTAAGGGTTATATTGACATACTGACCGCCTTGTCTCAAAACAACAAAGGCCAAATCATGGCTAGTAATCGCCAGATCGCTTACTTTATCTAAATAGCTGTATACAACAGTATTGTTGCCTGGAAAAAGGTATTGTACATAATTGATTTCATGAATTAAGTCTAACTCGACACCGCCACCCTCGTCCTCATTTACAGAATATCTTTTTCTATAATCTCCCTTTCTCCAGTTTGGCAGGTAACTCCCTGCGTAAATCTGTGAAAAAAAGACTTTACCGAGTATCTTATTATCAAGTATTTTTTTAACCTGATTTATTATTGGGTTAAAAATTAAACAATAGCCAACTCGGACATTTTTGCCCTTAAGCTCCTTTTTAATCTTAAGGGCTTCTTCATGTGTAGACGCGAGGGGTTTTTCTATTAAAAAATTCCTAGAAAGATGTTTATTTTTTTTAACATCCTCCAAATGTTCAGACGTTTTTGTGCAAATGATAACTAGATCATAGATATCTCTAGTTAGTTTTCTACCTTCATGGCGGGAGTAAATATCAACATCGTGTCCCAGAGAACGACAATTTTTTTCATGTCTTTGACCAATAGACCCATAGCCGATTATTGCAATATTCATATTATTAATTAAAAGATTTAATCTTTCTTTTTATTATGTCTTTATTTTTATAAAGGACTTCCGCATGAACCCAGTCTTCAGTTTCGTCTAGATCAATCGATCTCCATTTCGGGCAAAGTACACCATATGTGCCATCGTAAATAAATAACTTTTCTTTCAAAAATGCTTCGGTTTTAATCATATAAACAATACACCCGTTGAGTATGTAACCCATTGGGACTTGTTGTCTATTGATAATATTCTCAGTCTCCTTATTGACAAGAATCAACCTTCCATCGCTTTCAAGGTGATAAAACCTAGGATGCGACTCGCATACCGTAACTACAGAGTCAACACCAGGTTTTTGCAAAAGTTTATAGCAGTCTAAAACATCTTCAACTTCCCGAAGTGGGGAAGTCGTTTGCAAAAGCGATATGACATCCGGCTCGTAATTATCATACTTAAGTCTCTTGAGCAAAAGTAAGACCGCATAGATTACCGATGATTTATCAGTGGCCAAAGTTTTTGGTCGTAAATAAGGAACTTTTGCTCCGTACTTTTTACCAACTGCTGCAATTTCTTCACTATCAGTATCGACGATAATCCTGTCAAAAATTCCGGATTTTTTAGCAATTGCAATAGGGTAGTAGAGCAAAGGTTTTCCACAAAAATTACGGATATTTTTACTGGGAATGTCTTTCGATCCTGACCTGGCAGGAATTATTGCCAAATTTTTTAGGCCCGCAGTCTGTAAGGACGAGGACCGCAAGCTTTGCTTAGTCATCGGTCCCACCACCCCAAACAGTATGACGAAGTTTCCATTCACCATCGACTTTCCTCCAAATATTTGGCGATCTCCATGAATCTACTACTTCCCAAAAATGCTCTTCTGAAATATCCAAATAATCCAAGAAATCCTTAAAATATTTCTTCGGGAATTCACCGTCATATCTTTTTACTAAAGCTACAGCTTCTTCGCGAGTGATATGGCCGTCCCTAATTTCATGAGCAGCATCAGATGTCGCTCGACCTATTCCGAACTTTATATAAGCTAAATAAAAATGAAATCCATCTGTTTTGTCATCAAGACTGGCGTACTTTGAGTAAGTTGCCTCTGAGCGCCCTTCCTCATTAGCAGTAAAGCCGGTACGCTTTTGGGCATAATAAAAATTTTCTTGCGGAATCCATTTCTTAAAATATGAAAACCAATATTGTCGTATACTCATTTTTTTGACAATTTTCGGATCCGGATTTCTATAAAGCTCAAAGGTTTTTTTGTTAATCTCATCTTTGTTCAATATTTTCACATCTATCCCGACTTTAACTAAACGGTCAACACTGGCACCCTTATAATAGAGATTCTCAAAATCCTCAATTGATTCATATGGTTTGTCCATGTATTTTAGCGACCCACCATACTCGACCTCCCCATTTTCTCCAAAAAATATCATTGGAATTCCGAATTTTATAGCTATGTGATATGCATATGCCTTTTGTCCATAGGTAAAAGGCTGCCATGCATCTCCTACAGTTTCGAATGCAATTCTGGCTAGTTTACGGTGAAGTTTTCCGTCAGGATAAGCAGTTATTACATCAAATCCGGATTTGA
>CAYSQE010000021.1:0-5605 GCA_964433155.1 uncultured Gammaproteobacteria bacterium | reverse complement strand
CCGAGGAAATTTTAATTCCAAGAAACAGAACCGAGCTAGGCATAGTTGGACAAGATCTAGCAAGAACAGTGGTGGAAACGACCATTGAATCAGCAATTATTTTCCCCACAATCTGCATCCTACTTGCCGTTTGCTCTGAACTTGCACGCAGATAAATTCTTCTTATTGACAAAACTTTCTTCAAGAGTTAGTATATCCCTATGGGGGGGATTTAGATCCAAGTTGATAGTTCGTAGTTTGTAGTTAAATGACATTCAGGCCTAAAGATTTTCAGGAAAGAATCACTCATAGAATAAAAATTGCTCAGGGGCATCTTAAGAAGGTGCTTGATATGGTTGAGGAAAACGCCTATTGTATCGATGTGCTTCACCAGTCTCAAGCCATCCAGAAAGCTTTGAAAGAAGTAGATATCCTCATGCTCGAAAATCATCTGAAAACATGCGCGACTGATTCGATTAAGCGTGGTAACAGCCTTGAGGCAATAAAGGAAGTTATTGCGGTATTCAAAAAATCTAAGGATTAGTTGGTAGTTAGTAGTTGGTAGTGAGTAGTTAATAGTTATGAATTCATATCGTGATCTTAAGGTTTGGCAAAAATCAATTCAACTTTGTACAAATATTTATAAAATAACAGAAAAATTTCCTAAACACGAACTATATGGTTTAACATCGCAAATTCGTAGATCATGTATTGCGATTTCATCAAATATAGCCGAAGGTCAGAGAAGAAGTTATAAAAAAGAATTCATACAATTTTTGAGAATCGCTTATGGATCTGGGTCCGAATTGGAAACTCAATTATTAATCGCTTTGAACATTGGCTATTTAAAAAGTAACGAGTACGATGATTTAAATAACCCACTTGAAGAAATAATGAAAATGTTAAACTCTTTGCTCCAGGCTCTTAACAATTCTACCCACTACAAACTATGAACTACAAACTGACAAAACGAAGTTTCTTCATCCGCGGCATACACTGCGCATCCTGTATTTATACAAATGAAAAGGCGTTGAAATCAATTCCAGGCGTCAAAGAAGCTGTGGTAAACCTGGCCACGCGAAAAGCTACTGTAGAATACGAGGAAGCAAAAGTAAAAGACTCTGATTTTGCTAAAGCAGTTGAGAGCGTAGGTTATGAGATGGAAACTATGCACGACGATCATATGGAACATCAAACGAACCACAGTGAACATGCACACGATGAAGAGATTGACAGTCTAAAACTTAAAGTTATAGTTAGTCTATTTCTTGGCGGATTGATTGTCTGGGGAAGCTTTCCCGGATTGATGTTAACTTCACCAGCGATTCTACAAAACTCATGGATTCAACTTCTTTTGGCTTTTCCCGTGCAATTCTGGGCCGGCTGGACATTTTACAAACCTACATTCAAGGCCCTAAAACATCTTAGCTCAAACATGGATACTTTGGTCGCGCTTGGGACCACCGTAGCGTTCCTCTACTCTGCTTTTGTCACGCTATTTCCTCAAACTCTAAAAGCTGCTGGAATTGAACCAATTCCCTACTTTGATGTCTCAACGATCATCATTGGCCTTGTTCTCCTGGGTCGTTATCTTGAGGCAAAAGCTAAAGCCGGAACATCTGACGCGATTAAAAAACTTATCGGTTTACAAGCCAAAACCGCACGGATTATACAAAAAAATAAGGAAATCGATATTCCAATTGAAGAGGTTAAAATTGGCGATCTCCTTCGGGTTAGACCTGGGGAAAAAATCCCCGTCGACGGCATCATCATCGAAGGCGATTCATCAATTGACGAATCAATGGTCACGGGCGAAAGTATTCCGATTGACAAAACTAAAAATGATAAAGTGATTGGTGCAACGATAAATAAACACGGCACTTTTGTAATGAGAGCGACAAAAGTTGGGAAAGAAACTATGCTCTCACAGATCATACAACTGGTCGAGGAAGCACAAGGCAGTAAAGCGCCAATTCAACGAATGGCAGATGTGATCGCCTCATATTTTGTACCATTGGTCATCGTCCTAGCCATCCTAACGTTTTTACTTTGGCTTTTCTTTGGTCCAGAGCCGAAATTTTTGTATGCAATGCTAAATAGCATCGCTGTCCTCATCATCGCTTGCCCTTGTGCAATGGGACTGGCGACACCAACTGCGATTATGGTTGGAACTGGAAAAGGCGCGGAGCATGGAATCTTAATTAAAGACGCAGAGAGCTTAGAAATTGCCCATAAGGTAAATACGGTTATCTTCGACAAAACAGGTACACTTACCCAAGGAAAACCAAAAGTAACAGACTTTCAGTTTATGGATAATATTGAGAAATTTAAAAAAGCATTCGGATGGAATCTTTCGGTTGGATTAGATTTGAGAACTTATATCATAAGCCTTGTCACCTCTTTGGAGCGAGGGTCTGAACATTCACTTTCTGAGGCAATCGTCGAATTCGGAAAAAACAATAAAGCTAAAAAACTCCCTGTTAAAGAATTTAAAGCTGCTGCGGGCTTCGGAGTCCTTGGTGTAATTGACGGAAAGAAAATTGTAATGGGAACAAGAAAGTTTATGGAAAAAGAGAGAGTAATGAGGTGTGCTGAACTTGACAAACTTGCCGACCAACTTACTTCGGAAGGAAAGACATTAGCCTTTGTTGGCATCGATGGGAAAAATGTTGCTCTTATTGGAATCCTCGATACTATTAAAGATTCAGCCATAGAGGGGGTAAAAGCCCTTGAAGAGCTGGGAGTAGAAGTTGCGATGATAACAGGAGACAATAGAAAAACTGGGCAAGCCATAGCAGAACAACTTGGCATACAAAGAATTTTAGCTGAGGTTTTGCCCGATCAAAAAGAGGCAGAGGTGCGTAAAATCCAGGCAGAGGGTAAAAAGGTGGCAATGGTGGGAGACGGTATTAACGATGCCCCAGCTTTGGCTGCTTCCGATGTTGGTATTGCAATGGGAACTGGTACAGATGTGGCAATTGAAGCCGCAGATATCACGCTTGTCAACAAAGACCTAAGATCAGTAGCCAAAGCGATTGGACTTTCCAAAAAAACCATGCAGACTATTAAACTAAACCTTTTCTGGGCCTTTGGTTATAACATCATTCTTATTCCCGTTGCCATGGGTCTCCTCTACCCTTTCTTTAAGATTCTCTTAAATCCGATTTTTGCCTCAGTCGCCATGGCCACAAGTTCTATTTCTGTAGTCTTAAACTCCCTCCTACTCAAGCGGTATAAAATATGAGATTTTTGCCATCCTTTAGATGGCTTTCTGATTTACTTTTCCACCCCATAAAACTTTACCCTATCTCCCCTAAACATAAGATCCATCTCTCCGATTGGGCCGTTGCGGTGTTTAGCTATATACAACTTTATCAACCTTTTGTTTTGATCAAGAAGATCTTCACTCTCCTCCTCATAATACAAAAACATGACCACATCCGCGTCTTGCTCTATCGCTCCTGATTCTCTAAGATCTGCAAGTTGCGGCTTTCGAGTGCCCCTTTGTTCGACCGCGCGAGAAAGCTGTGATATCGCAAGAACTGGAATCTTGAGTTCACGGGCTAAGTTTTTTAGGCCTTGGGAGATAAATGAGACCTCCTGGACTCGATTGTCAAAGCGGCGACCAGAGTCGGCAAGCTGCAGATAGTCCACGATGACCATCTTGATATTTTTCTCTACCTTGAGCTTTCTCGCCTTTGTCCTCATCTCTAAAACTGAAGCTCCTGGTGTATCGTCTATAAATATCGGAGCCTCAGACAACTCACCCATCGCCTCAGTCAATTTTTTATAATCTTCGTCAGACAGCCGACCTGTTTTTAGCCTCCACGCGTCGATATCAGCTTGTCCAACCAAAAGTCTATCGACCAGCTCTTCTTTGCTCATCTCGAGTGAAAAAAACCCAACAGGAATTTTTTCTTTTGTGGCGACATGAAGAGCAATGTTGAGAGCCAATGTGGTCTTTCCAATGCCGGGTCGAGCTGCTAAGATGAGCAGATTCGAATCCTGCATACCAGCTAGCTTGGAGTCTAGATCGGCAAATCCTGAGGGAACTCCTCTAAGATGCGTGCCTTTTTTCATAACCTCCTCAAGCCTCTCAAAACTCTCGGCTAAAATTTCCTTGAGTTCGATAAAATCTTGATGGAGGTGCGACTGGGACAGTGCGAAAATCTCAACCTCGACCTGATCTAGAAGCTTTTTTACATCGCCTTTTTCATCAAAGGCTTTTTCAGTCATACGAGAAGAAAGTTCGATCAATTTTCTTTTGACATAATGCCCGACAATAATGCGTGCATAATGCTCGACATATGCAGATGTAGGTACAGTATTTATGAGATCTGAAATGTAGGTTTTCCCCCCAATCTTCTTTAACGATCCGTCCTGTTTGAGTTGATCGGTCAAGGTGACTAAATCTACTGGTTGCTGTTTTTCAAATAAGGTAAGCATGCAGGAGTAGATCGCTTGATGTTCGGCTAGATAGAAATGCTCGGATTTTAAAAATTCTGCGACTATACTGATCGCCGATGGATCGATCATCACCGCGCCAAGTACGGACTTTTCAGCTTCAACATCGTGAGGAGGAACCTTCATCGCATCAGATAGTGCCATTGAATTTAGTTAAGTGTTAACAGGTTATGAAGCTCGTTTGGTGAGTTGGTTATGTTTGGTGTTTTTTAAAATTCAAAGACCCTGAACCTCTCCTCTAAACAATACCGGCTTCGTAACCCTTCAACCATTAACTTTCAACTTGAGATTTCCATCACTACCACCTTCATCTCTTCCTGCAGTTCTTCTTTTTTTATCGTCAATTTGGGAGTTGGAACCACTCCTTCGACCCCGATTTTTTTTAAAAATTCCCCAAGAGGCGCAATTTTAGCAAAATTTTGTTGGTTTAATTTGGCATGATTATAGTGCATCGGAATCACAATTGAGGGTTCAATTTTTTTGACGAGCTCGACCGCCTCAGTTGAATCTATGGTGAAAAATCCGCCAACTGGGACTAAAAGCACATCAACTTCACCAAGTTGATCGACAAACGAGTCTTCTAAAACTAAACCTAAATCTCCACAGTGCAAAACAGATATCCCATCCCCCTCAATTTTATAAACGATATTTTCTCCTCTTTCTGCTCCTTTTTTCTTGTCGTGATAGGTTTGATAACCCATAACCCTCATTCCTTTTTTTTCATATTCACCGGCCATATCGATCACCAATCTGTCGCCGGTTACCAACTCTGCTCGATCGTGATCGAGATGGTGATGAGAGATGGTGACAATATCTGCTTCAATTTTTGGAAATTTTATCCCGACCATCTGGGTATCAAAAGGATCAGTGACCAGCTTCGCATCTTTCGATTTTATAAAAAACGAAGAATGGCCGAAGTATTTTATGTCCATGGTGTAGACAGAATAACAAACATTAAGTGAATTTTCAATGAAGAATTGTTAAAATATGAACCAGTGGTAGGTGGCTGTAGCTCAACGGTAGAGCGTCGCCCTGTGGAGGCGAATGTTGCGGGTTCAAATCCCGTCAGTCACCCCACACTCATACCATACCGTTCAAAAACGGTCTCATACCATACCGTTCAAAAACGGTCTCGTTTTTACCTAAAAAAGGTTGGTAGATT
>CAYSQE010000020.1:0-11058 GCA_964433155.1 uncultured Gammaproteobacteria bacterium | reverse complement strand
TTGGGCCATCGCCACAATACATCAAACAAAGGCTCGAGCTTGCTGGAATTCGATCGCTTAATAATCTTGTGGATATAACTAACTATGTAATGCTAGAAATCGGCCATCCGACTCACGTGTTTGACTATGATCGAATAAAGACCAGGACGTTTGTATTTCGAAAGGCCCAAAAAGACGAGGAACTTATAACGTTAGACGGAAAAAAATATGATCTAGAGGGAAATGAAGTTGTCATAGATGACGGAACAGGAAGAATCGTCGATTTACCAAGTATCATGGGCACAGAAAATAGTGTTGTTACCAGATCTACAAAACGAATAATTTTTTTTATCGATAATATAAATCCTCAGTTGATTCGCCAGGCTTCAATGACCCATGGGATACGTTCTTTGGCTGCTTCTTATAATGAAAAAAGTCCAGATTCAGAGCTTGGTTATAATGCTCTACTTCGAGGTATAGAACTATTAGAGAAAACCGCTTCAGCAAAATCAATTAGTAAGATTATTGACCTTTATCCTAGACCAGACAAAGCAAAAACTATTTCGCTTTCAATTGAAGATATTCAAAGAATCATTGGCGTCCCAGTAAAACTAAACCAGGTTATTGAGATTCTCACCAGCCTCGGTTTTCACTACCGCTCTGATCACGGTATCGCAAAAATGTTATTGTTTGATGTTCCATCATACAGAAGCAGTGACGTTTCAGTTAAAGAGGATTTAATTGAAGAGGTAGCACGAATATACGGTTATCATAATCTTCCAAATAATATTCAACCAACAGTTTATGTTAGGCAGCCAACAGATATTGAGCTACTTTTCGAACTTCAAGCGAAAATAAAACATTTTCTCAAAGATCTTGGTCTACATGAGGTAATGAACTATTCGATGGTATCTAAAGATCTTATTGATAAAGCAGATTTGAAAATTGCTGATCATCTTGAGTTAAAAAATACCTTTTCTGAGGAGATTAGATATATGCGTACCCATCTTCTGCCTTCGCTGATTATGAATATAAAAAATAATGAAGGCAAGGCCGAAGTTCTCAAATTTTTTGAGATAGCCAAAACGTATATAAAGATACCTAATGATTTGCCTAATGAATCATATAAGCTTGGGATTGTAGTAAATACTTCGCTTGAAGATCTTAAGGGGATAATAGATTCGCTTTTAGATGAATTAAATATCACAAATTTGACTTATATGACTAATTCGACAAAAGGAGACTATCGATCGCTTCAACCACACACACAGGCGCAAATAAATATCGGGTCTGATTACCTAGTTAAATATGGTCAGATTGCAAAAAAACGCCAGATACGATATGAACTTAAATCAAATGTTTTTGTAGCCATATTTAACCTAACTAACCTTATGGAGTATGCTAAACCACTTGGCATGTATCATGCTATCAATCCCTATGCGTTAATCAAACTCGATCATACTCTCGTTCAAAGTCCTCATTGGCCTTATGCAAAAATCAAAGAAAATGCATTTAAAACTTCTCCACTTTTGCAAAAAATTGAGCTAATAGATACTTTTAAAAACAAAATCACACTTCGCCTATATTTTGCAGCTGGCGATAGAAATATCACAGAGGAAGAAGCGAAAAAGGAGCTTGAGAAAATAGTTATGGGGTTGGGGTAGGCGTAGATGTTGTTGTTGGCTGTGTATCCCAAGGTTTGTTTACACCTATTTTTACAATTGAGTCGCCATCTTTATCTTTTTCATTCCACGAACGGACCCTTATTTCATAGACTCCATCGGTCAGATTGAATGATTCATTAAACTCGCTGATATTGCCGTCCAAGGTGCGCACTTCAGAACCGTTGATATAGATCTTTGTCGTCTTGATGGGAACGATACTTGCGACTTTCCCCTGTATCTGTACATTGTTAGAATTCATTGTAGCCTTATCTGAAGGTGATCTGATCTGGACGACAACAACGTCCGAGGAGGCGTCTGAAGTTTCCGTTGGTGGGTGATACTTGTCGTCTTTTTGCTCGCGCGACCAGACATCAATCGCCTCTTGCCAACGGTTTTTGCCATCGGCAGAGACTGGATCATTTTCGCTAATAACAATAAAGTCTTTTTCATCATAATTTCCGGTCTTAATTTCAACATCATTTGCCAACTTTCCAGTAGATTTCGATATTTTTAATTTCTTATAGTAAGAGGAGATATCATTTGGTTCTGTTCCCCCGATGAAATACTCCGAACGAGTTTGATAGCCCTCACGAGGTAGGCCACCCAAATAGGAATCAATTGTGATAGCCTTTACTTTATCAGGCTTTTCTAAAATCCCATCTCTATAATCCTTTAAAAGCTCGATCATCAGACGATAAAAAATCTGTGAAGCTCCAGTAGCTCCTGAGGCTACTTTAGGATTCATGGGAGAGTTGTCATTATTACCCGACCATATACCAACCGTTATGTCCTTTGTGTAACCAACAGCCCAGTTATCGCGCTTATCGTTTGTAGTTCCGGTTTTGACTGCGACAGTCTTGCCGGGGATATTTAGGTAAGAATTTGCGCCAAACACGTCAATGCGTGCATTATTATCGGATAAAATATGCGAAATAAGAAAAGCCGCATCCGCTGACAAAACACTTCTTTTTTTTACTTTAACGCTTTTGTAAATGGATTTACCCTTATGATCGGTAATTTCAAGAAGTGAGGTGGGCTCGACACTCGTGCCCCCTCTTGCAAAGACAGAAAAAGCATTAGTTAAGTCCAATAACGTTGTCTCTCCTCCACCCAAAGTAAGCGATAAGCCAAATCTACGCAAATTTGCTTCAGTCGGAGTAAGTGTAACCAGCCCCATATCGGCAGCCTTTTGTAAAAAATCCTTGATTCCGACCATTGCCAATAGTTTTACAGCCGCGATGTTAATCGAGTTTCCCAGAGCAAATCTTAGCTGAATTGGGCCACGGTATTTACCATCATAGTTGACCGGTACATAATCCTCCTGTCCTTGTTGGGGAAAAGTTGTCTTGACATCCATAAGTAACGTTGAAGGTGTATAGCCCTTCTCAAAAGCCAATGCATAGGTTATCGGTTTTATTGCCGATCCAGGCTGACGAAGACCCAAGGTGGCATTGAATTTACCAAATTTTTCATCGTTAAAATCATACGATCCGACCATTGCTAGTATCTCGCCAGTCTCCGAGTCCAAAACAACCACAGCACTGTTGGTGAGATTTAATCCTTTCAGCTTTTCCAACTCGCTTTTTACGATTTTCTCTGTTTGTTTTTGCGTTTTTAATGATAAGGTAGTCTTGATATTTACGCCTTGATCCAAGAGTTTGGTTCCGTAAGCTTTCTCAATCTGGTCTCTGACATAAAAAACAAAGTGTGGTGCTTCTATCGCAAGCTTTTGTGATGAAAACTTGTATCTTTCAAGATCTTGAAGCGTATTTAGTTCTTGCGCTTTTGATATATATTTGTCTTCTCTCATTCTCCTCAATACATCCTTGGTTCTTTGGCGCCAGGCATCATTTTTGCCTATATATGGAGAGTATATGCTTGGGCTTTGCGGCAGGCCTGCCAATATAGCAGACTCTAGTAAATTCAAATCTTTGGGTTCTTTGCCAAAATAACCTTTGGCCGCTGATCCCACACCCCAAAAACTACCACCATAGGGAGCCTCATTTAGGTACATTTCAAGAATTTCATCTTTGCTATACTTTCGCTCAACCTCAAAAGCCAATATTATTTCCTTTATTTTTCTTGGGATATTCCTTTGAGAAGTCAAGAGCGCATTTTTGATGAGCTGCTGAGTAATTGTAGACCCACCTTGAAGTCCTCTACCTAGGAGGATGTTTATAAAAGAGCGGATTATGCCTGTTTCTGATATACCCTTATGTTTATAAAAATTTTTATCCTCTATGGCAACCGTTGCATTTTTGAGGTGATCGGAGACGTTCGCTAAAGAAATCGGAACTCTATTTTTATCCTTATACATATCAAAAAGTACCTTTTCTTCACGATCATAAAAAACAGTCGAGCTGCCTGTAACCTGAGAAAGTTTTCCCGGTGAAGGAAGACTTCTTGCATACCAAGTAAAGAGTACGAAAGATAAGAGAAATGATAATAAAACAAAACCGATAAGGCCAAAAATTCCGTAAGTTATAATCTTTTGTTTAAGATATCGTTTACGAAATTGAGTTTGTCTTGATACATACATGCATTTAGTATAGCACAGTAGTAAACCCAGTTGACGAAGATATTATTGACAAAGCACTCGCACAACATTATCAGCATTCGTGTAATTATTTATCGCTCCATTTGGCCCATACGAATGAAGAGCTCTTACTTGTGTTCCATCTGCAACACCCTCACATCCTGGAATATTGGTGTAACAGGTATAATCTGGGTCAAAGATATATGAATTACCCCAAGGATTTTTTGGGATTATATTCATGTATGGTCCTTTCCAATTAGTATAATTACCATCAGTACACTGTAATCCTGCATCACACCAATCTAAAGCAACTTCTGGATCCTGCGTACACGGATCAATAGGGCCTTTTGCCGGACCTGCAACAGGTATTACTCCTGTATCTGCAGACATAACATCTAGCGCATCGGCTAATGCCTTAAGATCTGCCTGTATCCGAGCATTTCTAGCTCTTTTTTGCGAATTGGTGTAAGAAACCGTAAGGAACGAAACAAGGCTACCGATAATTCCGATTACAACTAAAATTTCAAGGAGACTAAAGCCGGATTTCATTCGCTTCATAATACCATTGTAGGTTTTTCTAATCTATTGTCAAGAGTAAGAACTATTAATTGCATTGAAGCGTTTTTGGAGCAACTGTTCGCATATCTTGCCCTGGCCAGGACCCATTGCAGTTAACACCTTGCGTTTCCAGACAGTAGAAAAATATAACTGTATAAGTTGGTGGATTATTTTTTCGTAAGGTTACACGTAAAATTTCATCGGAATCAAGTGTTTGAGGAGGTATCAGATTCCAATTTTCCCAATCATAGACCATATTTGGGCACGGAGGTGTTGGCCAACTTTTAAGATAGGTTGGATATGCATCAAAATCAGCAACCGAATCTGTTGGATGCATATCATCAGGATAGTTGCCATTGGCTTGAAAATATAGTCTGGCGGAGTTGGCGATATCCTTCATGTCTTGCAGGGCTTTAACATATCGAGACTGATCAAGAGTACTCTTGTAAGAGAATGCTACACCACCTACTAAGATACCTATGATAACGACTACAATCATAATTTCTATCAGAGTAAAGCTTTTATTCATACAATTACCCTCAATAGTTTCATATTACCATGTAAAATATAACTATGAAACTGTTTAAAAAAATAAAAATTAAAAAAGAATCGGTTTGGAAAGTCATAATAGTCATCTCATCAATAATTCTTATACTTTCATCGCTTGCACCATTGCTTTTTGTGAGGTAACCATATGAATTTAGATACGCCGACAGAAAACCTTCCTTTAACAAGCTCTATTACAGTTAGTCGCCTTAAATCAGTCGGCATCAATACCTATTTCGATCTCTTAAACTACTTTCCCTTTCGTTATGAAGATTATTCTATCATTTCGTCAATCAGTAAAATCCAAATTGGCGAAGTGGTGACAATAAAAGGAACGGTGCTTAAGTCTCAAAATGTTTATACAAGAAAAGGACTGACTCTCCAGAAGGTTGAAATTGAGGACAAAACTGGCAAGATTAAGGTGGTTTGGTTTAACCAACCGTATCTTATACGTATACTTCAACGCGGCTTATTTATTGCGCTCGCCGTTGAAGCAAAAGGATATTTACACAGTGCTACTCTTGAGCCAAAAGAATTCGAAATTCTCAAGGATCTTGATTGCGAAACGATTCATACTGGCCGGTTGGTACCAATCTATTCAGAGAAAAATGGATTATCGACAAAACTAATCCGCGAGAAAATTTTTTATCTTATTAACGACTTTTACGCCGATCGCACGAAAAGTCGTAGCGAAGCTTTTTTTCCACCAGAGATAGCCTCATACAATAATCTAATTGATAGATTTGACGCTTACAAAAATATTCACTTTCCTTCGGATTTTTTACTCGCAAAAAAAGCACGACAGCGTCTAGCTTTTGAAGAACTTTTTGTTATCCAACTTTCTGCACGACTTGTTCGCAATGAGTGGGATAAGGAACACGTAACAAATGCCTTTAAAATAAAAGAACATCAACAAGAGATAGGTGAATTTATACATAATCTTCCATTTGAACTTACTGTTGCACAAAAAAGAGTCATTAATGAAATTATTGCTGATCTAAGAAAGGTTAGGCCGATGAATCGCTTTTTGGAAGGTGATGTAGGATCGGGAAAAACTGTGGTTGCTGCAATAGCATGTTATCTAGCATACTTAAACGGACTTCAATCACTTTTTATGGCTCCAACTGAAATACTTGCTTTTCAACACTATCAAACAATTATGCAGCTATTTAAAGATTATCCAGTTAAGATTGCGCTACACACAAGTTCTAAAAAACAACTTACCAACTCTGCTCGATCGAGCAAAGATGGTAAGGCTAGGACTACTAACTTTGATATTGTTATAGGTACACATGCGCTTATTGTTCAAAAACTGAACTTTGAGAGAGTTGGTTTTGCAGTAATCGATGAGCAGCACCGCTTTGGTGTGGCTCAACGAGCAAAACTTAAAGGCAAAGGCATCAACCCTCATCTTTTGACTATGACTGCTACACCTATTCCGCGCACCGTTGCCTTGACTTTATATGGTGAACTTGATTTATCGGTGATTGACGAAATGCCCATTGGCAGACTGCCAATTAAAACTTTTCTTGTACCCAAAGAAAAGCGAGAGTCAGGTTATACATGGATAAAAAAACAGATAAAAATCAATGGAGATCAGGTATTTATCATCTGTCCATTAATTGAGGAGTCTGAAATAGAGACGATGAAATCTGTAAAAGCAGCAGCCAAAGAGTTCGAGCGTTTAAAAAATGAAGTTTTCCCGGAGTTCAAACTTGGCTTGTTACACGGAAAATTAAAGTCTAAGGAAAAGGATATTATAATGCAGCATTTTAAAGATAAAAAAGTCGATATATTGGTCTCAACCTCGGTGGTTGAGGTAGGAATTGATATATCGAATGCAACTATCATGATTATCGAAGCCTCAGAGAGATTTGGTCTTGCTCAGCTTCATCAACTACGAGGTCGTGTAGGTCGCGGGGATAAACAGTCATACTGCCTTTTGTATACCGAGTCATCGGATGGGAAAGTTATCGAACGCTTGAAATTTTTTTCAAAAAAGCAAAGCGGGGTTGAGATTGCTGAGTATGATTTTAAGCGAAGAGGCCCGGGTGAAATTTTTGGTACGCGCCAACATGGATATATTAACCTAAAAATTGCCTCGATGTCAGACTTTGAATTAATCGATAAATCGAAGAAAGCAGTTAAGTATTTCCTAAATAAATATCAGGTCGACGAGTTTCCAGAAATTAAAAAAGGAGTAGAAGAATACAAAACAAAACAGATTAGTAGAGATTAGCGCAATTTTTAATTTAGAATTTGAAATTTAAAATTGATTGTAAATTGAAAATTAAAAAATTAGAATTGAGTTAACATGTATGATCTTATTTCAATCGGCAACATCAGTATTGACCTTTTTTTTAAAGGTAAATCGCTTACTTTTAGGGATCAAAGATTTCAACTTGCGATCGGTGGAAAATATTTTGCTGATAATTTTTATACTGCTGTCGGTGGTGGAGGCGCTAACGTTGCCATAGGAGCTTCCAAACATGGATTAAGAACTGCAGTTTTAGGAAAGATAGGAAAAAATCCATTTAAACCATACATTATGGACGAACTAGCAAACTACAAAGTTTCAACTAAACTTTGTGACTTGGAGGAAAACTATATTAATCTATCATCAATCCTATTAACTCCCAATGGCGAAAGGTCAATCGTTCATTATTCTACTCCACATCAGCATATACTAAAAAGAGGAGAGTCTATGAATAGATACATGGATACTCGAATTGTCTATCTAGGCAATCTTGCCGATGTTTCCTTAAGTGAGCGTGAACAGCTACTAAAACTTTATAAAAACCATTCTGTTATCGTGGTTGTTAACTTTGGTGTGAAAGACTGTCGCAGAAGCAAAAAAGACTTAATAGGCATTTTAAAATTTGCTGATATTATTATCCAAAACGGTCATGAATTTGCCGAACTTGTGAAGGCCCAATATAAAGACCTCCATTTTTCTGAAAACGTCGTCAACTGGTATATTCCAGAATTAAATGAGAAGGTTGTGATCATTACCGAGGGTAAAAAGGGCAGTTATGGTTATGCAAATGACAAAGTTTTTCACCAGAAGGCGGTTGCAGTCGAGAAGATTGTCGACACGACCGGAGCAGGAGATGCATATACTGCCGGATTTATTGCTGAATTTCATAAATCAAAAAATATTGAAAAAGCTATGGAAAAAGGGGCGATCTATGCCTCAAGAAATCTTGCCAAAATTGGAGCCAACTAGCGAATTTCCTCTAATAAATTTCTCCCCGTCATCTCAGCTGGCTTGGGAAGCTCGAGTAAATTAAGAATTGTGGGTGCAACATCTGCCAGAATTCCTGATTGAAGTTTGATAAATCTTCCTTGATATTTATTATTTATAGTGATAAATGGTACGGGATTACTTGTATGCTCAGTTGAAATTTCACCAGTCTGTGGATTAATTTTTTGTTCAGCGTTACCGTGATCTGCAGTAATTATAACGCTATAATTCAGATTCAAACTTTCACGAACTATCCTACCTAGACATTCGTCTATTGTTTTGATAGCTTTCACTGTTGCCTCAATATTACCAGTATGCCCAACCATATCTGGATTCGCGAAATTTATTAATATGAAATGGTATTTCTTTTCCTGCATTTTTTCGAGCAAAAGGCTCGAAAGTTGAAAGGCAGACATCTCTGGTTTAAAATCGTAGGTTGGCACCTTAGGCGAGGGCACTATGAGTCTTTCCTCACCGGTAAACGACATTTCATTTTGGCCATTAAAATAAAATGTCACAAAACGTTCTTTTTCCGATTCAGACATACGCAATTGTGTAAATCCGGCGTCCGATAAAACTTTTCCTAAAGGGGTGTGAACATGAACCGGAGGAAAAGCAACTCCTGTTGGAAGTTTTTTTTCGTACTCTGTAATTGAGACAAAAGAAAGGTTTTTAATTTTAGAGCCTCGCTTAAATGGTGGATTCACTATAGGTTCTTTAGGAAGGTGTGTTTTGTAATATTTAATTGCATACGGATCAAATGATGTTACCTTATTTGCATCACGTTCAAAATTTTCAAGCACAAATGCCTTAGTAAGTTGACGCGGTCTATCGATCCGGTAGTTAAAAAAAATTACAGCATCGTTTTCTCCTATAGGAGCGATTAGTCTGCCGTTTGAGTCAACTATCATGGTTGGTTCAATAAATTCGTCAGTTTTCTCTTGCTTATAGGATAATTCTATCGTCTCAAATATTGACTTAGACTTATTACCCGATCCTTTGGCTAAGCAGTTATATGCCTTTTCAGTCCTTTCCCAACGCATATCCCTATCCATTGCATAGTATCTTCCCATTACAGAACTCATTATGCCAACATGTAGGCTATCTAATTTTTCCTGTAGACGTTTTACAGCTTCTAAAGCTGATTTGGGAGATGAGTCCCTCCCGTCAGTAATAATATGTAGAAAGACTTTATCCAGTCCCTTCTCCTTCATTAAATAAAGGAGTGCGTATAAATGTTCGATGCTTGAGTGTACATTGCCTTCTCCAACAAGGCCAAGTAGATGGAGCTTGCTTTTATTTTTTTTGACATGATTTACTGCATCTAAAAAAACCTGGTTTTTGTAAAAAGTCCCATCAGCTATCGCCATGTTTATTCTCGGGAGATCTTGATAAACAATTCTACCTGCACCTAAATTTAGATGGCCAACTTCTGTATTACCCACTTCTCCAGCTGGTAATCCGACGGCTTGACCGGATGACTTTAAGGTAGTATTGGGATAGCTATAAAGGTAGGAGTTGATATTGGTTGGGTTTGCTAAGTATATTGAATTGCCAGGGCCGGGAGGCGCAATACCAAAACCATCTAAAACGATGAGTATTACTGGCGTCATAATTTATTGTACAACTTATCTGTAAAGATAACAATACGCAAGTCCACACGCAATTGCATCAATCTCATCATCTTCCTTAATTTTTTTATCAATTTTGAGTGTCAATTCGATCATTTTTCTAACAGATTTCTTATCTGCCTGGCCATCGCCAGTAACAGCATGTTTCACCTGAAGTGGTGTCAAATACTCGATTTCAATATTATTTTGCGCGGCTAATAATATAACCAGTCCTTGAGTTTGCCCAACACTTATGGCTGTTTTTTGATTTCGAAAGAAGAAAAGGCGCTCAAGAATGATTTTCTTGGGATCATGATCTTTTATGACGTTGTTTAATTTAAGATAGATTTCGTGAAATCTTTTCTCATATCTTTTTTCCTTACTAGTTTCAATTAGACCTGAAGTAATATATTTATTCTTCTTATCTCGGTTCTCAAATATAGAATATCCTGTCTTTTCTAGACCAGAATCTATTGAGAGAATAATCACAAATACATTTTACACTACAGACTGACTAATAAAAAAGATGGGAGATTGCTACTTAGTACGTCTTGGCTAAATCCCTTACGAGACTTACACCTAACGCCTATAACCCTGTAATCTTCAGGGAAGCTAATAATGAATTTTAATCTTGGAGTTCGCTTTACACTTGATATGCATTCAGTGTTTATCGAGTAGAGATATAGCTACCCGGCGATGCCCTTTTGGGACAACCGGTACACCAGGGATCTCCTCTTCCAGGTCCTCTCGTACTGTGGAAAAGCCTCCTCAAAATTCAAATCGCCTACACCGGATAGAGTCCGAACTGTCTCACGACGTTCTGAACCCAGCTCGCGTACCGCTTTAACGGGCGAACAGCCCGACCATTGGGAGCTTCTTCACCCCCAGGATGCGATGAGCCGACATCGAGGTGCCAAACCG
>CAYSQE010000019.1:0-15287 GCA_964433155.1 uncultured Gammaproteobacteria bacterium | reverse complement strand
AGAAAGCAGTCTGACCAACTTGTCCCGTCGCCTCCCACCCCGTCATCGTTTGATACCTAATCGACGGGTTAACCGTGATTGTCCCAGCAGCCCAAGAAATTGGAGCAAGGCTCAAAAAAACAACCGATAGGATAAAAGAGAGAAGAAATAGTGTAATAATTTTAATTCGTTTCATAGCTTATCTTTTAATAATTGACAGATCATCAAACCAAGCCGCACCTTCTGTATCTTGAGTTTTGCTATAGAGCCTGAATCGGGCAATACGTGAATCAGCAGGAGCCAGCAAACCTTTTGCCAGGTTCGACCAGTTTGTCGAACCGGTGACAGTACCAATGATATCTTCTCTTACTAATTGAGATTCTGAGGGAGATTGAGATAGCGCAACAGCCTCGGTTAGCCATTGAACAGAGATCAAGGAACCTCCAGATATATTATTTGTTTTTATCCAGCCAGAGAAAGCATACTCTAGACCTGAAGTTATAGAGACGTCCTGATAGACTTCACGGGGATATTGGGCATGCGTGATATGTTGTTGAGATTTTGTCCCACTGTGAGCTTGAGTTGACACTATTGATCTTCCGCCAAAGGTTGTCTTTTGCCATCCAGCACCATTATTTTCAAAACCAGGATCTGTAAGAAGATTTTGAGATTCTACACTTGACGTTGGTGTAGGCTGTAGAGTTGGTGAAGGAACGGTTGTTGGCTCAGGGACTTTTGTTAACGTTGGAATCGGAGTACTGGTTGGAGTAGCTGTTGGGCTAAGAATAGTCACTGAAGCACTGATGAGTTGACCGTGTTGAATCAAAAGATCATACGGTGGGTTTGAGGCTGCAACAATATTGGTATCTGTTGTTGAGGGAAAGGTCGAATTGAATGAAACAATTGTGGTACCGAGTTTGACTGGCTTAAACTTAAGGATGGCCAGTTGAGCCAGTCCGTTAAAAGGAGACGTGGTGGTTTTGGTTTGAGAATCAAAGGTGACGCTTGAAAATTTGATCTGTTTGGTATCCTTGGCATCGGCTATAATCTTTGTTGCATCAAAGGTCCCATCAGATTTTATGGGGAGAAAAGTTTTAAGCGTGGTTGTCGTGTGGGAAATGGGGGTAACGTTCTGAAATTCAAGAATGGATGGGTCATAATCTATAACGATATCCACTCCCCTAATTAATGCAGAGTCTGTATTCAAAAGAATAATAGCATCAAATGGGGTATTAAGTTGCTGATTGGCTGTGATAGACAGAGTTAGCGAGGAGTGCTGACCGACTGCTGCTCTTACTAGATCTGGCCTACTGAGATCTTTTCCTCTTTGGACAAAGCTTAATAATAAAGGAATCGAAACGAGCATTGTAACCACGGTAATAATTGCAAAAGAGGTTGATAAATCAAACCTCTTCTTTAAATATTTTCTAAGAGGTGGCATGACAATTTTTTGATCAAAAAATGACATCGATTACCTCAAGCTAATATAAAGTTAAACGAATGTCAAGAGAATTATTTTGCTAAGACGGAAATATTTGCATTTGTCAGCTGTGAAGTGTCGTGAAGCAGATCAAAAGAATCAGCCCCATGAGTAAGAATATTAGTATCGCCAAGTGCCCCAGGAGTAAAAGCAAAACTCACGTTCGTATTGCCAACTTTAATAGGTTTAAATCTTAAAATAGCTAATTGCGTAGTACCGTTAAATTGTTCTAAAGTCGATACAGAAAATGTTATCTTATTTAGTTTTTTTGTCTCCGAAATTACTTTTTCTTTGTCAAAACTATCATCGCCTTTAGTCGGCATAAAGGTTTTAAGAGTTGTTGTAAAGTTGGCAATGGGAATAACGTCGACGAGATTCAAGTAACTTGGATCATAATCAACTACAACATCAACTTTCTTTATTGCTCTCCCATCAGTGTTCAATAAAATCAACATGTCAAAAGGAACATCGATAGTTTGGGCCGGCGAGGCGGAAAGAGTGAGACTGGCTTTCGCTCCTTCTGCTCGTACTATGTCGAATTTACTGACCTCCTCTTCTTTGCGAAAAAAATTTAAAGAGAAAGGCAAAGAAAACAATAAAAAAAATACAGCAATGAGTGCGATTGACGTCGATAGATCAAGCTTTGTTGTAAGATATTTTTTTAGTAAAAACATAGGATTTTATTTAAAAGGAAATATAGATGGTGTTGGCGATTGGACAACCTGCCCACTACTAGTCCCTATTGCTAAAGATGAAACCTCAATAATCTTATGTATCGATGGCCTGTATAAAATTGCTTTACGCGACTTAGAATAGATCAATACTCTATCGCCGTTTTCTGCGTCTTTAAAAAATGGCTGATCTTTGAGTCTTTCCTTATCCGTCACAGTTGCGACAGTTGCATCTTCTCTGGGTAGATTTATCAATTTTCCAATCTCTAGGATGAGCTCTTTTGTCTGTTTATTTGTCAAAGCTTGAGGATTTTGTAAAAGCTTTTGGGCATTTCTATATCGTGTATAAAAAAAAATTGAGGGAATCAAAGCTATGATAAATAAAACCGCTCCAATTAGATACTTATTTTTTAATTTTCCAATCAGTTTCATAGACTAGGCTGTTGTTGGTGAACCGGTTGGGGGAGCTTGATCTCTTGTATAGCCAGCCAAAATCTCTTTTACCATTGAGACAATCTGTTTTGGTTCATACTCGCTTTTGATGATATATTTCACCGCTCCCTTTAACATCGCATTTTCTGCGTCGCGCGTCCCGGCCAAATTGGTAAGTATGATTACCGGGATGGCCTTTGTCGCCGGATCTATTTTAAGCTTTTCAAGTACCTGGATGCCGTTTAACTTCGGCATCATGATATCAAGAAGAATAACGGTTGGCTTAGCTGCTCTTGTTTTTTCCAAACCCTCATAACCATCGACCGCAACATCAACCTCATATCCTTCCAAGGTAAATATCTTCTGATACATCCGCGACATCAACGGATCGTCCTCTATTATTAGAATCTTAGCCATTATTTGATATACTTTTCAACTTCTGCTACTAATTTATCTGGTGCAAAATCTGATTTGATTAAGACTCCTTCTGCTCCGTTGGCTATCGCCTCCGATACAATTTTCTCCTCGCCAAAATTGGTGAGCATCAATACTGTGATTGATTTAGTAGTCTCATCTTCCTTAAGCTTGGCTAAAACTTCAAGCCCGTTCATCTTGGGCATCATGATATCCAAAAGGATAAGGTTTGGTTTATCCCTTTTTGCCGCCTCTAACCCCTCTGGGCCATCAGCTGCAATTGTGATAATGTGCTTTTGGAAAGAAAATATGCGCTGATAAAGATTTCTTACGTATGGATCGTCTTCTATGATCAAAATTTTTGCCATACTTTAGATAACATCATACTACCCCGGCCGATATATTTGCAACTGGTTTTGAACTTCCCACCCCCGGAGTGTGTTGGGCTGTCACGGCAAACTTAGTTACGATTGGAAGGGTAAAGGAAAATGTCGAGCCCTTACCCTCCTCTGTATTTTCGAGCCAAATCTTGCCACCCATCCCCTCGATTAAGAGTTTTGAAATATAAAGACCTAGACCCGTTCCTCGGGTAAAATCGCGAGTCAAGATCTGTTCTTGCGCTTGTTGAAATTTATGAAACAACAGCGACTGATTTTTGAGCGGTATCCCATGACCAGTATCGATTACCGAAATTTTTAAATGATTATCATTGTTCAAAGCTACGACTTTGACTCCTCCAGAATTGGTGAATTTGATCGAGTTACCAATCAGATTGATTAGCACTTCTTTTACCCTGTCTCTGTCGGCAAAAACTTTAGCAAGTTCTCCCTGTACATCAAGCTTTAAGGCTAACTTTTTTTCACTCGCAACTAAATCTAACTCTTTGAATACTTCTTGAACTAAGGCAGAGAAATCTAATTCTTGCGGTGCAAACTGTATCCGACCTTGCTCCAAGCGTGAAACATTCAAAAAGTCGTTGACTATCTGTATCAGACGTATGCTTGAATCGTGAATATCATCGATCATCTCCTTTAAAGTTTGATCTGTCAATTTATCTTTGTAGTAATCTAATATTAGAGAAGTATTTCCCCGTATTGCCGTAAGGGGCGTCCTCAATTCGTGCGAGGCAATGGAGAAAAACTCGTCTTTTGATCGATCCAAAATTTTCTCCTCGGTGATATCCACGATAAGTACTGCCGAACCGATGATATCCTGGTTTTCCAGAACAATTGGGGCAAATAAAAAGCGCAGAAATTTTTTTCCGAACTCAACTTCTTTCAATTCAATTAATCTCCTCTCTACAACGGATTTCGTCACCGCAGCTTTAAGATCAACGCCTGTTGCCATTTTTATGCAGAGATCATCAAAGGATATCTTACCCGAGGCAACCTCAAAAATTTTTTTTGCAGCTTGGTTTAAGGCCAGAATTTTTCCTTGGGAACCAACAATGAAAAATCCAACTGGCAAACTCTCAATCGAGGCAGAAAGTTTTGCCTGTTCGGCTTTGAACTGACGTGTACGCTCTTCAACTGTCCTTTCAATTATTTGTTTTTCTTGTTTTTCATGGGTGACATTTCTAAAGACCTTGATAACCCCTGTAATTTGGCCTTCTGTGACAAGAGGTGTAGTGATTGACGCAATGGCGAACTTTCTGCCTGAACGAGCAACGTAATAGTGATCATCATCGGGTGTGGTGATGACTGTTATTCCTTTTGTAATGGTGCGAGAAGCCGACCTCTCTTCTATTGGAATTTTGACATCTCCCTTATAGGCGGTGACAAACTCTGACCACTTTTGATCCAAAGCTTCTCTTGAGGTTGTTTCAAGGAGTTTTTCTGCCGGAGGATTGATAAGGACAATGCGAAAATCTTTATCCATCACAAGCAGGCCTTCACCCATTGATGTGATGATTGCTCCTGCTCTATCTCTCTCTTTTTTTAGAGTATCCTGGAGAGTTTGAGAGTCTTCAACAAGATTCAGAAGGGCTTTTTTATTTTCTCCAAGTTCTTTATTTTGAGATTCTGCCTGCTTGATCTTTTCTTCCAAAAGTTTTCTTGTCTTTTCAATCTCACGCGTCCTTTCAACGAGCTCCCTTTCAAGCTCCTGTCTACTCAAGAAACCAAATCGTATCTCAGCAGGGCCTGAAGGAGATATCATCAAGGTAGTTTTTTTATTTTCTATTGAATGTTTGGAAAATTTTTTCTCCAGGTAATTCCAAAAAGACATATAATATTAATATATACCCGTCTTATACCGATTTGCAACTCATCTAACAAAGCAGCCTATAATCCCTGTGGGATTAGAGGGGTTTATACTCGAGCAAATTCATTTGCGAGCGGATACTTAGTTCTGTTGAGAAACGATTTTGATATGGAGTTTTTTTGCTGCTCCTATTAGTTTTTTGTCGAAAGTGGCGAAATAAGGTATTTGATTATCTAAGATAATCGATAGAATGTAACCGTCATTTGGGGCGAGTTTGAACCTTTTAATAGTTAGAAAAACTTTGCTGGCAAAATTTATATCATTAGGTGCTGAAACAATAGACAAATCAGGAATTAAAGCCAGTTTAGACACGGCCTTTTCTAGATTTTTATAGACATCTTCCTTTGCAAGTCGAGAAAATTTCATAATGACATACATAAATTCTTCGATAACTTCATGAGAAAGTAAGAGAGAAAGATTTTTTTTCTCGAAATTTCGCAGCATTTGTTTTGTATGTAAATAATAAGAAGAAGATTGATCAGTAAGATAGACAAGGAAGTTAGTGTCTAAAAAACACTTACTCATACATATTTTCGGTAATTTTATTTATGAATTCAGGGGTTATTTTCTTTTTTATTTTTTTTTGAAATGAAAAACCTCCTGCAATTTTTTCAATTGGCCACTTCACTTTTTGGCTTCTATTCTCAAAAGGGACAAGGGTAGCGAGAGGTTTAGATCTATAAATCAGTACGAAATGAATACCTTTTGATAAATCTTTTTTTATTGAGGGGAATTTAGTTCTCAATTCTTTCGTCGAAATAGATATTATTTGCATATAACTAATGTTATCTTAAGATAATCTTTTTGTCAACTTAATTTTAGTTTTGACCTCATAACGTACTATCTTAACTGTGAAGTGAGATACTTTGAGACAAAATAAGAGGGAATAATCGAAGCAACAAGCATTACAATCGAGATCAAAAATGTCAGCTCCAAGGATCTTCCAGCCGTCGACAAGATCGACGCCTGATCTCGTCCAACAAAAATCATACCAAGACTGTTGTTGTCAATATCTTTGAGTGGTATATATGAAGCAAAGTATGGCCGAGAAAGAAGGTCAATAGATCCTACATACTCTTTCTGACCCTTGATAACTTTTTCTAAGACGTCTTTTTTTTCCATCGACGTACCCAATGGTCGCGTTATCCCGTCTGTTGCAATAAGCGTAGTTGCGGAGAGTTTGTTAGCAGCATAAAGCGAAGACTCAAGCCCTGTAGTTTTTTTCACACCGTCCAAAAATGCATTATCTAGCACAGTGCCTAACAAAACTGCGCCAACGATTGTATTTTCTGATTTTATTGGAACAGAGGCGCGAATCGAGACTTCAGAAGTGACGACAGACTCTTTGACTATCGCAGATGACACTGACTCTCCTTTCAGCGCTCTTTTGACCAGAAGATCATCAGACAGCGAGTCCCCGTATCTATCTTTTTCCTCTCCGCGGGCCATAACCTGACCATTCTGGTTTACCACATCAAGTATGCTTTGTTTTTTAGTTAGAATTGCTTTTTCAACCAGCTGCGAAAGACGCGGCCTTTCGCCTTTTTTTATCGCCTCGATGACATTTGTATCTCCAGCCACCACTTGAGCATCAGAAAGGACTTCGGCTTTTTTACTTTGTATGGCAAAGTCCAAAACTTTTGCATCTGTACGAAGTTGCCTAAGCGCCTCATCGATCAAATTCTTGACCAAAAGCGAAGTAAAAGCTACGGTCGTGAAAAGATAAATAAATAAAATAAAGCTCGTGAAGATGATAAAGAGCTGGGTCTCAAATCGTTTAAAAAGATAGGCAAATACCCACTTTCGGATTGTCAGAATAGACAAAAGAAGAAATAAATGCTGGATCAACCACAAAAAACCAAACGGTGCGACCAATCGGTATAAATCGATATTGCTTGTATTTTGTAAAAGATAGCCAAGCGAAAGAAGTTCAGAGATAAATAGGAGAAAAAAGCTTGTCGCAACTGGCCTAAGATGCCGTTCAAGGCCAACCGTCGCTTTTCGAATATACAAAAACGCGGCTAAAAACGCCAAGATCGGATAGATCAATGTTGTCACAGAACTAACAAGACCAAACGCAACAATCCCATGCTTTTGACTCTGAACTTCCTCCGGCCTCTTTTGGATTGGATCTCGGATCAGGCTTATGATGATGAAGATAAAACCCAGGGCTTTGAACAAAAACAAAAGCCCTTCGTGCAAACTCTCACCAAGGAGCCCCGATGAAAGTAAGGGGCTTTCGACATAGGCCGCGTGAAAAACAAAAGAAAGCGAAAGAAGTGTATAGCCAACTACGCGAAAAGCCAGATAGCCCGGCTTTTTTACTGTCCATGCATCTAGATACAACCAGGCAACGGCAAAAAAGATGAGCGAAGTCAAAATATTTAAGGCAAAATGCGCGTTTTGTAATATAAATTGTGTCCACATGGCATTAAAATCAAAAATCAAATATTAAATATCAAAACTACATATTAAAAATCAAAATTGTTTTTTTCCTTTTAAAGTTAAAATACTAGAACCAAAAATATTTGCTATTTCATTGAGTTCATTTAAAAACCACTCCGCCTCATCTTTCGTAATTTTATTTGTATCCCTTAATATCGCAATCCAAAGTTTTGACTCATTGGCTGATTTAAGGCTTATCTCAAAATATTTTATGAAATCTTTTTTACTTGATGCTGATTGACCTTCAATGTAATTTCCTAAAATACTTGTCCCGCTTCTTAAAAGCTGATCTCCAACTACCATACACGTTCTGTCTTTTGGTAAATTTTCTATCAGTTTTATTAGCTTTAGAATAAAGTTGTAAAGTCTACCTTTGAATTCCTTTTTAAATTTTGATTTGTCATTTTGCATTTTGATTTTTGATATTTGATATTAATATCACTCTACCACATTCTTTCCCATCTCCTCAACACTTAAAATACCCACAAACTTCCTCTCCGCTTTAAGGCTTCTGTTCAAGAAAAAATGTGTCGGAACGATATCGTACGACAAAAACTTGGCCAGTCCTCCATCAGGATCAGCCACAAAATTCACTTTGTATCCTCCTCTCTTTTTGTAAAGACTAACCCTGGAGTCTGATTCATGAGGAAATACAGCAACGACATTGCGATCAGGGTTGTTATTGGCAAATTGTTCAAGAATCTGAAGCTGCTGGCTTACCTGCGGCCACCACGTATTCAATAGACTGATAACTGTCTGCTTTCCTCGAAGGCTCAAAAGAGGAAAATTTTTAGCTTCTGAGTAAAGTTTAAGATCCGATAAATTGTCTAAGTTCTTGCTCTCTTGCACACCCCCGGAGTGTGTTGGACTGTTAGAAAGATCCACTAATGCGCTTGTTGCTCTAAAATAAGGTAGTGGAATCTGTATAAATCCCAATTTGAGCATCGGTGCCGGTTCAAGATTAAGATTCGAAACAACAGCCGCTGGCTCTTTTACCTCAAATATTTCACTCCTTAAAGTCTTATATGCAATTTTTTTGGCCTCAAGATAATATTTTCCTCTTGGTAAAAAAAGCCTGTACCTCCCATTTTCATCTGTGACCTGGGGATTTATTTCTTGGTATGCAGTCGCATCCCACTGGTGAAAGTCAGAGGTTATATAGTCCTTGACAAAAAGTCTTATCGACGCATTTTGTACGCCTACCCCAGTTTTATCAATCACCTGCCCATTAGGATATACTTTGAATCGAGCAACTTTCTTATCTGTCTTCTGGCCTGCTCCATCTTGCGCAAACGTAAAGACTTCGTAGTCGCCTTCTTTATCAAAGACCAGTGACATAACCCAAAGATTGCTATCTTTATTTTTAACCAATGATTTTTTTAAAATTTCCTGTCCGGTTTTTGACTCTTTGACAACTAGTTCAATTTTAGTCGGCCCTCCAACGGCAGAAAAAATGAGCAAGTGCTCAATATGAGTGGTCGTATAAAAAACTTCCTCATCTGATGGCGTTAACATCTGAGCACCAAGATAGGCTAACATGCCTCCAACCAAAGGTGGAAGCCGATCGATGACAAGAGTTGCAAAAGCAGGATCGCCGATGTTGCCCAGGCGATCCTTCCCACGAACCGCAATCGTATAGTTATCATCGTCGATAAGAGCAGGTGTAAACTCAAAAAGCGTCGCCTCTTTTGAGGCAATCTGTATCTTATCAACTGGCAACCAGTTTTTACCTGCGTCAACCGAATACTCGACACTAGCCTCTCCACTTTTTTCTTCGGCTTTACCCGTTATCTTTGGAGCCTGAGAAAATGGCTTTGAAAAATTGGTTGAAAAAGTTACGGTCGGACCTTTTTGATCTATTTCAAATGGGAAAGCGACACTTTCTCCCGTATTGCCTTTAGCGTCTTTTGCGCGCACTTTTATTTTATAAGCTCCCGTCTTCAGACCAGTCAAGACAATCTCAAAATCGGCGCTTGCTGTATTTAGATTTTTAGTTTTTTTGACATTATTCCAGCTCTTGCCGCTGTCAAGTGTGTAAGCGATTTCAGAAACTTCCCTATCGTCTATGGCCGAACCAGAAATTAGCGCTAAATCTTTGAAAACCGTCTCAGTCAATGGATCTATCTTGACAACAGGATTGGTGGAATCGGCTTTAGTAACTTCTTTGGTTACAGTTGTTGTGACTGTCTTTGGTGTTGGCGTCGGGTCACCAACTTTTGCAGTAGTATAAGTGTCGTCATCTGTTGCGGCTTCATTGCTACTAGAGTCAGTACTTTTTATCTGGTAATGGTAGGTGGTGTTGGCTGAAAGATCAGAAAGGGTTAGGCTATGTGATGTGGTTGAGGTTGAATCAGATTTGGTTGAACCATACGAGTCTGTTGTCCCGTATTCAACTACTGAATTTGCATTTTCATTCGTAGTCCAGGTGATCTTGACAGAGCTCGTACTCACCTCAGATATTGTAATGGCAGAAATTTCTGGAGCTGTTGTGTCTGAGCCGGCCCCAGAGATAGCTGTGCCAAGTGATCCACTACAGGTCGTTGGAGAAGCTCCACCGCCATCGTCTGACACCTGCACTGTCCAATTGGCAGACGAGGCCTCAGAGCTACCCGAAGTAGCTGTCACATTTATTGTGGCTGATCCTGCTGATTGACCAACTGGAGTAAAAGTAGCAGTACTATCTGCGGTTGAAACGTTCCACCCACTGCCCGATCCGCTGGTTATGGTAAAGTTACTCGAAGGTCTGGTAACTCTCACCCACAGAACGCCCGATACAGAACCTAAAGTAAACGTATATGACTGCGAGGTGATTGTATTGACAGTCGTTGGAGAAACAGTCGCGCTACAAGATGAGATTGTAGCATTGGCAGATTGTTTGATAAAGAAAAGACTAATAAGAAAAACTGTAGATATTAAAATCCTTGATATCTTTTCTACCATTATTTTCATAATACTATAATCAAAAGGATTGTTGGTTTGTTTTTTACATATTGACTTTTTCTTATAAAGTAATAAAATACTACTAGTATGAAAATAGGAATAATTACCAAACCAAATAAGAAAGGCCAAGTTGTCATCCCTAAAAAAATCAGGGACGAGCTTTATATTAACGAAAACACTCCTCTTAATTTAGTTCTAAGAGATAATGGCATCTATATCTATCCGATCGAAAAAATAATTCCAAAAATCAGGAAAGAAGAATCTTACACCGAAATATTAAAGAAAACCCAGGGAACCTGGGGAAAAGAAACTAAAGAAGAAAAAGCAATAAGGATTAAACAAAAAAAGATTGAACTAGCTTCCTCATTAAGAAATAAAAAAGCATGGTAATTTTAGATACGAATATTATTATTGACCATTTGCGTACGATAGGTAAAAAAGAATCTTATTTTGTCAAATTATCCAAGATTCTACCTAAGGATGATTTAGCTATTTCTCTCGTAACTGTTCAAGAATTGTTTCAAGGAAGAAACACTCGCAATATAGAGCAGGAAAAAAATCTAATCGCTGTTATCGCTCCTTTAAAAATACTGCTGTATACCTATCAGACAGCAAAATTAGCAGGTCAGATAAATCGGGATGTAAAAAATACAATTGATTTTGCTGATGCTGCAATCGCTGCAACTACTTTAGTTAACGGAGCAAAACTATTTACTCTAAACAAAAAAGATTTCCAGAATGTCGATGGCCTGGAATTTTTTATTATTTAGTGAAGAAAACGTCATTCTGGTGACGAGCCTAGCGCCGACTCCAGAATCGTTGTTTGGTTTAGTTTTTAAACCCTGACATCTTATATAAACCTTATATAATATAAATTATGCAGACTCAACTCATAAACTTTGTCATACCGGAAAAATTACTGGACGAGGTTGATGCTATGGCAAAAAATGATTCTCGAAGCCGCTCGGAACTTTTGCGCGAGGCTATCCGCTTCTATCTAAAAGAACAAAAACTGCGTAAGGATGATTTCATGCTGATTAGAAATACGGCAAAGAGGGTTAACATGAGAGAAGTAGAAGCGATAAAAGCGGTGACAAAAGTACAGAGATCATTATCTGCAAATCAATGAGAGTTGTATTTGACACAAATATCGTCATTAGTTTTCTCTTGACGAAAGGTCCAACAATATCTGCGATTTTTTCAGCTTGGGAAAACTCACAATTTGTCCTTCTGGTATAAGATGAGATCGTGCTGGAGATCAAACAGGTCCTCCGAAGATTTATAGAAAAGAATATCATATCCGAAAAAGAAGGCGAGGCACTTTTGCGCAGGATTAAAAAGGACTCTGAGTTAACTATTACTTCAAGTCAAATAAATTTATCGCGCGACAAAAATGATAATAAATTACTGATATGTGCAAAAGATGGAGACGCAGATTATCTAGTCACAGGTGATAAAAAACATTTACTTACGCTAAAAAAAATAGGCAAGACAAAAATAATTTCTGCAAAAACATTTACAGATCTATTAGGATAATTCTGCGTTATTTGCTATTGACTTTTTTTATTCATGAGTTACTATTTTATTGTGAATGTCAAAACGATAGGCAAACGCTATTTTCCTCTCATTTTTGTCTTTCTTCTTGGATTTTTTGTTTCTAACATTGTCAAACTTGTAATTGCCCACGGTGGTAACACCAATTTTATCCATGCTTGTGTAAAGACCAGTAACGGAAATATCAGGATAGTTGGACCAAACGATTCCTGCGCCAGCAACGAATCCCCACTTGATTGGAGCCAAAACGGAATAGACACATTTGGCGGCTTTACTACAAATCAATTAATTGGGTACACTAGTAAACATGGTGAAACTTTTAATTATAGAAATTTTTCCGGGGCAAATTTTACAGATTCAGTATTATGGGATTTTGACATAATAAGGTCTAATTTATCCAATACGAATTTTTCCAATAGCCAACTTCTAAGTGGCGTTGTTATTTCTTCCTCTGATTTTTCCAATGCCAATTTTACGGATTCCCTACTAGATTTGAGCTTTGAGCAAACCAATCTGACAAATGCAAATTTTACAAATGCAGACATCACCGAAGGTACATCGAACTTTTTCCAATCAAATTTAACTAATGCCAACTTTACTAATGCAAATTTAACTGGAGTTACTAATCTCGACACATCTACCCGCACCGGAATTATTTGGTCCAACACGATCTGCCCGGATGGCACAAACAGCGACGCCAACGGCTACACCTGCGAAGAGCATCTTACTCCTTAATATAACGAAAACGTCATTCTAGGAAACGATGATTTTTTGGCCATTTATTTTAAAATACTGTTAATTTTTCAAAGTTGTGAACTCGATGTTGCTTCTAAAGTCGGTGTCAAAAATGGAATTTGGGTCGGCTCAAATGTCGGTATAGGTGTCAATGTTGGAGTATTAATTTCGCTTATCGACTCAGTCGGCGTTGGGGTTGGAACAACCGTGGTTGTTGGCAACAAAGTCGGTTCAATCTGTTGACGCTCACTCTCAAATGTCTTTGCGTCTTTAACAGCGATCGCAATCCAGGAAAATCTCAGATCCCTCAGGGCCCTCTCATCAAGAATGATCGAAAATCCCTGAGTTGTTGGTCTCGTTACAACATAGTTTGAGCTTGGTATAAAAAATCCATCAATCTTGTCGGCAAACCCCAAGACATCCTCATCCAGATCCCAGAGTAGATTGGCCGTGACAACGGGTGGGCTTTCGTAATCTTTTTCAAACTTGATATCGACCTTTCTTTGACCTCTCTTGATGACTGCAAATCCGGCAGTATCTTTGTTAAATGTGGCTCTCCCAACAAATACCACATCATCCAAAAACTGTGCAAGCTTCTCAAACAAACTCTTGCCTCTAAACTGAGCATCACCTCCGACAGTAAGCCCCGCACTCTCACTTGACTCTTTAACTCCCAGTAATTCATTTGTCCTAACTTTATCGGCAAATAGTTCGCCTTTGATAAATGCGTTGCCTTGACTATCAAATCTGATGAGTGTTTCCTGCGTTGGGTCATCTTTATTTTTGAGCAAAAATGCTCCGTCTGAGGCTACCTTCATCACGATATCTTTTTGCAGAGCTGGCTCTATACTGTCTACTACCAAAGATGCCGTTACAACCCGGGCTGTAACTACCTCTAAACCGGCATTTACCCGATCGGTATAAATTTCCGAAAGAGACATTTCCTCTGCAGTAAGTTCATCCTTATGATTCAAAAAATATACAAGTATCAACTTATCAAAATTAGAGTCAACTGAACTTGATGGACTTTTCAACACATCCAACCCCTGTTCATGTAAAACTTCCTGTAATTGCGCGCCATTTGAATAAGAGGTATTCACAAATACCACGACGTAACCGACTCCTTCGTCGCTAAAACCTCCCAAAGCCATACCGATTACCGATCCGGCTTTTGTCGCTTTCATCGCAACTCCCGAAATGGATGAAGAAGTCAGGAGATCTCCTTGATTGATCGGTCCGTTTTCTGTAGTCACCTTTACGGGCACCCGTCCAGCAAGAGCAACTGGAACTGCTTTTGCCTCCCTGTCCGGCTTATTATCGTCGGAGAGAGCATATCCAGGCTGGGTGGAAATAACACCCATAACTTCAGAGTCATACGATCTGCCTGATTTTTTAACTCCAAGAGCCGGTAAATTCTTGTCAACAGACACCACGTCACCTGCTTCCACGGAATTGTCCAGAGAATAATATGTTTCTGCCAAATCAGCACCGGCGACGCTTCTATACGTATAGACAATGACGCCACCATCTGCTCCAGCAGCACCAGCTCTGTCTGTAGCAGTAGGAGCATGACAACCTCCGGCGCCTCCACCGATTGCTATTCCAGCTGTGCCTGCGGCGTCGTTAATTCCGCCATTACCTCCGTTACCAAAAACAGTATCACCTCCTTTACCACCAACACCTAGAGATGTGGAAGTTATTTCGCCACTACCACCTTTAGCACCAGCTATCCCTATGTAACCAAGACTACCAATTCCTCCATCACCACCAGCAGACCTAGTACCGGCACTAGTTCCGACAGCTTCGGCTCCACCGGATGAGCCACCCGTCGCCTGAACAGAAGGACCCGCCCCGAACGACGATGTGCCTCCGCCATTGCCAACAGTTCCTCCGGAGCCGACTGTATATGTTACGGTACTGCCTAGTGTAGCAGCATCATACCATTCTTCGCCGTAGCCGCCGCCTCCTCCACCGCCGGTAACCGAGTCAGTACTAGCACAATTGTTAGACCCTCCTCCTCCTCCGATAACAATCACTCGCACCAACAAGGCATTGGTCGGTTTTGACCAGTTAGCAGTCGTCGCCGTAGCAAAAACCTGAACATCTATGCCGGCCGCTCCTCCACTTCCCGTAGCTCCAGTCGGGCCTATAGGACCGGTTGATCCAGCTGTTCCAGTTGAACCCGTTGGACCTGTCGGGCCTGTAGTTCCGGCGCCGGTTGCTCCAGTTGGGCCAGTTGCTCCGCTCCCTCCTGTAGGACCAGTTGGGCCAGTGGTTCCCGCGCCTGTTGCACCAGTTGCTCCAGTTGTCCCTGTAGCTCCTGTTGGACCTGTGGGGCCCTCGGCTCCTGAGGCGCCTGTTGCTCCCGTTGTGCC
>CAYSQE010000018.1:0-19194 GCA_964433155.1 uncultured Gammaproteobacteria bacterium | reverse complement strand
AGTTTGTAAAGAAAGTAGGGGGTTGACCTTATCCTCAACAAATTTTTTTTTTGAAAGAGAAGATAAGTCAAATAAGACAAATAAGTCTAATGAGAGAAACTAAAATAGTCCAAGATACACCGATCTATGAGGATGTTTTTTCCTATGCAAAAGCTCAGAAGCTTTTAGGCAACATGAGCAATGATGAATGGAAGCTCTATTTTGATTTTTATAAAAGCTTCGAGGATGATTTAATCAGACCTGATCGGATCATTTTTCTGTCGGCCTCTATTGAAGGTATTTATCAAAGGATTGCTCAAAGGACCAGAGACTATGAGGTTAAAAAGAAGAAAAAAGAGTTTTTGAGATACCTGAAGGTTCTTGACGGATTAAATCGAGGGTGGATAAAGAATATTAAAAAGAAGATCAAGATTGTTGAGATTGATACGGAACATTTTGACTACGTAAAAAATAAAAAAGATAAAAATAACCTTATTAAAATGCTTAAAAAGTATATTATTTAGATTGTCATGCCAAGCCGAAAGTTAACCTGGCAGGTTGTATAAAGGTATGGCATAAGGTTATAGACTATAGGGAGTTTTGTGTTTAAAAGAATTTTTCTGAGCAAATTCAATAATTTTTTCTACTTCTTTTTCTGGTTCTATGTTCGATAGAAAGCTTTTCATTATCGTGTTGATATTATAAAATATTGAACTTAATCAAAATGGGAAAAAAATATAAAGTTGGCTATCTTATTGGAAGATTCCAACCATTTCATAAGGGGCATCTTCACTTGATAAAGAGATCTTTTCATTATGTCGACAAACTTATTATTGGAATCGGGAGTGCAAATATAGTAAATGAGAATAATCCATTGACGTTAGATGTTAGATGGAAGATGTTAGATGAAGTTATGAGAAGAGAAAAGTTGCAAATCAAAATTGTTAAAATCGTTCCCATTGATGATTATTTGGAAGATGATGATTTGTGGCTCAAGAAGGCTTTGGAGAAAGTTGGAAAATTTGATGTGTTGATCGGCAATGACGATTGGACTGACAGTATCTTCGAGAAGGCGGGCTATAAAGTTTTGAAGTTGGGATTTTATAAAAGATATCTCTATGAAGGGATAAAGATTAGAGAGCTGATGAAACAAGGCAAACCCTGGGAAAAACGAGTGCCTGAGTATTTAGCTAGATATTTGGCATAATCATATTTCATGCCTTACCAAGAAGTTTGATATGGGTAAAAACGTTTTTAAGTTTGTTAAACAATTTTTGATCTGCGGTAACTAATTCACAATCGTATTTTTCCATCAAAGTGAGGTATGATCCATCATAAAATGTTAAACCGTATTTTGAAGCATTTTGGTAAATCTTACGAAATGCTGCGAAGCCAACATTCTCAATTTCAAATGCAAACTTTTGGAGCAATTCAATAATTTTCGATATTTCCCCATCTGGAATGGAATTTTGCAGACAGGCATTTCCTAATTCATAAAAAATCAGAGTTGGAAAAAGAATCTGATATTTTCCTTCAATAAACTCTTGAAGGTATGTGCGAGCAGTCTCACTACCTGTTTCATCCACGAACCATTTGAGTACTACAGAAGTATCTAGGATTATCTTCATGGTTATTTTATGAGCTGAATAAGATTCTTGGTACGCTTAGTTCTCATTTTTTGCAGAAGATGAGTAGTTCCATGTTTTCCAGAGAGTTTTTTGCCATATTTTTTTCTAAAGGAGGAAAGTTCTTTTAATAACTCATCTGCATTTTTTTTTAAATTTTTTAGTTTAAATACCGCCTGGTATTCTTCAATAGGAAGTAACACCGCAAGAGGACGGCTCAGCCGTTCAATAATATAATGTTCTCCCTCTTGTGATACTTCGTCAAGAACTGTCCCTAGTTTGCTTCTTACGTTGAGTGCGCTGATTGTTTTCATATATTCTATATTATACTATAGAATAGTTTATGTCAAGCTGACTAGAACTTCTTATTTGGGATATTTTCACCTTTCTTGTTACAATATCCTTTATGAACAAGTATAAAAATCTTATCTTCGCTGGGACGTTTGACCATCTGCATATTGGTCATAAAAAGATGTTGGATAAGGCATTTAAGATAGCGGAGAAGGTGGGGATAGGAATTACTTCGGACCTGATGACTAAAAATAAGTTGCTGAGCCTATCTATAGAGAAGTTAGAAGTAAGAAGTAAGAAGTTAGAAGAGTGCTTAAGAAAAAAAAATTACTTAAATAGAGCAAAAATTTTTGTGCTTCATGATATTTTCGGTTCTTCAATTCAAGACAATTCTTTTGATTCGATTTTAGTGACCAAAGCTACCCGTCCTAACGCTGTTAAAGTCAATAAGAAGAGAAAGGCGAAAGGATTAGGCGAGTTGAAAATAATTACAATGCCCTATGTGAAAGATGACGGAGGAAATATTATAAGTTCGGAAAGGATAAGAATAGGAGAAATAGATAGAGAAGGATACACTTATCAAATAAGTAAATATACAAATAAACAAATGCTGAATGACCAATCAAAAAAAGAACTGCTTCTGCCTAAAAATATGAGAGACGAGTTAAGGAGGCCCTTAGGAAGGGTAATCAAAGGTTCAGAAAATAGATTAGGTCAGGCTGCAGGTAAAGCGCTTCATTATATTAATATATTGAAGTGTCCAATGGTGATTGCTGTAGGAGATATTGTGACGATGTCTTTGCTTAAAATCGGATTTAATCCGGATGTCAAGATTATTGATTTAAGGTCGAGGAGGGAGGAAATAAATGATTCAAATCAAAATTTTCTTGCGAGTGAACTCGCATCCCGACGTCCGTCGCGACCGTTCGCTCCTAGTTCAGCCTCGGAATCCGAGGTCTCACTTCGTCGCTCACTTGCTCAAACATCCACTCGCTTCGAAAATTTCGATTTTCACTTAACAAAAAATAAAGCTTCAACAATTAATATTGCTGCAACAGAAAGGATCAAAAAGTCTTTCAACAATTTTCTAAAAACGCAAAAAAAGCAGTTAATTGTTATTAAGGGAGAGGAAGATTTGCTAGCTTTGCCGGCGATTCTTTTTGCTCCTTTAGGCTCATTAGTTCTCTACGGTCAGTGGAATTTGGGGGTTGTGATGGTAGAGGTGATAGAGAAGAAGAAAAAAGAGATAGAGAGGATATTAAAAAAATTTAGTTGAAGAATATATATAAGATTACATGGCCGAAAATAAAAACGGATGACAAACAAATAGATTACTTGAGAAAATTACGACCACGGTACCATGCCTACTAGAACTCATATCAAAATTCTTCGTATTTACTTCATTTGCCATAGATGCATATCATATGCACGAAAAATAGAGGGGGTGACATCAATCGGAATCAAAGGTGCTTTTATGCTGCCAGATACGAAAGGATAGCCAACTCCGAGAATATAACCTCTTGGTTTAATTTTACTAACAAGTAGTTCGTGGACTTCCGGAGTTAATATAAGTCCTGTAGCAGCGAATAATAGCATATCAAAGGGCTGAGCTGTATTGAGATATTGCCGGATTCCTATACCTTCAAAATGTAATCTTCTCCCTAATTCTTGCCAAACCTCTTCATGTGGCTCATCTACTAAACTACAGGCCTCTATCTCATCGCTTCGGGAAAAGTTCTTCCAATTGCAAGCGTACTCGCAGCATATCCACATCCTCCATCAAAGATTCGCCTAATTTGGTCTGAAGTTAAATCTAGGGCTTCTTTAAGTTCACTAAACATTTGGGGATATAATTTAATAGATTCTTCGTAATTTCTTAGATAGTGTGGTGTTCTTCTAGCTTCTCTATAGTCGACATCATCTCTTTCTTCGTCATTTATTCCAAATATACCCATGGTTTTGAAAGATTTTGTAACAAATGAATTGTTTAATGAGATTCATAATTGTACTATCTCCGGTTCAAAGAACTTTTACAAAGGGAAGGTTGACTTTGTTGACAAGTTTTTGGTCTGCAGTAATGAAGTCTATGCGTAAACTTTTTGCAAGAGCTACATAACTTGCATCGTAGGCGGAGACATTATTCTTTTTGCCAAATTCGTAGATTGTTTGAGATATCTTTTCATCAATAGTTATGACCTTAAGTTTTAATTCAAAAAACTTTTTGAAGTTTAGTTTCCACTGTTTTTCAGGAAGCGTAACATCGAATTGGGCAGTATTTAAAAGCTCATACACAGCTATAGTGGGTATATAAATTTGTATTTTCCCACTGGTAAAACTTGAAAGGTAATCCGTTGCTTCTTTTATTTTTTCCTCTTTATCAGCTTTAAACCATTTTATGATTACCGACGAATCCAAAATAATCTTTCTCATCGCTTTTTAAAAGGAATTTCTGCTAACTTAAGGATGTGCCGGGTTCGATCATTGCGCATTTTTCTTATCACCTCAACAGAATTCCATACTTTTTTGCTTTTTTTAAAATATTCGTCGTTTTTATTTCTAAGTTCAATAATTTCATCAAAAAGACGCATACGTTTTTTTTTGTTTGAATTTTGTGCAGGTATGATCCTGGCTTTTATTTTGCCTTTTTCGGTCACTATAAAAGTTTTGCCTTGATATACAGCATCGATAATTTCGGATAATCTCGATCTTAAGTCGGTGAGCTGGATGATTTGATCGGTGTCAATTAACATATAAGTTAATTGTAAGGTTAATTTACATATTTGTCAAATCAAAGTCTTGTATGCCTTTGGCCTTTAAGGGAAAAATTTTATTTCAACCCATATGACAGGCTTTATTGTATCAAGAAAGCAGTATAAATCTAATCTTCAAGTAATCCTAAAAGTGAGAGTCCTTGGTTTTTAAGTTGTCTAACCCGTTCTGAGGTGATTTTGTATCTTTGCGCAATTTGTGTAAGTGTTTCACTATCACCATCTGGATTATTCAATAAATAATATGCTTCAAGAATTTCTGGAATCCTACTGTCTTGTTGTGCCAATTCTCTTATTTTGTCTGGATTGGTTTGGTACATTGAGATGAGGTTTTGCCATGTTGGCTACCGGTTGGGACTAAGATTGATTGGAGCGAATTGGTTACCCACATAATAACTTCTTCTCAGTTCTTCTCTTTCCTTTATGCCTTTTTCTGCTTTTTCATATCTGTTAATTCTTTTTATGAGATTAACTCCATCATTATGTGCTCGCTTATTTTTAGTTGGATAGCCCATGATAGTGAGAAAAACGTTTAGTTTTCTTTCAGCGTATGAGAAACTGATGCCCAACTCTTCTGCAATTTCAGTTACGACCGGTCTTTTGTTAGGACCGACGTCAAAATACATTCGTGCAACCTCAACTTCGTGAAATTCGTATTTATCGAGAAGCTCTACTAGTCTTCTTTTTTGGGGATTTGTGAGAGCTTCAAGGTATTTTGCTTTTTTACCCGTATAATCTCCACCGACTGGCGAAAATCTCCTCTCCTCGTACTGGGTTCCATCTCTATCTCTTCGAACTTCAAGACTAATACTTCGTTTGGCAAGCATGTCTAATTTGTCTCCCCGCAAATGAGATTTCATACTTGGAGGTATTTGTACAATCTTTAAATTAGGACAAAGAGACAAGATCTTAGTAAATATATCTGATCGATAAAGCTCTTGACGTGATAAATGAACAGTATGAATAGAAGGACCTAAAAAACCTAAGTCATCAGGTTCGCTTAACTGTGCAAAACCTGGTTGAGGTTGTTCTTTTCTCGAAGGACTTGGTGAGCGTTTTGGTTTAAATCGAGCAAACATACCTGGCTTTTCTTTAACTGGCATGAGGGGGTGAGAGGGTTGTGACTCTAACGCCTTTTTTGTTTCAAGTTCTCGTCTTAGTACTTGCAAAACTGAGTGAGTTGTGCCACCCACATTAGATCCGAGGAACCTATCTGCTGCTTTATCCTGATCGAACCATTCGCTGATCTGTTGGTTTGTTTGTTCTCTAAGTTGCTCATCTTCAGGATGATCTATTAATGGTTTCAATAAAACCTGTGCCCTCATAAGATATTGCATTGATTTTGCGTCAGCTGCATAGCGCTCGAAGAGAGATTGAGGTTTATTTGATGAACTAAATGGATTTCCTAACTGTATTCCAAAGACGTTGCTTGTAAGAGCAAAGGCGCTAAGTTTCAAATAGGATATAGCTTGCGTACTTAGTAAATCACGGAAATTCACCTGTGGCGGTAATCGGTTAGGAGATTGTGTTTTTGCAAAAGTCCTTTCAGGAAACATAAGCAGTAGTATATCAAACAAATTTCATCAGTGTTAATATAAAGCATAAATTATTAGTCATTTTGTATAATTCATTTTATGCAAAAATATTTTCCCCAAGAGATTGAGAAAAAGTGGATAGGAAAATGGAGGAAGGAAGGAATAAACAAATTCGTTTTTGCGAATCTTGAAAAACCCTCCTTCGCTAAAGCTTCGGAGGGCAAGGAAAAATTCTATAATCTTGTTGAGCTGCCGTATACTTCGGGAGATCTGCATATTGGACATTGGTTTACGTTTACGACAGCCGACGTTTTAGCGAGATATAAAAGGATGAATGGGTACGACGTATTTTTTCCCATGGGCTACGATGCGTTTGGCTTACCAGCTGAAAACGCTGCCATAAAAAGAAAAATCCATCCTAAGGATTGGACGATGAAAAATATCGAAAATATGACAAGACAATTTCACACCATGGGGACCATGCTCAATAACTGGGACGATGTGGTGATAACCTGTCTGCCTGAGTACTATCGATGGAACCAATGGATATTTTTGAAAATGTATGAACGGGGCTTAGCATATAGGGGAAAGGCTATGTCTAACTGGTGCGAGTTTGACCAGACGGTTTTAGCCAATGAAAATGTAGATAATGGAAAATGTTGGCGTTGTGGCAACGAAATCGTCCAAAAAGAAGTTGAACAATGGTTCCTCAAAATCACAAAATATGCTGATAGGTTGGTGTGGGATAAGCAAACCGTAGACTGGCCAATGCAGGTGAAGGTGGGGCAGAATAATTGGATAGGAAAAAAAGAAGGAGTGCTCATCAAACACAAAGTGGTTGATATGGATTTGGATTTTGAGACTTTTTCTGCTTATCCTGCCTGGCTTTGGGCAGATACATTTATCGTCATAGCTCCAGAACATCCTTTGGTAAGAAAATTAGTCAGAGGAAGTAAGTCTGAAAAAGACGTGTTGAGATTTGTAAATAAAATGAAAGGAAAAACCGCAGAAGAACGATTAAAAGAGATTGATACAAAAGAGGGCGTATTTACGGGCAGATATGCAAAAGATCCATTTGGAGCGGAGAATATGCCAATATGGGTAGCAAACTTTGCCCTTATGGATTTTGGCACAGGAATAATTCGCTGCTCGGCTCATGACAAAAGAGATTATGAATTTGCGAAAAAATATAAATTAAAACTTAAAGAGGTTGTTGAGCGATTTGAAAAAAATACACCTGTCGATGCCCACAACAACAAAGGGGTTCTAAAGAATTCAGGTCCGTTTACAGGAAGAAAAGTCGAGGAGAGCATTCATGACGTTGTCGTGTGGATAGAAAAACAAAGCATAGGAAAAAGGCATTACAATTATCATCTCCATGATTGGTCGGTTTCACGTCAACGTTATTGGGGCACGCCAGTGCCTATGATTCATTGTCCTAAGGACGGAATTGTTGCAGAAGAATACGAAAATTTACCCGTTGAATTGCCTTACGAGGTAGACTTTACACCAAAAGGTAAACCGCCGCTGGCAACAAATGAGAAGTGGCTAGAAGTGAGATGTTGGAAGTGTGGAGGAAAAGCCAAGAGAGATGCAGAAACATTAGATACGTTCTTCGACTCCGCCTGGTATTGGTTTAGATATGTTAGTCCCCACTATCAGGACGGTCCTTTTTCGACAGACGCGGTCGGCAGATTGACTCCGGTTAATGTGTATTTCGGCGGCAGCGAACACACATTAGGACACACTCTATACGCCAGATTTTTCACTAAGTTTTTCAAAGATGAGGGATTTGTGGGATATGAGGAATTTGCCTTAAAACGAATCCAACATGGAGTGGTCTTAGGTCCAGATGGTAATAGAATGAGTAAGTCAAAAGGGAATGTTATCAACCCAGATGATGTGGTAGCTGAGTACGGAAGCGACACGGTGCGCCTATATCTTTGTTTTATGATGCCGTATGAAGCAACAGGGCCGTGGTCAGATAAAACTATTGCTGGAGTTCATAGGTTTTTGAATAGAGTCTGGAATGTTTTTCAAAGTTATAAAGATGGCTCGTCAGAAATTTTATCTCGACTTAACTCGCCTTCCGACGTACGTCGGAACCAGTCGTTTCTTGCTCATCCTCAAAATTTGAGGGGTCGCTTCGAAGCTCCCTTGCTCAAACAGAAAGTCTCAAAAAATTTTGATTCGCCATCTCTTGAAGAAAATAAACAATTAATTGCCAAACTTCAAAAAACCATAAAAAAAGTAACTCATGATATTGAAAAAATTAAAATGAATACGGCGATTGCGGCAATGATGGAGTTTTTAAATGAATGGGAGAAATCTAGTCAAGGCGGTAAAAGGTTAGGAAGCCAGTATGGTGGGGAGGTTAGGTCAAGAGTGAAAGAAAAAGGACCTTCTTCTTTACCTTTAAACAAAACAAGCTTCTTAGCCCAACAACTTAACCACCAACAAGCTAAGAACTTTCTAAAGCTTCTCTCGCCGTTTGCCCCGTTTATGACAGAGGAGATCTGGAGAAGAGTCTTTAAAGAAAATGAATCGATACATTTAAGTAGTTGGCCAAGGATTGTGGACAAGATAGTAGATGAAGATGTGACGATCCCAGTGCAAGTTGATGGAAAAGTGCGAACAGTAATTCAAGTAAAGAGTAATGAGATAGGAGATAAGACTAAAATAGAGCAAATAGCATTAAAAGATGAGAGGGTGAAAAAATATGTAGGTGGAAAAAAATATAAAGTAATCTACGTTCTCGGCAAAATCCTCAATTTTGTTTTGCTATGAGGAGGCGATTATAGACAACAATGTCTCAACAAAATTTAAATTCCTCACCCTAGCTTCATTACGTGGTAAAGCAGACTGCCTGAATTGGCTGCTTTGAAACTCTCCCATCCCAAAATTAACTTCATCTCTTAAAAATTCTGATAGATGGTGGAGTTCTTTTTGAAATACCTGCCCTCCCCAATTTTTTTTAGGTTGTGGCGTTGAAAAATTGGCAGTGAGTGAACAAGAATACTGAGCTGAAGAAGGAAGAAAAGTCCTATCATAAGATTTTCTTGGCAATGAACGTTTGTAAGTTTCTAATATGAGTGACAAAAGAGCTTGTTTACGAGTTCCAAATGAGAAATTAATTTGGTGTGAGTCATCGATGCTAGGACGCCCGTATGAATCTTTATCCCAGTGAAATGAATGTTTTCTATCGACCTTAATTTTTAGCCTTAGTGGATTTTGAGTAAGAGTAGCTTGGGAAGTTAAATATGTAACAATTGGAGCAGGTAATCTTGCGATGAGGTCTATAGGCAATTGATCTACAGTTAATTCTTGTTTAGCACGCCTACCTTGCCTTTCAATAAACTTCCTATAGACATCTTCAACAGCCCCATATACAAGAATTGCTCCCTCCGAAAGTTCTCTATAATTCCATAGCTCATCTTCGTTTTTTCCTTTGAGACGATTAATAATGTCTCTAAGAGTTCTAAAATCACCTTCGTTGACCTAAGTTTGTTGAAGATAGTGCTGTTCAATCGCTGCTTGTACTTCTGGTTTTTTCCCTTCTTGAATATAGACATCTTGTTTTGGGTGAGAATGTGACGAGTATTTATCGTCAGCTAAAAAAATTGGAGATGATTCGTCTAGAAATAAATTTCTAATCGTGTCTTCTTCTGATTTAAGACTCCTCCCTTCCCGCCGAAAAAATCTACCGCTTGGTATCGACATAGGTTCGCCATCAAGAGAAAAACCAAGCACAGCTTGTCTTTTCGGTTTTTGTTGGACGAGATCTTTCACCCAGATTTCATCTCGGCGATAAAGAGAACCTTTACGACTTTCATCTAAAAATCTAGAAAAGTTTAATTCTTTGTCATAGAACTCTCTCCACTTTTCTGCTTGTTCTTTCGCAACGCCAGCAGTCCATAAGATCTCTGGCAGCATTTCTCCTTCTCGGTCAGTATCTATTCCAGTAACAAATATTAGGTTTATTCCTTGAGTCTGTGCTTTTTTTAGAATATCAATGTGATATGGAGATGTTACGTCGAATGGGTGAAGACGATCAAAGACAATACCTTGATATTCAAATCGAAAATCACGTTCTAGTGAGCTGGTTGCTGCTATTGCAGCTCGCAGATCTTCTTGTGGCATAGAGCACATTATATCTTTTAATTTTTCGATTTCAACGGATAAGAGTGAGAGTAACTATTCACAATTCTTGACACGTTATTCTTCGAGTGAGGCTAAAAGCCGAATCAAGAAGTTCTCGACTTTCGCTCGAACGGTAAAAGTTTGTCAAAGATCGTGAACTCTTACGAGTGAGAAAACACACGGAGCGAAAAAATATAAAGTAATCTACGTTCCAGGCAAGATACTCAATTTTGTTATTGAATAAGTTTGGGTACTACTTGAAACAATAGTCCATCTGGAATTGCAGAAAAACCGTTTACTTTATTGATTTGGGTTAGATAGTTGAGTACGTTTCGAATTGTATTTGGTATTTGTGGAGCTCTTGACTGAACAAATAGCTTTTCAGCCCGATTTAAACCAGTGCATCTTGTTTCAGAAACTCTCGCAAAGCGGTTTTCGCCGCTATTGGCTAAAACAAGCTCGATAGAGACTTGTTGGATACCATACGGACCAGCTATCTGAAGTATCTCCTCATTAAAACTGCTAACAAAATAAGTAAATGTCATACCCTTACGGATGTAAGGAGGAGGCAGAAGTAAGGCCTTTAAAACTTGAGGAGTGATTGATAAAAGTGCCGGATGCACCTCATTAGCCGACAGCAGAAAATAAAAACATCCTCCCCCATTTGTTTGCTGCTCGTCAATCATTCTTCCCAAAAGTGGAGTTTCTGAATGGATTGCTTCTTGGGCACCAAGATCTTCCAGCGACATAGGGCTCATTATATCGTTTGGTTTTTCACTGTCAAGACGAAGTTGGGCGACAATACTCAATACTTGCCTTTATTCACTTTAGCCTAATGTCATGGGTTGCGAATTGAGCATGTTTTAGCAGCTGAGACGTCTAGAGTATAATCTAGTTCATCTCGGCTGGCTTTGATGATTCGACTACAAAATTCATAGTATGTATTTTACATGGGACTTGTACTATTTGACGGCTTTTTGATTTTCCAGTAAAGGACAAGGCGAAGGAGGAGGACGAGTAGACCAAGTCCAAGAATGATCATGAAAGTTGGTGGAAGATAGGTTTTAATCGAATCCAAATTGAGAAAAATAATGTGCAAAATCACAAACACATACGCGAGGTAGCCAAGATGCAGAAGGTTCCTCCAGACCTTTCCGCCAAGTTTTTGAATTGAAAAGCGATTTGAGATCATTGCCATCATAAGAAGTATGATCAAAGCTGATAAACCAAAGAGAAATGGAACACGTCTACTTTCGCTTAAAAAATACTCAAGAGGAGCACTTTTTGGATATAAAAAAAAAGATATTCCGCTATGGATGGCTGCGTAGAAAAAACCAATGACTCCAAGATGCTTGCGATAGATTATTTTCGAATCGGCAAAGTTCCAGAAATAGCAGATGCCGCTTAGAGCAAAAGAGAGGCCGATCAAAATCATTGAGGTCGAAGCCAAGGCGCTGTTAATAGAGTACTTATTGTAATTTCCATTAAGAAGAAATTGGTAGATAAATAGAAAAACAAAAATGAGGATGCTAAATAAAAATGTTTTTTGCCACATAAAAGCCTCATCTAGTAAATGTTCTCCAATTATGGCATCGTGAATCTTCTGATGAGGTGAACTCTGTAATTTAATTTTTTTAAGTGGTGTATAGTTTAGAGGTTGTGTTTTATTTGGTTCGTCCATATGATTAATAGTATCATGCTTTCTGAGGCTTGACAGTTCTTTCCACCACAATGTATAATACAGTATATACATGAGGATTATTAAGAAAGCATTAGAGTTTGATTGGGATAAAGTAAATATTGAAAAGAATTTAAAGCATAACGTAAGTGATAAAGAAAGTGAAGAGCCATTTTGGGATACGAATAAAATAATTTATAAAGATGTTTTTCATTCACAAAAAGAGGAACGATTTATCATTATCGGAAAAACGAAAAAAGAGAGATTACTTTATACAGTCTTTACCTATAGGAAAAATAACATTAGAATAATTTCATCACGAAACATAAATAAAAAGGAGGTGTCTATTTATGAAAAAAAAACTCGTACTGCCAAAGTTCAAAAATGAGGATGAAGAAAGAGAGTTTTGGTGGAATATTGACTTATCTGAATATTTTGAGCCAGACGATTTCGAAGAGGTGAGTTTTCCCAATTTGAAACCAACAAGCAGATCAATTTCCATTAGAATTCCTGAATATCTCCTAAATAGGGTTAAGGAAAAAGCAAATGCTATCAATATTCCCTATCAATCGTTAATCAAACAGTATATTCAAAAAGGAGTATTGTCAGATATATAAAAATTGCCCGGTCGGCTATAATGGCCCGTCTAGCTGAGGCGAGCCGAGGCGGATAGACAAACATATGAATCACGTTTATATTTTAAAAAGTGAACATTTCAAAAAGAGTTATGTTGACTATACTAATGATATAAGAAAAAGGTTGGTTCAACACAATAGTGGTGAGAGTCATTATACAAAACGATACAAACCGTGGATATTAATATATGATGAAGCATTTTTATCTTTAGAAGATGCAATTAAAAGGGAAAAATTCTTGAAGAGTAGATCTGGAAGAAGAGAAATGAAAAAAATTTTTGAAAATCTTGCGAGGTCGTCTAACGGTAGGACAACGGACTCTGAATCCGTTTATGAACGTTCGAATCGTTCCCTCGCAGCAAAATATTAATTAATAAGATGGCCCGTCTCGACGAGGCGTCGAGCCGAGGCGGACTCTGAACCATCTAATCTACGTTCGAATCGTAGTCTCGGAACAAAAAATTATCTGGAGGGAAAAGTCGAGGCTGGGTAACAGAGATTTTTTAAATAACTCACAACTTCAGGCGATATTAAAATATCAAATACAATTTGAACCTTGAATTTCTACGAGCTTCACTTTACGCATAATTTTTATTTATCTTAAAGTGGGTTGTCCGTAAACTACTATATTTCTGGCTAAAGGGAGTAGGCCTCTATCGAAAGTAGTTGATCCAAGATGATTTTGTATTCTTTCAATAGTTTTTTCACTTTTAACTCCTTTCATGTAATCTTGAAGAAGCATTTTACTGAATGGATCAAGACCTAACTTATGCTTTTGTCTCATTTCGTAGTAAGCCCACAGACTTGGTAGTTCTCGTAAGAGCCAATAGCCGATTATGTTCGGAGCGGGAGCAGTGTAAAGAGCATGGTAATAATTTTGAACATTTGTCTTATCAGTCCACTGATCTTGAAGGTGTCTAATCGTATCAGACGTTTTTTTATATGGAGATTTTTCATCTATAAAGTCTGCTGCCTCCTCTAGGAAGGTTCGTCTTAATTCATTATATTTCCATCCATCTTCTCCAGAAAAAAAGAAGCTAAAATCTAATCTCATAGCTCTCAATATTTTTTCCATCCAATGTGTGGAAAAATTGAAGTTGGAAGCAAGATCACTGGTGAATTCTTCAGGAATATTGTAGGCTGAAAGAACAGAGCAACCTACATCTGTGATGTTGGCATATAACCTATCCTTTTTTGACGAGTCATTCGCTTTAAGAACTTGAGCAGAAGCTATTCTATCTAAAATCAGTGTGCCAGGATCTTTTCCCCTTCTTATTTCATCTATTGTAAGTTGGGAAACACCAACGCCTAACGATTTTGCAGTAGTTTTAATATATTCAGCGTATTCGTCTAGATTTAAGAATTCTTTGCTTTCAATCATATTGTATTTTTGACATTTTGGAGCTCCAGATAAATCTTTTAAAGAAGTATTATAACAAAATTCTTGAAAATCTAATCGTGGTTTGCCCCAGTACCGGATCAGAGATCGGTACGGGGTAAAAATCCCTGCTGGGCAACTTAATTGAACTAAGAAATAAAGCAAATTATTTGATATAAGACTGGGTTACCAGAAGATTATAAACAGAAAGAAAAATCCAAAAAAACTTTTCTGACTGTTATAACAACACTTTCAACCCCAGAGGTTGAAATTTCTCCCTTTAAGATTTCACGAATTTGAGTTTGGGAATTCCTTTGAAATGTTTTTGGTTGTGAGTGGCAAGTTGAGCGCGAATATAGAGAGCGCTTGCTCCAATGAGCAAATCTGCAAAAGGAATCGAAGATTGAAGATCCCGTTTCAATTCTCCTGCAAATACAGCAAGATCTAATGTTATCCCAACTACTTTTAACGTAGAGATTAGCTCAAGCAGGGTTAATTTTAATTTTTTGGAAGATATGCCGGAAAAAAGTTCCAAAGCCGTGATTGAGGAGATATATAATTCTAATTTTTCTTCTGATTGTAGTCTATAGAGATCGAGTAGCAGTCCTTTTTTAGTTCGTAAAAAATCGATTATGATATCAGTATCTATTAATACTTTTACCATTTAAATATTTTTCTTTTCCAATATAACTTTTCTTTCTTTCCTCTTCTAAAGTTTTCCATTTCTTTCCATTCCTTTTCGGATATTTTTCCCCAACCCTCAGCAAGTTTAGGAAGAACATGAGTGAGGGCATGTTTTGCTTTGGCTGAAGGAGAATCGTTTATCGCAACGAGCCTTGCGATCCTTTTTCCTTCTTTTTCTATCTCTATCTCAATGCCGGTTTGCGCCACCTTTTCAGTCAGCGCAAAGATATTTTTTCTGAATTCGGTAATAGGGATGATGAGTGTCATATGTACACTAGTGTACATAATAAATGATAGGTTGTCAATAGGAGGAAGGAGAAAAATTCAAAAATACTTTTCAGATTGTCATGACAACGTCTTCAATCTGGGGTTGAAATTTCTTTCAATTGAATTTACATTGGCTAAAGTGTATTTTTATGTTAAAATGGCCTCATGCGACGAGCTGTTAGTGAAGAACTACGACAGAAAGTTGAGACATTATCAATTCAAAACCTATATTCTCCTGTGATAGGACTACTTGGATTGCGAAGAAAACTTCTCGTTCACGGATTTGCTAAAGCAATTAGAGATGAAGCTAACTTAGCAGTAAAAAGATATATGGAAAAGGGTGCAGTTCCGCAAGAGGGCCAGATGCAAATATTAAAAGGAGGTGAACTAGACGCTGGTACAAATACTATCTCGCTATCCTTAAGGCATGGTCTTAGGACTCCTGCATTGCAGACCTTTGGAAAAATCTACCAAAAAAGTTCAGCGGAAGAATCAGTTAAAGGGTTTGTTGATTTCGTACAATATGATACGTGGCTTGATTTCTTCTACGCTGATATTCTTGCTGCAGTAGATAAAAAACTTTATATGGATTGGATTGACGATGTTAGAGGAGGAGCAAGAGACGTAGAGCAATTTCTTAAAGAGCTGAAGATCGGAACCGTTTCAAAAAAGTCTTTTGAAACTATTATGGGTTATTGGTTATATGGCCAAAATGATCTTGAAGAAATGAAAGACACTAGATTAATCCACCAACAAAGATATCTTGAAGCTATTCGCATATCATCTATCCCAATGAAAAGAGCATTAGATTATATCGAACAAAATTTTCATACTTAAGGTATAACCCTGCTATAACAGTAGGACTGGTTAATTGTTTAGTTATCTTTTTTTCCATGGTATCTTATACTATAAGATATATTTTTTAAAAATCCGAGGTTCTGTTATAATTCTTAAATGAGAATCAGGCGGATTCTTTTGACTGGGGATGATGGATATAATTCTATTGGGACAAGGCTTCTTGTACATTTTTTAAAAAATAGATATGAGCTAAAGATTGCTGCTACAAAAGTACAGCAGAGTGGGGTTGGGGGAAAGATGAGTTTGAGAGGAAATATCAAGTGGGAAGAGATACACGTTGAAGGCGTTGATGGAGTCTGTGTCCATGGCACGCCAACAGACGCGATAGAGTTTGCCGAAGGATTTTTTAAGGAAAAATTTGACCTGGTGATTTCAGGTATCAACCTTGGCGCAAACATTGGCGCTTCTCTTGTTGCCTCAGGCACATTTGCTGCCGCATTTAGGGCTCTGAATGCAAAACTCACGTCTCAGGCATTAGTCATGAGTTGGAATGTGCCGATTAAGTATTACCTGATGGATCATCACATGGGTCATGACATAGTTCAACATCTTGATTATCCAGGCAAAGTCGCGCTATGGCTTATCGAAAAAATTATTGCAAATAATTTTTGGGGCTCAGAGCTATTGAATATAAACTTCCCTAAAAAGAAAACAAAAAATATAGCCTTCACCAAGGCCTATAAAGACCTTAGAGCCTTTTATAAATATCCGGTAGATATAGATTATAAAAATAAGATTTTCGATTATCCAAATGAGATAGTTAATACAAAAGTTCCGGTTGAGTATGATATCGGCGCGATAAAAAGGGGATACATTTCGATCAGCCCGCTTGATCCTTGGATGCTGAATCAGAAAATTTTGGCGAAAATGCTAAGCCGTTCTTCTAAAGCGTCTAGAAAGATAACCAGATAGCCACGATTGCTGAGGGGCTATTTGATAATCTATGTCTTCAAGAGATAAAGTAGAAGGACTAAACTGGCTAAATTGATCTTGAATTTGATTGAGTCGTTGTGTCATCATAGGTCGACTATTTGGCTGAGGATTTCTTCTGGGACTAGGAGTCAATAACCAATCCATCATTTCTAGCGATTCTTTTGCATTAACCAATCCTTGCTGAAGATATGAAGGAATGAATAAAACCTGAGTTGCCCAAGGCTCTGGATTCATTCCATTGACCAGGTTTGATTCATTCCCATAAGCCTTTTTGTATTTTTTTAATAAAATGTGTGAGAATTCCTCTAATGATAACCCATTAGCCGAATACATCATCAGTTCTGCAAGTGTGATTGGTAATTTTTCCATAAGTTTATCGATAAGGTTTGCTGCATCAGAGAGAAAAGTCCTAGGTAACGGGATCTTTAACCCTATATAATCAGCGGCAATCCGAGATGCTTTTTCTCCGACTCCTGCCATAAATCCTTCTGCGACGAAACGCCCCCCATCTGGAGATTCAAGGAAAAGATTTAATCCAGATTGAGCAAAAATTTGAGGGTAATTTGATTTTGTTTCATTTACGGGGACTGGCAAAGGTTCAGGAAATTGATTAAAAGTCCCTGCAAGACGTGTGTCATAATGAAGCATAAGATAGGTAAGCGCATTATTGATCTGCGTTTGAGAAAGAACCTGAATATTGTCCTTGGCGGTGGGTTGATTTGGGTCGTTGAAAAATGCAGCGTGTTGACCATTTATAATGATACGTCTATCTGGGTAGGAAAGTGTAGCTAGGTATAATTCTGGTCTTTCAGCAATAAATGTATATGGCTTGCCAAATATTTCAGACTGTTGTTGAGCCAATGATTGAAAAACATCTAGAGGTATGACTTCAACTTCTGGAACAGCCTGACGAAATCTTTCGGCATTCAATGTTCTAGCCTGTAATGTATCCCAAGCATAATTTCTGGTTATTTCTCTGGCGATTTTATCTTCTAAGAGGAATGGAGTTTGACCACCAGCGATTAATGTTTGAGTGACATGGTCTATTGCGGTTTTCATCCCGGCAATTCCGACCAAAGAACCGCCAGCACAAACGAAAGGTGCAACTAAAATAAAAGGTAATGCAGTGCGTCGATCCATTGTAGGATTAAAATATTAAATTGATGGTGATTATACGACTAGAAAAACAAAAAATCAAGAAAATGAAGGTAGTTACACTTAAAGACTATTTAGGCTAAAATGAAAGTCTTTCTAACTCCAGAGGTTAGAAAATTGTTTCTATTTTTCTTACCGAGCAAACATATGTGCGATCGCTCTAGGAATAGCAGCTAATGTTCTTCTTAATAATGGAGCTTGCGGATGGTGTTGAGCTTCGGGCCTTTTTTTGACATTTTGTTGATGAGTTACTATTTCATGAGCTGCCGAGAGTTGGGCGAGAATCTCAGACTCACTTAAGCCTGGTAATAAATGTGATTCACCAGCCCGCCAATCGTCTTCAAACCCCAGTGCACCACGATGATACTTTTCATTCATTTAATCTCACCCCTCTTCAAGTTGCAATAACTTGTTTTATGTGAGCCCATAGGTACAAATCTCAATATAATATAGCTTATCTTATAAGTCAAGTGAAGGGTGGTTCTTGCTTGAAAAATACATATTTATTGTGTATAATATTGATCTTATGCCAACATCAGAACTATCACAAGTTAGAGATATTCTCACATATGCAGCTATAATTACAAGCTGTGTTGTCATTCCTGCAGGACTGTACGGACTATATAGACTTAGAAAAATTCTCCATCCACAAGCAAGAGTAACTAAAGACACTGATTTAGAACGTGGAGTAGAAGTTACCGAAGTCCAAGTAGACGTGCCGGGAACAATACGCGAGGTTGGTAGTATAGTTAAACCACTCCCCACACATACAGCCCCATCTCCTCCTAGAGAAATACCCCCAATTGGTTAAAAGACTATTACTAAGATAGATTATTTTATTTCCATTGGAATTATATCGACCTGCTTGATAAAATGGTAAAACAATTTTTAGGGCCCGTAGCTCAACTGGCAGAGTAGTCCCGATTTAATCGGGATTTGTTGAGAGTTCGATTCAAATTATGTATTTCACATATATAATTAGAAGCGGACGAGACAGCTCATTTTATATAGGATCTTGTGCTGATTTGACAAAGAGACTAGTAGAACATAATTTTGGTCGAACAGGGTATACAAAATATAAGAGACCATGGAGATTGGTTTATAAAGAGGAGTTTCAAGATAGAAGTCAAGCGAGAAAAAGAGAAAACTATCTGAAGGGTTTAAAAAACAAAAAGTATTTAGAATATTTGATGAAAAAATCTATCAGATCAAAGGGCCCGTAGCTCAACTGGCAGAGCAGCAGCCTTTTAAGCTGTTTGTTGAGAGTT
>CAYSQE010000017.1:0-26746 GCA_964433155.1 uncultured Gammaproteobacteria bacterium | reverse complement strand
TGCTATCTGTTTTAATAACAACCCTATTGTTACAACCATTATTTACATAGAACCTGGATTATATGCTACAAATTTATCTGTTTAGTAGTCAATAAGAACTAAATCTGCTGGAGGTTTTTTTCCTTCAAGAATATGAAGAACGCGCTCAACGTGTCGATATAGAGAACCTTTTAGATAAATTAGATCTCCTTTTTTTATGACCTTTTTGAGTATGTCTGCCGCTTCGTAGACGTCTTTAGCTGAAAGAATTTGGGGAGGTTGGGGGGAATTTAGGAGATCGGGATAGAGATGACCGATGGTAATGACTAAATCTATATGGAGAGATTTTATGAGGTTTATGATTTTCTGGTGCTCTTCTTGCGGATGTTGGAGCTCACCCATTTCGGCTAGGATTGCTATTTTTTTACCATCTTTATATTCTATTTCTGAAAGAGATTCTAACCCTGCTTTAGTCGATGACGGATTAGCACGAAGCGCATCATTAAGTACCATGATGCCTAACGGACCATTTTCAACACTCATTCGCCCAGGGAGCGATTCGAGAGTTTTTAATGAGTCAAAAATATGATTTATCGATAAATCATATTTTTTGATCCGTTGAACAACAAAAAAAACGAGTAGCGTTGCTATAATAGTATAAATCTGGTGTTTACCGATTAAGGGTGTTGTTATTTGGAACCTAAGATTATTCTGTCGAAAAAATTTTGTTACCTCATTGATATTTATATAAAAGGATGTTGCCTCGAGGGTTAATTTAACAGTTTTCGTATCGACCCAGACGTCGCAATGTTTTGGATCAGTGCCGTACCAAAAAACCTTTGCCTTAGTGAATGAAGCCATCTCTCGAACGTTTTTGTCATCATAGTTTAATATAGCAAAGCCATCTTTCGGCAATGCTTCAATAAGTTTTCGTTTTTCTTTTATGAGGGATTTGAGGGATCTGAGGTGTTCTGAGTCGGTGTGGACTGGTGAGATTCCGGTGATTGCTCCGATTTTTGGCTTGACGATTTGTAGATGAAAGTCCATCTCATTTGGCTTATCGACACCAAGCTCAAAGACGGCAAATTTGGTCCAGGGCATGACCTTAAGAGCTGTGATGGGAACGTTATAGATGGTATCAAGGTTGAGATCTGTTGAGATGGTGGATCCGAGCGAAGAAAGAATATGTGCTATGGCGTGAGTGGTATTGGTCTTTCCTTGGCTGCCTGTGATGGCAATTTGGGTAGCCGGTTGAAGCGAAAGCCAATATTTCGCAATTAATCTACGAGTTGAGTGAAAGAGTTGCTTGTAAAAGGGAGGCGTATAGGACATAAAGGTCTAATAAGTCTAATTTGTTTTTTTAACAACAGTACCAGATGCAGTGTCATCAGCCTTGTATCCTTTTTCTTCAATTCTTTCTCTTATTTCATCAGCGCTTTGAAATTCTTTGGCTTTTCTAGCTTTTTCTCGCTCGTTTACTAATTTTTGAATTTCCTCCGGAATTTTTTCCTCCTGTACTTCATTTAGTTCAAGACCAAAGATTTGGTCAAATTGGACTAATAAGTCTAATTTGTCTTGAGATGGGATGTTAGATTTAAGCATCTCCCAGGTTAAAGCGAGAGCCTGAGGAATCTGAAAATCGTTAGAAATGAAACCTCTAAAAGATTGTCTATATTTGTCTAATTGGTCTAATTTGTCTGATGAAAGTACTGAGCGTTGTTTCTGATTACGGAGTATTAGAACAAAGTCTTTAAGTTTACTGTAAGCTTCTTTCGAAGCAGATAACGCTTCCCAGGTAAAGTTTTGTCTCGAACGGTAATGAGCATTGAGAAAAAAATATCTTAAATCTAGTGGATCAAAACCTTTATTAATCACGTCGTTTAAGGTTAATCCAGTACCTTCAGACTTTGCCATTTTTTTATCATCAACAATGAGATGTTCGTTGTGAAACCAATAGTTAACAAACTTTACTCCATTAGCTGACTCTGACTGTGCAATTTCATTGGTGTGATGAACGGGTATATGCTCTACCCCACCCATGTGGATGTCGATAGTTTTTCCAAGTAGTTCCTTTGCCATAACGCTACATTCGATGTGCCATCCAGGAAACCCAATGCCCCAGGGAGCTTCCCATGTTTGGAGTGCATTTGTGTGTGCTCCTTTTTTAAAAAACCATAGAGCGAAGTCGGCGAAATGTTTTTTTTGGGTATCTTCTACCTTTCCCTTCCCCGCGCCTTTTACATTCAAATCTAACTTTTGCTTGTTTAATTGGTTGTAATTCTTGAATGTGCTGATATCAAAATAGATCGCAAATTCAGCAATATATGCATGTTTTTTTTCTACAAGAACCTTGATCATTTCGATCATTGGTTGGATATATTCGGTAGCTCGAGGTTTAAAATCGGGTGGAATAATATTGAGGCTCTTTGTGTCGTTCTCAAATATATCGATATATTTTTTAGCAATCTGATCAGGAGTGAGGCCTTCCCTTTTTGCCCCCTTTTCCATTTTGTCTTCTCCTTCATCTTGATCGCTGGTCAGGTGCCCAACATCAGTATAGTTTCTGACAAATATCACTTTATACCCTAAAAACATGAGACTTCTTCTTATGAGATCTGCCCAGACCATAGCTCTGAGATTGCCAATATGTTGGACCCAATAAACTGTCGGGCCACAGTGATAAAATCTGATTATATTTGGTTCAATCGGCTTAAATTCTTCAAGTCTCCTTGTTAAGGTGTTATAAAGGCGCATAGAATTTCGTCCTCCTACTCTTACTTTGTGACTGAAATCAACGCTATTCGCTTAACGTCACAAAGGGCGAGTTTAGGAGGACATAAGAAAGCGTATTTACTCGCTTTAACTCGTAAACGCTTTCTAATGTCGGGACGGCGGGAATTGAACCCACTGCCTTTCGGTCCCGAACCGAACGTTCTACCGATGAACTACGTCCCGAAAATTTACATAGTAAAAACAAGATTATTCAATTATAGCAAGGTTTTACTTGCGAAATAATGCAATCAGCCCATACAAAGCTGAAGCGCCGGAAATTCTACCATTCAGACGGCGATCTATTTCCCAATACATTTGATACAAATTAACGTAAAAGGGATATTGTTGGTTGACTTTTAATATGAAATCTAAATGTGAAGAATATAACTCATCTGGAGGATTGTCTGGACAGTTTTTTCTTATATAATCGGCCAAGCCAAATAATTTGGTGTCATCTTTTAATTTTAACATCCCTCCCCTTTCGATAGCTCTCCACCACAGTGTTTTTAGGGGAGGAATAGTAAAAGGTACACCATTTATTTCTCCTGATTGAGGCCGCATCGTTTCGGATGGTACCTCGACCTCAATTCCTTGATAAAAAAGGAATATTTTTCTAGACCTAGGGTCAATCCGGACCCCGGATAACAATTTAAAAGGTGCAGGAGGAACGGGAGTTGATTGAAATGAGGCCGGCTCAATACCGATATCAGGAAAAACAGGTCGTGTTTTTCCTATTCTTCTTAACTGTTCTGTTGTTTTGAGAATTGTTTTTTCATCTGGACCCAAGCCAAGATAATCAAAGTCGGTAACAGTGCCGTTTCCTGGTCTTCGTGCGGTCACTGTTTTTCCTAAGGTTGCTGTGATAGGTAGTCCTCCCACACAAAATCCCAAGACGCCATTATCTCTTAGGGTACTGGAGATTATTCTGAGATTTTCTGTAAAAATTTCATTCTCGACCTGAGGTGGCAGTTGCTCTGGCATAGAAATAAGTGTCATTATAGCAAAGTCTTTAGCGAGTATTTTATTGCTTACCTGATGCTGGTTTTAGTTCGGCGTGTTGACGCTCGGCTGTTTTTTTAGGTGAGAAAATGCTCTTTCTAACTTTGCCTTTTGGTAATTGCCCAGTTTGTTCTTGTTTTTTCTTTTCCTCCTCCTTTTTCTTTTTCATCTGTGCCTCATACAATTCTTTCTGCTTTTTTTCTGCTTCTTCCTTTTTCTTTTCATACAAGACTTTTTCTTCACCTTGCTTGACTAGCTGAAAAAGCCTTTGGCGCAGTATCTCTGTTTTTTGTTTATCGTTGTCTTGATATTTTTTGTTGAGCTTTTCAATGTCAAGAGGAGTATGATTATTTCCTTTTCCAACCTTTTCTTTTTGGGACTTTAGGGAATTTGGGGAGTTTTGGGAAGAGTTGGTGCCAAGAAGTTGTTCCCACATCTTGGTTGGACTAACCGTCTGTTTTACTTGTTGTCCCGCGCTTTTTACTGCTTTTTTAGCTTGAGTGGCGCCTTGCTCGACAAGTTTTTCAAATGCATCTTCGAAGCTATCTCTAATTGCCATAAGTCTAATCGGTCCAATAAGTCCTAATAGTTTAAATCCCCAGCATTGCCTTTGCCCTCTCTGACATTTTATCCATTGACCACGGAGGGTCAAACACCAGCTCAAATTCGACCTTATCCTCAGAAATACCCAGTTCCTTGAGTTTGCTTTTAGCTTCCTGTTCGATCAGAGAAAAAAGCGGACAGCCAATCGTCGTGAGCGTCATAGTGATCTTGGTCTTACCCGATTTTTGCATATCGACTTTATATACGAGTCCTAAATCGACTATAGAGATATTTAATTCTGGATCAAGAACATCGGATAGCTTGGTTTTAATTTGTTTTTCCGTCAGTTTTTTCATAATCGTATACCGATTATAACTGTTATAATTAAAAAAATGAATACCTATAAAATTCGATTTATTCCACTTGGAGGCGTTGTCGGCGTTACAAAAAACATGTATGTCTATGAGCTTTATAAGGACGAAAAGTTGCAGGATATACTTATTGTGGACTGCGGCATTGGTTTCCCTTCAGAAAAAGAACTAGGAGTCGATTTTGTGATTCCTGATATAACTTATTTGGTAGACAAGACTCAGTTTGTCAGAGGCATTATTCTCTCTCATGGTCATGAGGATCATACCTCTGCCCTACCTTTTCATTTCGAACATCTTGGCAAACCAGCAATTTATGCTAGCAAATTGACTTCGGTCTTTGTCGAAAATAAATTTCGTGAATTCGGACTAAGAGTAGGAGTGAATCGGGTGGAGTACGGAAAAATATTTAAATTTGGAGATTTTGAAGTAGAGTTTGTAGCCATGACGCACTCAATACCCGACGCACTTCATCTATTGATCAAGACACCGCTTGGTACGATCTATCATGGACCAGACTTCAAACTGGATTTGACGCCACCATATGGTGATTATCCAGATTTTTATACCATAACCAAAGCTGGAAAAGATGGAATTTTGTGTTTGCTTTCTGACTGTCTTGGTGCAGAGAGAGAAGGACTGACACTGTCTGAAAATATAGTTGGAGAGACGTTTGAGGATGAAATGAGAAAGACAAGAGGAAAATTTTTAATGACCACCTTTTCCTCAAACATTTCTCGAATTAGGCAGTGTGTTGAAGCTGCGATAAAGTTTAATCGTAAAATCGTCTTCATGGGTAGGTCTATGAAGGAGAATACTCGATTGGCAGCAGAGATTGGGTATCTACCTATCCCTGACAGTCTCATGGGTAAGGAAGAAGTGGCGATGCGATTACCACCCAATAAACTCTGTCTAATTGTTGCCGGTTCTCAAGGCCAGTATGACTCTGCCCTCTCAAAGCTTGCCCATAACCGAAACCCAAATGTTAAAATAAAGCCTGGCGATAAGGTAATATTTTCTTCAGATCCCATACCTGGCAACGAAAATGAGGTGTATGCATTGATTGAAGAGCTGTCATTACGGGGTGCAGATGTCGTATATTCAGATATCCATGATCAGCTACACGCTTCGGGTCATGGAAATCAAGAGGATTTAAAATTTCTTATCAGATTTACCAATCCAAAATATTTTATTCCAATAGGGGGCACGGTTCGTCATCAACGCCAGTACCAAAGACTTGTCTCAGACATGGGCTATATGGAAAGCAATGTGTTTTTATTGGACGAAGGCGACAGTATATGGTTTCAAAAGGGCAATCAAGGAGTTCAGGCGCTTCGGGGTGAAAAAGTTGAGACAAACAATATCTATGTTGATGCATACGGTGTGGGAGATATAGGAAATATTGTTTTAAGAGATAGAAAAACTCTTTCAAGCGAAGGAATTGTCGTTGTCATTTTGATGCTTGATTCGCAAGGTAAGTTGACGAGTAGGCCGCGATTTGTCTCCCGTGGTTTCGTGTTTGAGAAAGGTGAGGAAAGATTATTTGGCGAAGCAATGCATCTGATTGAGAGAACCTTAAAACCAAGAGGGGAAAGAGTCCTCGACTTCAACAACATAAAAAAAGAGGCTGCGACTGTGCTAGAGGGTTATTTTTTTGAGAAAAGAGGAAGAAAGCCGTTGGTGATTGTAGATATAATTGAAATTTAATGAATTCTTTACCAAACAGCTTAAAACAAATAGCATTATTTCTTGAGCGATTGCCAGGAATAGGAGAAAAAACCGCGAATCGTTTGGCATTTTATTTTCTGCGACTCCCAGAAAGGGATCTTAAGGAATTTGCCCAAAACATAATCTCTTTAAAATCTAAAACTAAACTTTGTAAGATTTGTTTGAACTTAACAGAGGAGGAAATTTGTGGAATTGATCAAGATCCCAATCGTGATCGACAAATCGTTACAGTAGTTGAGGAAGTATTAGATCTTCTTTCTTTTGAGACAGGTAATATTTATAAAGGAGTCTATCATGTTCTCCATGGTAAAATTGATCCATTAAATCATGTAGGTCCGGAAGATATATATATTGAGAAATTGCTAGATAGGATTAAATCTAATAGTATAAAGCCCCACTCCGTCCCGCAGAACGGGACTTCGTTAGGGGCTAAAATTACTGAAGTAATTTTAGCGATGAATCCGGATATGGAGGGAGAAGCGACGGCGATGTATATTCGAGATAGATTGAATGATCTAAGAAAACAAATTGGAGCAAAATTTAGAATTACTCGTCTAGCCTATGGTCTTCCTATTGGTGCAAGTTTGGAATATGCCGATTATATGACTCTTCGCAAGGCTATAGAGGGAAGAAATGAATATTAAATTATGACTTCAATTCATCTTCAATTATTTGCGCTATTGAAATTTCCTCGAGTTTAGAAAATTTTTGTTTTTCCTGAAGGGCGATAGTATTGGTAGTAAAGAATTTTTCGAGTTTGGATTTTTGCAGAGCAGCTGGAGCTTCTCTTGTGAAATCGTGATGGACTGCAGTTACATACACCTTTTTTGCTCGTCTCTCAAGACACAGATCGATAGCCGGAAGAATTGTGCTTCCAGATACAATCATATCGTCGATGATTAATACAATTTTGCCGGCAACATCACCATATAGGTCTAACGGTTTTGCTTTATGCATAATGTCTTGATCCCTTTTTTTCTCTATTACTACTTCACTGAAATTACCAGTTCCGAAAAATACTTTGCCAAAATTTCTCACCTTTTCGACCGCTCCCTGATCAGGCGATACAAGCGCGACGTTGTTAAAATCGACTTTGTTTTTTTTGAAATATTCTCGGATATGATTTGCAAGCATTGGAAATGCGGACAGATGTTTAAACGGGATGGAAAATACACCCGCTGTTGCTTCATCATGGAGATCAAATGTGTAGATCTTATCAAAACCAATCGCCTCTAAAAATCGAATTATTACATTCACCGAGACGCTTTCTCCCACTCTATGCTGCATATTTTGTTTCGCATAACCAAAATACGGTATTACAGCTATAACTTTTGCAGCCTCTTGTCTTTTTAAGGCATCACAAAAGAAAAAAAGCTCCATGTAATTTGTATCGGTCGGGTCGGTGGCGGGTTGTATGATGATGCAAGTGGAATTTTTTACTTCTTCTTGAATGGTTACCTTCACTTCCGAGTTTCCGAATCTTACCACCTCAGCCTTAGATAAATTAATACCAAGAAGTCTTGCGACTTCCTTTGAAAGTTTGGGATGAGCTGTTCCGGAAAAGAGCTTAATCATAGATTCATCAGATTATTAGCTGTTAGTTGATTAGCTTATTAGAAATAAAATCCCTAATCTCTAAAAGTCTAACAAGCTAAAAGCTAAATATCTAACGTTGTTGTTGCGATGATATTTCTATCAATTTTTTTGCCGCTAACTCCTGGGTTTTTTTGATTGCTTCATTGATAGCTTCTGCAATGCGATTTTCAATCACTCCGTCCACCTCTATCACTTGGATTATTTGGTCGCCCCTAACCTCTACTCTCACACCATTTTTTTCCACGACCACCTGCTCTTGTTGAAGCGCTTGCTGCATTTGTTGGGCTTGTTGTTGAAGCTTCTGTAAATCTCCTAATCCTCCGAGTGGATTGATCATAAATTAGACACCTCCTTAATAAATTCTAAATGACAAATTTCAAATTACAAATGAATTGCAATTTGTTTATTTGCCATTTTTGTTTGTCTTATTGTAGTATTCTGCAACTGCAATCTCAAGCGGTAATGATTCAATTGGCGAGATCTTAAGATTGTTATACGCTTCGCTAAAAAGCTTCATAAGAAGAATTATGTCCTTCATTTCAAGAGATAAATCTGAAACCTCATCTGTCTTAACTCCATTTTTAGCTAAAAGAGCCAGGCGTAATTCGTCAAGAAGTTGCTCTAGTAGATACTTTATATTGCCACCAGACTGGCTAAAATCCTCAATCCAGCTAAGCGTTTCCTTGAGATCTCTTTTTTGTAAAGAGTCAAAAAAATTTTCTCGCAGAATTCCCAAAAACTGTTTGCCTTCGTTAAAGGTAAGTTTTTGCTGTACGATGAGTTCCTCAAGAATTTTCGTGGCGTCTCTAAAGGAGTGGTCTGAATGTTTGGCAATAAGGGGCAGCAGTTCTGGATCAATCTTAGCTTTTTCTTTACTGACAATTCTTTTAAGCATAGAGATTATATCGGATTTTTTAGCCTTGGCAAAATTTACAATGACGCAGCGAGAAACGATGGTTTTGGGGATTTTTTCTTGATTCGTCGTAGCTAATATAAAGATAACTGACGCAGGTGGCTCTTCAAGGGTCTTAAGAAGAGCATTAAATGCGTCTGTGGTGATCATGTGTGCTTCGTCTATGATAAACACTCGAAATTTATTTGTCATGGGATAAAAGTTCGATTCGCGTATGAGGTTGCGAATATCTTCTATGCCTCGATTTGATGCCGCATCAAGCTCGATGACGTCTGATGAGGATGAAGAATCGATAGAAAGGCAATTTTTGCATTTATTACAAGGTTCAAACGCCGTTTTTTCCAGACAGTTGATGGCTTTAGCAAAGATTCGGGCTGTTGATGTTTTTCCAGTACCTTTTTGTCCGATGAAAAGAAGAGCATGGGGTAAATCTTTGGCTGTAAGAATTCTTTTGACTATTTCTTTTACTTGCGAATTATCCAGATCCTGAATTGTTTTTGGTCGATATTTTAAATAAAACATGCTAAAAAACTATTTTAAAATATTCTCAACTCCGTGAGTTATAAGTTTCATCAACATATCGTCCACTCTTTTTTCACGTTCAGCAGCAAGAAGAATGGCTTGAGGATAACAAATAATGACCTCGCCAATTACAGCTTCATTTTTGTTTGGGTTGTCGAGATAGGAAAAACTTAATACCGGCAGAGCAACGTCTTCATTCTTATACTTGGCAGCGATACTTTTCATTTTTTTCTTTCCGACAAAAATTATGTTTAAAACGGCATTGCTATGAATATTGTATTTTTTCATCAATTCATCACCTTTGGTCTTGATCAATTTTCTATTGATTTTATAGCGTGAAGAAGTAACAATATTGAGCATATTATTTGTGATACATTAGTCTTCTTCTGAAATTCCTCATCGGGCGTTTTGATTTCAAGAGTTCTTTTTCTTTTTCCTTTCTCAAAATCGATGGTTTTTTGTAAAAAAGTTTTTTTCTTACCTCGGTGACCATATCTTCTTCGATAAAAATTCTTGTAAATTTACGAAAAAGACTATCTTTTGACTCACCCTTTTTTTTGCTGACAAACACCATAAGTTTACGCCTCCTTTCGCTAACGAAAGTTGTATTTATTCTATTATACGCCTTTCACTATTTCAATGAGTTGAGCAATAGTAAGAGACGTAGCTTTCATTGTGGGATTTTTGGAGGTTCCATTGAGAAGCATTCTTTTTGATGAATGGAAAAACCATGTCGAGTTTGGATCTATTTTCAAGATTTTTTTATACAGTGGAGTCAGGTCATTATTTTTAGACGGTGGAGTTTTAATGCGGACATAACCTTTATCAGGATTTTTGGTAACCACAAGATTGAAACCCATCTTCATTGCAAGTTTGCCAACTTCAGAGTTGGCAGTCGATACTATCAGAGTTTTACCCCATTTTGATCTAAATTCGTAACCTTTTTTGAGTTCATGTTCGGCACTTAGCTTGTTTTTAAAATTAATTAGAGTTGCTTCAAGCAATTTGAACGTCAAATCTAGGACGTTAAGATCATTATTGACTGTTTTTTTGAGTCCCTCTACTATCTCATTAATCATCACATTATATCTGTCTGAAGTTGGATCAGGGTAGAAGCATTCATGAAAATGATCAAACTCAGTGATAAGCTCGGTTATCCTTTCGAGAGCATTCGCATCTTTGGATCCGATGTGTTTTTGATGAATCAAATATTCATAAACAAGTTGCGAGGCGCAGGTAAATTGATTTGACTGGTGGTGGTCAAACTTTCCTAAGCCCGTATCGACATGAATAATCTCTGGATTGTCATCAGGCGCAATGTTGTCAAGCGTTGTACCCGCAGGAACAAATTTGACAATGGCATTTTTCCAACCAGGCAGATATTTTTTGATAAGCCAGACTGCGGCTATAGCATCAAGGTCGGGTGAGAGATGAGTGACTATGGTTTTCATGCGAAGGATTTGACTAATTGATCTAATGAGACTAATTTGGAAGTTTTTTCACTTCTTTTTTTAAGTTCAATTTTTTCTCCTGTCCTTTTTGAAACGACCAAACGATATGGGATTCCGATAAGATCAGCGTCGGCAAATTTTTCGCCAGCTGAGACGTCTTCCCTATGGTCAAAAAGCACCTCAAGATGGTGGTTAGTAGTTAGTAGTTGGTAGACAGCAAATGCACATTTTTTTACTTTTAGATCTTTCATATCAAGACCGATGAGATGATATTTATATGGCGCCACACTTTCTGGCCAAATAATACCGCGTTCGTCATGGAATTTTTCGACTATGACTCCCATGATTCGAGACGAACCTATTCCATAGCAGCCCATAATAACTGGTTTTTGCGATCCATCTTTGTCAGTAAATTTATAGTCAAATGCATCGCTGAATCTAGTTTCAAGGGGAAAAATATTGCCAACCTCGGAGGCATTTAAAATTTTGTATACCTCTCCAGTTTCAGGATTCAAATCTCCGTCCTTTGCGACTTTAAAATCATAAAATTTTTCAGGCTCTGGTAGATCTCTATCAAAATTTACATTGATTGAATGATAATGAGTTTTATTTGCACCAGTTTCAAAGTTAAGTCTTCCTTGCATAGAATCGTCCATATAAATCTTTACTTCTTTGGGTAAATTGAGAATTCCTGCATAACCTACTTCGGCTTTCGTTACTTCTTTTACCTTTTTTTCTGAAGCTAAAATCAACCATTTACAGCCAATTATTTTACGCAATTTATCTTCATTGACGTCATATCCTCCACGAACAGCTACAGCTATTACATCACCTTTATCTGTTTCAAAAATAAGAGTTTTGGTTGTTTTTTCAACTGGAATTTTAAGATAATCCGCAAGTTCCTCAACGCCGATGATTCCTTTTCCTAGCACATCTTTCCGAGGAAGCATTTTGTTATCTTTGTATTTTACTGGCGGAGCTTTGCTTGGAGCAACTTCACGATTGTAGTAAATTTTTTTACTTTTTACGTAAAAAAGTCTATCTTCGCCTGTTTCACAAAAAGTTTGAAATTCATGAGAGTATTTTTGTGTAAATGATCCACCAGAGGCCAGAGCAATAACTGTATCTTTTCCTAATCCAAGTCTTTCAAAGGTCTTCACATATACTTTTTTTGCATTTTCATAATATTTTTCAAAATCTTCCTGTGAGGTGTGAAAACTGTATAAATCCTTCATTCTGAATTCTCTTCCTCTAAGAAGTCCCGATTTTGGGCGAGGTTCGTTTCTAAATTTAGTTTGGATCTGATAAATTCCAAAAGGAAAATCCTTATAGCTTATGATATTTTTTTTTACAATAGGCATTAGAATTTCTTCATGGGTTGAATTAAGAATATATTCGGAAGAATTTTTTACCAAAGATGGTTTATTAGCGCCAAGCACTTTAAAAAGCGCGTCAAACGTTTCTAATCTATCAGTGGCTTCCCAAAGTATTTTTGGTGAGAGAGATGGCATAAATACTTCCTGCCCAATTGTATCCATTTCCTCTCTAATTACCTGTTCTATTCTGTTGAGGACTCTAAGGCCTAGAGGAAGATAGCTATATACGCCAGCCATCGTTTGATCGATAAATCCAGCTTGCTGAAGATATTTTGCGTTTATGGAGTCATATTTTGCAACAGTTTTTTTTGTTTTTGGGAAGAGTTTTGAGTAGAGCATAATGTTTGATTATACAATAAAGTTGGGCAAATTTGATTTTCCTTATTATGTTTTGTATATTTCCAGATTATGAATGAACGACCAGGCAAGGCGGAAAGAGTTATTACTGGTGCGATTAACTTATTAACAGTACATCCCGGCGAAGGAAATTGTCCTGTCGCTGGTCAACCACAATATCTTCGAGTAAACCTTGAAAATCCATTGCATGTTCAACCATTTGGAACTTTGGATACATATTTAGTTACAACCAGCAGAGAAGAATGCGAAGCGATCATGGCACCACTCATTCGGCAAAAATTACTGTGCGGAAGTTGTGGCGCACCTCTTTCAATAAGTCCTGTAGCTGTAAGCCAAGAAAATGTGATCTTCTTTAAACAGTTGATTTAGAGTCAGTTTATTTAATTACCTCTTTTTTTAACAAGCTTAAGATGTGTTAAGTACATGGAATGGAGCGGTTTTGGAGGTTTACTTCAAAGCGCTTCCACCACAGTCCCATCTACCTTTTTCATCCCGGCACCGTTGACTTCCTTTATGTAACAACAAGTTACCTTTGCCATCATGACAATAAAAACAAACCGTAACCCCAATGTAATCAAATCCTTGTTTCATATTACATTATAAATTTGTTCATTTTACAAGACGCTAAGAACTTTTTGTAGCATATAGTCCATTGTTTTTCAAAACAGAAGTCACTAACTTTAGTAAATACGATTTATCGATAAATCGTATTTACAGCTATGGTAAACATTTCGAAACGAAAAGTTCCTGACGATATACTAATGAGAATATATCAATTATTCTTTGAAATTTTCTCGCGAACCCACTCTAAAGATAGTTTTTTGCTGATTCTTGATGATATTTTGACTCCGGTAGAAAAGATAATGTTAGCTAAGCGGATAGGAATGATTTACCTTCTTATAAAAAAAGTCGACAATAGTATTATTGCTGAAACATTAAAAGTTTCCACCAGCACTGTATCAATATATTCGGTACAGTTTTACAAGAGAAATAGCAAAGTAGTGGAAATAATTAAAAACATGTTGATTAAAGAAAAATTACTTGGTTTTCTTGATGATGTATTTGCGGATCTTTTTATCCAACCGGGAATTAAAATCGGACATCATGATCTAAAATGGCAACATAAACTGATACAGGAGAAAAGGAAAGTTTTTGGAGTATAAAAATATGATTTATCGATAAATCATATTTATTGGGACTGAGGAGATTTTGCATGTAGGGATAAGAGAGCAATTGATGAATAGATTTAACTAATTAGTTGTATTAGGTTTTATATCCGAGTTTGTCGAGAACCTTACCTGTAGTTTCAAACGGGCCTGATGAATACGTGTCTATAACTAAGTGATAATATTTGGGATTAAAAAAATCATGATCTCCATAAAATTTCTTAAATTCTTTAAAATTTATTCTCTCTCTTTCTTTTATAAATTTTTTAGCCTTTTCGATTGAAACTTTATCTCGATTCACAACTCTATCAACTCTCAAAGCACCATTGCTACAGATGAGCAAAACCCTGAGCGTATTTTTTAGATCTCTAGCCATAAAACCCGCGAGCCAAGCCTCGATAACATAGCGACCTTTTTTAGTAAGAAGCTTTCTTGTTCGATCATCAAGTTGATTGTGGAATTTTTTATCAGCCAGACTTGCTAATGGTTGTACATATTCTTTGGCAAAGTCTCTTAGTAGTTGGCCGCCTGAGGTAAACTTCCAGCCGTACGGCATTAAATAGGATTTTAGATTGTTGAGTAGAGTGTTTTTGCCAGTCGCGACTCCTCCAGAGATAGTGATATTATCGTATTTAAGTTTCATCGGTAAATTTTTATTATATCATTAATTGTCACAAGGCCAGCAAGTGACAAGAGAATGGCAAAGCCGATTAGATTCAAATTTCTCTCAAGGGCTTGATTGATTCTTTTTTTTGTAATCCATTCATAAACTACAAAAACCAGCCGTCCCCCATCAAGCGCGGGAAAAGGAAATATATTGATAACGGCCAAATTGAGTGACAAAAGCGCCACCAGCTCCAAAACGGCATTTTTGCCAAATTTGAGAGCCATACCAGTATAGCGAGCTATACCAATCGGGCCTGCAACATCGACCTTAGGTTTTTGAAAGGTAATAAGTTGGACAAGTGTCTTGGTGAGTTCGATGACAATTTTCTTTGTAATATTAAAAGCTTCGATTAAGCCATAAAATGGTGCTTGATACCAAGGATATTTTTTTTCAACAAACGGCGAATTAATAACGATTCCCAGCGGTCCTTGATCTTTGGGAGGATTTTTGCGAGGTGTAATCTCTACTGTGGTTTTTTTCTTACCCCTCTCAACAAAGAGAGTAATCTTTTGCGCGGTGAACTTACCTGTGAGATAGATAAGGTCATTTGGAGAGGAAATACTATATGTCTTCCCATCATTTTTAAGCTGATAAATTAAATCTTTTTCTTTTAATCCGGAATAGGCTGCGGGCGAGCCGGGCTGAATTTTTTCTATAAGTACTTTATTTATCGGTGTTGGGATACCTTGGGTAAATAAAAGCGAAATTATAAACCACCCAAGTAAAAAATTACCAATCACTCCAGAAATAATAATGACTCCCTTTTGCCAAGGTTTTTTGAAGACAAACGTGCGGTTTTTGTTAGGGAATGGTTTCAAAGCATTGCCTACACTATGGTATTCCTCGCCGTACAGTTTTACAAATCCGCCTATTGGGAAAAGATTAAGGCTATATGTAGTTTCTCCGATTTTTTTGCCAAATATTCTTGGCGGAAAGCCAAATCCGAACTCCTCAACAAGAACACCACTTTTTTTTGCAGCTATAAAGTGGCCAAGTTCGTGGACCAAAACGAGAATTCCAAGAATCAGGATAAAGACAATTATTGACATATTATTTATAGCTCTATGATTTCTTTTTCTTTACGGTTTTTTAATTGTTGAATTTCTTCCATAAGTTTTTGAGTTGCTATATCGATTTCTTTCTCCAATCTAAATTTTTCATCTTCGCTAAGTTCCTTCGATTCAAAAAGGGTCTTCACTTTTCTTCTTGACTCATCACGCATATTTCTTATCATATTTTTTCTCTCCTCTATTTTTTGATTTACTATCTTCACAAATTTTTCTCTCTGCTCCTGAGAAAGAGGAGGAATTCTGGCAACAATTTTATTGCTTTGGACAGATGGAGAGGTGCCAAGAGGTGATTTTAAAATTGCCTTTTCAATATCCTGGAGAGTTGACGGGTCATAAGGAGTTACTACCAAGGCTGTTGGGCCTTCTGTCAATATTGTTGCGAGTTCTGAAAGTTTTAATTTTGTTTGACCACCGTACGTCTCCACAATAAGATTCTCAAGAAGAGATGGATTTGATTTTCCGGTGCGAATGGACTTAAGATCATCCTTTAAATAATCGATGGATTTCTGCGCAGCTTGCTGAAAATGAGAAACGATTTGATCCATAATAAAATTAGTTTATGAGCCTAGTTGCCAACGTATAAACCTCCCGACTTTAATATTCTCAGCAAACTTTAACACAGCATCTTTAATAAGATCAGATATTTTTTTTGCTGAATCACGTATATATTCTTGTTCGAGTAGCTCTTTGCCATCTTTTGCCGGAATGGAGGCAATCTGCATCGCTAATTCTTGACCTAATTTCTGGAATTGAGTATTACCGGCTACAAAGTCAGTTTCGCACATAAGCTCAACTAAAGAAGCTATTTTTTTGTTATGATGGACATAAGAAAATATCGCACCTTGAGAGGTTGTTTTTCGCATTTTATCTTTGACTTTTTCAACTCCCCAAGAGCTTAATAATTTCTTGGCTTTTGTGATATCATTCGTTGACTCCTCAAGCGCTTTCTTACAGAGTGCGATAGAAATACCCGTTTCCTCACGTAGCTGTTTGAGTTTTTTTATGTCTAGCATATAAATCCACTATTTGATTAACAATGTATTCTATCGAGGATAAGGAATCATCATTTGCGACAATAGGATAGTTTACAAGATTAGGATCGGCGTTGGTGTCAGCTATGGCAACTATTGGAATATTCATTTTCCTGGCCTCGTTTACGGCATTTTTTTCTTTTTTCAAATCGATAATAAATAGAGCGTTGGGAAGTTTTTCTAACTGTATGAGTCCTCCATAAGCTCTCTCTAGTTTTACTAAATATTTTTCAAGCTTGATTCGGTCGTGTTTGACAAATTTGTCCCAGGCTTTTTCTTCTTTCTCCTTTTTCAGAGACTTCAATCTTTTAATATTTTTGGTTATTGTTTCAAAATTTGTCAATAAGCCCGCAGGCCATTTAGTGGTAACATATGGTATTCCATTTTTTTGACAGAGCGCCTGTATTTGTTGAGAAGCGATTTTTTTTGTTGCTACAGTTAGCAGTACTTTATTTTGACTAGCAAGTTCTTCAATAAATTTTTTTGCATTATCAAGAAGTTCTATGGTTTTTGTGAGATCGATAATAGAGATTCCACTCTCGACTGTATAGATATATCGTTTTGCCTTAGGATGTACTCGATCTGTTTTATGTCCAAGATGAGCTTTGGCGTTAAATAACTCTGTAATTTGTTTTTGATCATCCACCATTTGCTCATTTTATCAACAGAGGTCTCTATTTGCAACGAAATTTTCCTGTGCAGGCTTCTATAGCGAAAGATTTTTGAGGAATCTGCGAAACTCACCGTTAATGTCTGGATGGGCTAGCGCACGATCGACGACAGTCTTCATGTACTCCAGCTTATTACCAGTATCGTAATATTTTGCATTTTTAATTTCAATTGCATATACTGGATGTTTTTGAGCCAAAGTGTCGATTGCTTCAGGCAAATAATATTCCCCACCTTTACCTGGTTTTTGGTCATCAAGAATGGGGAAGATGTCTGGAGTGAGAAGATAGTTGGCAACTATTGCAAGATTTGATGGGGCATCTTTTGGACCTGGCTTTTCGATAACCCTTTCTACTTTCCAGACACCATTTCCAAGATTTTTACCTTTAACATATCCGTACCTTTTTGTGTCTTCTTCTCGATTGGTTATCATTCCGCCTAAAATCGTTGCCTCAAATTTGTAATAGGCGTCAATTAGCTGTTTTGCTCGTGGAGGTGTTGCTATGACAAATTCATCCCCCCACAGTACTAGAAATGGGTCCTCTTCAACAACGTGCTCGACAGATTTTATCGGAGTGGCATTTCCATAAGGACCTTTTTGTCTTACATATATAAAATTTGCAATATCTGAAATTGCTCTAATTTCTCTTAACATCTGAAATTTTTTACCCTGCTCTAAGTTTTTTACTAATTCTGCGTTCGGTGTGTCGAAGTGATCTTCGATAGCTCTCTTGCTATAACCTGTGACTATGACAATATCTTCAATCCCAGAGGCGACTGCCTCTTCTACTACATACTGAATTACTGGTTTATCGACAACGGGGAGCATCTCTTTAGGCATTGCCTTAGTTTGAGGAAGAAATCTGGTGCCAAAACCAGCAGCAGGGATAATTACCTTGGTTACTTTCTTCATAGGGTTACTCAAATTTGATGGATATTTTTCTGGTCAGTTTGATATTGGGCTCAATGATTGCCTCTATCTGGGCAATCCCAGGAGTGGTTGAGCTAATTGTGAAGACCGCCTTACCATTATTATCTGAAGTGACCGCGGTTTCCCTAAGTTGGCCTAAGGTATTCGTAAGAGTTACGACTTTATTTGCAAGTGGTTTGTCTGATTGCGTGACGATAAAAACGCTTATTTTTGATTCTGACAAACCGTCTGCTTTAACTGTAAGCGGCCAGCTTATAATTTTTGAGCGTTCTCCCGACGGGGTGATGTCCTCTTTGGCCCGAGTAAGTTGAGTAAGTGGTTTATTGAAAATAGTTATGGCAGCAAAAAATGCAAATGAGATGAAAAAGAGCGTGATAAGGGCAAAAAGCTTCCTATCCATATATAGAGCCAATTATAAACCAAGCTCTTGTTATTTGTCAAATGACTGACTTATTTTTGAGAATCTCAATAATCTTTTCGTGTATTTTCTCTCGTGGTAAAAGTTTACCTTGAAGAACACAGTCAATTTTTACCCAGTGTTTGTATCTTTTTGCAAATTCGAGATACATATTTTCTGTATTGATACGATGATTAATATCCTGTTCGTGAATATCTTTCTTGTTGCCGGCAAGATATTTCCGATAGCCTTTATTTTGAGTTAGTCGGCTACCAACTTTCCATGGTACATAGAGGTAAATAACTATGTCTTCTTGGGGTATGCGATGGATTTTGAATTCTAGCTCGTACACCCATTTTAAAAATTCTTCTCTCTCTTTTACATTTTTAAATTTCGATCCTTGATGGGCCATATTAGAAGTCGCATAACGATTGGCGACAATGTAGCCGCCTTTTTTTAAAAAGTCATCCATCTCCTGTTTGACGGAAGCCCGATCAAGAGCATAAGCTAGTGAAGCAAGGTATGGAGATACTTGTTTGATGTCTCCAAACTCTCCTCGCAAAAACTTGGCAACCGTTTTCCCATGAAACGAATTATAGTATTGAGGAAAGTCGACATATTTTGTTGGATATTTCTGCTTTTTAAGATAGTCAACAAGAAGTTTTGCCTGAGTTGTTTTTCCTGATCCGTCTCCACCGTCTATTACTATAAGCTTCCCTTTTTTATCTTTCAGCGCTTTTATATGTTGCAAAAAGTCTCTGATGATATAGATGATTTTTTCAGCGTTATAATAGTCAAGAAAGAGATTCTCAGAAGGATTACCCGCAAGCATTGGAGATAGGAGATCCTCATGATTCTCGCCAACAAGCGCAAGCACAGGCTTATTTTGTATGAGAGCATAGACGATCTCCCCTCCGACACCAAGTGATGGTTTGGTTACCTCTGCGATTATGCAGTCAGATTGATTAATGAGTTCTTTTTCACGTTGAAATATTTGTTCCTTGCCAAGTTTTTTATCTTTTTTAAGCAGATTTTTGTCGATAATCTGTTTTCCAGATGTTAGTTCACCACCATATTTTTCAACCAGATCTACTATTTTTTTATAAATACTCTTAAATTCCCCAGCAAAACTGGTAGATGCGGTAAAATAGATTTTTAACATAAGGTTTAGAGAGCGAGACTTTCTCCTCCTTTGACTTTTCCTTCCAAGACTAACTTTGCTATTTTATCTTCTATTTCATCGCGAATCAAGCGTTCGAGATTGCGTGCGCCAAATTTTTCATCATAGCCCCTTTTTATAAGCTCGCTAAGATAAATATCTGAAACATTAACTTTAACTTTATGAAGATTGTAGATATCCTCGGAAATTTTTTGAATAAAATTTCTGGCAATCTGTTTTGCCGAATCTTGATCAAGAGGGTTAAATGTGATGACTCCATCAAAGCGATTTAGAAATTCTGGCGAGAAGATTTTTTGCTCGATGAGGTGATCAACAAGACTAACTGGTCCAATCTGTCCAATTTGCTTATAAATTATATCCGATCCGGCATTTGAGGTTGCGATAATGACAAGATTTTTACAGTCTACGCGCTTTCCAAATCCGTCGGTAAAATATCCTTCATCCAAAACAGTCAAAAAAATATTGACAAGATCTTTATTTGCTTTCTCTATTTCATCTAAGAGTAGCACTCCATAAGGACTCTCTCTCACGGCCTTTGAGAGCAGTCCTGGGTCGCCAGTATCAAGAGAACCAATGAGTTTAGGAATGTCGTTTTGCGATTGATAATTTGACATGTCGAAGCGAGTCAAATAGGAGTCGCCGCCAAAAAAAATCATAGCAACAGCTTTAGCACTTTCTGTCTTTCCGACTCCAGTTGGACCTAAAAAAAGAAGGCTCGCAGTTGGTTTTTTTCTTTTACCGATTAAAAGGAATGAACGGCGAAGCGATGACGAAAGTTTATGGATTGCAAAATCTTGATGAATTACTTGTTGTGATAGTAATTCTTCAAGATGAACGAGTTTATCTTTCATATTCTTCGTAAGAGTGGTCGGAACATGTGTTTTCTCGCTTAAGATTGTATCAATGAGATCTGGATGAACAATATGAGACGAGGTACTACTTTCTTTAGCTAATACGCATGTACTGTCTAAAAGATCGATCGCTTTTTCGGGAAAGGGAATATCCGTCACATAAAACTCACTTTTCTCTATGGCATTTTTTATCGTTTCATAAGGGATCGCTAACTGATAGCGAGATTCAAATATTGCTGCAACTTGAAGTAATATTTTTTCTGCCTCCTCTTTTTTTACTTCGTCGACATTTATTTTTGCAAATAGCCTCACGAGGCTTTCGTTTGTCTGGAAAAATTTTTGATAAAAGAAAGGCGTTGTCACAGCCATAAATTGAAGCGTGTTAAATTTGGCAAACTTTTCGATAACAGAAGTTATGTCTACCCCACCTTTTTTAATCGATATATAGTTTTCAATATTATCGATATAGATAATTACGTTTTTGGCTTGCGCAGCTTCATTTAGTAAATCTTCAAAGAACCTCTCTCTTTGTTTTAAATCCGAGAATTCGGATAAGATCTTCTCTAAGTTAAGTTTAATAATACGCCTATACATAAGTAATGACTTTGTTTTACCTTCATACATTTTTTTAGCTAAGGCTACAATGATTGTGTGTTTTCCAACACCTTCTTCTCCCACGACGACTACATTCGCTTCTTGACTTTTCGCTAATACCCTTTCTATTTCGTCGATCTCTTTTTCTCTATCAACAATGTGATTAGTATTTTGGTGGTATGAGAAAGAGGTGAGGTCTTGACCATATTCGTCAAGCCTTGGCGTAAATCCTACCGCCCAATCGCGGGCAAGTGGTGGTAATGAAAATAAGTGTGTTTTCTTCCACCATTTCATTTTAAGAACATATTGACTGTAATAAAGCTCAAACCACGACGCAACTTGTGAATAATTTTCCTGATTGAGTAAGTGGAAGCCCAGGAATTTGAGTCGAGAGAGTTCTTTTTTTTCTTCCTCTGTCTTGCCAAATTGAGATTCAAGAAATAAAAAAGGGAGCAAAAGAATATACAGGATGCAAGCAAAAGGGACTATTAACAAAAATATTGATTGAACAATAAAATAAAACAGGATGATTGACAATCTCATAAAAACGCCAATAAGGCTAGAGATGAGATTGAATCCGACTCTTCCTAGCCACTCTTCAAAAGAAAATCCAGTCTGAGTTTTTTTACTTACGAGATTCTTCCAAGGATGAAAAAGAGTTTTGAGTAGAGTTGCGACAGAAAAAAAATAAGGCAGGAAGATAATTATATTAATACAGGCTTCTAAAAAATTATTTATAGAGAGACGGTAAAAAGCTGATAGTCTTTGTAACATAAAATGATTATACTTTAAAAAAATTCGCTTGGCCCTACTAGAACGCTAACTTGTTCCCGAGATCTACGTTCTCGCGTCACAAGAGCGCGTCTACAGGGTTGGCGAGGGATACCAAATGGTATCCCTCTTGACATTTTTTTAAAAATGCGTATAAAAAATACATTGATTTTTTTAGCTTAAAGATGAATCAAACTCTCAATGGAGACTCGTTTCCCAAAGTTGTGGGTATTGCCTATAGCGATGTAAAAAGAGAATATTTTCCCACCGAAGCGCAATATCTGACAGAAAAAGATGCCGAGGTTGATGCAAAAATTATAGCCTCCTATCTTGAAAAACTCGGTATAAAAGTTAATTTATATCCAGGAAATGCTGAGTTACCAGAAAAGCTTCGACGCGGTAAACCCGATATAGTTTTTAATTTGGTGGATTCTGTAAAAGGTAACGAATATCTGTCCTCTACAATTCCTGCCGTATTAGAACTTCTTGATATACCTTATACTGGTGCAGGAATCTTGGGTGTCTCCCTCGATCACAATAAATTTGTCATAAAAAAACTTTTGGAGCAAAACGGAGTACCGGTCCCCCATTATCAGTTGTTTAACTCCTCGGCAGACGCATTAGATCCCACACTTCGTTTTCCTCTGATATCGAAGCTAAACGAGATACATGGGGCAGTAGAAATTACTGAAGCTGCGATATCAGAAAACGAAAAGGAACTTAGAGAACGACTAAAGTTTTTGCTAAAAACCTATGATCAGCCCGTACTCGTCGAGGAATTTATTGTGGGTCGTGAGATCACAGCGTTTCTACTAGAGGGATTGAATAAAAAAGTGTATCTGGCTGAAAAAGTTTTTACCAAAAAAGCAGAAAAATATATATTTGCCACATTCGATGATCAATGGACCTCCAAGCCTTACGAGACGTTTCATTATCAGAAATATCAGGATCTAGTATTAGGAGAATATGTAAAGCGTGCGTTTGAGGTGACTCGGATGTTTGATTATGGAAAATTTGATGTGCGGATTGACAGTTCTGGCAGATATTATTTTTTGGATGCTAACTGTAATCCAGCTTTTGGTCCAAAGGAAACCGCAACGGCAATGGCTGTCATTTTAGATCTCTACAATGTTTCGTTTTACGATATCCTAAAAAGGCTTGTTTTGAATACTGTACGAGATATGGAGAAACAGGCAACTCCTGCGGTAAGCGATGTAAATCAAGTTTCTGCACTTCCTCCTCCATGAAAATTAGATCTTTGGCATTTCTTTACAATATAAGACATCAATATCCAGATCCCAAAGATCCTCGATCGCAACTTGAGGTCGACTTTGATGATCCACCGGTTATTGCATCGATGATCAAGCATTTTGAGAATCTTGGTTATAAAGTAATTCCTATAGAAGCCAATACGCAAGCTTATCTAAAGCTATATGAAAAACGTAAAGAGATTGATTTCGCTTTCGATTATTCCTTTGGTTTATACGGGCAATTCAAATACTGCCATATTCCCGCTATGCTTGAGATGTTGCAGATTCCTTTTACAGGTTCATCGTCCTTTGTTAGAGCCCTGACTTTGAACAAAGTAAAAATGAAACAAATTTTATCTGCAAATAATGTTTCTACACTTCCTTATCAATTGCTTGATAGTTTGGATATCAGTTTAAAAAATGATCTCCATTATCCACTTATAGTTAAGCCTGTTGCGCAAGGGTCGTCAGCCGGGATCACGAAAAATAGTATCGTTAACGACGTGAGATCGTTAAAAAAACAAGTTGAACTCATTTTAAAAACATTTGAACAACCAGCATTTGTTGAGCCTTTTTTGAAATGGAGAGAATTTTCAGTTGCCATGCTCGGCAATCCACCACGAATTTTACCAATTATTGAACCAGATTTTAAACTTCTGCCTAAAAGATTTCTCCCATTTGATTCTATTGAAGTGAAGTGGGTCTATGAAGATTCATCTTCAACAAATCATTTGGTCTGTCCGGCAAAATTAGACAAAGATCTCAGGCAAAAAATCGAGGATTTAAGTTTAAGGACATGGAAGGCTTTAGACATATATGATCTTTGTCGAATTGACATGAGAAATGACCAGAATGGCAATTTATATATTCTGGATGTCAATGCTCCACCCGGACTACTGCCGCCTGATGTTTCTCAATGGTCGTATTTTCCAATAGCCTGTCGCGCTTTGGGTATAGACTATGAAAAAATGCTCAAGATGATTATAGATACCGCTTTAAAAAGATATGATACAATCTAAAATATGTATGATCTTATTATAATAGGCGCTGGTCCAGCCGGGCTGACTTCTTCAATCTATGCTTCATGTTTAGGTCTAAAAAGTCTTGTGATAGGTAGCACGATCGGAGGACAGCTCACTCTTGCCCCAGACATATTAAATTATCCAGGCTTTGAAGAAATAAAAGGCGTAGAGCTTACAGAAAGAATGGTGGCTCAAGCCAAAAAACGGGGAGGAGAGATACTGACGGATATGATATATGAGATAGAAAAGACTGAGAGTGGTTTTAAAGTGAAAACAAAAAATGAAAAAGAGTATGAAAGCAAGACTATCATTCTAGCAACTGGTGTGGAGCGAAGAAAATTAAATATTCCTGGCGAAATCGAATATACTGACAAAGGAATAATGTACTGTGCTACTTGTGGTAGGTTCGACTACCTGCAAACGGTCGCAGCAGTTATAGGCGGAGCTAACGCTGCTTGCCAGACTGCAGCGCAGGTTGCGCATTCAGCCAAAAAGGTATATATCATATATCGAGGAAACGAACTCCGCTGTGACGAGGTATGGAAGAAGCATATAGAAGAAAACCCAAATATAGAAGTTATTTTCAATTCTGTTGTCAGCGAAATATTTGGCGATGGTAAAAAATTGACAGGAATTAAGATTCAAGTCAAAAATCCTCAAACGAATTCGACAGAAATAAAAAATCTTCAAGTTGACAGGTTATTTGTCGAAATCGGCGGAGTACCAGGCACCGCTCTTCTTATAGCCCTAGGAGTTGCGATGGATCCGGGAGGATTTATCTCAGTTGATGAAAAGCTTTCGACATCGGTTGCTGGTGTATATGCTGCAGGCGATGTGATCAGCCACCGTTTTTCAATTGAACAGATAACATCAGCTGTTGGATCAGGAGCTAGAGCCGCCTCGGCAGTCTTTTCATTCCTCAAACAACAGATGGCGCCTACTTTGTGGGGTTCAAGCAAGATAGTGAGGAACTAGATTATTAGTTTTTAGACCGTTAGCTTTTAGTCATAGATTCTGATAGCTAAAATCTAATAAGCTAACAGCTAATGTCTATCAGTACTTCCCCAACCCCCGCGCGATTTTTTTGCCAGAGATTTTTTTGCAATAAATTTACTAGCCTTTGCGATTTTGACAAGGATGGCTTGAGCAATCCTTTCTCCCCTTTTGACGACTACTGGTTCTTTTGAGAAATTAAGAACTTGTAAACCCACCTCATCTTCGTCTCCATGATAATCTTGGTCAATGACTCCAATTCCATTTGCAATCATAAGATTTTTTTTTAGAGACAGTGATGATCGCGGGACAAGAAGGAGAAAATAGCCTTTTGGAATTTTGACAATCAGATTAAGGGGTATGATTATTGGTTGAAAAGGCTTAACCTCATTCGTAGTTCTACAATATAAATCAAATGCGACAGAACCTTTAGTATGGTAGATTGGAAGTGGAAGAGATCTATCGATACGTTTTATCTGGAGATTCATGTGGTCGCTGAGGGACTTGAACCCCCAACCCCTTCGACCTGCCCGCCGTAACACGTTGTGGCCGTTGAAGGACTTGAACCCTCAACCCCCTCGATGTAAACGAGGTGCTCTGACCATTGAGCTAAACGGCCAGTGCAGGCGCGGTGTAAACAAAGTGCTCTAACCATTGAGCTAAGCGACCTTCATCTTTAATTATATCATCGCCCCTTAAACTTTTATGTTAAAATGTGGTAACTAGAATGTTAATGTTTTTTTAGTCTTTTTGTTGACATTGTAGCATGGTTATGATACATTATCACCTATGAGTATTGGCAGAGGAGAACTTCATCCCATATCTGATATTAATCAAGTTGCTCCACATCAGAAATTTGTCCCAACCTATTGGATGATTGAACGTAAGCCACCAGCTATTGCAGCATCCTATCCACTCTCACCTATAAGAAAAGCGCTTAAACACTATTTAGGTGGCCATGTGAAACTTGATGGAGATTGGATTCCAGATTCTATTAAAGACTTAAGAGCAAAAAGTATCAGTGGTGTTATAGGAGGACCATTGACCTTTTTTACTGAAAATATATTTGCTGGTAGACAAGAATACGCACCCGATACTACTGCTATAATGGAGTACGATGGTAGCGTTCATGTGCATGGTTACGGTGTAAAAGCACCTCCTATTCCCTTAAAATTTCTTCCAGGGTTCAGAGATGGATATGCATATATAGGAGAATTAGAAATGATAGGCTACCAAAGACACAGTGAACCTGTTGTCAAAGCTACTTTAGACAGATCCATGCGATTTACAATAAATCCTTTGGTTGTTTTCGAACCAAAAGATTTACCAGCCACAAATTCTTTAAACGATGAAGAGATGGCAAAACTAGGAATAGTTGCGTTAAAACAGTTGTTGGAAGCTTTTAGATCAGCCATTAGTAGCGGAATTTCGTATGCACCAAATTACGATCGTGGATTTGGGGCATGATATGATTTAATTTGCTTCTTTTTACACCTGGAGACCGTTCATTTTTGGTCTCGTTTTTTGCCTACTTTGAATTGTACCATAGA
>CAYSQE010000016.1:5050-32450 GCA_964433155.1 uncultured Gammaproteobacteria bacterium | reverse complement strand
TCTGGACAAACTACAAAACAGCCATCATCGCACCGTCTAACGCAACCTCACTTCGTATAACAATCACTCTCTCAAAAGGTCCTTCTGCAGGAAGAGCATGGTTTGATGACGTGGTTGTTCAATAATATTCTATTGCATTCATTCTTACTATTTACTACCATAGGAAAATGGAACAGACTCTTGTTGTCTTAAAACCTGACGCAGTAGCGCGCGGTTTGATCGGCGAAATTGTTTCTCGCTTTGAAAAAGTTGGGTTGAAGGTTGTTGCTGTTAAGGTAACAAAAGTTAATAAATCTATGGCGGCAAAACACTATCCTCTTGAGCGTGAAGCATTTATACGAGGAATGGGTCAAAAGAGCCTGGATAATTACAAAGATCTTGGCGTTGATCCCAACAAAGAGTTGGGGACAGATGATGCTTATGAGATTGGGAAAATCATACGCGATTGGTTGGAAGACCTAATCACCTCAGGCCCTGTTTTTGCCATGATTTTAGAAGGACCGCATGCAGTAGAACTCGTCAGAAAACTATGTGGACACACTTTACCTTTGTTGGCTGCTCCAGGTACCATTCGCGGAGATCTTTCTTATGATTCGTCATATCTGGCAAATACAGGTAAAAGAGCTATAAAAAATCTTATTCATGCATCAGGTTCGGTCGAAGAGGCAAAGTATGAAATTCCACTCTGGTTTAGTCCCTCCGAAATCCACTCTTACGAGCGAGTCGAGGAGAAAGTGATGAGATAATTCCTTCATGGCTAAATTGGTATAATATCTAAAAGTCCCCATGAGCTTTTGTAGTTCAATGGATAGAACAAGCCCGTCCTAAGGGTTAAATAGAGGTTCGATTCCTCTCAAGAGCACCAAGCTTATGGTGTAGGTGTTGGTGTGAGATCTTCAATAGCCGCGGTTGGCTTTGGCGAAGGCTTCAATAATATTTCTTTTGGTGTTGGTGTTGGCGTAGTTTCTTTGGCTGAGGGACTGGCAATTGAAGTACCGGCGGTTTCGCCGAGATTGATTGGTGAAAATTCAATAATCTTGTTTTGTGAAGGGCGATAGAGGAGCGCTTTTTTGGCTTGGGAGAAAACTAAGACCTTGTCTCCGTTTTGCGCCTTTTTAAAAAATGGTTGATCTTCTAATTTATCTTTATCCAAAACTGTGGCTATGGTGGGTTCTTCATCAGGAAGTTCGATGAGTTTAGCAACCTGTTTGACTAGTTCTTTTTGCTGTTCTTTCGTCGATTGTTGGGGGTTAGTAAGAAGTGATTTGGCTTTTCTATACTGGATAAAAAGATAGACGGACGAACCGATTGACACTACAAGAATTAATCCAACTATACCGATGATAAATACTTTTTTCCAGTCGATCTCATTCATGATGTATAACTATAGTTTAAGCTGACTTTTTTGTCAATATGAGGTATGATGTAGCTTGATGAAAAAATATATTTTTTTCCTTCCTATTCTTTTTTTAGTAATCTTTGCTATTGGAGTTTATCTCTATACTAAATCTCCTTACTCTTTATGGCTTGATGGTCCACGATTTGTAGCTTGCATTGCGAAGCTTGAGATCTGTAATCCTCCTCAGTCGTTTCATGTGTTTGTCGCCTTTTTGTTTACGAAAATTCCCATTGGATCAATTATTTCGAGGATCCAACTTTTGTCTATTTTGTATTCAGGTGGAGCTTTGATTCTGATTTATTTCTTCATTCTTAAGCTATTTGATGAAAAGCTCAATACCAAAGGTTCTCGCGGAACAGATTCTGCCATTCGATTCCCTCCCGCAAGTGCTCGACTGGCGGGACGTCAAACGTCCCAAGCCACGTTTGACGTGGCGGCGAATATCGCCAGACCTGCCTCGCGGCAAGGCGGGTCTGCGCGCTTGCGGGAGCCCTTCCTCTTGCGTCACCTGTTCCGCTTAAACATGTTAGCCGCTCTTTTTGCTTCGACAACACTTGCTTTTTCCTACGAGTTCTGGAGTCAATCGCACAATGTTGAAACTTTTATTCTATTAGTACTCATGGAAATTGGAGTGTTTTATCTGCTTTTAATAGGTCTTGATGAAAAAAACTTTTCAAAAAGGATGGTTTTGGTTGCTTTGATTTTTGGATTGTCAACAGGGACAAATCCAGTTTTTATGAGTGTATTTCCGGCTCCTCTCATCATACTTTGGTGGTACAGAAAAAAACTCAACTGGAAAAATCTAGCTGCATTTATGCTCATTGGTCTTTTCGCGACGGTACTTGTGCACGCTTATATGCCCATTCGCGCTGGTCAAAATCCATTCATCAATTGGGGTAGGCCGACAAACTGGTCTGGCTTTTGGGAAGTTTCGACAGGCCAGGGACTTAACGTATATCTTCCTGAAATCAATCGTGTAAATGGATTTACCGGGTCTCCTGTAGTCTTTCTTAAAAGTTCATGGAACTTTTTTAGGATGACCTTTCTTAATTTTACCCCACTCATCGTTCCGTTTATGATTTTGGGTGGCTGGTATATTTTTACTAGAAATAAGAGAACATTTTATCCTTTGATTTCAATTGCGATTACTAACTTTGTTTTTTCAGGTTTGTACTATTCTGGAAATCAGGAGTCGTGGTTTATGATATCGTATGTTGTCTTTGTGATTTTTGCAGGGGCTGGATTTTATTATCTGATAACAAACCTTATCTACAGATTGCCATTGATACAAAAAATTCGCGACCGTTCTCTATACAAATTTACCAACGGATTGGTTCTTGTGCCACTTATTCTGTTGTTTTTCCATTGGTCGATGTTGAATAGGCGAGATTTTATTTTAACTCAAGACTATATCGACAACCTCTATCGTCCGATAAAAACTCCTGCTATCCTTATTGGTTCTTCTGATCTTTACGATTCTGTATCGCTCTATGTGCATGAGATGGAGAAAGACGAAAAAGCCAAGATTGTCCCCATAACTGACAACATGTTTTATGTCCTTAAGTGGTATAGAGAGAATTTGCAGGCTACGACACCTATCTCAATTCCTAATATTGATTACTTAGGCCATAATGATGCTAACGAGTACAGTCAGTACATGAATAATTTTATTAAAGCAAACTACAAAAAATTCAATATGTATATTACCCAACCGTCTCTGCGCAATAATTATTTACCAAGAGAAGATTTCAGGCCCAGTTTAATTGTCGATGAGGACTTTCAGCTCGTACCCCAAGGAATGATCTATGAAGTCATCCATAAAGAGTCTACCTCTGAGCCAAAGCTTGCCTATTTCGACTATAAATTTAAAAGCAAAGACTTCCCACAAAAAAAGCCAAAGTTTCTGGAGAGGGTCTATCGAGATGAGTTTACAGGCATGTTCAACGAGTACGCTCTATCCTACGAAAATTTGGCTGACTATTATGCACGGCATGGCAAACAGGATCTGGCATTAAAATATTATCAAAAAGCCTTTGACTGGAATCCAAAAAACAGCGAGATCGTCAGCCGCCTGGGTAATTATTATGGAAGCATAAACGATCATTATAGGGCGGCTTATTATTTTAAAAAAGCTCTGGACTTGGATCCGAAGGATATCTCTTTGCTGTTTAATCTAGCAACAGCCTCAGAAAATACAGGCAATACTCAACAGGCTGTCCAACTCTATCAAAAAATATTGCAAAACGCCAAAGGAAACTCAAATATCGCACAGTCTGCATATCAGAAATTAAACGCTATCACAAATCCACTTCCGACTGTTCCGCCAGATGTTAAGAAATATTCAAATGCCTCGATGAATCTTGAATTTAATTATTTGCCAGATTTTAGCGTAAGAAATATTGGACAGAATTTGATTCAGATAGCAAACTCGATTCAGGCAAAGGATTATGTATCACTGACAATTTATGCTAAAGTTCTAGGCGATAATGAAAGCCCCGATAAATTCTTCACCACACTTCCATTTAAAATAAACGGCAAGTTTGTTTCTTCTACACCCAATAGGATTGGAGATTTTGAGGCGGTTGTCAATGTCTATCAAGATGGTAAGTCGCAGACACATCTCATACTGCTGAGGAATAAAGACCAAGGGTTTGCGGTAAAATTTGAACCAGCCGAAAAGCCGTCGGCCGGAGCTAATGTGGTTTTGCAGACGATGAAGATTATTAAGAATTAAAATTCGGCAACGTTTTTGTCAGATTCTGTCGGAATTTCCCTTCCCATCAGTGCTCGACTGGCGGGACGTCAAACGTCCCAAGCCACGTTTGACGTGGCGGCGAATATCGCCAGACCTGCCTGCCGGCCAGGCAGGTCTCCGCGCTGTTGGGAAGCCTTTTCTTTCCGTCACCTGACAAAAACTTCTCTATGTATATAAAAAAATATATTAACAATCTGTTCTTCTGGGTTGTTGTGATTTTTATGGCAGCAAGTTTTTTCAGACTCCTTTTTTTAGATCTCATCGAGTTCAAGCTCGACGAGGCGATCTGGATCTATGAAATAACAAGATTCTTCCTGAAGCCGTATCTTGTCACGGGTACCTTTGCACCAATCAGCATCGGCCTGTTTTATTTTCCGCTACCGATGTATGTCTTTATTCTTTTTGCCACGCTTTCGCGAAATCCTGCTGTTGTCAGTTTTGTGATTGCATTGTTTAATGTCTTTGGAATTATATTTTTCTATTTTATGGTCAAGAAATTTTATGGCAATACTGTTGCCATTTTTTCTTCGCTTCTTTTAAGTCTGTCTCCCTGGTCGATTCTTTTTTCTCGCAAAATCTGGACACCTGACCTTTTTTTGCCTTTCGCAGTTTTATTTTTTTATTTTCTTCACCTGGTGATTTTGAAAAAAGACAAGAAATCACATTTTTTTTTGGGTCTTACCGGCAGCCTTCTTCTTCAGATTCATATACCCGGTCTGCTAGTCGTGTTGATAACAATTGGGATATTGATCTTTATCGGAAAACCATACCGGGCCTGGAATGATTTCAGCAAAAAAATTCTCATTGGTTTTGGCTCTGGATTTATTTTTGCCATTCCGTATCTTCTGCGTTTGCTATTTAAGCTAGGATGTCAAGCAAAGTCATGTATCAAGGTGGCACCGGTGTATCAACCTTTTACCTCATTTGACCTGTTTCATTTTTTGCGCCCGTTCCAATTTTTAACTGGCAGCGGATTTGAGATGAATCTGGGAAAAAGTTATGCGGATTTTTTGATCAGTTTTCCTTTTATTCGTTTTATCAATTTCTTATTTATTCTTGAGTGGTTTCTCCCTTTGATTGGGCTATATTACTGTATTTTTGTCAAAAAAGAACTCCGTTTTTTAGGAGTCTATATCTTCTTTTTCCCTGTGCTATATTTTATCGTCAAAACCCCAGCTTACATGTACTACTACATCGTATTAAGCCCTGTGATTGCAATTTTGGCAGGGATGGCTGTCGGTTATCTTTATAAGCAAGTCCCAAAGGCCACCAGCTATTTTGTAATCGGAGTATTTATTGTCGTTCTAGTTTTACATATTATTTTTGAGTCGATGTTTAATTCATTTTTGGGCAAACAGAAGATAATTAACGGCGATTACGGGCCAATCTTTAGCCTTACTAAAGCCTTTGTCGAGAAAGAAACTATTCAATATAAAGATCAAACAATTTATGACGACGTGAAAACGTATGCATATCTCTATCCTCAACCCCAGTTAATTCACGGCAAACTCGGTGAATATTTTGCCCAGAATGAGGAGCCGTATTTCGCAGTCGACGAGTATAAAAAACAGTTGGCAATCAATCCAAAAGACATTGCTTCTTTAGCAAACCTCATCTATATTAGCATTGTTACCGGAGATTACAATCAAGCGGAGCAAGAATTAAAAGTTCTTGAAAGGCTCGATGCCTCAGCCTCGGCTGATTTGAAAAGGATACTAAATCAAGCCAAAGGAACGGGAGTAAAAAAGTAAATAGCCTTTATGCGATTAAAAAAGCTTTTTGAAAATCCAATTTTCTGGGGAGTCGTAATCTTTGTTGCAGCTGGTTTTTTCCGTCTTTTATTTTTGGATCTCACCCAGTCAGTACCCGATCCATCGATTTCAACTTTCGAAATTGTCCGATTCTATAAAAATCCTTATCTAATCACCAAGACGGACGCTCGCGTTACCCCAGGATTCTATTATTTTCCTTTGGCACGTTATGTACTGCTGTTGCTGGCATTGCCATCGCGCGACCCTCTGATGATAACCTTTATGGTTGCTCTGTTTAATACTCTTGCAATAGTATTTTTTTATTGCTGGGTGAGAAAGTTTTACGGGAATGGCACGGCTGTCATTGCTTCATTATTTTTGAGTTTTTCTCCCTGGTCGATTCTTTTTTCTCGCACAGTCTGGGTTCCGGATATAATGCTGCCTTTTTCTATCTTTTTTCTCTACTTTGCTCATAAGATCATTCTCGAGAAAGATAGGAAATCAATGTTTTGGTTTGGTCTTTCTGCGGCTCTGCTCATTCAAATTCATCCACCGGGCCTAGCTCTAGTTGCGGCTGCACTGTTTATTCTTTTTTTTGTTTTAAAAAAAAGGGTAGGCTGGGACCTGTCCATATATAAAAAAATGCTGTTTGGTCTGACGATAGGCTTTATCTTTGCAATTCCCTATTTTATAGATTTTATCAAGCCAACCTCTTCATCTCGTTGGGTGGTGGAGCTTCAGCAAAATTTACGCTTCTCCTCAAATTTCAGATTTATTCATTTCATCTGGCCGTTTTATTTTATGAATGGTTTTGGACTCGACGCGTATGTAGGGAAGAGCTGGTCAGAATTTCTCAAACTATTTCCTTATATAAAATTAATCCAAATTTCTTTCGTGTTTGAGATAATCTTTCCGATCCTATCGATCTTTTACATCATAAGAAAGAAAAAAGAGTTGCGTTTTTTGGTTTTTGTTCTGCCACTGGTCTCTTTTTTGTATTTCATATCAAAGTCTCATCCCAACAAATATTATTATAGTGTGACCAGCCCAGTGGTAGCGATCTTAATTGCGTTATCAGTACAATACATCACAAAAATTATTCCTGCAATGTCCCAAAGGATTATGATAGGGGTAATCTTATTTGTTTTAACTATGCATTTTATCTTTGAAGCAAGTTTTTATGCTTTTTTAGATCACAAACAAGTTATAGGCGGCCAGTATAATCAGATCTTTAGAAAAACAAAAGCATTTGTGGATGCAGTCTCGGTTGAATACGTAAACAGAGACGATTATGACATCATAAAAAATGTAGTCTACGTCTACTCTTCTCAAACTGAATTTTTTCATGAACGGATGGGGCAATATTTTGCCCAGACAGGCGAGCCGTACTTTGCGATTGAAGAGTATAAAAAACAGTTAGAGCTGGATAAGAAAAATGTTACTTCTCGGGCAAACCTCACCTATATTTATATCGTCACCGGCGATTACCAAAAGGCAGAGAGGGAGATCGATGTTCTTTCAACCTATCAGGCAAGCGTAGCAGCAGATCTAAAACGAATCTTAAATCAGGCAAAAAGTCGTTGATTCACATTTTTCTCAATGCACCACAGATGGCCTGAGCCTCATCTGGCGGCCAAAAAAAATTTAAAGGCGTACCCTTTTCTTTTAAACAGTGAAGGAGTCGGGGGGCGTACTCATGTTCTCTAGGCGCATTGACAAGTTGAATCATTCGATAATCTTCAGATAATGCTAGAATGTTGAAGACGATCATTAGACAAAAAAGAGATGCAATCAGGACTTTACTTGAAGGCCAGAATATAATTAATCTGGCAACAATAAAAATGGTAAAAAAAAGGATCAACGCATTTGTGGCAAGGTTATAATAGGTATGCCGGATGCCCGGCCAGGCGACCGGAGGATGTTTCACGACCATTAAAAAATACATACAGAGAATGAGTGCAAATGAAGCGAGCAGGGTCAATAAAGTTAGCCATTCATGTTTTTTGACAAATATAACAAGGATCGACAACAATACCCCAGCGACGATAAAGGCCGGAATATTTCCAAAAAAATAGCCGACGATATCAAACAGCAAATTAGTCGAATCAGAAAAAATGCTGATGATTTTTTTGTCCATTTCTCCAACCTCAGGCTTAGGATCTTCTCGAAGCCAGGTTTTAAGATCGAGATTCATATAGGAAAGGTCGGGTTGATAGCCTGCAAATGTTTTGATAAGGCGTGGGCCAATAAAATAGGTATAAACGTTTACAATGATAGCCGAAAACGCAAATATAAGAAAGATTTTTTTAAAGATTAGGAGTTGTTTTTTGTTAAAAAAAAAGCTATAGACTGTGAGTATGAAAAAAATAAAGGCAAAAGAGAGAAGAAAAAAATAGCCTTGACGATCGGAGAGGGACATAAGCAGAGAGAGGGGAACAATGAATGGGTTTATATTTATTTTTTTTGTTAATGATCTTAGAATTAGATAAAAAATCAAAGTAAAAAAAACCGCTACCAAGATCTTTGCCGATCTTAAAAAAACGCCTGAGAAAAATGTTGATGGAGCTGTCAAAAAAAGACCGCCCAAAAGGCAGTAGATGAGAGGGGATTTAAGTTTCAAGAACTTTGTACAGATGATATAAGCAAACGCTAAGATCATAGCTAGGCCGATAAAATGAGAGACTGCATAGAAGTGAGGAAAGCCCAATTTTATTGAATATTTTATAAAATTCGCGTCGATTATGTCGATGAAATAGCTAAATTCACGAGACTGATAAGCCCCCCAATCATTAGTCTTGACGTCAAATATTTTTTGCAATATTGGTCGATTATCCAGATAAGAAAATAGGTATTTTTTAGATTCGGTATGAAGATACTCTCCTCCCTTAAAATAAATCGAAAAAATTATTAGCGAAAGAAAAAACAAGGCTATAAAAAAAGGGAAAAATCGTGATTCTTCAATCACAGAAATGGCGCCGTTTAGTTTTGACCAAGTCTGACTTGGTTTTGATTTCTTAGTTGTTGCTATAGTAAAATCATACCAAATGCCAAAGATTAAATTTAAGGATAATCCTTACTTGTGGGCTATAATTATTTTCATCTCAGCCGCGTTTTTTCGCCTTCTTTTTCTAGATTTGATTGATTTTAAATATGATCAAACGCTGACTCTTTTAGAGATAATACACTTTTTACAAAAGCCTTATTTGATAACTGGAAGCATTTCACCTATCAGTCTGGGAATCTATTATTTTCCTTTATCAAGCTATCTTTTCATTCCTTTAATCTTCATCTCCAAAGATCCCATGGTTTTAAGCTTTATGATGGCTTTCATAAATACGTTGGCCATCGTGATTTTTTATGCGACGATCAGGAAATTTTATGGAAATTCGATCGCAATTTTTTCAGCCATTTTTTTAAGTTTTTCTCCCTGGTCGATCACCATATCCAGAACATTTTGGATGCCAAACTTTACATTTGTTTTTTCCATAATATTTCTCTACTTTTTTCATAAAGTAATTTTGACTAAAGAAAAAAGATATATTTTCCTTTTTGGACTTATTGCAAGCTTCCTTGTTCAAATTCACCCAATTGGTTTATTACTGGTCTTAATAAGCTTTATTTCTCTATTTGTTTATAAGATAAAAATTTCGTTTAAAAAATTAGCTTTAGGATTGTTGACTGGATTGATATTTGCAATACCGTATCTATTGAGATTTCAGATACCCGAAAGTCTTGTTTACGCTGATGGTTCTTACGACCTGGCTCATTTTGTCCGTCCTTTAGAGTATTTATCCGGCCTGGGATTTGAAATTTCACTGGGAGATAGTTATAGAGATCTGATTCATCTTAATCCAATATTAAAAATCACAAACCTCATCTCAGTTGCTGGAATTGTTCTTATATTATTAGGTTTATATGTCATTTTTTTTAAAAAAAAGAAATTTAGTTTTTTGGCAGTTTTTATCTTATTTTACCCACTCACACTATTTTTAATTAAAAGCCCATCCTGGATGTACTATTATCTAGTTTTGAGTCCGATCACGGCCATTCTATACGGGATTGGTTTTCAGTTGATCTTTGAAAAAATCAGACTTAAAGTAGTCTCCCTTAGCTTACTTTCAATTTTGATTGTTGCTAATATAGTTTTTATCGTCTCTTTTTATCGATTTGTCTCGAATGTCTCTTTATTTAATAGATTATTTGCTGAAAACAAAATAAGATTTAGCGAATATATGCCAGTCTATAAAATACTAAAGAATCCAATCGAAAAAGAAATCGCTCAATACAGATCTGAGCCTTACTATGATGAACTCAGGGCCTACGCATTATTTCATGGCTATCTTGTTTTTAATACTTATCCAAAATTAAAGGGTCTTCATACCAAGCTCGGGGAGTTTTTTCAAGCAAAGAATCAGCTATATTATGCAGCTGAGGAGTTTAGGAAAGAAACAAAATGAAGAAAAATCTGGGATTGATAATTTTTTTGCTATTTTTACTTGGTTTAATTCTGTTTACCTACGGGGACTATGGAATTGGCTGGGATGAGATTTACTACATCATGAGCGGCTCGCATTATTGGTCAAAAATACTCGGATTCTTGCAGATTCCAGTCAATATTCCATTTAATACTGAAGAACCAACATTGAGATATATATTAGCCCAGGGAGTTATCTGGGATATTCTGGTGATGATGCCTGCAGTTATCTTTAACAATTTTACGCCAGAGATGTTTCATTTAGTGAAAGCCCTGATGGTTTTGCCGACATTTTTGTTTGTGGGGTTGATTATGAAAACGTATTGTGAATCGCGTAGGGAACAGGCATGCCTGTTCCCTACAAATATGTTGGTATTAGTTCCTATGGTTTTATTATTCCTTTTTCCGCGCTTTTGGGGAGATATGTTTATCAATGCGGCTGATATTCCGCGCGCGCTTTTGTTGGCGATGTCAATTTATTTGTTTTTGAGATATCTTCAGGGTGATCAAAAAGTTTTACAGCAAGTGCTTTTAGGTTTGAGTCTGGGTTTTTTAATCAATCAGCGAGCTGCCTTTTGGTATGTTTTAATCGTCGATCTCATCATTCTTTACGTAGCTCACCGTCAAAATAAACGAGAAAAATTGCTGATCTTCATGAAAAAATGCGGAGTAATGGTATTGATAACCGTTATAGTTTTGCATCTGATCAATCCCTACCTATGGCAGCATCCTTTGATAGGCATCTTTGAGATCGTCAACTATAATCGACAGTTCCCATTTGCGGGGAACGTGCTGTTTGAGGGTAATGTTTCTCCAGTGCAGGATCTCCCCTGGTATTATCTGCCTAAGATGATGTTGATTACTATTCCAGTATTGACGCTGGCTCTGTTTGTAATTGGTCAAATTAGACTAATTAGTCTAATTTGGCAAAAAAAAGAAAAATACATTAATAAATTAACGTACATATACTTACTGGCTGTTTTTTATATTCCTCTTTTTTTGATTTTTCTTTTGCGGCCTCCTACCTACGATGGATGGAGGCAGGTGTTATTCCTTACTGTGCCGATAGTAATAATAGCGGCGTTGGGATTTGATTTTTTGCTAGGTAACGGTTCCGCCTTCACTAAAGTTTCGGCGCACAGGCGCGGCCGCTGCCTACGAGGTATTGTTATAACGATTATTATCGTTATAAACATTATATTGACTGTGAAGCAGATGATCCGTCTTCATCCCTATCAGTATGTCTATTTCAACTCGCTGGTTGGCGGATTGAAGGGAGCATTCAGGCAGTATGAGACCGATTATTGGGGATTGGGTTTTAAGGAGGGGACTCTTTGGTTTAATGATCATATCAATAATCCGCAGAAAAATTACAAAATATATCTGGCAGAACCTCTACCTCTTGCGGCATACTATTTTAGACCAAACATGCAGGCCGTCACCGATATTAATCGGGCAGACTATATATTTGCCTTTACAAGAAGCAATGTCGACCTTTTTCTTCGCGGAAAAACAGTTCACACAGTCGAGCGGGATGGCATACCGCTCATATTTATTAAAGAGTTGTAAAGACATATGTTGAGAAGACATATTTTGATCATTTTGTCAGCGGTTATCTTTACTGCAGTTCTAACCTGGCCATTTGTTGTCAAACTGGGTACTTATTATAGTGATTATGGTGATTATCCTTTGAATGCATCAATCATTTGGTACAACCAAGATGCCTTGCTTAGCGGCAAACTTTTCAATCAAAGACAATACTTTAATGGTTACCAAGCTTATCCTCATCCCCTAAGCCTTACCTATTCAAATCTCTCTTTTATTCCCGGAGTGATCTTTGCGCCCTTTTATCTGTCCTTGCGCAATTATGTTTTGGCTATCAATATGTTCACTTTTTTTACCTTTGTTTTTACATTTATTTCCGCATTCTATTGTCTAGACTATGTGTTAAAACGAAAAGGAATGACAGCTATAGTAGGCGCTCTTGTTTTTACTTTTAATCCGCAAACTCTTGCTAGATTTCCTGAGCATCTGGATTTACTCAATAAATATTTTCTTCCGCCGCTTTTTCTTTTTGCCTATCTTTTTTTAGAGAAGCCTACGCGTAAACGTGCTCTATTGTTTGGGCTTTTTTTTTGCCTTAATGGACTTTCTGTCAACTACTATCTTATTCTTTCAACCATTGTCCTTGTTTTCTTAGGGACTCCGTTTTTTATTTTTCAGATAAGAAAGAAAAATCTTGATTACTTTTTAAATCTGGCAAAATCTGGCTTCGTCATATTGCTGTTTGTCCCGATCATGTGGTATTTTATAGGTCCGTACATCGAGCTTTCTCTTAAAGAGGGGGCGTATCGGACTGTAGATCAGACTATCTACTTATCGAGCACGGTTCTTGATTGGCTTTCATCTAGTCCAAATAACGCACTATATGGGAGTTTGGTCAAGGGTTACGAAAAGATGAGAAATCCAAAAAATGAAAATGATCCCTATAATAACTACCAAGAGCATTCATTATTCTTAAATGTCGTCCCGGCATTTTTATTTCTATATTTTGCCTATGCTTTTTTCAGAAATAAACAAAAAATAAAACAGTATTTTAAAAGACCCGCCTTATGGTTTGTTTTGCTTTTGCTTTTTGTTCCCTTTGCACTTTCCTTTGGACCTTATTTTTTAGGCTGGAATAATTCAACGAGCAAAATTCCTCTGCCGTACCTTCTTTTATACAAGATGTTGCCAATCATGCAGGGGTTGCGGGCCCCCACGCGCTTTCAGTTCATTTTCTATGTCCCGTTCTCACTTTTTGTGGCTCATGGAACAAGCGTTTTATTGAAAAGGTTTAAAAAATATCAAGTTTTAATTTTTTTAATTATTATAACCGCTATAATCGCAGAGAATTATAACTATAAAAATTTCGACACTCGTTCTCACATTCTGCCTAAAGTTACTCGACTGAAGGCTCGTAATGAACTTTCATTTCTTGAGGGGAAAAGCGCTCTTCACTATCCCATCTTTATGCCAGAAAATTTTGGTTTAGAGTCTAACTATCTCAGCTGGGCAACTCAGACCAAAGAACACATAGTAAATTCCAACACCGGCTACATCGCCCACGATCAACTGGAATTTATGACTCAGATGAGAGGCGATCTTGACGAAAAGCAACTAACTAAATTGGTAGCTTTGGGAGTTGACTATGCCATCATACATAGAGACTTATTGACTAAAGAACAAAATAGAAAGTTGCAACAGCATGAACGCTTATACATGGATTGGGCGGTATTTGCTGAAGATGGAATTTTGGTTTTAGACTTAAAAAAATATGACTCTGGTCTGGTACAATGTAATTTCCCAGATGATTTTACCATAGCTTTCGCGACTGCGTTTGTTGAGGAAACAAGACAACCAACTCGACTGATTCGTTTGAGCAATACAAAAGACTGTTATCTGGCTAGTCCTTTTGAAGAGCGTTATCGTGAGATTGAAGTCTCAATAAACGCAGAACCAAAAAAGGTACGCATTAAATTGCCAATGTTGATAGAGCCTAACCAACAGATCGTACTAAGCGAGGTCAATAAAGAAGTCAAAATGGAGTAAATATATGAGATATGACTATTTCCGCAAGTATCTTGAAGTCGCCCCACTCTGTTTAGCTATCTGGCGATCGTTGGAGGCAGAGGCGATTAGCAATATTACTGTTCGTCGACCTATACTTGATATAGGCTGCGGTTTTGGCGAGTTTGCAGGTGTTTTTTTTGCTAGCCATATTGATGTAGGTATTGATGTGTCTGAAAAAGACCTCATTTTAGCAGCTCGAAAAATGCGTTATCGAAAATTGATCCGCGTGGATGCATGTAAAATGCCTTTTGCAGATAAGTCATTTAATACTGTTTTAGCTGTAAGTACTTTAGAGCATATAAAAGACGTTGATTTAGTTTTGAGTGAAGCATATCGTGTATTAAAACCAGACGGACTCTTGGTTTTCACAGTTCATACAAGCGAGCTCAATAGGTGGCTGCCTTTGCCGTCTCCTAGAAGTCTGTGGATTGCGATATATTATTTTCTTCTCAAGCACAGAGTAACAATTAGCAAAGATCAATGGCTGCAAAAAGTTAGGAGAGCTGGTTTTAAAGTGGTTAAAACTCATGGTACAATATCTCAAAAACAACTCTGGTTTTTTGCGCTAATGCTTCCTTTTGGTGCATTATCACAAATCTGCCGATTTTTTTTCAAAAAAAGACTCCTCATTTCGCCGCAGTGGAGGGTAGAGCTCTTATGGAGGATTTTTAAAAAACATATAAATCTTAGACAGCCAACGGAGGCGAACATTATAGTTGTTGCGAGGAAATATTAGAGTATTTTTTAATGCTGAAAATAATACGATTCCCAGAGATCGGTCGATAGGGGGATAAATTGTTTTGTCTTATCATCATAACCTAAAATTTGTTTACATTCGAGCCTGTTCCATAGACACGAGCCGGAAACTGCGGCGAATGCTTCGCTGAGGCGACACAGGACAAACTCACCAGATGGTCCAACGCAGGCTAGTTGAAGGTTTTGCTTAGTTGCACGTTCAATCATAACCTTAAGTGAACTCTGAGGATCTTTTTGTGTGGCAAACCATTGGGTGTCTCTAAATTGGCTCAGTTTAGTTAGGGATTCAAGATTTGAGGGAATGACTAAGATATGATGCAATGGAATAATAAGAAGGGAAATAATTAAAAACCATCTAACAGAATCATCTTTCAATTTTTTTTGAGTGATGTAATACCATACGATCGTAAAAAAAACATAAAATCCAGCAAGAAGTGGAGTATTTCTTCTAATCCCAGGCATGTAGCTTGAATCAAAAGTAAAATTGGCCAAGATAAGATTAGAAAAGATTGTAAAAATGGTCAATCCGATAATTAATTGTAGGGAACGCAGAGACCCACTCCTTTTTAATAATAAATAAAAAGTGGCAATCAAAATAATAACGACAGAAAAAAGAGGAAAAATATGAGAAAATTCAACGTTTTGAATCTCAAAATAGTAGCTTGAGCCTTTTTCAAAGAGATCTCGCAATGATCCAGTCACACCTGCTATAAAAAGCTGTGGATCAAACTGCAGGCTTCCTGAGCCTCTGAAAAGGCCTCTTTTGCTTACTGGATCGTAGAGAAGAGAGGAGGGATTTTTCAGCCAAAGAAGCATAATGATAAGAGGAAGTAAAAAAGCAACTCCTACTATTAATGTATTCCAGATTCCGTCAGAGGATTCCCTGCTTTTTAATCGAATCAAAAATAAAATCGCAAGAGCCGGAAGATAGAAGAAAAAAGTCGGATAGCTCATCCAGGCAACCATCGTAATCACTCCAAGGAGGATACACTTGGTTACATTCTTCCAGTTTTTTTTAAAATCGATTGAGGCAGAAAGATATAAGGCAATTGGTATATATTGCAGATCTAAGCCAAAGGACGTTTGGATGATATTAAAATAGAGAAGAGTCGGCGATAAGCCAATCGTCAGAAGTGGAACTAATGCTTTTTTTGCTCCCATGTATTTTTTGAGAAGCAAAGCGAGACAAAATAGGGAAGCGAAATGAAGTAGGAGCCGAAATACTTTTCCCAGAAAAAGATGGAAACCAAAGATTTTATAGAGTAGAAGCAACGTTCCATACCAGCCCACATTGCTTGAGACTCCGTCATAAATAGTTCTATTTTGCAGCCAGAAAACGTTCCTTACTGATTCTGCCAGTTCTTCATAGCGGATTTGGTTTAGGGAGTTGAAGGTAAAAAGAGCCTGAAGGAAGGATAAGATAAAGGGAAGCGAAAGATAAAAAATATTAGTGAGGAGTCTAAGGGTAAAGAAGCTGGTTTGGTTTAGTGGTAATGAAATTGGTAGTTTTTCTTTTACTTTTTTCTTAATCTCTTTGCCAAACTGGTTCCTTAAGCTTTTTACTCCATACGACTCATTCATAGACTAGAGTATAATGGATGAGAAAAACTTTGTATGAGAAAAATGTTTATTCCAGTTGCTCAACCGGTAATTACAAAGAATGCAAAAAAATATCTCCTGGACTGTATTGATTCTGGCTGGGTTTCTTCTAAAGGGCCTTATGTTGAACGTTTTGAAAAAGCTTTTGCCGAATATCACGGTGTTCGTTTTGCTACGACAACAACCAGTGGAACGACAGCACTACACCTAGCATTAGTAGCGTTAAGAATAGGTAATGGCGACGAGGTCATTGTTCCAACGTTTACTATGATAGCTCCTGTATTTGCCATTTTATACACCGGTGCCAAACCAGTTTTGGTTGATTGTGAAAAGCTGACCTGGAATATGGATGTTTCCCAGATTGAAAAAAAAATTAACGAAAAAACGAAGGCGATTATTGCAGTACATATTTATGGTCACCCAGTTGATATGGATCCTGTCTTAGAACTAGCAAAGAAATATAATCTCTCGATTATTGAAGATGCGGCTGAAGGTTTGGGCAGTCTGTATAAGGGTAAGAAAGTCGGATCGTTTGGTGACGTATCCTGTTTTAGCTTTTATGCTAACAAATTAGTAACAACCGGAGAAGGAGGGATTGTCCTGACAAAGGATAAAACTTTGCATGAGCGGTTGAAAAGATTAAAAGATATGTCACATAGCTTTAAAAGAAGATTTCTTCATACAGAAGTTGGATACAATTTTCGTATGACTAATCTTCAAGCTGCTTTAGGTTTGGCCGGATTTGAAATAATAAAACAGTCTATTCAGAAAAAAAGAAAAATAGCAAAATTATATTTGCAGAGCCTCAAACATATTGATGGATTATTTTTGCCAGTTGAGATGCCGTGGGCCAAACATATATACTGGATGTTTTGTATTTTACTCAATGGATCGTTTAGAATGTCTAGGCAGGCATTTCGCAAAAAACTTCTAAGTCGCGCAATCGAAACGAGGGATTTTTTTATACCTATGCATAGACAGCCAGCCTTATTGAAGATGGGACTATTTAAAAAAGAGTCCTATCCTGTTGCGGATGATATTTATGAGCGTGGAATCTATCTCCCATCCGGTCTAATGCTAACGGATAAAGAGATTAGGTATGTATGTAAATCCATTAAAGAATTAACTATATGAAAAAATGCAGGCTATGTAATGGAGAATTACATATTTTTTTCGATCTTGGTAGTATTCCTTTACCTGAAGAGTTTCGAACAAAAGAAGACTTAAAAAATACTATTAACGTCTATCCTCTTAGGCTTAGTTATTGTACTGATTGCCAACATGTCCAGCTTTATGAAAGCGTGAAACCTGATCTTATTTATAAACAAAATTATTTTTATGACTATTCTGTCACTCAAACAGGTTTACACCATTGGAATAACCTTGCAGTTTTACTCAAAAATAGATATCAACTCAAGGAAAATGATTTTATCGTTGATATAGGAAGCAACACAGGGACTCTTTTATCTTACTTTAAACGATTCAAAATTAGGATTCTTGGAATTGATCCGTTTGCGAAAGCCGTATCAATAGCTCGGAAAAAAAACATAGAAACCTTACAAGATTATTTCAGTTTGAAAGTTGCAAAAAAAATAGCAAAAAAATACCAACGTGCGAAAATTATCACGTGTACTAATACATTCGATCATGTTGACGATCTAAATGAGTTTATGGTGGGAATTAAAATTTTACTTTCCACGAACGGTATTTTTATAATTGAAGTACCTTATCTTCTTGCCATGGTAAAAGGCCTTTCTCATATTCCCTATCATCAGCAGATCGACTACTTTACTGTACAACCTTTAATAAAATTTCTCGAGAAATATGGTTTATCTATTTTTGACGGAGAAAAAATAGCCCTTCATGGAGGATCAATCAGAATATTTATTTCAAATAATAGCAATATGAATCGGTCAAAAAGGTTAACGGCAATTTTGAGAGATGAGCAGGTGTTTTACGATAATTTCAAAGCTTCTCTTAAGCGTTTTACTACCCAGTTTAACAATCAGAAGAAAGCCTTCTTATCATTAATTTTCAAACTTAAAAAGCAGGGAAACAGAATTGCCGCTATCGGTGCGTCAGCAAAAGGTATTACGCTACTTAATTTCTGTAATATAGGGAATGGAACGATTGATTTCATAACTGAAAAATCTTCATTAAAGGTCGGTCGATTTACCCCAAGCGGCATACCAATAGTTTCTGATAGAGTGCTTTTTGAAAAAAAACCAGATTATGTTGTCCTTTTAGCCTGGAATTTTGCAAGGGAAATACTATCAAAACTTAAAAAATATAAAGACATGGGTGGAAGGTTTATTAAACCATTAGTATGAATGTACTTTTTGTCACAAGAAAAAAATCATCCGATATAGGTGGATTGAGCCGATTTACACAAGAGCTCTATTCACATTTTCCCTATGGAAAACATTTGCTTACTGTTACTAATCCTTTAGATTATTTCAAGATTCCCTATAAAAAGATAGACCTTATACACCTCTGTGACGGAACTCTTTTTCCTGTTGGATTGGTGATAAAATCAATCATTCATAAGCCTTTGACGGTTACTGTTCATGGATTAGATATTGCATTTCCTCACCCAATTTACCAGTTCATGTTAAAGTCAATTTCTCCAAAAGCCCATGCAGTAATTTTAGTTAGTAAGCCGGTTGAAAAATTGTTGAAAAATTTTCCGATTAATATAAAAAGAAATGTTGTAGTAAATTCGGGAATATCGATTCAGCATCTTTTTAAAGATTCTCGATACCGTTTTTTTCGCTCAAGTGGGCGTGCTCGCTTACTTCGTTCGCTGCGCACCTCCCAAGATCGCTCAAAAAGGGTATCTTCGAATCTAATTCGCTTGGTAACAGTTGGCAATCTTGTTAAACGCAAAGGTCATGTTTGGTTTATCAAAAATGTTTTTACAAAATTGTCTCATGATTTTGTCTATCTTATTGTCGGAGATGGGCCAGAACGAGAAACGATTCAATCAACTATTTACAATGAACAATTAACCAATCGAGTCTTTCTTTTAGGTCAAATAAGCGATCAAGAATTGGGAATGACTTTAAGGAAGTCTGATATCTATATTTGCCCAAACCAACAGATTGCTCATGACTTTGAAGGATTCGGGATTGCTGCTGGTGAGGCCGCTAGGATGGGATTACCTGTTGTGGCAACTAAAGTGGACGGAATTCCTGAAGTTATTCATCAACAAAAAAACGGTCTACTTACTGACCCTAATCCATCTCAAATGCTTCAATATATTAATAAATTAAAGCAGCCACAAAGGCGTAAAGATTTAGGATCTAGAGCAAAAATCTACACACGTGAACATTTTGATTGGAAAGAAACGATAAATCAATATATGAAAGTTTTTCAAGAAGTTATATCTAATAATAGATAGATTGTTATGCCAGCCTTTTGCTAAGCGAAGCGGTTGATAGCGGCTGCGGGGTGGTCATCACTGCCACCTTGTGAGATCGTATAAAACTAGATTATCAGTTTGAGCAATTTTGGGAATTTGAAGTAATTTCAATTCTTTCACCTGTTTAGAGAATTCCTTTATGTCTTCAAATTCATCTTTGTGTAAGATGACCGCATCGACGCCCCAGTCTTTTAATTTCAGTATTTTATCTTTTGTTGGGATATCTATGAGCAGAAGATTTGCTCGATCTAAATAGTCTGAAGGATAGTAGCTGCTGTAGCCGTTTAAAAGTTTTTTACCATGAAACATCTGCCAGAACATGTAGTGCGAATCGTGAATTTCAAGTCTTAAAGAATTTGTTTGGGTATAAATTCTCATCCCTATTGGTAAATCAACAATAGCACTAATGCGTTTATTATTTTTAAGGTTAGAATAAAAGTTCATGGTTTGTGGGGAAATTTCTAAGAATGAAAACGGCACGTTAATATATTCTATTAATATAAAAATCAAGATAAAGCATCCCAAAATTAAGCTTTTATTACTTTTAAGTAAGTCTTTCATCACGAAAGAATTAATAAGCGCTAGAAAGAAAAAAACAAAGACTGCAAAGCGAGATGGCTCACGAATATATTTCCAAAAAGGATAGATATGATAGAGTAGCATGTAAGGTGGATTTATAGTTCTTGCATATTGGGTAATGTTGATTGATGGCCCAAACGATAGTACGAAGTTAGCGCTAAGCAAAACAAGAAATATAAACCAAATATTTCTCAGAGAATATCTAATTAGTTTTAAACTGCTCACAAATAATAATAATGGCACGATTCCCCAAAAAAAACTTAATGTATTATTATCACCCATAGAGAAAAATGCGGGAGCTATTTTAAGTGCCATTGATTGTATTGAAGAATAAAGAAGATTAGTATTAGGAACGAAAAACCAATTCATGATGAATGGAGAGTGGAGAAGTATCGTTCTTTCAAAAATGCTCTGATCGGTTGCATTGTTTAGGGTTACACTGTAAAAATGAAATTCTAAAAAAGCTGTTATGATTAGAAGCATAAGCCCAAGGAGGCTTTTTAAAGTTATAAACTGCAGTAATGAGATTTTTTTTTGCCATAACCTAATCGCTGCATAGATAGTAAAAGTAAATGTGAGGAAGATAAAATAGTATACAGATGATACAAGTTGAACTGATATCACAATAAAAAAATAAAAAATATAGTTTGGTTTTTTCGTGTCTAAAAAAAGTTCAAATAAGAGAAAGGCCAAAGGAATCCATTGCAGAGAAAATAGCTCTAATGCATCAGGAAAATGCGAAGCGATAAACGGATTAAATGTAAAAATTATCGCAGCAATTAAACTGGGAAGTATACGTTTGCTAAGATATAAGCTAAATATATACATGGAGGAAAAAGATAAAAATAAAGTTAATAAGTCAAATAAATTTGTAGTTAACACAATATTTTTAGTTAACAAATAGATTGGAAGAGCCAATATGGATTGAAGCAGGAAGTGATTGGAGTAGAATAAGGTGTTTTTGAATCCGTAGAAAATTGGCAAATTTGGAAGTTCGCTGAGATTTAAGGATAGAATTGAGTCCATGTTGTGTTTGAGGATAAAGTTGATCTGCAGATTATCGGTATAATCCAAGGAGAATGGTTTATTAATATTCAGAACTAAACTGTAGACAAATATTAAAGTTATAATGAAACCTATTAATAATCCCAATGTAATTTGTTTTTTCGTCATAGATTTAGGCGGTTGATAAGATGGCATGGTAAAAAGAAATGGTTTCTTTAATAGATCTGTCCCAACTAAACAATTTTGTTTTCATTAGGCTCTCTTTAGACATTGATTGATAATTTTCGACTGTTAATTGGATTTTTTTGGCTAGCTTATTTGAGTCATCTGGGTCTACGATATAGCCGTTTTCTGCGTTTTTTATGATTGGACAACCTGCCACAGAAGGGGATACGATCAAAGGTAAACCATAGCTTGCAGCTTCAAGTGTGGATAGGGCTATTCCTCCCTCGGCAACCGAGGTGAGGACAAAAACGTCAGAGGCTAAAAGATAGGGGCGGGTATTTTCTATAAATCCAAGAAATCTGACATTTGCTGGAGCAAGTTTTTCAAGTTTTCTTCGTTCTCTCCCATTGCCTATTATTAGAGCTGTAATATTCTTGATACCGTTTTTTTCGACCGCCTCACCCAACAAATGGGGCCCAGGCGATTGTCTCAAAAAAGGTATCTTCGAATCAAGAACCCACATAGCTTTTATTAATGTCTCTACCCGTTTCCTTTTCACAAGTCTTCCCAAATATAAAACAATTTTTGTATCCTGTTGCAGTGTCAATTTTTTTCTAATAAATTTTCTTGCGTCTTCTTTTTCTTTAGCACTAAAAGAGACCTTTGGGCTAGCAAGATAGACAGATTTAGTAGGTTTATTTTTGATAGAGTAGTATTTCACGAGATCTTTTTCTTCTTGGGGTGAGTTAAATAGCAAAGCATCTGCACGTCTGTATACTATTCGTTCAAGGAAGATCAAAGGGAGATAGAGAAGTCGCTTTAATTTTGAGTCTTCAACTTGATACATATCATAGTTTGTGTTATGGACTGATATAACAATCTTTTTTACATTTTTTGGCTTGAATAAAACAAAAAGAAGACCAGAAAGCTGATTTGCGTGAAGAATGTCGAAATGTTTACCAAAAAGGTTTAATTTAAAATAGATAAACTCAAATAGAGCCAAGAGAAGTTGGTTACCAAAACAGAAAGGAGTTAAGACAATGTTCAAGTTTTTGAATTTTTTCCAAAACTCTTTTCTACCAGATCTATTTTCTGCAAGAACAGTGACTGTGACGTTTTTTTTAATCAGACCAGAAATGAGATGATAACCGTAAATTCCTTGGCCGCCGATGAAGTTGGGATAGAAATCTTCCGATACAAAACAAACATTTAGAGTCTTGTTTTTCATAACATAATATCCAGTAGATCAAAAAGCTCGATACCGTTTTTTTCGCTTTTATAGGAACACCCCTCCAGATTCATCGGCTCCTTAATCAGCTCAAAAAAGGTATCTTCACTTTTTCTCTTTTATATTATACTTGTTTGATCTGCTAGACTTAACAAATGAAAAAATACAGATTTGATGAGCATGGAGTAGGTTATAAAGTTGGCAAAACGTTACAGCCATGGCGACCACAAAATTCCACTATTATTTCCTGGGTTAAGGAAAAATCAAGAGTGCTTGATGTTGGATGTGGTGACGGTGTTGTTGGGGAGAGACTCATAAAAGAGAAAAACTGCGAAGTTTATGGCCTAGATTTAGATGAGGCGGCAATTGCAGAATCAAAACGTAAAGGATTAAAAGCTAAGGTATGGGATGCAGATGATGGACTGCCATTTAAAACTAAAAGTTTTGACTATGCAATTAGTAATGGGTTGTTGGAATTTGTTAACAAGCCTGATTTTCTGATTGCGGAAATTCTTAGAGTTGGAAAAGTTGCGATCGTGGAATTTCCTAACTTCGGTTTTTGGTTCTATCGCCTAGAGATGCTTTTTGGTAGATTTCCCAAACTATCCCTTTACGGACATGAGTGGTGGAATACCAGACAGACGAAGTTTCTTTCACTAAACGATTTTCTAAGCCTTCCATCTATGAAAAATGTACGAATCAATCGGATTGTTTGCATGGATTGGAAAAATAGGGAAGTGAGCTTTATGGCCAAATTTTGGCCAAATTTCTTCGGCAGAAGTTGTATAGTAAAGATCTAAAAAGATAATTTAGGCTATGTGCCAGTCTTTTAGCAACCGACGCGGTTGCTAATAGGTTGGTGAAGGGTTCTTCTGAAGGTCTAAATACCTCATTTTGTAGCATATAAGCCATTGATTTGACCTAAATAAAAAAAGAAAATAAATTTTATGAGAAGGGAGAAGTTTATAAAAAAGGAAATTTATCATGTTTTCAACAAGAGCATAGCTGGATACGGAATTTTTAAAGACCTCACCAACGCAAATAGATTTTTGAAAGTAATTGACTATTACAATAAAATAAACATACCGTATAGCTTTTCTAAGGCTCTACAAGCAAAAAAATATAAATATCAAAATATTCTTTATCCAAAAAATTCTGGTCTAATTAAGTTTATATCTTACTGTATTATGCCTGATCATTACCATTTTTTAATAAAAATACTTCGTGATAATTGTTTAGGTAAATTCATTAATGATATAGAAAACAGCTACACGAGGTATTTCAATATAAAATTTGAGAGAAAAGGACCTCTTTGGCAAAGTCGATTTAAAGCAGTTCATATTACTACAAATGAACAATTGATTCATGTATCTCGCTATATTCACCTCAATCCCATTACAGCAGGATTAGTAGAAAAGCCAGAAGATTGGATTTTTTCTTCCTACAGAGATTTTATTAGTGATAAAAAAATTTTGAAAGAAATTATGCTAGAAATCTCTATTAAATCTATTCTACACTATAAAAAATTCGTAGGCGATCAAATCGATTTCCAAAAAAGGCTTGCATTTATTAAAAAATTTTTATTAGATTGATTTTATTGTTCCCTAGGTCTTTTAGCAGCCGTTAGCAACCGACGCGGTTGCTAAAAGGTTGTGGCAGCAGTCTATCACCGTTGAGTCAAATCAAAAAGATAGATTGATGCTCCTGCTTCATCATATCGATCTAAAAGTTCACCTTGTTTTCGTAAATAGCTCAGAAAAAAATCTTTTTCATTATAATCTTTTATTGTAAAAACATGAGAAAATATCAGCCAAATCCTTTTATTTCCCTTTAACTTTTCGAGATCTCTGATGTATTTATCGGGTTCCTCTCGCGAAGTAGTCCCAGTAATATATTTTCGATCTAACCCGAACCTAGCAGCATAATATTGGTAGGCTGGTAGTGCAGCATAATAAAGATAAATTACATCGCCTCTTTTGATTTTTGTTTGAAGATATTTAACCACAGGTCTCATCTCTTCCATTTGTCTTTTTTGAAAAAAATTGCGGACGTTTGATAGAGCCGAGTCAAACAATAAGAGAGATATAACAATTATTAACAGGAGAGAGCGATCCTTGATATCCTTTTTTTCCACAAAATACTGAAGGCCTATGGAAATCAAAATAATAAAAAAAGGAAAGAGGAAAAGTAAAAATCGATGTGAAAAGGGATAAAGTTTAAATACGGATATAATGAAAGTAAAGATTATAGGGACAATAAGGTAAAGTAATTTTTTTTTGTTGACCTTCCAAAGACTCCACATACCTAAAAAAAATAGAAAAATACCGACATAATATGAACGAAAACCTAAAAGATTTTGGAAAATAGAAACGAATGTCTGAAGATACCATTTCAAATCAGTTAAAGAGAATGGAGGAAAGGGGGGAATAAAAGCCGACTGATAGGCTAAAATTACTTTTTCTTGATAGGATGGAGAAAAGAAAACTATATAGTAGACAACAAAGGTTAAAAGACTAATCAGGAGGACGAAAAAAAAATGTAGTGCCTTTTTTCTATCATTATTTTTTATTAAATCTAAGCATTCAACTAATCCAAGAGGTGCCAAAATCAGAATGGCAGAACGAGAAAACAATACAGAAGTAGACCCAATCAATAAAAAAATAGATAAATATTTCCATTCTTTTTGGAGCTTTTGATTAAACTTTAGAATTATTAAAGATAAGCCAATACTTATTGCAAGTTCAGTTGAATAATGTCTTAGTTCAGAAGAGTAATAGATGAGAAAATCTGAAGTAGAAAATAATAATAAGCCAATGTAAGTAATTTTTCCTGAGACAAATTTTCTGAGAAGAAAATAGAAAAGAATTAGTGAGGTTATTCCAGAAAATAATGGAAATGCGCGTAGAGAAAATTCGTTATTGCCAAACAATTTAACAACGCTATGTTCGACTGCCAAAAAACCAAATGGAGTTATTGAGGTAAGTTCTTCAAAACGGTTTATCTGCTCTATAAAAGAAGGTTGAATGATTTTTAAGGCAAGATATGCTTCGTCTAACCAAAGAGAACGATTCTCAAGATAGTCTTTAATCCTTAATAAAATTCCAAAGGTAATAATTACTAAAGGCATAGATTAGATTGTTAAGCCAGTCTTTTAGCAACCGACGCGGTTGCTAGTAGATTGGCATGGGGCTACTCTATAAAGTCTACTGACTCCACCTCTGCATTGTAGAGACAGGAGTTGCCTTGGACATCCCAAAATCTGATAATATCTGCCGCTTCTGCAGGAAAATCTATCTCTCTTCGCGTCTCATCAAGAGAGAAATCTTCAAGACTCAAAAATTTTTCTTTATCTTCTAGTACCACACTCCAGACGCCTTTTTCATTGCCACAATTTTCTTCTGGGACACTGATGATGAGCCGAGTGACCCACTGTTTTTTATCGAGCTTCAAGTCCCAGACCTTTCTTTGGTCTAAGAAGTAGCGCTTGGGACTTAGAATCTGCTTTAGTTGTTTTTGTTTTTCAAACCCAGTCCTCAGGAGATTTTTTTCATTTTGCCAGATTTTTAAAACTGGTACATCATTGATTTCCAAAGTATAGACAGGATATAAAAATCTATCAAGGTAGTTATAGGCAAAGACTGGTGGTGGGTCAGGGTAGGCTAGCGATACGACGTATTCGCCCCCCTGATTGTATCCGGAAAAAAAAGAACCATAGGTGAAATCGCCTCTTAGCCATAAAGGAGATATCGAAAGCATAGTACCGTCAAGGTGTGCGACCCTGCTTTTTTTTGAGGCGCTTTCATTTAGCCAGTTGATTGCCTGTCGATAAAGATTGCCATAAGAGGTTTCCCATTGGTAGAGTTTGAGATTTTTTGCCCCTTTTAGACCTCCGACTAAAAAGTTGAAGTAGAGGTTTTGGTTGGGATGAAGTTTAATAATTGGTATGGATAAAATTCCAACGTATAAAAGTATAGTTAAGGTTAAAATTACTTTATATTTAGTGTTCCAGATTCTGTCAGAGGATTCCCTCCCGTCAGTACTCGACTGGCGGCGAGTATCGCCAGATCTGCGTGCTGACGGGAACCCTTCCTCCTCTGCCACCTGTTGCGATGTTAATTTTCTTAACAGTAACGAAATCCCAACACCGGCAATAATGGCAAAGGCCGGGAGAAATTCTAAATAATTTCGAATTGATCCCAAGGTCTCTGTCTCCTGTCTGCTGACTCTAAGTATCGGTATGATAAACCAAAGTAGAACCAGTAATCCCTCTCTGTGTTTGGTTTTGACTTTTCTAAAAATTAGAGCAATAAATCCGATGAGAAAAAATAGGAGCATAGTCGGTTGAGTCATGCTGGCGATGCGCACAATTTCAGTTGCGCCAAATCCCAAAGGCAGAGAAAAAGTAGTTTTAATCTCCTGTACGCGAGGATCCTTGAACCCCAACGTACTATAAAAGGTAAATGTATTTATGAGTCTGGTGATGGTTTCATCCCAAAGGAACGGCCAGGCGGCAACAAGAAGAACAAATGCGATAAGGGTCGCCAGTAAGGCAAAAAAGATCAACTTGAGCCAAAAGAATTTGGCTTTTTTTTTGAGAAAAAATATCCAGGGAGATAAGATTATGGGCAGGAAAAAGATGTTCCATTTTGTTCCAAG
>CAYSQE010000016.1:0-4950 GCA_964433155.1 uncultured Gammaproteobacteria bacterium | reverse complement strand
AACTCATCTGGACTGGGTCTTTGATGTTGAAGTGCGACTCGGCAAAGAAAAAGGGAAAAAGGGCGAAAGACAGACTTGAGAAAACGGCGACAATTTCTCCAAACGCTTTTTTGGCAAAAAGATAGACAAAAAATACCGCAAGAGCGGAGACAAAGATGACATAGAGATGATAGCCTTCGACGTCTCCAACGAGGCCAAGTTTCTCATAAAAAATCCTGTTGAAGGCGGCCATCATGATGTCTGAGACTGCAGGATGTGATTGGTTGATGGGGATATCCCAGTAGTTGGTACTCCAGGCATTGTGTTTGTAAAAACTGTCCTGTCTGCGTTTATTTGAGAGTTTGCCAGACATGGTAAATGGTCTAATCGGAGCAAATGAAAGCAGTTCTTCAGAGGCGTTTGGTTTGTAGGCAGAGATTCGCTGGCCAGGTAAAAAAAAGACCGGTGACTGCTTTTGCTTTGCAGGAAACTGGGGGTTGCCGGTGAGGATTTTTTGCAGATAACTTTGTCCACGCAAGAAATGAAAAGGACTGTCTTCATTGATGCCGTAGTGGGGGAGAGTAAAAAAAAGAAGGAAAAAATAAATAATGGCGATGAGTATCCCAGAAAGATATGTTTTCACGTTTTTCATTATAATACATCCAATGGAGGTTTTATTTTTTTTATTGACTGCGGTTTTTTTAATTCGACCCATTCAGGATTATGATTTTTGGTTTCACCTCAAGATCGGAGAAGACATTGTCAAGACTGGACAAATTCCCTTCACAGATATCTATTCACATACGGCCTTAGGTGGAAGATACTATCCGCACGAGTGGCTTACCCAATCGTTATTTTATCTAATGCAGAATGCATTTGGAGATTTAGGCATTCAGATAATAATAATCTTGGCTGTTTTGTTGTATCTTTTTATCCTGCGTCAGATTTTGCTTGAGATATTTGCTGTCGGACTTTTCCCAAGACTAGTAGTTTTGCTTAGCGTATTTATTTTTTCTTTTGATTTTTTTGTTGAGAGGCCTCAGATCATAAGTTATGTTTTTTTTATTTTTTTGCTTTATCTTATTCTCAAAAAAGTTTTTTTGGGAAAAAATTGGTTGTGGATGAGTGTCCCCCTTTTTCTTTTGTGGTCAAATATGCACGCGACTTATGTGTTTGGGTTGTATTTATTGTTTGGATTTTTTTTGGCAGAGTTTTTATATAAAAAGCTTGATAGCGTAAAGGCATCTTCGCTTTTTTTTAATCTTGATCTTTTACCTGTTGCGATTGTTAATTCATTAATAACCATTCTTCCTCCGCTTGGTACAACCGACTATCAACTACTTCTTCTTAACTGGCAAAAGAGAGAGCTGATCTCTTCAACAATCGTCGAGTGGAGGCCACTCTACGAGGTGAGTCTAAAATTTTTTCTTTACTTTTTTGTTTGGGTCATTATTGTTATAGCAAATATCCTTATGTTTCGCAGAAAAAATTCATCTACAATTAAATCCTCGTATGTATTAATACCCCTAATTCCAATAACTCTTCTGATGGTTTTCAACATTCGCCAGACGCCTTTCTCATCGCCGGCGCTTTTAATATTACTTGCCCCATTATTAACAAGCCTACAGAGCCTTGTGCCAATCCATTGGCAACCGCGTCGGTTGCTAGAGGCTGGCTTTTTACTTTTTGCAGTTACAGCTTTATTTTTTATTAGAAAGCAAACGGTAAAACTCGTTAGACCATTGCCTACTAATTCGATAGCCTTTATCAAAAATAATCTCAAAGGAAATATCTTTAACGAACATGCGATCGGAGGATATCTATTGTATAGACTTGGTCCAAAGCACAAGGTCTTTATCGATGGGCGAACAGATATGTATATGGATAAAGTGTTACCTGATTATCATGGCATATCAGAAAACGATGATACAGATGCCGAGCTTATGGTTTATTTCGATGATTTGCTTAATAAATATGACGTTTCTTGGGTCATTCTTTCAACAAAACGATTGAGTATCTGGCAAAGGATCGCTAAAAATCTTGCGCAGGATAAGAGATGGAGTCTAGTATTTTTTGATGATACGGATGAGATTTTTGTGCGAGACGATGGAAAAAATGCTCAAGCGATAAAATATGAGATAAAAGCAGCCACGCCGTTTTCAGATAGATTGTATCAACAAAATAAGCTGGGGAACGGTTTAAAACCGTTCCCTACGATGAGAGATGCCGCAAGAAAAGAATACGAACGTATGTTATCGATTGCTCCTTCAGCTGTCTCAGCAAATGCGTTGGGATATTTTCTGCTTGAAGATATGGTACAGAGTAAGGGAGGCCTGCCTGGCGTTACAGCAGGCCTGCCTGCCGGCAGGCAGGCAAAAAAATATTTTGAGAAAGCCTTGAAAATTAATCCTAATGCAACCTCGCCCAAGATGAATCTGGCAGAGCTTGCTGCAGCAGAGAGAAATTGGGATCAAGCGATTAGCCTTTACAGGGAGGCGCTTGAAGATGATTACGAAAAGAAGCGGGGATTTGGCTATGTAAGATTGGGAGAGTTTATCATCGACTCAGGTGGATCGGTCGAAGAGGCAAAGAAGATATGGGAAGAAGGAATTATAAATACCATTAATCAGGACGTTAGAAAAAAGTTGGAGATGTTAATAAATGAAAACTAAATTTAATAGGATTTCTCCATTCAGGGTGCAGATGTTAATTGGGGAGTTGGGGTTGCTTCGATGGTTAGGTTGAGGGTCGGAATTAGTGTCGCCTCGGGAGTTGCTGTGGGCGTTAACCAGGCTTCAGAGGTGGACATTTCCAACCGTTCCTTGCCTTGGATCGCAAAAGCAACCCATGAGAAGCTGATGTCTTCTTTTGCGGGTTTGTTAAGAATTATAGTAAAGCCTTTGGTTGACCTATCGGTGACAAGATATGAGTAATTTTCAGCAAATATGCGTTTCTCACGTATTTTTGGATCTTCGATTGAGCCGTCGGGAAGCTTTATCTCATCGAACGCCATCGAGGCATTGATAATAGGTACATTTTCATATTCTTTGGCAAAAATCACAATAGCCTCTTGGTCGTCTTTTTTGATGATGGCTTTGCCTGCCGAATCACTGTTAAAGGTGGCTCTTCCCAAAATCTGGACATCGCCTCTTATGAATACAGAGTCTAAAAATTCGGCGAGGTTTGAGATGATGAGATTTTTGGTCGTAAGGCTGGTTAGAATCTCCAATATTTTTTGCACCAAGCCTGAGCCGCGGACCTGAAGCTCACCTGAGATACTTGCACTGCCCGAGATTTCCAATCCTTGTTGACCGGCAATATCAATATTTGTTGCCTCTGGTGATGCAACTGTGAGAGGTTCCGTAACATCATTTATCTTGGCAGAAAGTGTTGAAACTTTTTGATCTAATGTTGAAATTTTGCTCAAGAGCTTATCGAGATCCGCAAGAGTAGGTTTGCTCGATATCTCTCCATCTGTTGTTTCAAAGTTAGCAAACGAGTCGATCTGGCTGTCGGGGTAGGAGAGTATACTGTTTAGAGACTCGGCTGCGATATTTACTTCGGCCTGTGGGTCGTGCCAACCGACCTGGACGCGAGCCAGAATCAGTCCTACGCCTTGGGCTAGATCAATTTGGGGAGCTTGGGGATCTTGGGGAAGACTTTGTGTACCGTCATATGGTTCAAGCGCAATGCCAACAATACGCCCTGGCGTAGTGGCCTTCATACCGACTCCTGGAGTGTGTGAGGCTGTGAGGGCGTCACCCGGATTGATATTCCCACTTTCGGTTGAGACCTTGACCCAGACCTGGCCAAGCATACCGACGTTGGCATAGCGAGGGTCGCCTTCTTTGGGTGTGTTGAGGTCGTCGTTGTTGCCGGTACCTCTAGTTGTAATTATTCCAACCAATCTGCTTCTTGAGGACTTGCTGGCTTTGGTGACTTTGTAGGCTATAGTATTTGAGATTGCCATAACATCCCCAGGCTCACTTCCTGCGAGTGGCTCCTGATCAAAGTATTCTGAGTAGTCGGAGACGGCTGCATTGGTTGAATTAAATGAATAATTATTTCCATTACTTCTTATCCAGATACGACCGTTTGTAGCAGCTGAACCAATTGATCCAATCTTAAACTCCCCATTCACCCAGCCTACAGTTGAAGGGACTGCAGTATTATCGGCAAATCTCACACTCGTTGAAGTTGTTCCAGTTCCTATGTTTATGGTCTGGGCTGTTGACTGACCAGCCAGAGTGACTATTCCATTCACCGATAGACCATTCCACAACTGCGTATTTCCAACTACCTCAAGATTGTTATTGGAGAATATATTGCCCGCATAGATACTTCCCCCAACGTCCCCTGATGGTCCATTGAGTTGAGTACCCGTTAATCCCAGAAGATCAAGGTCTGCTGCTATAGAGACTCTGGCGGTAGAAGAATAATAAACAGTTGATTGAATAGTATTAGTTGTTCCTCCAATTGTATAGACATAGCCATTGGCCACAACCGAGGAATGATCTCTTCTTATATCTGGTACAAATGTGGTTGTTGCCCAGGTTCCCACAGTGCCGTCGCTATTTAACTTGCTGTAGTAGACAGTGGATTGAGTAGCACCAGTGGTTCCTCCAATTGTATACACATAGCCATTGGCCACAACCGAGGAATGATCTTTTCTTATATCTGGTACAAATGTGGTTGTTGCCCAGGTTCCCACAGTCCCATCGCTATTTAACTTGCCATAGTAAACAGTTGATTGACCAGTACCAGCGATTCCTCCACCAATTGTATACACATAGCCATTGGCCACAACCGAGGAATGGTCGTCTCTTCGATCTGGTATAAATGTCGTTGTGGCCCAGGCGCCGACTGTACCATCGCTATTTAACTTGCTGTAGTAGACAGTTGATTGAGAAGTAAGATCGGTTCCTCCAATTGTATAGACATAGCCATTGGCCACAACCGAGGAGTGGTCGA
>CAYSQE010000015.1:0-38187 GCA_964433155.1 uncultured Gammaproteobacteria bacterium | reverse complement strand
GAATAAAGGTCATAAAAATATTCTTGATCATTTTTTGTTAATAACGTTATATTTGATTTTCTCCTTTATCCTAGGAGTGATTTTTATGATTTATGTTTTTATCCCATGGTGGATACCAAACTATAAAGGAGGTTCACTTCTTCCCTAACCTAAAACTTAGCATTGGGTCCCATCATATCTTGTGGTCTGTTTTGAATTTTTGTGCTAAGGCTGGTATGAAGAATGCCACTAATGATCGTAAATAGTGCAGCTATTATCCCAATAAATAATATATAAAACGAAAAACGAGAGAATTTATTTTCCACATAAAAAATTATATCCTCAAATTATTAAGAATTCGTGAATGTGAAAAAAATTAATTTTTGCAGTCAAAATTTTAATAAAATCTTAATCTTTTCATGATAATATATGGTGATGAGAATTCTTCTTATTGAGGATGAACACCGATTGTCAAATGTAGTAAAAAAGGGATTGGTTGAAGACGGATTTGCTATCGATCAGGCATTCGACGGCGAGGAAGGACTCTATCTAGCCGAGTCAGAAGCGTACGATCTTCTCATTCTTGATGTAGTGCTCCCTAAAATAGACGGATTGAACGTATGCCGTCAACTCCGAAGTAAAAAAATAAAAACACCAATTCTCATGCTTACTGCCAAAACAAAGATTGAGGATAAAGTAACAGGACTCGAAAGTGGAGCTGACGATTATCTCGTCAAGCCTTTTGCCTATGCGGAACTTAAGGCGCGTATTCAGGCGCTTCTTCGCAGGAGTCACAATGAGGGAGATCCTATCTTAAAACTTGATGATCTTGAGCTTGACCCGGCAAAACATATCGTAAAGAGAAGTAAAAAAACCATTTCACTCACACCAAAAGAATTCGCAATACTAGAATATCTGCTTCGTTATAAAAATGACGTTGTGACGCGGACTCAAGTTACAGAACACGTCTGGGATTACAATTTTGATGCATTATCAAATGTTGTCGATGTTTTTATTGCAACGCTTCGCAGAAAAATTAATAAGGGTTTCCACAAAAAACTCATCCAGACAGTTCACGGTATAGGTTATAAAATGAAATAAACATGGTATGACAGAACGATTTTCTAGTCTCAAGAGCAAACTTTTCTTATGGTATATTGCCAGTCTTCTCTTGATGGCTTTTTTTATTATTTTAATCATTCACGTATTTGCCATAAACAATGGCGCCTATTTTCTTATTCTCCTTTTTTTCACTCTGGCCGTATTAGGTTTTACCATCATTTATAAGATCACAAAATCACTGACCTATCTTGCATCTAGAATGAAAATGATTTCCAGCAAAAATCTTGACGAACGTATTTCAGACATTCACAGTCATGATGAGATTGGAGAACTTGCCTTATCTTTTAATGAGCTTTTAAATCGATTACATGATGCCTTCAGAAGAGAGCAGCAGTTTATAGCAGATGTTGCACATGAGCTCAAGACCCCGTTAGCAACTCTACGAAGTACACTGGAAATTGCTCTCAACCAGAAAAGAAGGCCTGAAGACTATCAAAACGCGATAAAAGATGCGCTTGCTGAAACTCATAATTTATCTTCAACTCTGAAAAACGTCCTTGATCTTGCCTGGTCAGAAACTCCGCAGGAGCAGAAAAATGCTAAAAGATTTAATCTGTCACTCCTCATGGAGGAATTATTAGAGACAGCTCAAAAGATGGGGATGGAGAAAAAAATACCGGTCACGGGAAAAATTGATGAAGACATTATTTTATTCGGTTTTAAGGATAAATTCGGGAGAGCGATTCTCAATCTTGTTGATAATGCTATCAAATACACTCCCCCTCATGGGAAAGTAGATATATTTGTGAAAAAAGAAACTAGTCAAGCTGTGGTAAAGATTCATGATACAGGACCAGGTATTTCCAAGCGCGATTTGCCCCATATTTTTGACCGTTTTTATCGCGGTTCATCCTCAGAAAGAGTCTTCGGTTCCGGCCTTGGATTAGCAATTGCAAAAGCGATTGTTCTTTCACATCGTGGAGAAATCAATGTAAGAAGCAAAGTTGGTCATGGCTCTACTTTTACTATCTCGCTTCCTCTGACTTAAATCTTCTTCATGTTTTTTTAATGCTCTGCCTATTATACTGTCATCAGTTATAAATTTAAAGCCATTACTATGAACAACCTTCTGAAGATTTGTTTTCTGGGAGTTGGTTTGGCAGCAGTTGCAATATTCGTATTCAGACTGCCGGTTAATTCAGTCCTATTTTTTGGTTTTCTCCTTGCGTGTCCTCTTATGCATCTTTTTATGGGGCACGGCGAGCATAGTAAAAATTCCAAACAGAGTCATCATTGAATATATTATTCGAGGCTTCAATCATCGCTTCATTTCTAGCTGGCATGATTGCTCTTTTTGCTCCCTGCTGTATTACGTTTATGCTGCCGGCTTACTTTGCCTATACTTTCAAACAAAAGAGATCGATTATCTTCATGACATTTATCTTTTTTTTTGGCGTCGCTACCATTTTAGTTCCGATCGGTCTGGGAGTAGCCTTTTTAACCCAACTTTTCAAGGGCTATCATACGCAGGTATTTTACTTGGGCGGATTTTTGATGCTTTTGATTGCGTTTTTTGCCTTATCGGGTAAGAAACTATCAATGCCTTTTAAGCAACTTCCGCTCCTGAAAAAACATGATGCCTTGTCCGTCTATGCCCTGGGTCTTTTTTCCGGTGTGGCTTCTTCTTGTTGTGCTCCGGTATTGGCTGGTGTTTTAACACTCTCTGCCTTATCACTTAATCTTTTTCAGGCGTTGATATTGACGCTTACGTATGTATTCGGGATGGTATTTCCACTTTTTATTCTGGCTTATTTCTGGGATAGTTTTAATTGGTCAGAAAGCAGGTTGGTAAGAGGAATCATGATCCGGTTCCGATTATTCAGCAGAGATTTTTCTATTCATTCAAGCAATCTCATAACAGGAATAGTTTTTCTTGCAATCGGAGTGTATATTCTTTACCTTGCGGCAAGCAATCAGATTACCTCTGTTTCTCCGTCCCAATCCCAATTTGTAGCCTATATGACTATTGTTCAGAAAAAAATACTTGATCTGACAAAAAATATTCCCGATTGGTTTTTTCTTCTTACTCTGATTTTTATTGTTTTGTTGTTTATTAAAAAAGCAAGAAATAAATAACCCCTTCACGAAATCTTAATTATCAACAATGTATAAGTGAAACTATGAAATGTTGTGAAAATCACGAGGATAAAATTTTACCCTTATCAGAAATTCAGCAAAAAAAAGAGGTTGAGCCTTCTGATCAGTTTTCGGTTACTTTCTCCATTGATAAACTTCTTTCCTTTGTATTGATTGGTCTTATTGTAGGAACAATCGTAGTTGGCTACACTGTGGTGAGTAATAAAAACAAGACCCAAGCAGCGCCAAACTCGACCAATACAAATAGTGATGACATGGCTTCGCATCATGGAGGAGGAAACAAAAAATTTGAACCACTTGCACAAGGATCAGTGGCTCCTGATTTCAGTTTGCCTTCAACCGTTGGGAAAGTAATCTCTCTTGCCGATTATAAAGGTAAAAACGTTCTCCTCTTTTTTAATGAAGGAGTGATGTGTAGTCCCTGCTGGCAAGAGATTTCTCGATTGGAAAGGTTCAAAGACGAGTTTGAAAGTCTCAATACAGTCATCATTCCCGTAAGTGTAGACGATCGGAAGACATGGGACCCAATCTTGGTAGAAGAAAGAATCACAACTCCCATTCTCATCGATACCGAGAGAAAAGTAACCTCGATGTATAAAGCATTAGGTACTCCTTCATCAATGCACGATGATCGCGCCGGACACACCTATATTCATATCAATACAGAGGGAAAGATTCATTCCTCGGCTGACTTTCCCAATATGAACGTGCCAACCAACGATCTTATTCAACATATTCAGCAAACTCAAACATGATTACTATTCAATTTATCACTTCCCTAGGTTGTGCGGAGTGCGAAAAGGCAAAATCAATACTGCAAGAGGCAAAATCTACTTTTCCAGATATTGAAATCAAAGAAATTGATCTGATGAGTCAGAAGGGAATAAGCCTTGTAACAAAGTACGGAATTATGGCGAATCCGGGGATTATTGTAAACGACAAGTTCTTTTCGGCCGGGAATCTTGATAAAGAAAAACTGTTTGAAAAAATAAAACAACTATCTTCATAAGATTTTAATCTTACCTTCATATAATGAAACTATGCAAAAGGCAACGAGAAACGGAATTATCGGAGCCGTAGGACTTATCCTTTTTTATTTTATCGTCATGGGTATTTCTTCTGGTAGTTGGGCTTCAACCATTTCTCAATTTCAAAATCTGTGGTATTGGATGATATTGCTTTCTGTTGGATTTGGAACACAAATTGGCCTATACACGTATCTCAAAGACTGCATTAAAGAACCAAACACGATGCACCATTCAAATATAATTACGAGGACTTCAACTGGCACATCTGCAACTGCTATGGTCGCATGCTGTGCTCATCATCTGAGCGAAGTTCTTCCTCTTATTGGTTTATCGGCAGCATCAGTATTTTTGACTGGTTATCAGATGCCTTTGATTATCTTTGGGGTGGGTATGAATCTATTGGGAATCGCATACATGATTAAACAGATAAGAAAGGTAAAAACACACATTATAGATTCAAAGCGGAATCATCATGTCTAAAAGAAATACGATATTACTTGTAGTCTTAATAGCAATCATACTTGTTTTTTTTATTCAGAGATCTGGGAATGAAAAATCAGCAGTTACAGACCCAAAGACGGATATTACTATTTCCCCTCAAACAGATGATAAATTGACTTCTCAAGAAAACGAGGGAGGAAATGTGACAGTTACGGTACAACCTGAAGTTTTAGGAATAGGACAAAAGCCTACGTTTAAGCTGGAATTTAATACCCATTCTGTAGATTTATCATTTGATATCGCAAAACAAAGTTTTTTGACAGATGATAAAGGAAAGAGATTGGAAGGATCAACGTGGAATGGAAGTCCTCCCGGTGGACATCATCGAGAAGGAACTTTAACTTTTAATACTGCACTAACCGAAACTAAATATGTGGAGTTTATAATGAAAGATATTGCAGGCGTTTCTAAAAGAAAATTTAAGTGGGAATTATAAAAGGCGGGTGATTTATATGATTGATTTTATAAAAAAGCTATTTTATCAAAAAGGTAAAGTAAAAGACCTCGTGTGCGGCATGATGGTCGATCCAAAAACGGCAGCCTACAAGACCACTTACCAAAACAAACAGTATTTTTTCTGTTCTGAACATTGTAAAAATCAGTTTGATAAAAGTCCTCAGGAATACGTACAATAAATAGTATGAAAACAATCACTTTTGCCATCACAGATTTGCTCTGTTGCGGCGATGACCAAACGCTTGAGCAAAAATTAAAACTTAATCCTCATATTGCCGATGCTACGGTTAATTTTGTTACTCAAACGGCGATAATTACGTATCATGAAGAGATGATTAGCGAGGAAGAAATCAAAAAGATGATAGCCGACTGCGATTTCGAGTGTCAAGACCTGCCTCTTCTTTCAAGTAAAGAAGCTTTTAACATTTCTGAACACAAATTACACCAGGAACATGAAGAGGAAAAGTACGATATGAAAGAGATGAATCACGGGGCAAGTTCAAAAATGGATCATGCTAAGATGGGACATCGAATGAAGACCCCACTTCGTCCCGATGAAAATCGGGACTTCGAGGGGCACAGTCATGAAAAAGCCATGACAGATCCTCGTATGGCTGCTTTTATGGAAAAAGATATGAAAAATCGTTTTTTGTGGTCTCTTCTTTTTTCTATTCCTATCTTTCTTTATTCGCCGGTCTTTACCGATTTTTTAAAAATTAGATTACCAGCACCCATTCCTCATAACTGGTTTTTGTTTCTACTCACGACCCCTGTTGTTTTCAAATTTGGTTCGATCTTTCCCATTGGCGCATGGCGAGCTTTAAAGAATAAAACCTTAAACATGATGGTTTTGATTGCAACCGGTGTTTTTGCTGCATATATATTTAGTGTCTTTATCACTCTTTTTGTAGGCGGTGAAACCTTTTTTGAGGCGGCGGCATTATTGGTAACATTTGTCCTTTTTGGCCACTGGATGGAGATGAAATCAAGACGTGGAACTTCAGAAGCTCTGCGAGCCCTTTTTGATCTGGTTCCTCCCCAAGCGAGAGTGATACGCGAGGGAAAAGAAATACTTGTGTCAACATCGGAAGTAAAGATTGGTGATACAATTCTTCTCAAACCTGGTGACAAAGTGCCTGTTGATGGAGAGGTAACCGAAGGGGAAACCGCGATTGATGAATCGTTAGTTACGGGAGAATCTATACCAGTTTCTAAAAAGATAGGAGATAAGCTTATCGGAGGATCAATCAATCAAAGTGGCTCGGTCAAATTCAAAGCAACCAAAGTCGGATCTGATACTGCACTGGCTCAAATTGTAAAACTCGTTGAAACTGCTCAAAACTCAAAAGCTCCCGGCCAGCGGATTGCCGATCGCGCAGCACAGTATTTAGTTTTATTAGCAGTTGGGGCAGGTTTACTCACTTTTATCGTTTGGTTCTTTATTTCTGGACAAGGATTGCTCTTAGCTCTTACTTTTGCCGTTTCAACAGTAGTAATTGCTTGTCCTGATGCTTTGGGTCTTGCCACTCCAACTGCAGTTGCGGTTGGAACTGGACTTGGAGCAAAACATAATATCCTGATAAAAGATGCGGCAACTCTTGAACAAACTTCAAAAATTCAAGCAGTTGTTTTGGACAAAACTGGAACATTAACAGAAGGTAAACCGAAGGTAACAGATGTTATTTCCGCTCATGGATTTACTAAAGAAGAAATACTTCGCCTTGATGCAGCTGCAGAAGCAAAATCCGGTCATCCATTAAGTAAAGCAATTCTTGAAGAAGTACAAAAAAGAAATATCACAATTCCTGAAAAAGTAGAAAAGTTCAAATCGATTTCCGGCCATGGCGTCGAGTCGGTTGTAGAAGAAAAATACGTACTTGTAGGAAATCTAAAACTTATGAAAGATAGAGGAGTTGACGTATCTCTGATCCAAAATGAGATAGATAAACTACTTGATGAAGGAAAAACATTAATGCTGGTTGCGATTGAGGGGAAGGCCGCTGGAGTTGTGGCCGCTGCCGATCCTATAAAGCCTAGCGCTCAAAAAGCAATTACTCGAATGAAAGAATTAGGCTTGGAAGTCGCGATGATAACAGGAGACAATAAGAAGACTTCTGAAGCAATCGGAAAACAACTTGGAATTGATCGGGTCTTTGCCGAAGTTTTACCGGAAGATAAGGCAAAATATGTCAAAAAACTTCAGGATGAAAAGAAATTTGTTGCTATGGTTGGCGATGGGGTAAATGATGCTCCAGCATTAGCTCAAGCTGATATAGGGATAGCCATTGGAGCAGGCACTGATGTTGCGATAGAAACTGCAAAGGTTGTTCTTATGAAATCTGATCCGGCAGATGTTCTACGGGCTATTAGACTTTCAAAAGCAACAGTTCGCAAGATGAAGCAGAATCTTTTTTGGGCATCATTCTACAATCTTTTAGCAATTCCGGTCGCAGCAGGAATACTTTATCCGAAATATGGAATTTCTTTACGACCAGAAGTGTCTGCGCTTCTTATGAGTGTTTCGTCGATCATCGTAGCAACAAACGCCGTGTTGTTAAAAAGAACAGAGAAGGATTTGACCAATCTTTGAAACCGTTGATGTGCCTGTCTTGATTTTTTCTGCTAAAATTAAACATTAAATGCTCGAATTATGATTTTTGATAAAATATGTTCGAGTAATCTCATATATACGTACTAGATTCGATATCCTCTATTATGCCGACTGTCGTTTTATTTGGTTTACCTGGTGCTGGAAAGACATTTATAGGAAAAATATTATCATCAGACTATGGATACCATCTATATGATGGAGACGTAGAACTGTCTGGTGAAATGAAAGAACTAATTAAAAAGAAGATTTCTTTTACAGATAAGCTGAGAGACAATTTTTTTGAAAGAATCATAAAAAATATTAGTAAGTTAAAAGTAAAACACAAAAAGCTTGTAGTATCACAGACATTCATTAAAGAAAAATATCGTAAGAAAGTCTTGGAGAAATTTCCAGAAACGACATTTATTTTAATCGATACTGCTACTAGGATTAGAGAAGCAAGATTATTAAAAAGGAAGGAGGCTCCGCTTGATATTGAATATGTGAGGAAAATGGTGGTCAATTTTGAAAAACCATCGATCGATCATCACACGATTCATAATAATAAAGAAGGACCAAACCATACAAAACAAGAATTGAATCGTATCCTTTTTATTTTTTAAGAAGTCTATCAATTATTTTTTTAGCGACTACTGTTTTCCTAGCAAATGAAATTTTTTTTACACTACCATCTTTTTGGATAATAAATACTTCGTTATAATCAGATTCAAATCCACGATCTTTTTTACTTACATCATTGACAATAATTACATCGGCGTTACTTTCTCGTAGTCTTTCTAATGCTTTTTTTAATAGTTCCTTCTTCTTTAATCCATATTCAGCTTTGAAAGAGACCAAATAAATCTTTGGATTCATTTTTTTTATAGAATCTAAAATTTTTTTTCGTGGGTTCAGTCTAATTACAACAGACCTACCACTCTTTATTTTTCCCGGCTGTTTTTTGACAGAGAAGTCGGAAACTGCAGCTACGTGAAAAAATACTTCATATTGTCTAATATGTTTTTCAATTAATTTTGCTAAATCGTCAGCGGAATCAAATATTTCTTCCTCGATCAAATATCTAGGTTTTATACTATGTTTAGCCCGCAATAGTAATACTTTCGCTCCACGAAGATAACACTCCTCCGCTATCCTAATTCCCATTTTTCCTGAACTTCTATTGGTTATATATCTGACATCATCGATCTTCTCGATAGTTGCTCCTGCAGTAACTATAATCTTTTTCCCTTTTAATGAATCTATGTATTGTAAATTGCGTTGTATCTCGTCTTTGATTGTTTGAATATCGGGGAGTCGACCCTTTCCTTCATATCCACAAGCAAGCATACCCTCAGCAGGTTCTATGATTTGGAATCCTTTTTCTTGCAGCTTCATAATATTTTCTTGAATAATAGGGTTATTCCACATATTAATATTCATAGAAGGAGAAAGGAGAATTGGGGCAGTTACGGCAAGCGCGGTCGTCGTCAAAAAGTCATCGGCTATCCCGTGGGCGAGCTTTGCTATTATATTTGCGGTTGCTGGAACAATAACCATAATATCAGCTTTATCTGCAATATCTATGTGGTCGACCTTTCGAGATTTCAATATGTTTTTATAATTGAAATTTTTTTCAAAAAGCTCAACAAACACTTTATTACCAGAAACTTTCTCAACTTTATGAAGCGGAATCATTTTTGTAGCAGAGTTTGTCATTATGACCGCAACATCCAATCCTTCGTGTTTAAGCAGTTTTATTAATCCAAGAGACTTATACGCTGCGATTCCACTAGTTATTCCTATTACGACTGTCTGTTTCATAGTTAAAACATTATATCAGCTTCAGAGCGTTCATTTAATTTACTTTTAGAAATGCACCAGGGGCACCCAGTCTCCGACTCGAACTCAAATTTTGTTCTCCCAATATTTTAATTTTTTTGGATCGCCGACTAACTCGACTATTTTTATAAGCTTTTCCCAAGCCAGACCTGCATCGATTGTTTTCTTGCTAAGTTCTACTCCCTCCTTAATACTCTTAGTTTTTCCTAGAACATAAAATGCTGCACCAGAATTTGCCAACACTAAATCTCTTTTTGCACCTTTCTCTTTGCCTTTTAAAATCCTTAAGAAATCAATAATATTCTGAGTTCTGCTACCAGCTTTAATATCTTGATACGTTGCTTGGCGAAGTCCCAAATCTTTTGGTAGGAGATTGTATTTTTTTATTTTTTGGGATGTAAACTCTATAATCCTTGTTTGGCCAATTATAGATATTTCATCTAATCCACCATCTCCAAAAACTATCAGTCCCCTTTTATATTGCAACTTTTGAAACAGATGTGCAAGAATTTGCATCCATTTCTCATCAAAGCAGCCATAGATACGATGGTACATTTTCAAAGGAGAGAATGCATTTGCCCCGATGTGAAAGAGCATTCTGTAGGTGAGACCGATCTCTCGGATTTTCTTTAGAAAATGAAGTTGATTTTTGAGTCGTGGTGAGAAAGAGGTGCGATGATAAGGACAGAATCCAACTTTTTCAAGCGCATTTTCAATTTGTTCTTTCGTGAGTTTGGTAATCGGAATACCAACTTCTTCAAAAATATCTCTGCTGCCGGTTACTCCTGTATATCCTGGAGCTGATTGTTTTCCAACAGTTATCCCACCTCCCGCAATAACTAAAGATGCGGTAGTACTGACATTAAAGGTCTTTAATCTATCTCCACCAGTTCCTGAAATATCAATAATTGATTCTGTGCCGATTTTCGGCTCTAGCTTCTCTGTAAAATTGCCTAAACTTTTTACAAATCCAAGTAGCTCATCGACCGTTTCCCCTTTGGTATGAAGAGCTGTCGTTGCAGCAACCCAATAGTAACCTTCTGTATCTTCGGTGTTAAGAGTATTGAATAATGATTCCGATTCTTTTTCAGAAAGATTAATGTGATTAATCAGTTTCCTAATGAGAGGAGTTATAGAGTTGAGCATCGCTTTTCACTCCTTATTAGTCATCTGTGAAATTTGTAGATGAGAGTCATCTTCCTGTGGGTATAAAACTTGTTCTGCAGCCTGAACAAGTAAATGATGTGCGAATGTGTCTCTACCCGTTTCTTGAAAATATGTATCTCTATTCTTCCGGGTATACTCATCCATGCGTAACTGCTTGGATCTATTTAGAGTCAAGATTCTTTCTTCTGGTGTAAGGTGATTGAAAAGCGTCCAAGCTAACTCCACATCCCCAATTTTTTCTATTTTAGTTCTAGGACGAAAAATATTTTTAAAACCAAAAATAAATTGGCCTATACAACCTAAATTTTGAGCACACCCAATTTTTGAAATAACCTTATTGTTTTCAGGATTACTCATATTAGTGATCTTTGATAGTTGGATTGGATACTTGCGGTAAATCGATCAGATTAGCTCGAGCCGTTCTTTCCAAAAATTTCCTTTCCGCTTCTTTGCGCAAACGTTCAGTCCGCCAGGTATCTATTACCACCAATGCTGGGCCAATCACAGCAAAAAACAGCACGCAGCAGGCCGCACCAGGATCAAAACCAGGATTGACTTCAAAAGGTTTCATTGCTATGCTCCCCACTAAACTTTTTAATTTCTCATTCATACGTCCCGAAGTATACTGTTTCCTTGCTTTTTAACAAAAAAATGTTAAAATATCCCTATGCAAGAGATCTATTCAACAGGACTTTCCAAACAGGCAATTGATCTTTACAAAATCCTCTCTCAAAAAGGAGCTCTTACTGCTTTACAAATAGGACGTTTCTTAGATATCCACCAACATGCAGTATATCGATTAGCAGATCACCTTAAGCAAATCGGAATGGTAGAAGAAATTCCTGGAAGACCAAAACTTTTTAGGGTCAAAAATATCTCTCAAAGTAGGGAAAATTATTTAAGCTATCAACGATCATGGTTCGATGAAATAATGAGAGGAATTAAGGAGAGGAATATTGAGATAAATATTAATAAAACAAATGAATTCCAAATTTCATTTATCCAAGAAAGAGAACAGATTTTTGAGCAATGTGCTATCGATTTACAAAATGCGAATCGAAAAGCGAATTTCATCGTCCTTGGTCTTAAAACAGGCATTTCACCTGAACTTCTCCTCGAACAAAAGAATGCCGTTGAGCGAGGAGTTCCAGTTAATATTATCGTTCAAGAATACAGTGCTGAAAATAAAATAGTACTTCAAGCATGGAAACAAGCAGGACTTAATGTTCGCTATGGTAAACCTATTGGTTTTCACCTACTTCTTATAGATGATACGATCTCCTATCTTATGACGTATGATCCTCAAGATAAATTAAAACGATATGCAACACGAATAGTTCATCGTCCAATAAATCAACAACTTCAGTTGATTTTTGAAAAATACTGGAAAGAAGCAAAAGTAATAAGCTTTAGAAATAACTTTTAAAGATACTGTTGACAATATATTACAAAGTATTGTATAGTATACGTATTATGATTACTACCGTATCTATCACTGATTTAAAACAAAATAGCGCACAAATTATCAAGAAACTACAACAAGAAGGTAAGAGTGTGGTTATATTGCAAAGATCACATGCTGCAGCAGTATTGGTTGATCCTGATTATTATGCGATTTTGGAAGAGGCCTTAGAAACTGCAAATGATATCAAAGCCATTGAGGAACGTAAAAATGAACCAACTGTTTCATTCGGAGAAGTTGCTAAAAAATTAAACCGGGAATGAAGATTCTGTTTGTCAAGTCTGCTGAAAAGGAACTTCTGCATCTTGATAAAAATTTAGGAAAAAGAATACTGAATAAAATCAGTTTACTAAAAAATGACCCTTACGGTAATAGTCAAAAATTGAAAGGTAATAAAGGATATAGAATACGTATAGGAGACTATAGAGTAGTCTACACGATTGATAAAAAGAAACAAACGATTCTCATTATTAAAATTGGACACAGAAGAGATATTTATAGATAAGTAATCATTATTTGGTGAATCCAAGGCAGAAAGTGTTCGAATAGAAATGCACAAGGCGTAGTTATTTATTGAGTATTGCAGGCGATCAGTGTGCAATTGATTTCTCCGTCATTGCAACCACACGTATTGCATCCATCTCCAGCGGGAAAACTCTCACCTTCTTTGTAGGTTTTATTTTTATAGGTGCAACCTGTATTAGTAGGATTTAAGTCCTTGAGTTTATTAACGTTTTCTTCAGTACGTAAAGAAAAGCCTAAGGCTATTCCAGCCAATAATATTATTCCTGCTAGGACGAGAAGCAAAGCTTTTTTACTCATACTTTATATTAACGATAAATAAAATAATCGTCAACTTTGGATTAATTCCCAGGAGTGGGTGGATTGCGATCTAGCCAATCAGAGGCGGCATTTGTGTCAAAGCCGGGAACGAGTCTTTCTGTGGAGTGACCAACTGGGACAACAGGATTTGTTCCAGGAGGAGTAAAGCCTGAGGTATCTGTCCCCCAGCTCATTCGATCCACTTCAACGCCTTGTTTATTTTTAAGAATAAGAAGATCTCCTCCAAGACCGAGACCATCGCCGACGTATTTGCCAAGCTCTACTTTCAAGACACTTTTTGGCTCATCCCAATATTTCCAAAGTGATGCATCTTTAGAAAGTACCGCGAATCCACCTGCGTTAATTTTCTTATTAGGATGAACGATTGTGGAATTTCCTGAGGCGTCTGTGATAGTCCAGTTCTTCAACGAAATTTCTTGATCTGTCGGATTATAAAGTTCGACCCACTGAAATTTCAAGAGATCCTTTTCTTTAGGAGGTTTAAATCCATGCGCGCTGTCGACATTATAAAAGACTTCATTAATCACTAGATTCTCTCCTGTTATTATTCCAAATGTGAGGTCAAAAATCACTGATTTATCTTGGAAGGGATTCCCGGCAGACGTCGGGAACGTAACATTAAAGTTATATGTTTTGCTATCACCAGAATTGAGTATATTCAACATAATTCCATTTGGGGCTGCACTATCTTGAAAAAAATTGAGGAGCGTTTTGGAACCTGTAGGACTTCCGGTTCCGTAAATAGGTGAGCCATTGGTAATTACAATATCTAAGACAGATTCAATCTTAGGATCTGCACCCGTTCCACCAGTTCTGATTCCTTTTACTGAAATAAATCGAGGAACTGTGCCACTATTAGTCACGTCAACGTTGCGATCTTCACTATCGCCTGGCGCCATATTGTTAACTACAAAAATGGGATCGCCTAAAGGTACGTGAAAATCAACCAAAAGATCGCCAAAAGCTCTGACTGTATCAGGAGAAATTAATTTCTTAAATCCACCGTTTAATACAATAACTAAAGTTATTATCCCAAGCAAAAAAAATATCCGTAAAATTCTTTTTTTCATATATTAACTTCCAGGTATTGGTGGATTACGAATTATAAAATCGCCCGCTGCATCTGTATCTTTACCATCAGGATCGCGTTCAAAAGATTGACCAGTTGGCGTTATAGGACAAGAACTTGTACATCCAGAACTGAAACCTGTAATATCTGTTCCCCAACTCATTTTATCTATTTCAGATCCACTATTTTTTAAAATTACTGTATCTCCCCCATTGGCAAGACCATTACCAATGGTACCTCCGCCAGCTTGAACATAAATAACACCTGATGGAACTGTCCATATTGACTCAAATTCCGATTCTGTTGCTCCGGTTAAAATTAAGAAATTTCCTGGAGAAAGAGTCCCTGATAAACTCTCCGATGAAGTATTATCCTCGACAGTCCATCCGCTTAAATTAACAGAATCTGCTGTGGGGTTGTATATTTCAACAAACTCTCCTCTATTACTACCTCCTTGTCCATCTATATTTTGAGAACTACTTGTATCATACAAGACTTCATTTATCACTAGATGATTTGCTATAGGTATAGTTGGAGTCGGAGTAAATGTTGGCGTAACTGGAGGAGTAGCAGTAGGAGTTGGAGTGTTGGTTGGTGTGGCGGTAGGAAATGTTTCAGATGCTGCTAGTATATTACTATTAGAATTTCCTGTATCTGAAAAAAAACTATATGAAACTTTATACGTTATAAATCCTACTCCTAAAAGAGTGACTAGGAATAATAAAAGTATATGACTTTTCATATTGTTTGCATCTTTCGCATGACTTTTTTTTCGATTTCTTTAGTTAACTCATTTTTAATATTGATAATTTCAAATATGACAAAAACCAAGGCTGGAGAAACGATAAGAAGCAAAAATCCGGGAAGAGTTTTCAAGAAAATAGTCAGTTTACCAAGATATGGTAGGCTATAAAAAACTTTTCCTAAGATCTGACTATTTGAAACTAATTGGCTGTCTGGCGCATTGTTGGCATCTCCATGCGTTTTATAAGAAAAACTGCCATTTTGTTCTTCAAAATCAATGATCCGATGTGTCACGTTTACATTACCGCTTTTGAAAGCGATGATATCTCCTATTTTATAATTTGGAAAGTTTTGAGTAAAAACAATACTTCCGGGAGGTAATATAGGATTCATGCTTCCGGTAAGAACGACAAATGACCTAATCCCCAAAATCATTGGCGTTCGAGATGTTATCATCATAAAAACTAGAAATGGCAAAATACCAAAAATTACTGCCTTTAATATCAGTTGAAACACAATAACAAATATATTTACTCCATCATTTTCCATATCCTCATGGTTAGTAGCGGGCGAGCAATCTCACCCGCTACTATACTAATAAATTAAATCTACTGACTAGCATCTTGATTCAATGTTGCAGTAAACGTAGCAACAACACTGTCTCCTTGTAGTGTATTTCCAGCACTACTATCTAGACATACGTCGAGCACCAAGTCATGCCCAGTATTAAGATTAGTTAGTGAAAGACTATCTAAATCGTTGGGATCAGCTGCCCAGTCATTTAAATCTTTGAATGTATTGCCATTAAGATCAGTTATTTGACCTGAAACGTCTGAACCGTCGTAGGTTAAGTTATTTATTCTTAAGAAACTATCCATGTCAGGTGACGCATCACTGTTAGTATCAGTCACCGCATTAGCAAGCGTTACTTCAGCATGATTTGCGGCAACAGTACCTGTATTTTTGAGAGTTAGCGTTTGATTTCCTGTACAAGTTCCTGGTACTAATGTATTGCTTCCGAAACTCGCAGTAACGGAGTCTTGGTCTATTTCATCTGTATCCGTTAGTTTCAAATCTAGAGTACCTGTAGAAAATGTATTGCTAGACGAGGTTCCCTGGTTACTAAAGAACGCTAGTGTTAATCCTCCTACGACAGCTAATACAACAAAGATTGAGAGAAGACTTAGCGCAATTGATTTATTGATCATTCTATCTCACCCCCTTTCGAAGAAATTAAATTAATTATAGAGCTAAAGAAGGCTCTCATCATATGTTTAAATGTTTTGAATACTTTGAGTATAGAGTTAATAATTTTTTCCGTCAAGATAGTCAAAATAGATAACATAATATGCAACCAACTCATTTCTAACTATGTTTTCTATAATAAAAATAGACCCATAAAATATCTAAATATTTTTTTCTTTAAAAAAAGATTACATGTTTAAACCATCACAGCAGTAACTATATTTTAATTGAGCAATAATTGACTTCCATAAATGAATTTGATATAATCCGCTAGTAAATTTATATAAGCACTTTATGAGAGCAAAAAAATTATTTCTCTCAATTCTCATTGCTGTTTTTTCCCTCCTTTTTCTAACCAACAACTATGCATTTGCAACTGTCACTCCACCTGGGTTCCCATCCTGTGTTAACCCACCTGGAACCGTAATTGCAGATTTTAGCTCCGGGACTCATGGAGTAGTGGGAGTTGTCACTTCATTTCAGGGAACCGATAAAGTCTATGCTGTCTCGGATGGCATACTAATACAGTGTCTATGTCCTGAAAATGGAGATGGAATACAGACAAATTGGTGGAAAATTCCTTCACTAACTTCAGAAGAGATTGAAAACTTCAAAAGTCAAGGTTGGGTATTTATTCCAGACGGGTCCGTCTGGGGACTCGACCCAGCAGCTTACTTGGCAATTAATCAGAGTTTCTCCTGTAAACCATCAGGTGGTGGAGGAGGAGTCGGTGGAGTGTCTGGTGCGGTTTCTTCGGTTGGTCAAATATTAGGACTAGCAGTAACAGGAAATATCAAAACAATCTATACATTAGTTGTAATAGGATTTCTTTCTTTAACACTAGGGTTTCTTCTTAAAAAACGGAACTCATAATAATTTCCAATTTCCAATAACCAAGTATTCCAAACAAATCTCAATATCCAATATTCAAAGATAAAACTGTTTGGTTATTGAGAATTGGTAATTGTAATTTGTTTGTTTCTTGTAAGTTGGTGATTGGAATTTATTGGTATGACTAAATTTTTTAAATTGTTCGGAATTGCCTGTCTTGTTTTAGCGTTATTGCTACTATGGCAGAGGAATAATTCTCAAAGAATTGTTTTTAAAGAGTTTCCTCAAGTAAAAAAAAATAAACAGTCGAGGCAATCGCCGCCCTCTAGAATTGTCATTAAAAAAGTTAATATAGATCTGCCGTTATTTCCTGCAAAGATAGTGGGACAAAGATGGGATCTTACAAATAAAGGAGCTTCTTGGCTTGATTTTTCGCCCATCCCAGGAGATAGAGGAAACAGTATTTTATACGGACATAATTGGACCAATCTTTTAGGTAATCTTATTTTTGTCAGACCGGGGGCGGAGATTGAAATATTCTATAAAGACGGCTCGCATAAGATTTTTATCGTCGATGGTACGGCAACTGTCAATCCAGACAATGTTTCAGTGTTATCTCAAACAAACGACTCACGAATAACTATTTATACATGTACGGGCTTATTTGACCAAAAGAGGTATATTGTGGCCGCGTCTTTAAAAGACCTGTAGTTTTGCTTTATAATATATACTTTATATATATTTTTGAATTTGTGATATTTCTCACCTCATCAAAAATAGACAAACTACATAAAACTAGTATAAAAGGTTGATTTATCCGAATAAATTTTATATAATCTCACCCTATAAATTAGCCACGGTGTGATCTTATAGTATCAATGAAAAATCAGATTAATGTATCAAAAGATATAAAAAGAGCTGTTTCTATAATTATCCCTGTAGTAAATGAACAAAGGAATGTAAAACCGCTCATAGAACGCATTTTTACTTCTTTTTCTTCAACAGACATAATCTTTGAGCTCATCATCATCGACGATCACTCAACAGATAAAACTTCTGAAGTCGTCAACTCTCTCAAAAAAAAATACCAGATTCGATACTTTTTAAAAAAAGGAAACAAGGGAAAAGCCTACTCTCTACTTGAAGGATTTTCCCATGCAAGATTTAATCTTCTTGCGATGATTGATGCAGATCTTCAATATCCTCCTGAAGCTATTCCAGAAATGGTGGAAAAAATCAATTCGGAGATCGGTGTCGTTGTGGCAAAGAGAAATCATGCGAAAAGCAACTTCACCAGAAAATTATTGAGTTTTGGTTTTTTCTACCCGTTCGTCAAAATTCTTCATGGGCTAGATCACGATGTGCAGTCGGGCCTCAAGGTTTTCAAAAAAGAGATTATCGAGCGGATAACCTTAAATCCTGGGCCATGGTCCTTTGATCTTGAGTTTCTTATTAAAGCCAAACATGCAGGATATAAAATCGCAGATCACAATATTTTTTTTGATAAGCGACAGGATGAGAAACCAAAGATCTCACTTATCCCAGCAACAGCAGAGATTGGATTATCAGCCTTAAGACTAAAGTTTGCTGAGCATGAGCCTATTCCCTTTCATCCACATGATAAGAAATATAAACAGGAAGGATTTCATTACAAAGGAGTCCCTTTCGTACCGCATAGCAATGTGTCACTGCATGAAAGCGCGCTCAAAACCTTACACGTAAATCAAAAATTAGTTTTTTTAAACTTACTTTTACTTGTAATCGTTGGGCTTCTTTACAATTGGCTTGTTACATCTATTGTTTTAATTGGAGTAGTTACTTTTATCTATTTTGCCGATCTTGTTTTCAACCTATTTCTCATTTTAAGAAACTTCTCAAAGAAGCCCGAGTTAAATATTTCAAATGATGAAATTTTAAAATTAAAAAACTCTGATCTTCCTGTTTATACCATTCTTTGTCCACTCTATCACGAATGGGAAGTACTGCCTCAGTTTGTGACTGCGATGTCTCGTCTTGACTATCCAAAGGAGAAACTACAGGTGATGTTGCTTTTAGAAGAAGACGATAAAGAAACTGTTCGCCAGGCAAAAAGCCATAAACTACCCGATTATTTTAAGATTGTCGTAGTCCCACACTCTCTACCTAAAACAAAACCTAAGGCTTTAAACTACGGGTTAACAAAAGCAAAAGGTGATTACATTGTTGTCTATGATGCGGAAGACGTTCCAGATCCAAAACAGCTTAAGAAGGTGTTTGCAGCATTTCAAAAAACCGATGATAAAACATTCTGTATCCAGGCGAAACTCAATTTTTATAATCCTCATCACAATATTTTGACAAGAATATTCACAGCAGAATACTCATTGTGGTTTGACCTTGTTCTAACCGGGCTTCAGTCTATATTTGCTCCAATTCCTCTTGGGGGGACCTCAAATCACTTCAAAATTGCTGATCTCAAAAAATTAAAAGGTTGGGATTCATTCAACGTCACAGAAGACTGTGATCTTGGAATGCGCTTAGTCAAACATGGCTATAGAACTGCTTTGATAAACTCGGTCACGTTGGAAGAAGCCAACAGCGATTTAAGGAATTGGTTTCAACAGCGGACTCGCTGGATCAAGGGATATTTACAGACATACCTGGTGCACATGAGAAATCCTAGAGATTTTATTAGGAGTGCTTCAAAATTTCATCTATTCACATTTCAATTGATTGTTGGAGGAAAGATTCTTTCGATGTTCATAAATCCACTGATGTGGGTCACGACGATCGCCTATTTCGCTTTCAGGCCGATAGCTGGGCCTTTCATCCAGCAATTTTTCCCAGCACCGATTCTTTATATGGGTGTATTTTCACTGGTTTTTGGAAACTTTCTCTACATGTATTACTATATGATCGGGTGTGTAAAAAGAGGACACTATGATCTTGTAAAGTATGTCTTTCTTGTTCCATTCTACTGGCTCTGTATGAGTATTGCCGCCTGGAAAGCCGTGACTCAACTTATCCAAAATCCGCATTTTTGGCCAAAGACGATTCATGGTTTTCATATCGATAGAGAAAAAGCTCTTCTCCAGTCTCCAGAATATGTACGAAAACTCTCACAAAAATCTACTTTATCTTTTCCAGTTATTAAAGTCAATGGTTTATTGCACGCTCTTTTTGGAAGGGTCAATTTTGCTATACGCAATATTACTGACTTTCTCGATGCGTTTAGGTTCAAGTCAAATGTTCAAGTAAATCAGCGACCTGAAAAAAGTATTTTAGTACTAAATTGGAGAGATACAAAACATAAGTTTGCAGGAGGAGCAGAGGTATATATCCACGAGTTAGCAAAGCGCTGGGTGCAAAACGGTTATAAAGTTACATTATTTTGTGGCAATGATGGCAACTGCAAGAGATATGAAATAATCGATGGAGTAGAAATAATAAGAAGAGGTGGTTTTTACTTTGTTTATATTTGGGCGTTTATCTATTATCTTTTAAAATTTAGAGGAAAATACAATACTATTATCGATTGTGAAAACGGAATTCCTTTTTTTACACCGCTCTACGTCAAAGAACGTGTTTATAGTTTGATGTTTCATGTACATCAAGAAGTGTTTCGTCAATCGCTGATTAAACCACTGGCCGTATTTGCTTCTCTGTTGGAAAATAAATTCATGCCGTGGGTTTACAGAAACATTAAGTTTATCACAATCTCTGAGTCATCTAAAAAAGAAATAGAAAATTTGGGTTTGGGAAAATCAGGGATAGAGATTGTGTATCCAGGAGTCAATTTAGAACTATTTCAACCGGCCAAAAAAAGCTTCATCCCCACAGTAGCCTACATTGGCAGACTCAAGTATTATAAGAGCCTGCATGTGTTTATCCATACGGTAAGACAGATATTACAAGACTTTCCTCAGATAAATATTAACTTCATTATTGCCGGTGAAGGAGAGGAAAAAAATAATTTGATCAAGTTGGCCAAAAAATTAAGCGTCTTCAATAAGATTACTTTTTTAGGAAAAATAAGTGAGCAAGAAAAGATAAAGCTTTACCAGAAAGCGTGGGTTTTTGTCAATCCGTCGTTTATGGAGGGATGGGGTATCACAACCATAGAAGCTAATGCGTGTGCTACGCCAGTTGTTGCTTCAAATGTCCCAGGCCTTAGAGATTCAGTCGATAACCCTCACAGTGGATTTTTAGTAGCTTATGGAAGCGTCAAAGAATTTTCAATTCAAATTTTGAAGTTGATAAAAGACGATAGTCTTCGTGCAAAGATGTCGATTGAGGCTATGTATTGGGCACAGCAATTTGACTGGCAGAAAAGCGCAGATAAAAGTTTGTCAATTATAACTCAATCATGAAAAAAAAACTTTTATCAGTAACTATTGGAATCCCAGCATATAACGAAGAAAATAATATTGGAGCTCTTTTGAGATCAATTCTTAAACAGAGTAATGCGTCCTATGAGTTAACCAATATTATTGTTGCGTCCGATGGAAGCTCAGACAAGACTGTAGATGAGATTAAAGTGATCAAGAGGCCAAAAATAAAAATTATTTACGGTAAAAACAGGCGAGGCACTGCATTTCGCCAAAATCAGATTATTAAACAAACGACCTCCGACGTGTTAGTTCTTCTCAACGCAGATATCCTTATTAGAGATAACCTTTTTCTTGAACAACTGATAAAACCGATACATAAAAAAGTAGACATGGTCTCATGTTTAATGGAGCCTTTGCCAGCAAAAACGTTTATAGGAAATCTATTGAATTTAAGCGTCAAGATTAAAAACGATGCATTCAAAATCTATAAGGAAGGTAGTAATATTTATACATGTCGTGGAAATGCGAGAGCATTTTCCCGCAAACTTTATACAAATATCCACTTTCCGCGAAGCGTTGGAGAAGACGCCTATTCTTTTTTGTATTGTCTTTATCATGGGTTTCAATATTATTACACAACTGACACAAAAGCGTATTTTAGATCTCCAGAAAATTTAGATGATCATAAACGACAGAGCATTCGCTTCTATAATTCTCAAAAGCTTTTTCTCAAAGAATTTGGCAAACCGTTTGTAAAATCAGCTTATTCCTATCCACCTCGAATTTTGTTGTTACCATTTTTACACTATTTCATCCGGTATCCATTGCACCTCATCATGTATGTAATAATTCTGACTTTTATGAAGGTAAAATCGATTTTTTCCTCAGAGACAAAAGAGACGTGGGATATTGCTATAAGTTCCAAATCACTTAAATTCAGAAATGGATAAAATCCTCAATCGCTTGCGAAATGCTTTTTTTATTTCTGTTAGAAGGTTGAACTATATTGTCATGGGAAAGTTTGACCGAGTTATGAATAATAAACAACCTGAAGTTTTTATTTTGTGCTATCACAGTATCGCTAATGATGATTCGGTGCGTAGCGTGAAGCTTGAGGAGTTCAAAAAGCAAATAGAGTATTTAATGAAACGCTACGATTTTATCACTGGCTCTGATTTTGAGAAGTATCTAGACGGAGTGTTTAAGCTAAAAAAGCCATCGATTCTTCTGACTTTTGATGACGGAGATAAAAATCTGCTTAACATTAAGGATTTTTTGCGAGAGAGTAAAATTTACCCAACCCTTTTTCTCATAGCAGATAGAGACAATGTTGATAGAACAACCCTTAAAACAAATTCACCCCTTTTAAAAAACGCAGAAGTATTAGAGCTTGTTAAAGATGGTTGGTCTATAGGGAGTCATAGTATGACTCATTTTAGTTTTACAAAACTACAACAAGATAATATCTTTTTTGAGGTGGAAGAGTCGAAACAAAAACTTGAACAAGAACTTAAAATTCCTATTCGTTATTTTGCTTACCCGAATGGCCAGTATTCACAAGCAATTATTTCTACCCTCAAAAAAGCAAATTACCGACTGGCTTTTAGTATGGATGATGAACTTATCTCATTAAAAACAAATCGTTTCGCTGTACCGCGTATTGGTGTCAATAACACTCATACACTGGCAGAATTCAAATATCTTATGAGTCCTTCCGTTATTTTATTCAGAAAATTTGTTAAGAATTCATTCGTTAAGAAATTTTATGAGTAGCCTAGTGAAAAAACACATCGATGTTATCACCAAATATTTTTATCCGGTAGCTGCAGGAATAGAAACTAATATTTTAGAAACGTATAGTATCTTAGTTCAAATGGGTTGGGATGTTACGATCCACACATCGCAAGATACACATACTCAAAAAGACCATTTAGCTGAAAGAGAACTGATACGAGGGTTAAAGGTCAGGCGATATTCTTTTAAGTGGTATGGATATATTCCAGACATCAACTGGAAAGACACTGACGTTATTTGTCTTCACAATTTTAATGTAGTACCGCATATTTTTATCTTATTCTACGGGCTAATTCTCAAATTTCTACGCCTAAAAAAATTTAAGCTTTTTCTTATTCCTCATGGTGGGTATACACCTGATTGGTCAATATTCTCTTTACCAGTAGGCTATTTGAAAAAGCTGTATCACCTTACAATTGGTAGATTACTTGTTAATACGACAGTCGATGCGATACGCGCTGTATCAGTATGGGAAAGAGTGGAGATTGAAAAGTATGGAATAAAAAATAAGCTTATTCATGTAATTCCAAACGGCATCGAAAATGAGGCGTATGAAGATGTAGAAAAACGAGCTAGTAAAGAAATAAAAGATAAGGTCAAAGCGTTTGGAAATTATATTATTCAGATTGGCAGAATCTATTTTATTAAAAATTATGAGACTGCTATTCGAGCACTTTCACTAGTCCCTAATAAAGTAAAATATATTATTGCCGGAGAATTAGACACTGCAACGGGTAGCAAAAAATCCTCTTACATTGAAGAGTTAAAAAATCTTATAAAAAAGCTCAACCTTGAAAAAAGAGTGGTTTTTGTCGGCGTTGTGAGAGGTATAGATAAGTACTATTTGATAAAGCATGCCCAAATGATGGTACACATGGCAAGATACGAAAGCTTTTGTAATGTTGTGCATGAAGGGATGAGTCAGGGGCTTCCTTGTATCGTTGCAAATAATACCGCCTTACCAATGTTGATTAAAACTGACATAAATGGATACCGTGTTGAAACGTATGATAGTAAGACTCTAGCCGAAAGAATTAATTATATATTGACTAATAAACAGTCACGATTAATACAGCAGATGGGCGAGACAAACAGGAGATATGCCCTTTTGCATAGCTGGAAAAAAGTGGCTTTAAAGTTGGATCAATTATACCGCTAGCGCTCCGTTGATTATTATAGGATATTTTGATATACTTAAAGCTTAATTTCTTATGAAACAAACAATTTGGACAATCATTCCTTTATATAAACATCTCTATCATACAGTCTCATCAATTCGGATAAGATGGTATATGTTTTTTCTCAGATTGAAGGTACGATCGCTGGGCTCCTATTGTAGAATCTATTTCGCCGATATTATCGAACCTTACAATGTATCGATTGGGCATCATGTCTATATAAACAAAAACTGTACCATCATAACGACGGGAAGTCATGTTGAAATTGGAAACTATATTATGATCGGGCCAAACGTAACACTTGTTGCCCAGAATCATGATATGTCTAACTGGAAAAAACCTATGTTTTTTTCAAAGTGTTATGCACGTGGAACAATTAGAATTGAAGATGACGTTTGGGTCGGAGCGAGTGTCACTATTCTTGAGGGAGTGACTATAGGAAGAGGGTCAGTAATTGGAGCGGGAGCAGTTGTAACCAAAGATATTCCTCCATATTCTATCGCTGTTGGTATTCCAGCTCGAAAAATAAAAGATAGGATTCAAAAGAAAGAAATAAAAAAAGCATTACAAGTTGATTTAGAAAAGTATAAAGATGAAAAAGTCGACTGGCGTTCCTGGGGAGTTGGAAATATTGCAACTACTTCAGGATTACGTAATCTGGCTAAAAAATAGTGCATTTATAAGCGGAATGTCAGTCTATGTATCGGCAAATTTCATCGTAGGTTGGATATCTTGGTTGTTTACAATCCAAGCAAGTAGACTGTTAACTATTGAACAACTTGCCGTGTTAAGCGTTTTTACTTCATTGACCAATATCCTCTCTGTACTTCCTGATGCAATATCAACCACAATCTCTCGTTTTGCAGCCTATTGGAACGAAAAAAAATCAGAAGCTTTAACCATTGCAACGATGCGACTCCTTATTCGTACGGGGTTTGTTATAAGTATTTCAATTATTGGTTTAGCACTAGTTTTTGAACGTTCAATTTCCGATTTTTTTAAAATAACTCCTTTGTATCTTCGTATATTTGCGCCCATTATCTTTTTTCTATTTTTAAAGTCAATTTTTTTTGGTTTTCTTAAGGCTCAACTAGCCCTTAAACGCATTAGTTTAATTCTTATCATATCTGCTCTCACAAAATTAGCGCTGATAAATTTAGCTGGTATGCAGTCTTTGAATAGAGTTATATCATTGGCGATACTCGCACTAGTCGGATCAGAATTAATCGCATTTACTACCTCCCTTTTTTTTGCACTTAAGGAAAAATACATGTTAAGTGTATTTCATACAGGTGTTCGATTAAAAACAGAAATAGCCCGAGAAATTTACAGTTTTTTGTTTAATTCTCTTTTTGCAAAAATAGGATTTGTCATTATTAACAGCATTGATTTTCTTCTTGTCAAACACTACTTTTCTCAGAAGCAAGCAGGACAATATGCGTTACTAGTAATAATGGGGAACATTTTGTACTTTGGGGCTAAAATGCTTTTTACAGCTCTCATTCCATTGGTGAGTCGTGAGCAAGCACAAGGACGAAGTGGATATAGACCAATGTTTTTGTTAACTGGTATGGTCGGATTCGCAGGGCTATTTGGACTTTTTCTCTACTGGCAATTTCCATTAGATATGATGCGTTTTTTTATCAAAAAACAAGATCATTTTGTCGCCTCATATCTATTGCCATACTCTGGCGCCATGTATCTTTTAGCAATCGCTTCGTGTATAAGTACATTCAATATAGCAAAAAAAAACTTTTTGCCCTCGAGATTCTATATTGCAGGATCAGCCATCATTGCTATTGTAATTTTTCTAAATCATAATAGGTTACAAACGGTTGCTCTATTGAGCGCTTTCATCCTTTCCATTACTGCTCTCACGATGATAGTTTATGAATCGATTCGCCTAAAAAAACATATTAGTCGTATTCGAACTTCATATGATGTTTCCTAAAATTATTGATAATCGGTATTTATTTATTCGACCAATACTTGGTGGATTAAGTAAAAATAAGAAAGCCATATACAAAGATAAAAAAACAGGCGACCTTGTTTTTTGTAAATTTGAACAACATGATTCTCTTTTAAAAAGAGAATTCGACGCTTTAGTTTATCTTTCCAAAGAAATTGATGGGCAAACCAAAAATAAAAGAATAGTCAATGTGCCAAAAGCAATTGATTTAATAGCTGTAAATGGAGGTAGAGCTTTCATTACAGAGTTTGTTGAGGGAAAACCACTACTTGATCTATCAATATCTTCCCAAAAGGAAGCATACCTTCAAGTTTTACAATTTTTGTCTGCTGTAAACCCTATCAAAAATGCTCAGCGAAAATCTTTTCTTGCAAATAAAAGCCCAATGTATCTTATTGTAACGCTTCCTTATTTTTTAATTAAAAATATATGGAATTATCCTGGTTATTTTTTTTTATTTATTAATAGTTATGCAAAATTGCTACTCTTTATTAATATATGGTTAAAGTTAGATCCAAATATTTTCTGTCATGGCGATATTAATGGAAGCAATATGCTTTATGATAAAAAGTCGGTTTATTTACTGGATTTTCCCCAAGGATGTATGAGTCATAAATATTATGACCTTTCAATTGCACTTAATTCGCTGTGGTTACAAAAGGGATTTCAAGAGGAATTATATAATGAAGCTATCAAATTATTTCAGCTTTCTGTGTCTGAGGAGAAAACATTAATATCGTTTATTGTTTACAATCTACTTCAGCGCTTAGGAAAAAGATATAAAACTTTCAAACAAGAACAATTCTATCTAGAAAAGTTACAACGATTGATTAAAACGCTATGAACGGAATCGTTAATATAGTGATAAAAGTTTTGCAAAAAAGAAATTACATTATAGAAGATTTGCCATCAAGTGACGAGTTTGGCAGATTTAGAATGATTGTGAGAAACAGAAAAAATAAAAGGTTATTTGTAAAATCAACAATTGGAAAAAGTACATACGGATATAAATCATTGCAAAAAGAAGCTTTGTTATACAGTCATATCAGAAGAAAATTACAAAGAGATCCCGTTAAATATAAAGGGTATAAGTTATCTGTACCTAATGTCCACTCAATCATTGAAGAAAACGGTGTAATATGTTTAATCACCGATTTTATCGATGGAGCCTATCTCATTAATCAGTCCGACAAAAATCAAGCAGATATACTGATTTATACCTATAATATGGTTACGCGACTTAATTTAGACAAAAAGAGTACGATAAAGTTCACTTTTAAAAAATATAATATACGAGATCTCATAATTCAAATTCCTGGAAGATGCGTCCGGGCAATCCTTCTTCATCCGCAAAATGCACTACGTCTCATTCTAGTTGCAATAAAAGTATTACCTCTCATTAAAAGTAGAAACTTAAAGAAGGGGTTTGTCCATTCTGATATCAACGCAAGCAATATTATTATGGTAGGAAAAGATATTTACCTCATGGATTGGGAAGATGCAGGTTGGGGAATAAAGCTTTATAATGGTATTGCGCCTTTGTGTACTCATTGGACAAATAGGGTTATCAGATTAAGGTTGCTTAATTTTTTAAAAAAACTTGAAGACAATGAGGCAATTTTTTCATTAATCGCTTTTCGAACTTTAATGCTATTTAATCAGAAAATAACCTCAAAAAATGTAAAATACGCGAGGGATGTTGCATTATTGAATTCACTATAACTTTAAAATGAATACTTCCATTAATATGCTTCGATTTTTAAGAGCCATAATAAACAGATTATTAAAACCTGCATCAAATTATGTATTAAAACCTGCGAGCAAAAAATATGGTTTTGACCGTGGCACACCAATTGATCGATACTATATAGAAAAGTTTCTTGAAGAAAATAAAAGTTTAGTAAAGGGAACAGGATTAGAGATAACCGATACAACATATCTTAAAAAATACGGTGGAGCAAAAATGGAACGTTGTGATGGATTAGATATCAATTATAAAAACAAAAAAGCGTCGATCTATGGTGATTTACGAAATCTAAAAAAAATTATTCCAGCCAATAGATACGATGTCATAATACTGACCCAGATACTTGGGATGATTGACGATGTGGCATCGGCAATAGGTGAATGTTATCGAATTCTAAAACCAGGTGGTTGGTTGATAGGAACATCGGCCTATCTTTCTCCTTATATTGAGCCTAAACAGAATTACTGGCGATTTACTACAACAGGTATTCATTATCTGTTAAACAAATTTTTTGAGCAAGAAAAAATAAGAGTTGGATCATATGGAAATGTATTGGCAGGACAAGCTTTTTGGGTTGGACTAGCTCAAGAAGATCTGCGATTGAAAGATTTAGAATACAACGACCCACACTATCCACTAATAATAGCTTTCAAAGCCCAAAAATAACCTATAATTACATGATGAAAAAAACACTAACTCTTTTATTTCTCTTTTTACTTGGATTACTGATATATGCATTAACGATAAGAGGTCAATCGGGAAACCTAGGAGCACAACTGATTAAAAATAACCTAGATCAAGCTACGAAACCTTTTGAACTTTCTCCTGAAAGAGGCCGTTATATTTTGACTTTGTCTTTAGCAGAAAATCGATCTGTTGCCCTTAATAACGAATTGGCTGAAGCGGCTTACCCAGATACAGGATATTATAAAGGGAAATATTTTATTCTTTTTGCTCCCGGAATCTCACTTCTATCCATACCATTTTATTACATAGGCAAATACTTCAATTTGGCGCAGGTGGGAGCCTTCTCAACTATTTCACTTTTTTCAGCCATTAATCTTGTACTGATATTTTTGATAGCGAAAAATATTTTTAGATTACCAACCGTCATAGCTTTGTTTTCAAGTCTGGTATTTGGTTTTGCATCAACTTCTTGGAGCTATGCTATAACCATGTATCAACATCATCTGACTGTTTTTTTTATCATTTCATCGTTTTATGCAGTATGGAAATACAGACAAAATCAAAAATATAATTGGGTATGGGTAACTTATGTATGGATAGCTTATGGACTGGCTATATCAATCGATTATCCAAATGCTTTACTTATGTTTCCCGTGATGGTGTATTTTTTACTTTCATCATTTATAGTTACCAATAAAAAGAAGTCATTTCAATTTACTATTAAGGGAGTTTCTATTTTGACTTCAATCATTTTTTTTGTCCTCATCCTGATACAAGGTTATTATAATTATCTTAATTTTGGAAGTTTTACTAAGGTCAGCGGTGCACTGGTAGGTGCAAAAACCGTTAAGGAGCAAAAACTACTTGAATCTCAAAAAGGCAAGGAAGAGTTGAAAAAAAAAGAGGAAAAAAAATCCCCGGTTGGCTTTTTTCGCGAACAAGAACTTCCTCGAAGCTTTAGCATTTTATTTTTTGCCAGGGATAGGGGACTTTTTCTCTACTCCCCAATTTTTGTTATCGCTCTTTTAGGTTTTTTTTCAACGCTGAAAAAAGGGGCGCTAGAAAAGAAAATTCTACTTTCTTTGGTATTTGTAAACGTATTTCTTTATAGTAGTTGGGCGGATCCTTGGGGAGGATGGGCCTATGGTCCAAGATATTTAATTCCATCCATGGCGACTCTTTCAATATTTGTCGGAATCTGGCTTTCAAGAATTAAAAGGCATGTCGTAATTGCAAGAGTGCTTACATTTTTTCTTTTTGCGTATTCTTCGGCCATTGCCCTTCTTGGTGCTTTAACAACTAATCAAGTACCACCTAAAATTGAGGCTGATTATTTAAAGATGAAGTACAACTTTTTTCTTAATTGGGACTATTTAATGGATGGAAAAAGTGGAAGTCTTATATTTAATGAATATATCTCAAAATATATGACTTTACAGCAATATTTTATTTTGATTTTTGAATTTCTAATTATTACTGTTTTTGTACTTTTATTCGTTTCATCTTTATTTAAGAGCAATAATGAATCTTAGTATTTTTCTTGGGAAAGAAAAAATTCAGAATTTTTTGAGTTTATTTTATAGGGTTAGACTCTTTCGACTAATTATTTTTATGGCATTGGTTTTAAGTTTGGGTTCAACTGCGTACTTTTATTCACAAGATTTTATTATTGCTTACGGAGATGCGGAGTCACACCTCAATATTGCAAAAAGAGTGATTCATGGGCTGACTCCTGGCTTTGCCCAGCTAGGAGGGATTTGGTTGCCACTCCCTCATATACTCATGATTCCATTTGTGTATTTTGACTTCTTATGGAGATCGGGGCTGGCGGGATCTATAGTTTCGGGAGTAGCCTTCCTACTGAGCTCAATTTATATATATAAGCTTGTTATTCTTTTGACGAACAACAAATACGCAGCATTCTTAACGTTTCTTGTTTTTGCCTTAAATCCAAATATCCTCTATTTGCAGTCGACCCCAATGACAGAGCTTCCTTTGACAACTTTTTTTATACTCTCTTCCTATTTTTTTATCAAATATATTAAAAACAACAATAGTATATCTTCGCTTCTACTCTCAAGTTTTTTTGGATTTTGCGCCGTTTTGACGCGTTATGATGGATGGTTTTTAGTACTTACTGAAGCTTTGTCAATCCTTCTTTTGTATTTTAGACGAAAAGAAAATTGGAAAAGAATAGAAGGTAAAGTCATATTATTTTCAACTTTGGCATTTTTTGGCATATTCTTGTGGATGATGTGGGATTTCTTGATATTGGGTGACCCGTTCTACTTTACCAATAGTCAGTTTTCCTCGCGTACTCAACAACAAAACTGGCTTGCTAGAGGAGAACTACCTGCATATCGTAACCTGCCATTGGCGTTTGTTTACTATTTGGTAACAAGTATGAGTAATTCTGGAGTCATCGTTTTTTTAGTTGCAATTGTAGGATTTTACCAATTTCTTATAAACAAAAAAGATTTACATAGACTTTTTGTCTTACTCATACTTATTGTACCTTTCATATTTAACGTGTTTGCTTTATTTGCCGGACAGTCTGTCATATTTATCCCTCATCTTACACCGGTTGGTTTTGAATGGCGGTTATTCAACGTACGTTATGGAGCTATGATGATTCCGGTAGTCTCTTTATTTTTTGGATACACATTTTATAAGGCAGCAAAGGTATCTACAAAAACCGTTATCATTTTTTTATTTTTGTTACAGTTTGGGCTCTATATAATAGGTTATTCAAAAATCATAACGCTCGCTGATGGAACTGAAGGATTGTCGAGAGCTCGCCGGCCAGATGCAGAATACTGGATTAAGAAAAATTACGATAATGGATTGGTGTTGGTTGATGACTATGCACGTACGCTAAGCATCATTCGAAGCGGAATCCCCATGCAAAATATAATTTATATTGGAAACAAACCCTATTGGGAAGAATCGCTTGTTGCGCCTGAACGATATGCAAGATGGATCATCATGCAAAAAGACGATGACGTATGGAAACATATTTATGATAAGCCGAATGTAAGAGATAGGCTGTTTAAATATTTTCAAAAAACATATACATCGCCGCAGATTTTAATTTTTAGAAGAATCTAAAATAATTTTTAATTTACAATTTTTAGTTTTTAATCAATTTTTAACAATTAAGTTTTAACAATTTCAAATTGAATGAAAATTTTAAATTTAAAATTTCAAATTAAAGAAATAGTAGCACCGGTTATAATAATTACTGTAATTTTATTAGCCCCGACTATCGTTTTTGCAAGAGAGAGGTTTTTCCAGGTTCAGTCGATCGATACCATGAAGTTTTCGCGAGACGTAGCAAGAGAGAAATTAAAAGATCTATCTTATGATCAAGAAATAGAAGTTCAAGTAAAAATTATCTCTCAAACTGGCGCCACTCATGTGGCTATTGCAACGCCATATGATGAGGAGTTTTTACCCTTTCTTAAACGCTGGGTTTCGGCTGCTAGAAAATACAATCTAAAAGTTTGGTTTAGAGGCAATCTTTCGGGGTGGGAGAATTGGTTTGAATACCCTCAGATAGATAGAAATAAGCATACAGATAATATTCAAAGATTTATCTTAGAACATCCAGATTTATTTGAGGACGGAGATATTTTTACTTCGTGCCCTGAATGTGAAAATGGTGGACCTGGTGATCCTCGAATGAATGGAGATGCCCAAGGCTTCAAAAATTTTTTGATAAACGAATACCAAGTTGTCAAAGACTCCTTTAGAAATATTGGAAAAAATGTTACTGCAAATTATTATTCGATGAATGGTGATGTTGCCCGACTTATCATGGATAAAGATACAACTTCCGCCTTAGATGGAGTAATTACTGTAGATCATTATGTTAGTACTCCTGAAAAGCTTCAGGCCGATATAAGAGAATATGTATCTAGTAGTGGAGGAAAAATAGTTCTCGGTGAGTTTGGTGCTCCAATTCCAGATATTCATGGAGAGATGACTGAATCAGATCAAGCAAAGTGGATTGAGAAGGCATTGATAAAGATTTTGCAGACAAGCGAGGTGATAGGCATTAATTATTGGACCAACAAAGGAAGTAGTACAGAGCTTTGGACTGAAAATAATTCAGCAAAAAGTGCGGTGGCGACTCTATCAAAGTATTTTGACCCAGTCAATATTACGGGTACGATCAAGGACGAGACTGGTCAACCTCTCAAAGAGGTGACAGTAAAAGGTAAAGAAAAAACAATTGTTGTGACAGATGGTAACTATACTTTGCCTGTATTGGATGGAGAATCAGTGACATTTAGCAAATATGGCTATGTATCGCGCAATATTAAAGTGGATGCAGAAAAGACAAAAGATGTGCAAAGGGACATCGTTTTAAGCAGATCTTATCCCTCACCCATCATCACATTTTTTATGAAGATCGTCGATTTCTTTAAAAGCTTATTGAAATAGATCGCTTAAGTTATTAGCTATTCTACCGACATAGTTAAATTTTATAAATAGTATATTTCTTGTTTTTATAAACCACAAGCTCCGGAATCTGTTGGGTAGTAACAACATAGTCAATTTTATAATCTTTTTTTAACTTTTTTAGATAATCTTTACTAAAGAGTTTATTATTCTCGATCAATTCTTTTCTTTTATTCCATATTATGGCAAAACTTCTAACATATAACCCATCCCCGCCCTCTTTATGTTCAAGAAAAACTGATCTTTTACTCCAAAATCTAAAACCGAATGCATCCAAAGGGACGAGAAATAAACTATCATTTGGGGTATTATTTTTTGCCCATATAGCAGCCTTTTGATAATCTGTGGGCGGGTTGATCCATAATACGCCGTATTGGATCCTCTTAGGAAAACAAAGTATCACGGATATGGTCAAAATCAGAACAGCGATTTTATTCAAACTAAATCCTGATAATTTTGTCAGAAAAGATCCGACCCCGTAAATTATGACAAAGACCACCAATAGGTATAGGTTTCTTGCAAGCTGCAATTGAAGGCCAAGTCGAAAATTAAAGAGTGCAGACAAAAACGCAGCAATAAAAAGAATAAGTGAAGTAATAATTGTTGCATTTACAGTTGCGTTGATTTTCCTTCCGAAAATAAATTTATAACTAACAAAAAAAATACAAATTGAAAGAAGTGCCAGAAAGTTTATGGCAGACCACCGCCAAATAAATATATATGGCGTTCTTTCATACAACACATTTCTCCACTGCTGATCTATAAACAGGCTTCCGTTTTGGCCATAAAATACAAATTTAAAAAGAATTGGAGAGGCGATCAATATAAAAATAACCAAATTCATTACTATCGGTTTCCATGAACTTTTAATTAAAAATGTTTTATTTAGAATAACTATCGGAATATAGGGAATTAATGTAATCGGATGGAATAAAAATCCGATTCCAGCAAAAATAGGCGAAAGAACATTTTTCTTAATCAAAATGAAATAAATTGATAATAAAAGAAATATTTCTGCAATAAAGCGTGGCATTAACGACATTTCAAGGGTATTAATTGTAGATTCTCCGATAGGGATAGGAAAAATAAAAAATAGAAGAATAATTGCAGACACTTTTCGATTTTTGAAGAAAAAGTCAAAGATCAGATAGATCGCTAAGTAGAAAAGAAACAAAAAGAAAAAATATATGAAGAAAAAAATAAATGTGTTTTCTCCAAAAATCTTTAGAACGATATAGATAAAATCAACAAAAATGGTATAGGGAAGATCGTGAGTCTTAAATAGATAGTCGTTGGGATATAATCCTGGGTAAAACTTTTTAAAGGCGAAATTAAAGTAATGCACCTGATTACCACTTCCATATTGATACCCTCTAATTATTATTGAAAATAGGGTAAAAATGATAAGTTTTACTATTATGCCAATATAACTTCTTGCTGTCTTCACGGGATAATTATATCATCAACCCAAATTATTTTGAACCAGCCAGCGGCATTTATGATTTTTTAGTAGTAGTAGTTTTTTTAGAAGTAAAACCCATTTTTATCTATAAATGATGGAGACCGCTTTAGTAAAAGTAAATGGATTATATGCTACAAAATATAAAGTTCAGGTCTACTATTTAACCAAAATCTATATTAATCGCTACATTATTTTAATGTTTCGAGCGACTTGAGTCAACTAAAGAGCTTTGATATACTTAAATTTGTCATTGCGGGCGTAGTTTACCGGTAAAATGTCTCCTTGCCAAGGAGAAGACAGTGGGTTCAATTCCCATCGCCCGCTCCCTTTTGCGACTTGTAAGGGCGGCACAAAGCGCCGACCATGGTTTCTGCCAGCTACAATGCATTTTCTTGTCTTTTATTTTATTATTCTTTTTCTTGATTATTACCTTTTTATGGGGAGGAATAAATGTTGTATGAAATTGCTATTCAGATTACTTACGAGAGCCGCCTCTTCTTTTGTAATAAATCCATCCAATAAAACAAGCAATGATAAACACCAAAAATACTTTTATTGTATTCTCTGTATTAGTTTCTAATGATCGGTACGCAGTGATTCCTAAATACAATAAGAGAAAAATACGGATCAATGACCCGATAAAAGTAGAGATAAGAAATGTTCGGATGTTTAATTTAATAATTCCGCAGACAAGAGACACAGGCGTTGCAGGTATTATTGGGACAGAGCGAAGAAATATAAGAATAATAGTATCTTTCCATGATCCGGTAAAACGTCTCCCTATATTTTCTACATCCTTATGAGAGAGGTTAAATAGTTTTCCAAACCGCCCGATGATGAGATCCTCTGTTTTATCCGCCAAAAAATAAAGAAAAAGAGAGCCGATTGTTTTTCCAAAAGCGGCGATACTTGCGAGTAGCAACATGTAGAGAATCGAAAATTTTTGGTTATGGGTGGTCATTTTTGCTATGATTAAAAGAAGTGGTGAAGGAAGAGGAGGAAAAATTTCTTCGATTATCGATCCGACAAAGACGATTAGTGCTAGGGGTATTCGCGAAATAATCTGCATAGTATTCATAGTATTTAAGATAAATTAAAGTTGAAAATACATTTGTTTTATGTTACGATCATAATCAGTTATTGTCTAATATCGCCTTAGATGATGGGGAGCAAAAAAAACGATTGGTCTAGTACATCTAGCGTTTTAAGGCAATGAACCATCATTAATTACAACCGGCCAAGACACAAGAAGTTTACGGTGGTAATTATGAAAATCTCAAGGCTTTTCTCAGGAATAGGAATAACCGTAATCTTTCTTCTCTTTTTTTCATTTTCTACAATTGTTGTTTTTATTACCGACTGGTGGTGGTTTGTTGAAGTGGGACTAACAGATGTATTTATTAAACCACTTATTACTAAGATAATTATTTTTTTAATAACCGCAATAATTGCAGTAGTTTTTTTTCTTACTAATTTTCTTATTGCCGTTCGATCAAAACATTCATGGGTGGTTCTTATACCCGCGGCACTACTTGGTCAACCAGTAAGCCTGGATAGTCGAATACTAAAAAAATTAGGCATAATTGCTAGTGTTATTATTTCTTTAGCTCTTGGGCTGATTACTGCAGTTAACTGGCAGGAAATACTCAAATTCTTTTCAGCCATCCCTTTTGGAGAATTTGACCCTATTTTCAAAAAAGACATTGCTTTTTATATCTTTTCTCTTCCTGCTTTTAATCTAGGACTGGGTATTTTAAAAATGCTTGTTATAGTTTCGCTTATTAACAGTGGAATCATATATATTTTAAAAGGCAGTCTTAACCTTACTGGTTTTCTTGCCAAATTTGAAATCCCTGGCTTAAGGCTATCTCAAAAGGGCCAGACAGAACCCAAAGCACAGCTTCATTTTGGCATCCTGCTTTCCCTTTTTTTGATCATAACAGCAATCAACACTTATCTTTCCTTGTTCAAACTCCTTTCCAACCAAAGCGGTCCAATATTTGGAGCCGCCTATACGGATGTGGCTATTATGGTACCGATTCTCAAAATTTCTATCGGCTTGTCTGTTTTAGCCGCTGTTTTGACTCTGTTTTGGGGTATAAGTGGAAAACTCGCGCCGCTTATTATAGCAATTTCTCTTTATGTTTTTATAGGAATTGTCTCGGCAATAGTTCCGTCTCTTTTTCAAAAACTGATCGTTGCTCCAAACGAGTTGGTTAAAGAAACACCATTTATCAAACACAATATTGCCGCCACGCGCAAGGCCTATGGTCTGGACCAAATAGAAGAGAGGGAAATCTCGGCAGATAAACCGTTAACCGCGGATGATATTGCTTCAAATAATCTGACGGTTAAAAACGTACGGCTTTGGGATCGAGAACAACTTCTCTCTACCTTCGCCCAGATCCAGGAGATAAGAACCTATTATGAATTTGTCTCTGTTGATAACGATCGATATATTATAAATGACGAAATTCGCCAAATTATGCTTTCGTCAAGAGAGCTGGCATCGGAGAGTCTGCCTAATAGAAGCTGGATTAACGAAAAACTTACCTTTACTCATGGATATGGAGTTGCTGCTGGACCGGTAAATCAAGTAACCTCAGAGGGATTGCCGGTTTTGTTTGTCAAAGATTTGCCACCAAAATCAGAAGTTAAGCAGCTTGCCGTCAATAGACCGGAAATATACTTTGGTGAGCTTACTAATGACTACGTAATTGTCAAAACCAAATCAAAAGAGTTTGATTATCCTAAAGGAGAAGAAAACGTTTACACAACTTATCAGGGAAAAGGAGGAGTAGAGATAAGCTCACTTCTTAAACGATTATTTTTTGCTATCAAATTCAACTCACTTAAACTTTTTTTGTCAAATGATGTAACATCTGAAAGTAGAATTCTCTATTATCGTAACATCAAAGAACGAGTTGAAAAGATTGTTCCCTTTCTCACTCTTGATAGTGATCCATATGCTGTAGTTTCTGATAATAAAATTTACTGGATTTTTGATGCGTATACAATAGCCAATAATTATCCCTATTCTCAACCGCTGTCGCTTAATGGAGGGATGGTCAACTATATCAGAAACTCGGTGAAGATTGTTATTGATGCATATGATGGCTCTATCTCTTTTTATCAAGTTGATATGAGTGATCCTATTATTCGGACCTATGCCAAAATATTTCCCAGTCTCTTTCAGCCTATAAGTAAAATGCCAAAAAGTCTACTTTCTCACCTTCGGTATCCGGAAGATATCTTTAGTCTTCAAACAGATATCTATACTACTTATCATATGGATAACCCTCAGATTTTTTACAATAAAGAAGATCAGTGGGAAATCCCAACTATTAGCGAGGGGCAAAAACAGGAAACCACCGATACGGTAGAACAAATGGGTCCACGGCATATAATTATGAAGCTGCCGGGTGAAAAAAAGGAAGAATATATCCTGATGCTTCCGTTTACCCCCCGTAATAAAGACAATCTTTCCGCTTGGATGGTGGCCAGAAACGATGGAGACAGTTATGGAAAACTTATTGTCTACCGTTTTCCAAAACAAAAACTTATCTTTGGCCCAAAGCAGGTTATCGGCCGTATTAATCAGGA
>CAYSQE010000014.1:38222-39567 GCA_964433155.1 uncultured Gammaproteobacteria bacterium | reverse complement strand
GCAGTTTTTCTTGAATATATGCTTCCCAACTAATATAAGGATTACAACTTCTATCTTCCATTTTTTTTCTTGCAAATTTAAAAGCGAATTCCAAATCTCCTGTACGACTTAATGCCGCAGCAACAAATATATTAAAGCTTGCATTCCCTTCGCCTTTTTTTTTTTTTTTTCCGATTATATCATCTCCAAATTGATAAGCCTGCAGCTGCCATCCAGTTTCACCCGAATCTAAACCTACAAAATTTAAAACTCCATTTGTTCGTCTATATTTGTCTTCCCATTTTCTTCTACTTCCAGTTAGGACTACTCGATAACGACTTTCATGCAGTCTTTGTAATATTCCATCTTTAAATAGGCTATCAGCTCGATCTACGTAAGTGCCCGCTTCTTTATAAAAATGATCTATAACAACGAAACCTCCCCTTGAATAACAAGTATTTTTTGGAATAAATGAACGAAGATGTGCTCTAATTACCTCATCTTTAAGACCATTTCCATCAAGATAATATAGAGCTGGGGTTAAAGAGTTTGGCTCGGCATGTTGAAGAGTAGTTGTTTTTCCGATTCCTCGCGGACCAAGTATAAGTAACGGCGTTCCAGGAGTAGCAAGAATATCTAGTCTTATTAGATCTTTAATAAAAGTTGGCCTTTTGACGAGTACGCCCTTATTAAGATTACCATTTGAACGCTCTAAAACATTCCCTCGTGCTAAAGATAATTCTGCAGTTATTCCTACCATAATAGAATATTTTTATTATATAAAATAAACCTATAGCATTCAATACCTTTTGGGGGTAGTGTTTTTGTTATTGACTTTTTTATCTAGATCTGGTCGAATTAATTTATGATCCTTCCTTCAAAAGAAATCGTTGACCAAGCCTACGTCAAAGACTACGAAAAACTCTATAAAGAAGTACAAGAAGATCCTGAGGCTTTTTGGGAAAATATCGCCCACGAACTCTCCTGGTTTAAACCGTGGGACAAAGTCCTCGAGTGGAACTTTCCCTATGCGCGCTGGTTTGTGGGTGCTCAATGCAACATTGTCAATAACGCTCTTGACCGTCATCAGAAAACTGCAACAAAGGATAAACTCGCTTACATCTGGGTCGGCCAAGACAAAAGTGAAAGAAAATATACTTACGGTGAGTTAAACGAGCAGGTTTGTAAGTTTGCCAATGTCTTAAAATCACTTGGCATTAGAAAGGGCGACAAAGTAAGCATCTATCTTCCCCGAATTCCTGAACAGTTTATCGCGATGCTTGCGTGTGCAAAAATTGGCGCGGTCCACTCGGTTGTTTTTTCCGGATTCTCATCTGAGGCACTCAAAAATCAAAACATCGAAGCC
>CAYSQE010000014.1:12321-38212 GCA_964433155.1 uncultured Gammaproteobacteria bacterium | reverse complement strand
AAAAAGACAGTGGATGAGGCGATTAAAGATATACCCACAATTGAACACGTAATCGTCGTAAAGAGAATAGAGTCTGAAGGTAAGGGTAAAGAAACCAGTATAGGAAATGAAGTTGGGCAAAGTAACAATTCCAATAACTTAACCTCCTCACCAAACAGGCCTCCTAACCCTAACCTAATGACCGCTGTACGGGATCTCTGGTATCACGAACTTATGGCTAAGACAGATACCATCTGCTCAACCGAGATCATGGAAGCAACCGATCCATTATTTATTTTATACACCTCCGGATCCACTGGAAAACCAAAAGGAGTTTTGCATGCGCATGGAGGGTATATGGTTGGAATATATCTAACACTCAAATGGATATTTAATCTTCAGCCCGATGACATTTGGTTTTGCACAGCCGATGCCGGTTGGGTCACAGGTCACAGCTATATTGTCTATTCGCCTCTTATAAATGGTGCGACGACTTTTGTCTACGAAGGAACACCCGACTATCCACACCCCGGGATTTGGTGGGAACTCATCCAAAAATACAAAATCAGCAAATTCTATACAGCGCCTACTGCTGTACGAGCCATGATGCGCCTCGGTGATGAAATCCCCAATAAATATGACTTAAGTTCTTTAAAAATATTAGGATCAGTCGGAGAACCCATTAATCCCGAGGCGTGGATGTGGTATTACAAAACGATCGGAAAAGAACGCTGCCCCATCATGGATACCTGGTGGCAGACCGAGACGGGAATGCAGATGATTACTCCTTTACCTTCGAGCCCGCTTAAGCCCGGATCAGCTAACAAACCATTTTTTGGCGTCGAGGCAGACGTCGTTGATGATAAGGGAAGTCCTGCCCCAGTAAACACACAAGGATACTTAGTAATTAAAAAACCCTGGCCTTCCATGCTTCTTGATGTCTATAATAATCCTGAGAAATATAAAGAAACTTACTTTGAGAAAATTCGTTTAAATAAGGAAGAAGGTCAAGGTAAAGAAGCCAGTTTAGGCAAAGAAAGTGGGTTAAGTGAAAAAAATCCCCAGGACTTAACCTCCTCACCAAACTGGCCTCCTAACCCTCACCTCAATACCAACTTCCATGACTTTCTTTACTTTACGGGTGATTCGGCTAAAAAGGATGAGGATGGATACTTCTGGATCATCGGCAGAAACGACGATGTTATCAAAGTATCTGGTCACAGACTGGGCTCTGCAGAAATTGAATCGGCCTTTGTCGCCCATCCGGCTGTAGCTGAGGCAGCAGTCATCGGCAAACCAGACGAGGTGAAGGGTGAAAAAATTAAAGCCTTTGTCATTCTAAAAGTTGGTCATCAACCATCAGATCAACTCAAAACCGAGCTGGCCCAGCATGTTCGCAAGATGATAGGCCCTATCGCCACCCCAGATGAGATCGACTTTGTCGAAAAACTTCCTAAAACTCGCTCGGGAAAGATCATGCGCCGCGTCCTTAAAGCCCAAGAACTCGGCCAACCGCTAGGAGATACGTCGACTCTGGAAAATTAATCTTATTTTTGCTTATCACTCAGCACAACGTGCTATAAGAAAAAACCACTTTTATTTTCTATTGAAAGATCTACTTCTCCCATATTTTTTTACTATTTTGTTTTACTAAATTTAACTGGTTCCAACCGCTCTCAACTATTTCTTTTTGACCGACTGGATCTATCGGGGTTGATGATTTTACACCAATAAGTATCTCGTAAGTAAACCTAGGGTCATTTGAAGTATCAAATATCACGGCAAGACCTTTATTCCTCATCTGCAGGGGGAGATCTTTTATAAATATTTTGGGGATGAAGAAATGTTTTATCTTCCCATCAGTGGCAGCTACTTTCCGGTACTCTAAGATTCTAGCTACTCCGTCTTCATAATACTGATCTGGAAAATCTTCGTAAGCTTTTCTATCTATATGACAATATAAGCCATTTTGTGACAATTTTTTAGCAACCAGGTCAAAAAATTGAAGAGGGTCAACCATGTTAGACAAACCATAATCGAGAATGATGGCGCTGAGACTGTTGTCAGGAACGGCTTTTAAAGCGCTCATGTAATCTTTTATAACAGGGAGATTTACCTTATTTCTCGATTCTAGCACAGCTCTCTCAGATCCATTTTTTCCTAAGAGGAAATTAATAAAACTATTGCTTCCGCTAAGCACCATCATGTTTCCATTCGGAGCGTGATTGCCTGTATAAATTTGAACGAGTACAGATAAGGTGCGATCATCAATGTGACTTTTTTTGAGCTGAGCGTTCATCCAGTTCTCGATTTCTCGTTGGTAGTTTCTGTATACATTACTAAATTTTTTCTTCGATCTCATTGCCTTAGTCCAGACCGATCCTTCCCATTCGGCTTTACCAATTGGAGCAACTGCAACAACTTCATAGCGGTGTGAAATGAATGATGGGGGAGGAATAATATCTTGCCTAACATGGATAGCAAATACATTACCTAGTCCTTGCTCGTTCATATAGGAAGGATTATACCTTAATTAGTCTTTATTTTCTTTCCCCAAAACCCTCTCCGGTAAAATCATGCGCCTCGTCCTCAAAGCCCAGGAACTCGGCCAACCATTAGGCGATACTTCAACGTTGGAAAACTAAACTTCAGAAAGAAGTTTTACGTGTGCAAATTTGGTGATTCGTACAAAACGCTCATCTGCGGTTATAAGAGTTGTTTTTAGTTTCTTTGCCAGTACTGCATAAAGCATATCATAGACCGTCGTTTTATTTCTCCTTGCTAAATTGGCAGACTCTAGTATGTCGTTGGCTTCTGGAATGATAATCTCAAGATTTACTTTGTGTAAATATTCTAAATCCTCCTTAATTGTTTTATCGGTCGTATCTGTCTTGGTAACCAAAGAGTTGGCAATCTCAATGAGCAGGATATGGGGAACAAGAATTTTGTTCCGTCCTGACAGGTGATCGCTAAGAATCAAAACCGCCTCTTTATGAAAAGGCTCATTCTTACTCTTAAACCATTTAAAGGCAACCGAGGCATCAACTACTATCATTGTTCGTAGCGCATTTCTATTAATTTCTTACTAAAACTTATTCCAGGATTTTGTTTCGCATTCTTTTTCGCAAGTTTGTCAAGCTCTTTTAGCAACTTTTCTGCAGATCGACTCTGACTACTCTTTTTACCTTCACTAAATACTTTTTCTCTAATAAGTGCAGCTACGCTCTTCCTTTTACGAACCGCCTCCATCTTAAGCTCTATATACCTATCTTCGGGAAATCTGATATTTGTTGTGATCCAGTTCATATAGTACAATGATACAATTGTATCGATTCTCTGTCAAGTCGAAAAACTTCCTAAAACTCGCTCGGGAAAGATCATGCGCCGCGTCCTTAAAGCCCAAGAGCTTGGACAGCCACTTGGTGATACCTCAACTCTTGAAAATTAAAATTGAGTTATAATAGCTACATGAAATTCAAACTCTTCTTTATTTTGCTACTGTTGATTTTTGGCTCTTTTGCAGCTTATTATTTCCTTCAGAACAAAAAAACTACTTCTGTTAAAAAAACTCTCAAAAGCCAAACTAATGATATTCAATTTGAAAATCCTAAAAAAAGCGCACACTTCGAAAGCAATACTCCAGCTCACGGGTCTACTCTGGCAGGTGTACCAATAAACGTCGTCATTAATTTTAATTTTGATTTGGCTTCCCCCTCCGAGATTAAGGTCTACTCTATTGGTGTTAAAAATCCGCAAACAGGCACTACCTCTCCAATTGATATAACGAGCGGAAAGACAATAATTGACTCTAATAAATTAACTATGCGACGGGCGATTGATGCAGAAGCTCCCGATGACATATACCAAGTCGATTATAAAGCCTGCTGGCCCGATGGAAGCTGCCACGATGGCAACTTTCAATTTGCGATCGACAGGGCAAAAGCTTCAGATTACGAAGACCTAATAGGTAAAAGCGAAGTTGAGGTGTCGCTAAAAGACATCAAATTTAATCCTAAAAATATTCGAATAAGCAAAGGCACAAAGGTGACTTGGGTAAACGATGACTATCTTGATCACTATGTAAACACAGACTCGCACCCTGCTCATACCTACTATCCTCCCCAAAATTCAAACGTACTTAAGCGTGGAGATACATATTCTGTGGTCTTTAATGAATCAGGTGTTTACCCATACCACTGCAGTGCTCACGCAGGTGCAATGGCTGGCTCGATTTTGGTTGAATAGTTAGGTAAAAATTTCTAGATAGTTTGATATAATAAGCATTATGTCAATATCGCAAGAGTCAATAGCACCACCAATACAAAGAGGTAGAAACTCAAGTGGGTTTTATTCTTACAGAACACCGTTATCCGCAATCGAACCAGCGTTTACAGCTGGAATCATCATTGGAGCTTTTACACTATTGGCTTATGCTGCTATTTATATTGGTCAAAACGTAAATAATTTAGCCCAATTAATCTCTCAAAGAGGGTCGCCATAAAAAATCCACCACATTTTACTTCAACACTAAACTCATTATATTCGCTCGTCCTGTTGAAGAGGGATTGTTGGAGCATGTTAGAAAGAGTAATTTCGATATCTTAGGAAACTGTTTCTAACAAACGCACCGAGCCCTCAGATATTTTTTTTGGACTCGGCTGCGTGTAAGTAGACCTTAGTTTTTAGACTTTAGATGTTAGATTTTTTTCTTCTAAGGTCTAAGATCTAATAAGCTATCATCTATCTTATCCCCCCACCCCGCCTGCTGGTTCGTTGGTGAAATCCTTTGGCAGGTGGTGAGCTATAAGATTTGTTTCATCCCTTTTCATAGTCTTATAGTTTATAACCCTGAACCTTTTTTTCTGGTTCATGGGTAATTTATAATCAGGCCCTTCGAATTTTGAGCTTCGATCTAAATATTTAACTTTTATTATCTTATCGAAGCGAAACCCTGAACCGAACTTTGTTCTGGTTCATGGGTAAAATTACTTGCTTAATATCATGAAAACATATCCTATAACATTTGTCAAGGGGTTTAAGTTGATAAATACATATTAATTATGTATAATACTATAAGATAAAGTCAGAAAGCCATTAGTTTAATAAAATTATTATGCCAGAAGGAGAACTCTTACAATATTTACAAACCACTGCTCCATGGGTTATTGCTTTAATTGGCTTCGGTTTAGCTTTGAAATATAGGAGGGAAGCAACTAGAAATAAATTAAAAGATCAACATACTGGTCTTAATAATCTTACAGGTTTTAATTTTCTTCTTACTAATGAAATAAACCATGCCGTTAGGAATAAAGAACCGCTCAGCCTATTGTATATAGATTTCGATCATATGAGAGAAATGAATAGTACTTACGGTCATCCTGTTGTTGATGAACTTCTAAAACTTATCCCGCAAAGTTTACAAAAAATGGGTCGTAAAGATAACATCTATGGAAGAGTGGGAGGAGATGAATTTGCAGTCATGCTTCGTAATACTGATGATCAGCACGCATTTAAAGCAGCACAAATACTTCAAAATTTTTTTAATCGAGATTTTCCTCCAGGATTCATGATAACTTCAGGAAGAAGGCAAATAGCAATTAATGAAGGGCTAAATTTTACTGTCGGCATTGCACAATACCAACTTGGGATGCTACCTGAAGATATAAAAATGGCTGCAGATGACCAGATGAAAGCAGCCAAAAATTTAAACTTAAGGAATTGTCTTGTAATGAACAACAACGTCTATGATAACTCAGGAGGGTTTATAAGAAGTTTACGCTAATGGTTGTAATTAAGAATATTTAATTTTAATTAACTGTATAGTTAGTGGCCCAGCAGTTTTCTCACGCTTTTTGTGCCTACTAAAACCAATGAAGACATCAAGATAAATGCCAGATAATAATAAATAGAAACACTCTCTATCTTAAAAACATTGGTAAGAAATGGCGTCTTTATAACAATGTATTGCGTGATGAAAGGAATAAAAAAAGCAGCCAGAAATACACCGGAGATGAGCTTTTTTGCATGTTTTTGAATTGACTGATGAGACATCCAGAGATCGACAAAGATAAACGATTGGATCAATGCAAGGACCGAAAAGGCTGCCGTACGAGAAAACGTTAGATCGTCTCTAAAAATAAAATAGGAAGAGAGGACGATAAATGTTGCTATCGTCCCTACAGTAAAAATGTATCTTTTGCCAAAAGAGGTCAAAAGCTGGAGTTCCTTGAAGGGCGGAGCTTTCATAACGTGTTCTTGGCCGGGAGAAAAAGCAAGAGCAAGGGCTGGAATGCCATCAGTAATCAGATTTATATACAAAAGTTGGATTGCAAAAAAAAGATTGGGAATCCCTATTATCAAAGCCACGATAAGCGAAAAAGCCTCAGAAACATTACAGGAAAGAAGATATTTAATCGCGTTTTTTAAATTCTTAATTATATTTCTTCCCTCCTCTACGGCATTGACAATGGTCGCAAAGTTATCATCGGTTATGACCATATCTGCCGTCTCTCTTGCCACATCTGTACCAATAAGTCCCATCGCAACTCCAACATCGGCTTGTTTTAAAGCAATGGCGTCATTTATGCCATCACCTGTGACGGCGACTATCTCACCAAGCTGTTGATACAATCTTACGATGCGAGATTTTTGAAAAGGCGTAGTGCGTGCAAAAACTTTTACTTTGGCTAATTTCGCAAGTAGTTCTTCATCCGAGTATTGATCTAGTTGTTTGCCTGTAACGATCTCATCGCCTTCTTTGATAAATCCCGTTGATACTCCTATCGCTTCGGCTGTGATTTCATTGTCGCCGGTGATCATCACCGCTTTGATGCCCGCGCGCCTGGTTTTAACCAGGGCTTCTAATACCTCTGGGCGCGGCGGGTCGTGAATGGCAACCATACCTAAAAAAGTATCACCATAAGCCAATGCCAATACCCGTAAGCCTTTCTTTGCCCATCTTTCCATTATTTTTTCTACTTCCCTCATTTTGTTAACTGTCAGTGTTTCCTTTTTTTCACCAATGAGAATTTTTTTGGAAATCTCTAAGATTGCCTCAGGAGCACCCTTAATAAACGTTATAGTTTGATCATTATTTTTCACCGTAACACTCATCATCTTTGTGATGCTATCAAAAGGTATCTCATCGACAATCTCCCACTCTTTTCTCACCATTTCGGGAACAAGCCCCATTTTATGGGCTAAAAACAACAAAGCTCCCTCAGTTGGGTCTCCCAAGACGTCAAATCCACCCCGATCATGGACAAAAACAAGCGTCGCGGTTGAACAAAGAATTCCATTTAAAAGCATCTTTGAAAAAGGGTGATTTGTAAGACTAGGCGGCTTATCTTCTTTGTATATCTTTGCATCGACAAAGATTTCATTTACCTTCATTTTATTGGTAGTGAGAGTACCTGTCTTGTCTGTAGCAATAAGCGTAACGCTCCCCAAAGCCTCAATTGCCGAAAGCCTACGAATGATTGCTTTTCGCTTTGCCATCTCTTTGACTCCAATGGCAAGCGTTATGGTCATGACAGCGGGCAAACCCTCTGGCACGACTGCAACAGCTAAAGAAATCGCCAGAAGAAAAGAAGGGTAATTTCCTGCCCCTTGCAATAAACTTAGGCCAAAGACAAATAAAGACAAACAAATACCAACGATGCCTATCGTCTTTGTCAGTCCTTCTAGTTTTTTTTGCAAGGGTGTTTTGCTATCGTCAATTGTCTCTATACCTTCTGCTATTTGACCAAACTTTGTCTGCATCCCTGTCGTTTTGATTTTTGCATATCCTCGGCCCCTTACTATGATTGTCCCCATAAAAATATCATTTTTTTCCTCTTTGCTAACCGGCATAGACTCACCTGTTAAAGCAGCTTCATTAACCTCAAGGTTTCTTGCCTCCAAAAGCTTCGCGTCAGCTGGTATTTTAAGTCCCTCTTCTACAAATACCACGTCTCCTGGGACTAGATATCGACTATCTATCTCTTGCTCTTTTTCATCTCTTATTACTCTTATCTTGGTAATTGTCATCTTTTTAAGAAGACTTATGGCTTGCTCGGCTTTCCCCTCTTGATATAGACCAAAAATCGCATTTAAGACTATTATTCCAACGATAAGAATCCCATCGATTGGTTCTCCAACAAAAAAAGATAATAGAGCTGCTACAAATAGGAGGATTGTTAAGAAGTTATTAAATTGTTCAAAAAATTTAACTAAGATATTCTTTTTCTTTTGCTCCGTAATTATATTTAAGCCGTATTGATTTAGTAAGCGTTCTACCTCGGATGAAGTAAGTCCTTTCATATAAGGTTAGTCTTTCTATACAAAATCATCGCAACCACAAAATATATCACGAGACCATATGGAGACAAAAAGGTGCTGAAAATAAAACCCAAGAAAGCGATAAAAAAATAGGAGTTAAATTTAAGGCTGCTTATCAGAGATCGAGTTGTCAAAAGAAATAAAAAAACGACCATTAATGAGCTAAAACGAAAAGGAAAAATTGGGATTTTCAATACAAAGATCAAGAGAAGAAATATTCCCAAAAAGAATATAAAAAAATCTTTCTCGTCAAGCAAAAACCGGCCAAGCTTTATTTGCACAGTTTGTTATTGAAAATAGTAAAAATCAAGAAACAGAGTTATAGCCAAACTTACTATGCCAACAAACGAAAAATATAATATGTAATAGAATTTCTGTCTCATGTATAATCAATATAGCATAATCATAATGAAAAAATCTATCTTTATTTTGACCTTTCTTTTGGTTGCTTCTTTAGCCTCGATTATTTTTTTATCTTCAAATAGACTTACCTATCAAAGCAAAGCCGCTCCTTCCTGCCATCCACTATGTCAAACCGAACCTTCATGCTGTGCTGAGATATTACGACGACTGGAAGAGGTTGGGGATGATATTTACGATCTACCTGATGCTGAACAACCTTATCACGCCTGTGAGTGGGATGCAGGTAATGCAGATACTAACTATCGAGGCTATTGTAAACCATCAACGTGCAATCAACTGCCAGAGGGAATTAAATATCGTGGCCATTGCGGTTGGTATTGGGGTTACCATGAAGGATACACAAATAGCGCGAATGGGTATGGATGTATGATTGGAGCATCTGAGGGAACAATGAGGCCCATCTGTGATGGTGGGAAAAATCCCACAAATACTCCTGCTCCAAACGCAACGCAAAATCCCACCCAACCACCACAAGGCAAAGGCGGTAAAGTGAAAATATCTGTTCACAAAGAATCACTTACTGGGGCTTTATGGAATGAATCAAAAACTGTATCTGTATACATTGAAGGGCCATCATCTGGAGGACATCGCTTTGGCGAGCTTCTTAAAGTTTATGGCTTAGCTCAATCATCCTGCACTTCTCGCGGCGGATTTCCATATGTATGCGAGGCAGGTTCGGCCACCTGGAACGGCGCAGATGGAAATTCAGGTACAGCCGTAGGCTCATATACAGCAACGATCATGGAAGTTCCTTCTGGATGGAAAATTAAAGATGGAACAAAGTCAGGCAATCTTTCATCTGGAGCTACACTTAATCTAGATGTTTCTGTTTCAAAAACTAGCAAACAACCTACATCCACGCCACCGCCGGGTGCGACAGCCACACCTACAGACAGTCCAAACCCAACCGTTACCTTAACTCCGACCCCAACAACAAGTCAGAATAGAAACCAGAATCAGAATAACGAATCGACCTCTTTAAGACAAAGAGTGCGAGCATTTTTTGGTCTGACTACCCCTCAGCCAACCTCACAACAATCTAATCCTCAACAACAACCTCAACCAACACAACAACCATCTGCGGTGTCAAATGTGGTTGAAAATACGAGACAGTCTGCGCGGGGAGTCCTAGATACCTTCGGAGCTTTATTTCAACAAGTTGTATACTTGGATGGAGTATTGGAAAATACAATCGATGATTTAATTTTTTAATTTAATATATGCTTCTTCCATCGTTTGGATTATCTGATTTACAATACGCTCCGACTCCTCAAATGAAATGGATTTATAATTATGAGGATAGTAATGAAAGATTTGATTCCTTCCCATTTTCCAAGCAGCCCAAACTCTATCGGCAAATTCTTTTGTAACTGTATTTTTCATTTTAAGATAAAGTGAACGATCCCCTAATTTATCAACTAGATTTGGAGACATCAGTTTTCCCAACCTCAAATGATCAGAGATGTAGTCAAGATGAGATATAAACTTGACATCTTTAAAAAGCTGTTTTAAAAATCCCTCATATGATTTGGCAAAGGGAAAAACCAAAAAGGAATAGTCTTTAAAATGATAGGCATTATGCTTGATAATATCATTCATCAAGTATTGACCTTCCAAAATTAGATCCTTCTGCGGCTGAGAAAGGTACTGCCAAAACTCTGTGTAGGTGTCAACTTTAGGATTCATTTAAATTATCATATCATAGGAACTTGACATTCAATTAGCAAAATAGTAATTTTAAGTTATGTTCAGATTTTTTGCTTGGATTAAAACTCATAAACTTCTTGTGCTTTTACTTCTTGTTATTGGATATCTTATCTATACCCGATCGTCTTTTCGACCAATTCCATTTTCACAGACTATGGATGGCTCTTCTGGAATCGGTATGAAATTTGCTCCAGGCTCTTCTAATAATCTTGACTTCAGTCTTCCTGATGTTATGTCTCCTAGGGAAGAAGCTGCCCCGGCGCCAAACGTAACCAATCGCTTAGTAATAAGCGAATCTTATCTTTCACTTCTAGTAAATAATGTCGTTGAGGTGCAGAAACGAATCATCCAAACTGCGGAAAGCTTTGGCGGTTATATGGTCAACTCAAATCTCAATAACCCACAGGACGCACCAAGTGCTACGGTTACTGTCCGTGTTCCAGCGAAACAACTTAACCTTACACTCGATCAATTGCGTGGACTAGCGGTAAAAGTAATTAGTGAAAATCTTTCAGGCGAAGACGTCACCGATCAATTTGTTGATAATGAAGCCCGACTCCAAACACTTTTAAAAACCAAGGCTAAATTTGAAGAAATATTGGATAAGGCAACGCAAATCCAAGACATCTTAAACGTTCAGAGAGAGATTATAAATCTGCAATCTCAAATTGACGCCCTTAAAGGTCAACAAAACTATCTTGAAAAAAATGCCGAGATGGCAAAGCTCACTATCTACCTCTCAACCGATGAATTAGCTCTTCCATACGCACCCAGTGAGACTTGGAGACCACAAGTCATCTTTAAACAAGCCATCCGATCGGTTATTTCTAAGGCAAGACAACTGGGTACATTAATTATCTGGATTGCTGTCTATTCAGTCATTTGGATCCCAGCACTATTATTGATCTACTTCTTAAAAAGGAAAGGCTATCTTAACTTTCTTAAATAGATACCCTTGATTTTTCTTAGTTCAGTACTACAATGATTGTAGAATTTCATGAGAAAGCTCTTCGAGCTTATCAACAGAAATATTTTTGCAAATCTCTCATATTGGAGAAAACGATCCTTTTTGGCTCAAAAAGAACCACCCATCATCACAATCTCACGAGAAAAAGGCTCTGGCGGTCGACCTATTGCCTTTCTTGTTGCTAAAAAATTGGGTAAACCATGGAAAGTATTCCACGAAGATATCGTCGATGAGATCGCTAAAGAGGCTCATCTTGAACGTAAACTCGTCAAAGAGGTTGACGAAAGCAATATTTCCCTGGTTGAAGAGGTGATCGACGATTTTTTCGGTAAGCGCTATCTTAATCTAGGAAACTACTATAAACATCTGGTAAAAATTCTCTCAACCATTGGTAACCGCGGCTTCGCAATCATTGTTGGTAGAGGAGCAAATTTTCTCTTTCCTCATGGTCTTAAAGTTAGGACAATCTGCGAAATGGACCAAAGAATTAAATGGATGATGGAGTTTGAACGTGTGTCACGTAAAGAGGCAATTGAACGCATCCAAGAATCTGATAGAAAAAGAGTGGATTTTGTCAAAAATGTATTCAATCATGATCCCAACAAAGCTCATCATTATAATATAGTTATTAGTACAGGAAAGAAGCTCTCGGTAAAAGACGCCTCAGATACAATCGTCATCCTTGCAAAAAGAAGATTTAAACTTTAGGCTTTATCTAAATCAAGCTTTACACTTGGGCTCATCGTGGTTTTGATGAAGGCTTTTTGAATATGACCTTTGCCAACTGAGTCTAAAAGGAGAGAGGCGTTTTCGATCAATTTCTTTTCGTCGAACGAGACCTTTCCTATCATCTGGTGGATAAGTGGTGCTTTTGGCTCTGTTTTCCAGCGCAAAGCTCCTTTGGAATATTTTTTGGCGACCTCTTCTGGTTTTGTAGAAATGGTACCGGCTTTTGGGTTTGGCATGAGGCCTTTAGGGCCTAAAACTTTGGCAAAACGTGCAAGCTTGGGCATGTGCTGGGGATGAGTTAACAGTACATCGAAATCAAGTTTTCCTTTTTCAATATTGGCTAAAACTGCCTCGTCGACAATCGTTACTTTTACTGTTTTTCCCGTTGCATGAGGAAGTTCCACTTCGCCCTTGAGACCAGTCTTTTCAACATTTAGATGTAGTTCAACAGATTCGTCAAACTTGGCAAACTTCATCTTTTTCAAAAGCTTGATCGCCTCTTCTAAGCTATAAACCTTCTTTTTATCAACCAATTTCAGAGCTTTTTTGTAGCTAGCGCCTCTGGTCTTTTTTTTCAATCTCTTAGTCTCTAATCTCTTTGTCTCTTTTTTTTCTGACCGTTTTTCTTCTAGTATCTTCTTTGCCTTTTCCATTTTAGCCACAGCTTCTTCTCCAACCTCTACCTGCTTCATCCTCTCTCCACCCTTCAACCCTTGGGCACGAATTTTATGTTCCTTTTTTTCTGCCGAGCGCCTTTTTTGCTCTTCTTTTTGTTTCTTTTCTGTTTCTTCTAAACCGATGATACGAGTTCGAATTTTACCCATTCTCCACCTCCACTCCCATGCTCCTTGCTGTTCCAGCAACTACCTTCATAGCTTGTACAACGTCATCTGTATTCAAATCAGCAAGCTTCTCTTTGGCAATCTCCTCAACTTGTTTTTTTGACAACTTCCCTACCTTTTCAGTATTAGGCTTTCCAGAGCCCTTCTGTAGCGAAATTTTCTTTTTTATCATGGCCGCAACTGGAGGAAGTTTGGTGATGAAAGTAAAACTACGATCTTCATAAACGGTAATCACAGCAGGAATTGTTTGACCTTTAAGCTTTGCCGTACGGGCATTGTACTCTTTGATAAAGTCCATAATCGGCACACCGTGTTGTCCCAAGGCGGGGCCAACAGGAGGAGCCGGCGTTGCCTCACCCGCAGGAAGATTTAGCTTTACTAAAGTTTTAACTTTTTTTGCCATAAAATTAATTTAGAGCGAAGAGTGCGTATTTGAGCTTATGTCACGCGTGGCTGCCAAGTACATAAATACTTTTAAAGCTTACTAGCTTGATGCATAAGCGAAAAGACGCATTCGAGCGAAAATATTATAATTTAGCGACTTGTAAAAAATCTAACTCAACCGGTGTTTCACGATCAAATATAGACACAAGAACTCTCACCTTTCCTCTCTGTTCATCGATCGCCTCTATTGTCCCCAAAAAATCTGCAAATGGTCCTTCTGTTATTTTTACAGCCTCTCCGGCAGAGAACTTTGTCTTAAACTTTGGCTGTTCTTGCTGTACAAACTTCATAATAGCCTCTACTTCTTTATCGGATATGGGTGTTGGCTTGAGACCTGCCCCAACAAAACCCGTAACTCCTTCTGTTGTCCTGACAACAAGCCAAGAGTCGTCATCCAAGATCATCTTGATCAAGACATAACCGGGGAAAACTTTTTCATTTACCTTTGACTTTTTTCCTTTCTTTACGATGATTACCTCCCTCATCGGTATGACAACTTCAAAAATCTTTTCTTCAACGCCTAAACTTTTGATTCTTTGTTCCAAAGCTGTCTTAACTCTTCCCTCATAACCAGTCTGGACATGGATTACATACCATTTGCCTCGTGCATCAACGGGAAGATTTGTCTTTACTGCTTCTTGGTGGTCTTTAACTGTTTGTGTTTGATCCATAAATTTTTATCTGAATTTTGTCACTAACTCCAAAGCTTTTGTAAGGAGAATGTCTATTATACCTATATATAATCCTATTATCAAGGATATTCCAATGACGACCGAAGTCAATCTAATAGTCTCTTTTCTGGTTGGCCAGGTAACTTTTTTGAGCTCATCGATTACGTCCTTGGTAAAGGTAGGCACTGGCAAAGATTTTTTATCCATCGAGATATTGTAACATACATTCGCTATACTTTTAATATGGCAAAAAAAATCCTAACTTATCTTGTTTTGTTTCTTATTTTAACTATAAACTACGAACTACTAACTACTCACATTCAAGCTATCGAGCTTGAATCTCCTCGTTTTCGTCTTGAGCTGGAAAAACTGGATATAAATATCAACAAAGGCAAAACCAAGACATATTCGCTTGCCTCAATATTTGGCCGTGAAGCCTCTAATGAGTTTTTAAAAAATGGGGCAGTTGCAATAACAGCAAGTTCTAAATCTATCTCTGTTTTAATATCAGAAAGCCTTATCGATCTAGCTAAAAATCAAGAATTATCCCTAAAATTAGAAGGCCATTCTGATCAAGACTCAACTCTAAGCCTCATCCAAGAATATCTTCTCAAAAACTCTTCTGGAGAAACAATTGATATAAAATACAGTTTGGTTGGTAAAGATTTACGCTCCCTACCAAATCAAAATAAAGGCGATTTCCCGACAATGATTTTGAATAAAACCCGTAAAAAGACTTATTCAGAAGCCGAAATTATCTTCAGGCTCGACTCTTCTACCCCAAAAAAAACCGGCACATATGAAACAACCGTCAATTTTATTGCCACGTCGGGATATTAAAAAACATGAAGCATCAAACATTGTTTAAAAATTTTCTTATCATTCTGTTCTATCTTCTATCTTCCATCTTCTATATTCCAAGTTCCCTCGCTCAAGAAAGCTCTCTCTCACTCTCACCCAGCCTTTCTGAAATTATTATCAAACCAGGTCAATCTATCAAACAAAGATTTAGATTGACCAATAAATCCGATCCACTAATTGTCATATTGCGGGTATTGCCTTTTGAGACGGGAGACACTCAAGGACATATTATCTTTAAAGACCAATCCAAGCTACCACTCAGGTTCGATATAGAAAACGCCGATACTCCTTTAGATCAAGCTTTTTTATTAAAAACCTCGGAAACAAAAGATATTGACCTAAGAATCCAAACAAACGAAGGAACCTCTGAAAAAGATTACTATTTGAGCCTGGTTGCCCAAACCCAACCTCCTCCACCTCAGGAAGGAATATCAAGCCTTAGAGCCAAAATCACTCTTGCCTCTCCTCTGCTAATAACCGTTACTTCAGATGGAGAACTTGAAGTTGAGCCTAAAATCGGACTTCTTAAGGTTTTGCCTGATTACAAATTTAACGCATTTGGTAGATCATCCAACCTTTTAGAAAGCGGAAACAGGTTAAAGGTTGTACTTATTGTTGAGAATAAAGGGAAAAATTTCATTAAACCGCGCGGAAATATTACCCTTAAAGGCCCATTTGGCCTATCTAAAAGGTATGAAATAAAACCTCAAAATGTTCTGGCTGAATCTCAAAGAAACATCACTTTATCCCTTGAGCCTTCCGGTTTTTACCTAGGAAAACACACATTGTCAGCCTCAATCAACTTTGGCGAAGCCACCCCAAATCTCTTTGCTTCAACATCTTTTTTCGTACTCCCCATAAAAATTTTCACTCTTACCCTTTTTATCATCTCATTATTAATATTGATAAAAAAGAGGTTAAAAAATTCATAGCTTTCTTAAATAATATAGGATATTTATGATATAGTTTAGATATATTTTGATTATTTTTTACCTTTGAGATGGTTGATAGAGCCGTTGTAAAAATACTATGTTGATTTTAGAGAATAAATGCTTTTTTGATATCCATAATTTACTACGAACTAGTTACCATGAACTACTAACTGTCTGCCTTTGTAGTTTATAGTCCATTGACTAATCTCACTACAGTTATGAAGATAGATTCATGGATGGTTTTATCGACTCATTTAAACCTCTTTTATCCCGCTATAAAATAGAAGCGCTTTTGATTATCACAGCAGGCTTAATTTCTCTTTTATCATTCGGAATTTACATCAAATCTAGCCAACTAATAAATGAAAGGCCAACTAATTTAGAGATTGATCTAGATAAACCTAAGAAACTAGAAATCAAAAAAATAATTGTCGACCTATCTGGCGCTGTAGAAAAACCAGATGTTTATGAAGTAAGTTCTGGGGCTCGACTAAAGGATATTTTGATCTTAGCCGGTGGACTTTCACTGGAAGCTGACAGAATCTTTTTTAGCAAAAACTTTAATCTTGCAAAAACCCTTAGCGATCAAGATAAAATCTATATTCCCACTTACGAAGAGGTTGAGGTGGGAAATATTAAACAAAATATACAGACGTTCCAAAATGAACAACAAACGCTTGGAGCATCAACAGGAATAAAGATAAATAATGCGTCACTAGAAAGTCTTGACGGTCTACCTGGCGTTGGAAAAGTTACCGCGCAAAAAATAATTCAAAATAGACCATATGGCTCAGTTGATGAATTATTAACAAAAAAGGTCGTGGGAAAAAGTGTTTTCGAGAAGATAAAAGATTTAATTCAACTCTAAATACGTAATAATGGAACAGCTCAATCCTGCAATTTTTACTAAGGTAATAAACTCCTACCTGCCCGAACCTCACGCCTCTCTTTTAAACGGCATAATCTTTGGCGTGAGCCTCAAAACGACTAAGGCATTTTATGAACAACTCAAGACTGTTGGCTTGCTCCATATTGTGGTTCTTTCCGGCATGAACATCACTTTACTTGCCTCAGTTATTAGCAGCATCACATCATTATTTGGCAAACAAATATCAAGTCTGATAACGATACTAATTATCATTTTATTTATCCTATTTGTAGGAATAAAAGCCCCAATTATAAGAGCTGGATTTATGGGCATCTTAACGCTCGTAGCAATTTTGTCAGGAAGGAGAAATTTTGCATTTTTTGCTCTCTTCCTCTCAGTTATCTTTACTCTATTAGTTTGGCCCCAATGGATTAAAACTATTTCATTTCAACTTTCCTACGGAGCAACATTTGGTATTCTGCTTTTTACTCAAAGCAAAAAGATCAAACCTAAAGATCTGTTTCAAATGTTTATCTTTAAAGTTAAAGAAGATCTCAGACTTTCACTTTCGGCACAAGTTTTCACAGCTCCAATAATTTTTTTCTACTTTAAGCAAGTCTCTTTGATCTCTCCCATATCAAACCTACTTATCTCTCCATTAATCGCTCCCCTTATGATTTTTGGATTTCTGACTGCGATTTTGGGTAAAGTTCACTATTTACTTGGATTAATTCCATCTTATTTTTGCTACGGAATATTAACCTACATCGTTTTTGTCATAGAAAATCTTTCGAAAATTCCATTTGCTTTTTTCCAATACTAGAGCATGTTTGATTCACCATTTTCAAAACGATCCTTAGTTTACGCAAGTTTATTTTCTCTACTTATCCTCGCTTTTATTTTTCTTGGCTCTTATTTTTCAGACCAGACCAAACTTGTGTTTTGCGACGTTGGTCAGGGAGATGGAGCTTATATCCGACTTAAAAATCAATTTGATATTGTTATCGACGCGGGATCAGATAGAAAAATGCTTCACTGCCTGGGAAAATACATGCCATTTTATGACAAAACTATAGAATTAGCCATTATTTCTCATCCGCAAAAAGACCATTATGGCGGTTTCATTCATATTCTAGAATATTATCGTATTAATCAATTTTGGATGTCTAAGATATTCAATAACAACCGATCGTTCAATGCTCTTATTAAGACTGTAAGGTTAAAAGAGATTCCAATTCAGTTTCCCTCCTCACTTGTAAAAAAGTCTATTGCTGATGGAGTAATTCAGTTTTATTGGCCAACAAATCTATATTTCGCTAAAAATGCAGTCAGTGATCCAAATATTGATCCTGAATTTTTACTAAGCGGTCTTGACCTCAACAACTTCTCTCTTATTTTCAGGCTGAAAACCAACAGATTTAGCACGTTGTTTACGGGCGATGCCCCACCCGAAGTTTTAGATGGACTGCCGGATCAAACCGATATCAAATCAAAAATAATCAAAGTTCCTCATCATGGCTCAAAAAATGGATTAACTGTAGAGTTCCTAAAATTAGCAGGCCCTACATATGGAGTGATAAGTGTAGGCAATAAGAACTCATATGGTCACCCCTCAGCTGAAGTACTAGAAATGCTTGAAGCCTCAGGTGTAAAAATAAGAAGAACTGATCTAGAGGGAGATATTGTTTATAAATTACCTAATTAACCTAATTTCTAATTGATCTAATAAATTTAAGAAAGCAGTATGCTTCTTATTTCTTTAAATATATTAAATGCCTCAAACCCAATCCAATTAGAACCTACAAGCTCTTTAGGTAGACCAGGATCGTTTTTTAATACGTCCACGAATTTTTCTATCACCTTTTTAAATTTTTCCTTTTTTTCAGCTTCGCCCGCAAGTATGTCGTGCCATGTTTTAAAAAGATCTCTGTAGTGTTTATCTAGGATAGATTTTTGCCAGACTTTCTCTATTAATATTTCACGATCGCCAAAAACATGCTCAGATTCGAATGCTTGAATGTATTTTTCCTCCTCTTTTTGAGAAACTAACTGACGTAAGTTTTCAATAATAGGATGTGGCGTAAGCCAGAAAGACCTATGCCAAGGGCCAAGCCCCCAACCCGACACCTCTCTTCTTAGTTTATCTCTTAACTCTCTTTTTTTTTCAGGAATTTCATAAGAAAGAACTCTCCATTTCTCATCCCATTTATCTTTTAAAAACCTAAAATAGGGAAACTCTAGGCAAAGGGCAAAGAAACCCTTATCTGTCAACTTATATCTATTAGTTAAATCAGAGGTGCTTTCTTCCTGGCCATCTACCTTCTCAATGAGCTCTTCCCTGACTAAACCAGACACACTACCCCTAGTTTTTTGATTAAATGTAATGTCGAAAATCATCTGTGCTGTTGGTCCTAGATCAACTGACGACAAATTAACGTCTGAGAGTAAAACTAAAGCAAGTAAAATCTTCGTTCGTCTTTCTTTTATACCCATATAACTAACAATTTAACAAACGGATATTTTTATGTCAAGTGCATTTTTCCAAAAAAATAAACATAATAAAATTCCCTTAAACCATGTAAGCCTCATAGGAAAATTGCCTATATCCTTTGCTTAATCTGTCTTGCTCTAACATGAGGAGATTTTTGACTTATTTTGAACCTTATATAAATGAAATGCGGAGGCTGCCTATTATGAATTAAGCCTTATAGTAATTGAAGACCTATATAATTGAAAATGACAAAATTCAAATTACACTAACGCAAATATTACAGATCAAAATTCAGGATTGACCCAGATTTAAGTCTAAATATGAGATGATAAAATCTAGCAATCAGCTAGAGCGATCGCTAAATACCCCTGGAAAACCCAAATTTTGCACCCTAAGGGTATCTATAAAAATCACTAACGAGCTTATAGAAAAATTCTATTATTACTTTATTTCCTCAAAATTCAGACATTTTAGTATTATGAAAAAGCTGGATGAGCAAATTTACTATAATCATCATTAATTATAGGTCTAATGTTGTTTTTTGATCTGGTTTATTTACATGTATTTAACTTCGGTAAATGGAATTAATTAGAATAAATTTTACTATAAGTTTTGAATATATATATCCCCCACATCTAAGTAACTATATCAAAATACTACATAAATACCTCTTGACATTCATAACGCAACTAAGATATTATTTTTGTAATGAATAGTATATATAATCTTCATAATTTAGAGCCTAAATTTAAAAGTTACCTCTCTTCGGAAAATATTTCTCCCCATAGTTCGAGAAACTATTTATCTGATATAAGACATTTTCTAGGCTGGTTAGCCGACAAAGACTTAAATGTGAATAGTGTGCGTACATATAAGAAGGAACACATTAAAAATAATTTACCCATTAAAACGATTAATCGACGACTTTCTGCGCTTAGAAAGTTTTTTGAATTTTGTATGCGGTTAGATCTAATTAAATTTAACCCATCAAGAGAGGTGAAAAATGTTAAACTAATAAAAGAAACTCCAATCAAAATCACTTCAGATAAAGCCCCTATAGAAAAACTTCTACAAACCAAGGCTGTAAATTCTGAAGAACACAATTATTTTTTTTTAGCCAAAAACCTCAAGTTTTACCTTCTTCTAATGTTATTCTCAGTCGCAGGAATAATGCTTAGTCTATTTTTCCCTTTAAATAATGCTCAAAATGTGATTCAATCTTCACCATTGACCTTGAATAAATCTGAAGGAAAAAGACTACTCGCCTTTAGTGGACAACTCAAAGATAAACTTGGCAATCCTATTAACACAAAGACAGACGTTGTTTTTAATTTACATGATAGCGATACTGGCGCAAATATTATTTATTCAGCTAGTTGTATAGGTCAAAATTACGCAATTACTCCGGACGTCCAAGGTAATTTCAGAATAATTTTAGGGACTGACTGTGGATCTAAACCAATACCTTCTTCTCTCTTTATAGAAAATCCTAATATTTATCTTGGAATTAGGATTCAAAGCGATTCTGAAATGCTTCCAAGAGAAAAAATTCCTAACGTAGGATATGCTTTAAATTCTGACAAACTTCAAGGCTTTAATATAGGTAATGAATCATCATCAATTCCCTATATCAATCATGATGGTAATTTGCTAATTGCTGTCCCAACGGCTCGTATTGAATCGCTTTTTCAAAGTGCGGAATTCACTATCTCTAGTGCAAACAGCATGATCTTACAATCTGCTAACGCTGGAGATGTTATCCTACAATCAACTGAAAGTGGAAATATAAAATTTCGCACCGACGGCGGTAATTCTGATGAATATACTAGATTTGTTATTACACAGGAAGGTAATATAGGAATCGGTACATTAAATCCGACAAAAAAACTTGAAGTACTTGGCGATCTTTATCTCAATGGCGGACAACTTAGACTAGGAAATTTTTCTTCTGAACCAGTACCCACCGGCATAGGTTCGCTTTATTTTAATTCAACCACAGGAAAACCATATTATTACAATGGCTTCGACTGGGTTGACTTAACAACAGGAGAACAAGGCGGACAAAAACTTGGTGGCTTAGAAAGTGACACTTTTGTCTATAGTGGTAATTTAGAAAACCTAAACGAATTTCAAACGCTCGTAACAAAATCGTTAAATGCCTTGGACTCACAAATTGAAAAATTAATAGTCAGTCAGAAGATTACTTCTCCAGTTATTGAATCAGAAAGAGTCATCACAAATGAAATTAAACCTCAGAATCAAAATCTAACGCTCAACCTCGAAAACAACCCGCGCCCAGTCCAGACAGGTCAACAATCGACAATAAACAATTCTTCATCTGACAAAGGACCGCTGGCTAAGCTTATTATCAAAGGCCTCGAGGGAAAAACCGTAGCTTCGGTTGATTCGGCAGGTAACGCTTCATTTTCTGGCAGTCTAACTGCACAATCTGTCAATGCCAACAGGGCTAACTTTGATCAATCAACAATTAACAATCTGACAATTAACAATGACGCAACTATATCCGGTACATTAGCCGCAAACGAGGCTAGTTTATCTGGAAAACTCGTAGCCAGAGAGATTGAAGCAGAAAATATCAACGAAATTCAAAAACAGCTGGCTGACATAAAAAATCAACCTTTGCCAAGCCCACAATACTACCAACCAATCAACAACCCGCCTGCAAGCGAGGGAGGTCAACAGTTAACAATCAACAATCTAACAGTTGGTGCAAGCTCAAACCTCTACAACCTTTCGGTCACAGGATCAAGCACCATTGGTAATCTTTTGATTGAAAACAACTCTCTACTCTCTTTAGCTTGGGATCTCAAACTTTCTGCTCTCTCAACAATCAGGCTTTTTGACGACTCTGTGATAATAGCCAAAGACGGATCAATAACAACGAAAGGAACTGTTGTTGCAGAAGGTGGAATCAAAACCAACAAAATCGAATCAATTGATCAAAATGGAAATGTCGCTATCAACAAACTAACTACTAACCAACTAACTATTAACGATAAATACTTAGAAGCGACCTCTCCATCAGCCATAATTGCTGCTCAAAAAAACTTCGACACGAACGGAATTTTCAGTCCTGCTATAGAAACCAAAACTGCTTCTGCAGGTAATGGCTTAATAGATCAAAATACTTCTGAAGTGATTGTTTATAACTCAAACATAAAAGAATCATCTCTTATCTATATCACGCCAACGTCTCAAGTGCCAACAACCGGGCTTACTGTTATAAAAAAAGAAACATGCTCTTCTTCTATTAACCATGAACTACCAACTACTAACTTATGTAAGCCTTATTTCAAAGTCGCCCTTGATAAACTAGCCGCATCAACTGTAAACTTTAACTGGCTTATTATAAACTAATATGTTTCAAAAACTTAAATCTTACATCTTAAGTCTAACAATCTTTTTCTTTCCTCTCTTTTTCCTTCGAACTACTCAGGAGTTTTTCCTAACTAACAAGCTCTATCTCCTTTGTGTAGCTGCTTTGTCTTTATTACTCATCACAAGTCTTGAGATATTTATCACAAGAAAAATTATTTTCCGTTTAAACGGGCTGGCTATTTTACGAATTCTTTTTTTAGTCTCGCTATTTTTTTCTATCATGATAAGCTCTCCAAATAAGGTTCAAGCTGTTTTAAATCCATATTTTGGATTTTTGGGAATTTTATCTCTCACGGTTATTTCTTTTTATATCAACCAAGTCGATCTTAAAATTACTAAGATCTTGTCCTTTTCGTCACTTTTACTCTCCTTAATTATGTTCTTTAATTTCTTTAAGCAAAAAGGTCCTTTTTTTAGTCCACTTGGTACCCACCTTGACCTGACGATACTTTTAGGTTTTTCTATTCTAACCCAGATTATTGCAATAATATCTGAAAGAGTTTCATTGACTAAGTTCAAACAAAGGCTAATAATTAATCTTGTAATCTTAGGTATAACTAGCTTGGGTTTGGTGGTTTCTATTTATTTTCTATTCAAAGGAGCTCTTGGCATATTTCCTTCATTTAAATATTCCTTCTTGACGACGATTGAGAGTTTAAAAAATCCCTTGACTGCTTTATTTGGAGTCGGAATTGACAACTATGCATCGGGTTTTACCAAAATTAAAGATCAGGCTTATAATCAATCCAGTCTCTGGCAGATTAGCTTTTTCAATGTAAGTCGCTCAACTTTACTACATGTTGCCACAGAAGCTGGAATATTAGGATTGGCCTCACTTTTGGCTTTATTTTTTTACTGCCTAAAAAACTCTTTCGATAAAGCTAAGATTTGGACTATCCCAACATTATATCTATTAATAATTTTTGCTATATTTCCACCGTCTATTCCACTTTTTTTTCTTTTTTTTATATCATTAGCTGTGATTTGGCCCAGTACATCGGAACAGATGACCCGGCCAAGCGGGGGGAGAATCTGGAGATTTAGCATAATAACAACGATTTTTCTTTTTGTTCTACCAACTGGCTATTTTTTAGGTCGCTCATACATTGCAGAGTATTACTTCAAAAAATCAATTGACGCCCTCGTCAAAAACGACGCAAAAGGACTATATGATAATCAAAGATTAGCAATTAAGTCCAATCCGTATATCGAGCGATTCCGTATCAACTTTTCTCAAACAAATCTCCTCATAGCCAATAATCTTTCGAAAAAATCACAAAAACCCAGTCCAGAAGATCAAGAAAAAATCGCTCGATTAGTTCAAGCCGCTATAGCCGAAAGCAAAGCAGTTGTTACACTAAATCCCCAGAAAGCCTCAAATTGGGAAAACATGGCCAATGTCTACAAAACCATTTTAAAAACAGCTAAAGGAGCCGATAGTTGGGCCATCTCATCCTACCAAAGAACTATTAATTTGGACCCACAAAATCCTCAATATCGCCTTGGACTTGGGGGAGTATACTATTCGCTTGATAACTTTGCTGAAGCAATAAGACAGTTTGAACAAGCCGAAGTCTTAAAACCTGGCTGGCCCAACGCTTACTTTAACCTTGCCTGGGCATACTATAAAAAAGGTGACTCGAAGAAAGCCCTCAAAAATATGCAAACAGTCATCTCACTACTTGATCCTCAAAAAGATAAAGCAGATATAGATAGAGCCAAAAAAGATCTAGAACAATTTCGAGGCTCTCTTTAGAGACAAAAATCCCATCAAACCAAAAGCAATTATTTCCAATAAAACTAAAAAGATCTTCAGATTATTTGGCTTATACAAAGCCTCAACTGTATAATTACCCTTCTGTTCTATTGGTATACCAATATAAAAAGGAAAAACAGGAAAAATCGAAGTCGCTTCCCCATTGACTTTTACTTGCCAATTGGGGTGAAAACTTTGTTTCAAGACAACAATGCAATTGTGACAATCCTCTTTTGTTTCAAGATTTGCTTTATATCCATCTACAAGAACCTCTTGGCTTTTAATCGAGACACTTGCTTTGCCAGCTGACCGCGAGGAAACGGCAATATTTTCTGCAAATGGGTTTGCCTCCCAAATACTTCTTCTCACTCCATCATTAAGATTGATAAAATGATTAAAATCTGTCATCTGAATGTACCATTTTTTCCCATCGGGCTGGTCTTTGTTCAAATCAATGGTCGGATAATCATTTCTCTTAAACGCATTGCTTCCAAACCACAGGCGAGTAATATTTAACAGGCTCGTTTTCTTTGTCTTTACGGCAATATTGCTTTGACCAAAATTAAACCATCCACTCGTTTCAATCTGATAGAGTGAATATTTTCCTTCCTTCACAAGAAGTTTAGCAAAGTCTGGAGCTTTGACGGAGTCTGGTAAAAGACTATAACCGACGTTATAAAGGTTGTAGGCGTCGATGTTGTTTTCGTCAAAAAACTGTTCAGGATCAGAGTTGGGTGACCAGCTTTCTGGCAAAAAGCCAATCACCGGAAATCCGTCTCTTGACAATGTCATATAAACAGGCGTCTCACCTACATAAAATTGTTTACCCCAATTGCCTGGTTTACCAGCATAGATCCTAGCTCTTGGCAAGCCTAAAAGTTTTGTCTTTATTTTTTCATACGCAGGCAGGTCTGATTTATAAGCCCCATTCGATCTTTCAATCCAGATATTATTGTCTTTAGCATAATTAACGATAGGCTGCTCGAGATTATAAATAACGATAAAGCCAAAAATAACAAAAACAAAATGTAGTAAGGTGACAAAATTTTTTTGAGAGTCAGTTGTTTGAACAAAGGAGTGACGAAGCGACCCCTCGGATTCCGAGGATGAGTGAGGAACGACTGGTCCCGACTTTAGTCGGGATGTGAGTTGACCTCGAGAAAAAATTTTTGTCAACTTGATTGATAGAGAATAAATAAACCACGCTCCTAAAAACAGCCCGGTAAACTGGACCATAACAATAATCCTATGAAGGTGATACTCAGAAAATCCAGGGATTAGGTCAATCGCCTTTCCAAGTGTGGTGCGACCAAAAAAAAGAACCGTATAGAAGATAAAAAGTAAACTCAAAAAAGAAAATAATCTGTCTTCTTTCTCCTTTTTACCCAATATCCCCAATCCCAGAAACAGCCCAAATACTACAGCCAACGTTATAAAAGGAAATCGATTAAAATCAAAAAGCTCTCCGTTTAAAAACCAGACAATGATCTGTTTTGCTCCCCA
>CAYSQE010000014.1:0-12221 GCA_964433155.1 uncultured Gammaproteobacteria bacterium | reverse complement strand
TTGTGCAACTAAAAAGTTGAAAAATACCGCCTTGCCAAGATTTCGTTTGTTCTCTAAATAATCAATCGCATAAGCAAACGCCTGGGGCATAAAAAATAACGCCATAAGTTGAGCAGAAAGCCCCCAACCCCTCCATAAGAAGCTAGATAAATCTATACCATAAAGTCCATTTGTGAAAATCGCCTGGCTCAAAAAAGCTAGTATCAAGCTAAATACTGTAGGCAGGCGCAGTATTGTGCCTGCCCAAAAGAACATCAGAGGTAGAAAAATAAGCATAAGTGTTCGGACTATTATGAAGATTTTAAATGCTCCTATTTGACTTATTAGACTTATAAGACTAATTATCGCCTGCGGAAGATGAGCATAGTATGAAGACAAAGCAAATCCATCTGCCCATCGCTCTTGCCAACTGTCAAGAAGATAAAATGGCGACAGTTTTCCAGAAAAAATATTTTTCCAGATATTTTTTGCCTCATCTACAAGGGCATATTGAAAGATATTGTCGTTAGGATCAACCAAAACCTTAAATTCACTTTTATATAAATAGAAATTCAAACCTACAATAAAAAATAAAGCCCCGACTAAAGCAAACCTAAATAATTGTTTGTCTTTCATAGGAAACTCTTGACTATTTAACAAGTACAGGATTTAACCAGTCGGCGTGGGCGCCGAAATTAGTGGCGGTATCCTTGTTAATTTTTAAAGTCAGATAGTTAACTTCTCTCACATCAACCGTCTTTGTACCTGGGATATCAAATCTACCCTTCACCTCAGACTTAAAAAGTTCCTTTCCATCGGCCCAAATCGAAAAGTACACTTTTGCCGACTGCTCTCCTTCAGTATCAATCCCAAAATCTGTTGAAAATTTTGAAAACTTTTTGGCTAGATGATAGGTTATATCAGAATCAGCATGGGAACCAATTCCGCCTTCATAGAAATAATAATTAACCGACAACCTATTCCAGTAATTGGTGCCTCGATCAGACTCAACAGTTTTCCCATAGACTGGCTGAAGATAGTCCTGTCGATAACTAATAGGTTTCAATGAAGTTAACGATACTTGCTTTCCCAAAAAATAAGATTCATTCTTTACCAATAAGGCTAATAAGACCAATAAACCAAATCCGCCAATGACGAAGATTTTTTTTACTAGTATATCTTTTAAAAACCAAAAGAAAAATATAATAAATAAAATCATCTGAATGAGCGAAATCCACCATGATAATCCAAGAGTCTGTTCTCTTGTAAATGTTGGAATCACTTGATCGGGATAGTTCCAGCCCATAGAAAGATACATGTTGAGGAAAAAGAAGATAGAAACTAAAAGGTAGAAGATGGAAAATGGCATATATGCTCTCCAATTTGTCTTATTAGTCTTATAAGTCATATAAGATCCTAGGACCAACAATAACCCCATCGCTGGAAATAAGTATCGCTCATGACTTTGTGTTAATAGATGAAAGAAAACAAAAACAGCCAATGTACAGGCTAAAATAAAATTCTTAAAAAGTTCCTCCTTTTTTGAAGTAACTATAGTAACGACTGCTATAAAATAGGCAAATATAAACATGAAGAGCCCAAATTGTTTTGCGGAAGTTATGCCAAAAATAAGATGTTTATCGGTTAAACCCATACCATTTAGTCCTGAGGCAATCCACCAACCATTAAAAGCATTGAGCGAGTACCAAGGAAACCAGTCGGAATTGATTGTTAAAAGCCAGATAAGTCTGTCTGCTTGTTTGTTAAGGAAAAAAGGCAGTATAACGATTACAAAAGTTATAAAACTTATTGTTAAGCTTGAGACAAGCTCCTTATAGGAGAACTTTTTCCAGATAAAAAGATAGAAAAGCGGAATAAAAATGATATTCTGGAACTTCATTAAAAAAGAAATAGTAAATACCACGGAAGCTAAATATGGTTTTTCTTTAAGGAGTAAATAAGCACTCAAAAAAAACAACGCAAAACCTAATTGGTCAACTTGACCCCAAATAACGCCGTCATAGATTACTGCCGGATTGAGAAAATAAAAAAGGGCGAGGATCTTTCCTAACTTCTGTTGTTGTACTTTTTGCGAAAACTTAATGATGAGGAAAACAACTAATAAGTCGGCGGCTATTGTAATTAATTTCAGCAAAAATAAATAAAAGACATTGTCATCGACCCAGTAATCATTTATATTATACGGATCTTTAAAAAAGGCATAGATCTTGTTTATTAGCCATAAAATGTAAGAAAAACCTGGAGGATAATTATAATTAGTACTGGTCATCATCCACAAAACACCCTTATCAGCAGCAGCCAAACCCCAACCCTTCCAAAAGGCCACATCAGCCTTGAAACCTGCAAGCGGTATAAAAACTACACGCGTTAGAAGACCTAAAGCGAAGAACAAATAAAACATACTACTTATCTCTTTATATCTAAGCTGTTCAAAAGCCTATTAAATACCGTCTGTCCTTCTGGTGGGAAAATGTTGTTGACATGAATAATCTTATCTCCTTGGCCAGGTATAACAAAGAAATAGTTGTCAGATCCCACACTGCCAGCCTTTGTTGTATAGTGAACTTTCCAACCGGTTAATCCTTTTTCGGTTGTATATGTTTCGATATCCTTGAGCTCTTTGAGCCCGCTGAAAAATTTAAAGTAGTTTCTGACAAAAGTCTCTTGTTGACCAAACATTTTTGCATCATAATTTGAAATTGTTTCTACCAAAACCATCAAATTATATCTTGCCGGAATGTCGCTTACATTGAATGTGACGGTATCATTTGCGTCGCCAGGGAAAATCAGAGGGACCATCTCTGGTGGATACTGAAATGTGTACTGTTTTTTCGTGCTATTGAAGTTGGCCCAATTTGCAGCTCCTGCCATTTTAGCATAGTCATAAGAGGGTCTTTGCTGTTGAACTGGGGGTGTACCTTCAGTACCCGTATAGTTGATGCCTGCTGGAAATACGACTTGCCCTTTACTTTTTTTACTGACAAACCAATATACGCCACCAATCAAGAGTAAAAAGGCGACAAGTATTCCAACGCTTAAAAATGCGAGAGAATTTTTATTTAGACTATCTTTATCTGATGAAGTTTGTTCGTGTGTATGGGTATGTTCTTCCATAAAGTAAAAAAATATCTAAATTTGTAACAAAAAGATTTTAAGATACTTAAAGACTATAGCGAAAATAATTTTTGTTGTCAACCCCATTTAATCAGGGGTCATGCTGATTTTTTGACTTCGAAAATGACAGCGTCTTTATTTTTATAGATCTCTTTTAAGAATGGATAGCGGTAGAGAGGTTTGACATCATATCCTTCAATCGATGTCAGCATTACAAATCTCAAACCATTATTCTCTAGAAATTCCTTGGCCTGCTGATCTGTCATTGCTCCAAGATAGAAGTTGCTTGTACGAATATTCTTTTCAATATAGTCTGGGGTTGCTGCGTGTTTGGCAACATATGTTCGTCTATCCATAAACACAGGCAATATTGTTCCCAAAAATTGGCTTGGGGTCATCAGGACATCTCCTTTCTCAGGATATTTATCTAAAAAATAAAAACCTTCGACTATTCCTTTTGGAAGATAGCTTATGGGTGAATCAAGATTTTTATCATTCAAAATTCGATTTAAAGCTTCGATCTGGGCAGGTAAAGAAAAAAGTATAAAAAGAATGGTTAAAAAAATAAAAACAGTTTTTTGATATCTTTGAAAACACTGACTTATTGTATATATCGTCAACGCAGCTAAACTACCCAGCAAAAGATAATTTATGGGTGATAAAAACCTGCCGTTATGAGTATCGAGAAGAAGATCTAAAGGAGTATAAAAAAGAAATAAACTTACAATAAAAAATGTCGTTAAAAGAATTTGCAATAGGTTGATTTTTCTTATTAATGTCTGAATACCCAATAAAGCCAGAATAAAAATAGGACCAAAATTGAGTATCAGGCTTTGCCAAGCCACCATGTTTCTCCAACCGGTTTCAACACCCTTAGTCGTACGAAAAAACACAGTCTGATCGTACACATTTTTAATTATCAGTCCAGCCAAAAAAGTCAGCGTACCAACAATTGCAACAAAAAAAACCAATGAAATAAAAGAAAAAATTAGCTTTTTCTTTAGATCATAAAGGCCGTAGACTAAACTTGTCAAAACTATCGCAGCAAACAATATTACTATTTGAAAAGGATAAAATGAAAGCTCGACGATTATAAAAAAGCTGATCAATAGTCCAGCACGAATTGATGCCAGAAAATTTCTCTCCTTTTTTTTAAGATAACGAACAAACAGCAAACAGACAATAAGCGTGAAGATATGAGCAAGCAAATGATGTGGAACTGGTTCAAATCGCTTAAAGAAAGTTCCGTATGAGGCCCAGTATTCGAATGACAAAAAGCGCAGACCCGCAGGTTCAGAAATGATTTTATAAAACGGTCCGGCTGATAAAGTTAGCAAAAATGCGCCAAATTGGACGTAAAATGGTTTTTTTTCTAGTATTTCACGTATGACAAAAAAAATTATTGTAGAGAGAAGAAAAGTCAAAATGAAAACTGAAGACCAATAAATAGCAATCGGAGGCAGATTAAATATTCGACCCATTTGACCAAGCCCAACGTAGGCCTCAAGATGAAAATAAATCGACGGGTCATCTGTCGCAGAATACTGTCTGGGGAGCCAATACCCTCGCAGTCCCTGTGCGATAAACTGAAGATAGTAATAGTAATCAAGATAGTAGTGTCCTGTCCAGAGATATACCGTACCCAAAGGAGTTTTGGCAAAACCAATAAGCACATGCAGAACTGCTAATGCAGCCGAAATAAAGGCCACAGTTAATACTAATAATACCTTGTTCCAATCTATTCTTCTCTCTGCCATAAACCTAGCCCCGGATCGATCAATTTATAATGTTTTTCAACATATTCTTGCAGTCCATCTTCAATAGAAAAAAACTGTTGGGCATCTTCGACTCTGAGAAAATGAACTTTATTTTTCTCAAATGTTTGGGCATATTCAGGCATCAGGGCTTTAATTTGTGGTGGAAAAGGAACCCTATACTCCTCGTAACCAAACTCTAAAGGATAGCCTAGTGGTCGAAACAATATATTTGGAAATGAAGCTGATCGTTCAGGAATGAGGGACCAGAGCTTTTGAGTCTTCGAGACAAAGTCGTTGGATGATGAATTAAACGTTGCCCTGGCTTTATTTGTTTCTATACTTGATGAAGAAAGCTTTAGAAAAAAAATAAATAGGCCGATAAAAAATGCCAATCTATATAATCCTGACAACATCGCCCAACCTATTTCTTCAATTAAAACTGCTGCAAACATAGCCAGCAACCACTGAAGCGGAATGTAATATTGGATGAAGATCTGATTTATAACAAGCAAAGCAACGTATTGAAAAATTGCCAGTAAAACTAAAGTTAGTCTCAAATATTTTTTTGTTTCGCTGTCTTTTTGTAGCTTAATAATGGCCGAATACGCTCCGGCAGCCGCTAACAATGGGAGCACCCAGACATACGCCCAGATAAACGGTCTTCCCATAAGTCCATATATATAAGCATTGTTAGGTTGATTAAAAAAGCCGAATGTGGTTATATATTTAGCAGATGAGGCAAATAAAGGCGAAAGCACGAAAACTTGCTGGAACATTGGAATAAACGATCCAGCAAGGATAAAATAAACTAGAAAAAATCCACAAGAAAGGATAAATCCAGATAGGAAGATCCAAAATTCTGCTAATTTATTTTTTTTCAGACTGTAAATAAAAAAAACGGCAACCACAATCACTATAGCAGGCACCATCTTGAATAAAATAAGAGCAGAAATCGAAAATAATGATCCGGATAAAAACAATAAAATTTTAGAAGACTTGAAAAGACCAAATATGAAAAGAAGAAATCCTAGAGAAAAGATCGTGATCATAAGATTGTCTGGCCGAATCTGCATCGAGACAAAGATTGTAAAAGGATCAAATAAATAGAGAGGAATGAATAAAACGGCTATTCGCTTGTTGAAAATTTTTGCGATGGCCAGTGAAAAAAAACCTATTCTCATGGCAAAAAGTATTATCATAACAATCCGCGCAATATCAATCGTCTGAAATGAAAATCCAAACTGTAAAAATAGCGGAATAAATACTGCATGAAAAACAGGAGTAAAACTCGAATAAAAAGACACATATGGGTTCACTCCTGTTGCCATCAAATATATTTTCTGTATATGAGTTATCTCATCCCGATCATAGGTATAGTAATAACCTGATTGTATGATCGAAATGATGACTGGGACTAAAATGACAAATAAAAATAAAACACAGATGACATTTAGGATTGATCTTTTATTTTTGAGTTTCATCTTCGATACTCCAGCCAGAAATTGATCATATCGATAAGAGCCCAGAGAATATCGCGTTTTTTTCCATGGTGAGCTATTCCAGCTATCCTTTTATGGTATGGTAGTGAAATCTCTATGATTTTATAGCCTTTTTGTTTTGCCCGAAGCACAAGTTCCTGTGTTACAAAAGCAGCACTTCTTGATAACACGTTTACATTACTAATCACACCTCTTTTATATATTTGGATAAAGTTTAAATCTTTAAAAGCAAAACCAAAAAAAAGCCAGCGTAAAATGATATTTCCCCATGAGGTAAACTTTCTCCAAAAAGAGTATGCTGCTCTGTTGATTCTAGCCACTATGACAATATCGTATTGAGGAAACAGGCCAATAATTTTTTTGAGGTCACGAATATCAAACGGTCTATCTGCGCCGTTTTGCATAACCAGATCGCCTATTGATGCTTCTAGGCCGATAAGAAAACTTATTCCTTGGCCAAGATTAATGGAATTATGAATAACTTTCACTGAAGCATATTTTCTAGCGAGTTTTTCTGCAATTTGTGGACTTTTGTCATCACTCTTGTCTTCGATTATTATGATTTCAAAGGCTTTAAAAAGAGAACTCAAAGTTTTTACCGAATCTTCAACTGTTTTTTGCAAATTTTCTTCTTCGTTATAACAGGCGATGATGAGGCTGAACTCAGGCTTATTCATATTTGTATACTACTGGTTTTTCCCTTTTTCTTAACGATTCTTGAGCGAGACTCAAGATTTTTACCACTTCTAAGCCGTGATCCATGCTCGAAATTGGTTTTCTGCCTTCATTGATTGCCGCAATAAAGTCCTTAGCCATAGTGTTTAACCCTTCTACAAGCTCAATTTTTGGAATATATATATCTCCGATACGATAATCAACATAAAATTTGCCGCGATGTTTTTCAGACTTGACGGAATAGCCTGAGTCATAGAGCTTTATCTTTTCCGAGGGTTGGACATCATCGTATACGATCATTTTTTTTGTCCCACCGATAAGAATCAGCCTAATTTTAACCGGGGAACTCCATGATACATTGAAATGGGCAATAAGGCCAGATCTGTATTTGATTGTAAGAAAAGCAATATTTTCAATTCCATTTTTGGTGTGAGACACGCCGTTTGCTTGGATGCTAAGTGGTCTTTCTTCAACAATATACAGCATTATTGATATATCATGGGCTGCCAAATCCCACATTACATTTATGTCTTTCTGAAAAAGACCCAAATTTGTCCTCGTTGAATCAAAATAATTTACGCGCCCAATCTGACCATCATCAATAAACTGCTTTATCTTTCTAACCGCATCGGTATATAAAAAAGTATGATCAACCATCAAAACTTTTTTTCTTTTTTTTGCCAGCTCAACAAGTTTTAAAGCCTCAATATAAGAAGCTGCCATGGGTTTCTCCACCAATACGTGCTTTCCTGCTTTAAGGACCTTTTCACCCAAGAGAAAGTGCGATGTAACTGGCGTAGCCACAACAACAGCATCAATTTGAGGATCTTTTAATATGTCGTCTATATCCGAACTCACTTCAACTGAAGGATAATGTTTTTTTAAAAGCGTAAGTCTCTCTTGCCTTAAATCTGCCACTTTTTCTACTTGACAATCTGGGAGTTCGAAGAAGTTTCTTACCAAATTCGGCCCCCAATAACCATAACCAATAACGCCTATCTTTATCATTTTGTTAGTTTATTATAAAGTATTATCGGCAAAATGAGGTACAATCAAAAAGCTCATGATTCTTAATTCTCTCATTAAAATATTTTTCTTTACAAATATCTATATTTTTATCTATTACAAATTAGTAATGTTTCTAAATGCTAAACTTCCGCCTCAACCTTCTTCCGATCTTATCCAAGGAGCCAATCCTGAACCGTATGAGATACCTGTCTATATATTTGTCTATGTTGCATTACTTATATCTTTTTCTCTCATCTCTAGATGGCTAAAGCATCCTATTTTATTTCAAAAAATACAAAACCGTTTCAAGCCATCTCTCCTAACCTTTATCAAATCCTTTATTCTACTACTTCTTTCCATCTGGTTTAGCACCCACATAGGAGACTATCCGCTACGAAAAGTCGTTGATCGGATGTATAATGTCGAGCCTCAGATCTACTTGCTATACCTTGGTCTATATCTACTAACCTTGGCATTCATCATTTTTCAAACAGTTGTCATAGGAAAAATTATCCAGCTCCAAAATAAGCAGAAAGTGTTCTTCTTTTTCTTCAGTGTGTTTGTAATTCTCTTAATAGCTTTGCTTACATTTGAACCAAGATTTCCTATATCTGGCCATGACTAGGCTTATTTGCTTGGTCCGGTTATCGAGGTCGCTCGGGGAAAAACGCTATATACGCAAACACCTTCTCACTATGGACTCTTGTCGGTCTATTTTTTTGCATTTCTCTACAAACTCGGTGTCCTAAATATATTTTATATACCAGCGATAATGTGGACATTAACAACCATCATGTACTACCTTTTTTTCTATATTATTTATAAACGAAGTCAATCATTTGCCATCTCGCTTATCGGGCTTTTCTCACTCATCACGCTCAATTATTTTTCCTCTTGGTATCTTCCTCTTACTCGACCGCAGATTGGTGCAACAAGGTATTTACCGATTATCTTATTTGTGTTCGTGGCTTATAAATTAAAACGCATAGACTCAACTAAAGTAATCCTTTTATCTTCAATCTTAAGTTTCTGGATTTTTGATTCAGGGATAGCGCTAATAGGCGGCTATCTAACTACTTTAACTATTATTGCACTTCATAACAGATTAAAATTGCATTGGCTTATTAATAAAATCTCATTTTTGCTTATCTCTTTTATCCTCGTATTTATTAGTCTCAATTTTATTCAATATCTTCTAGGTTATCAGTTTATTGATCCATCCTCTATTTTTACAAAAATAGGAGAGTACACAAATTTAGGCTTTGGAATGATGATACTCCAGTACAAAAGCTATATCTGGCTTATACTATTGGTTTATTTTTCCTCTCTTATAGTCTATCTTCAGGACAAAAGCCCTGGAGGAGAAAAGCAGATATTACTTTTGACAGCTCAACTCTCTTTCTTTTCTTCTTTATATATGGTTGGTCAGAGCCAACCACATTCAATTCTTACCATCTCACCTCTACCGCTTCTTAATTTCTTCCTATTGGTTGGTTTTTTAATCAAAAAAATAACAAAACCATTCATAATACATACTATTGCACCAATCTTATTTATAATTCTTATCGTTCTCCCAGCTTATAGGGGTAAAGAGTCACTGACTGACTATCTAAAATTTAAGAAAGAAAGCATATTAAAAGCAGATATGTTCAAATCTGAGATGCTTGAAAAGTTAGAAAATATGTATAGAAAAGAAATAAAACTCATAAAAAAACACCTCAAAGAAGAAGAAATTCTTATTTTATCTCTCGATGACACCTATCTTTTCTATCTCTCCGGAAAGAAAAATCTTCTCTATGACAATCCGCAGTCGGGGATTATAACACAATCAGGTCTCAACAAAGCTTTAGTTAAAGTTATTGTCACCTGCCCAAACAAAATTGTTGCCGACTGTCTATATTTTAATAGATGTTCCTCGCATTACACGATAAATTATTATTCTGGACAAATCCAGCCTCTACTTCTTAAAGAAATTGAGAAAAAGTGTAAAAAAATATACGAACCCACGATCTGTACCGGTCAACTCTGCATAGCAGAATCGAGTGGTTGAACTGATTGGTGTACAATCTATATAAGTTCATATTTAAACAAAAATGCTAAAAAACCTCAGTAAATTACATCTTCCTTTAACACTTATTTTTGCGATGTTTTTTCTACTTTCCAGCTACATCCCCAATCTTTACGAAGCATCGGTCGTAGATATTATGCCAAGCGACCGAGTAATGCTTTGGGGAGAACACATCTACACCTATGATTACAATATTTATTTGAGCAAGATGAAGCAGGGGGCCGAAGGACGATGGAGCGTTGTGGATAAGTACGACAACAACCCAAAGCAAAAGGGAGTTTTTTTGCAGATGTTATATCTTCTCGCCGGCAAAGCCGGTGGATTAATCAATCTCTCGCTTCCTCTAACTTTTCATCTTTTGCGAACAGTATTGAGCTTTGCTTGGGTCTTAACAATAATCTACCTCAATGTTTTTTTTCTCAAAAAACCAAAATATTATATTCCGGGCGTACTCCTTTCTCTACTAGCAGCAAGCTTTCCTGTTTTTTATAAATATCAAAATGAGTGGTGGGTGGGTTATCACATGTCCTGGTGGACAGAGATGGATGTACTAAAGCGGATAAGCTATATACCACACTATACTCTAAATTACATTATTGTCGCTTTACTAGCAATTTCAATTACAAAATTGAAAGTTGAGAATGGAAAGTTGAAAGTTAAAAAATTCTCAATTCTCAATTCTCAATTCTTAATTGTTTGTATTGTTTTATTGTTTTCTTTCTTCATCCACCCCTCAGCTGGAATTCTCTTTTTCTTCTCCTGGTTTCTTTATCATCTTCTAAAAACTATCTGGTTTCGCGATTATGATCGCGATCAACTTGTCAAAATTGTCATATACACAGCTGTTCTTATCATAACGGCTCTTGTTCCTCTCCTTTATATTCGATCTATCACCTCGACTTATCCTTGGAAGTCTTTGGTCGATTTTGATAGATATAATCGATTCCCGCTTGATGTCAAAGAATATATCTTAGCTTTGGGTCCAATCTTTTTTACTGGAGTCTTAGGAATCATCTTAGCATTGATCAGGAAGGAAAAAAAACTTTTGAGCCTTGTAACCTGGGTCTTGGGAGCGTTTACGGCGATTTATGTATTCAAAAAATTCCCCTACCAATCAGAACTTCGCTTTGTCCAGACGGCCAATCATGTTCCGCTTGCAATATTCTCTGTTTACCTTTTTCAAAATATAGTTACTCGCTTTAGGAACAAATTGGTCTTATTAGTCTTATTGATCATATTTGTTGGGATAATTCTTTTAGGCGTAACTCAATCCTACTTCTCCATCCGTGCCCAAACTGACTTTATTCACCAGCGAGCCGTAGCCGGTCAACCCTTGGTGCCCTATCCTCCCCAGGTCATGTACCCTCTCAAAGACTACTGGCAAGCCATGGAGTGGCTGGAGAAAAATAGCAAAAATGAAGATGTAGTTATTTCTCAAGTTAACGCAGGCAACTATATTCCAGCTCATACGGGCAATTTTGTCTACGTGGGTCACAATCCCGAGACGCCCCACTACAGCGAAAGGATCAACCTGGTGGATCGGTTTTTCTCAGGCACAATGAGTGAAAAAGATGCCTATGATTTCCTCAGGAAGGAGAATATAAGCTATGTCTTTTACGGCCCGCAGGAAAAAGAAAAATCGGTTGAAGATATCAAAAAATATACGTTTCTTAAACATGTTTTTGCATCTTCGTATGTATTGCTTTATAAAGTAGAAGTCAAGTAGTTGTAGAAGGAAGATTAAAAACTATATGCCGAGTATTTTTGCCCCTGAATAGCGTTTGAAGTCTCGATCAAAACTAAATACTTTTTCGATTTTATACGTCTCGATAATCGCAAAAGAATAACAATCAACCCAACCTACATCTTTGTCTTTGATTTTCTGAAAAATCTGGAAAGCCTTCTCAAGAAGCTCTCTTGACTCAAGAATAATCGTCGTTTTGCTTTTGAATATATCATGTACAAAGTCTATCGCCGCTTGTCTATTATGTCGAGCGCTTCCCACGGTCAACACCTCACCAAGAATTGCTTGGGAAGTAAACAAGTCTTCTTTCGACGAAAAAATTGAGCGACCGATAGATAGCGCCTTCTCTCTATTGT
>CAYSQE010000013.1:0-42035 GCA_964433155.1 uncultured Gammaproteobacteria bacterium | reverse complement strand
CTGACCACCCTCTAAGGCCAGCTACCCGTCATAGGCTTGGTAGGCCGTTACCCTACCAACTACCTGATAGGCCGCAGGCTCATCCCTTGGCAAGCAGTTAAGCTTTTTACCCCGCCAAAGGCGGGGACTATAGAATATTACCCCCGATTTCTCGGGGCTATTTTCTACCTAGGGGCAGATACCTACGTGTTACTCAGCCGTCCGCCACTACTCGCGCTACGCGCGAGAGCTATTAGCTATATAGCTATTTGCTGTTAGATTTAATTCTAAAAGCTAATAAACTAAAAGCTAACAATCTCTTGTGCGAAGCACAAGGCGTTCGACTTGCATATCTCAGGCACGCCGCCAACGTTCATCCTGAGCCAGGATCAAACTCTTAAAAAAGAGTCCCGACAGTACGTCGGGATCCTAACCCGTTTACTAAACTAAAACTAATTTTCAAGGTGCGTATTATCAGCGCAGATGTATATTCTATTACAGATTCCTATTCAAGTCAACAGTTAAATCTTGGGAATTGAAAGTTTAACTAAATCTTCCTGGTTGGCACTAATTTTTAATAACCCTTTGATTACTGCATCGTCAAGACTTGAGGCCTTTATTACATCAATTTTCAATTCGCCCGCAAGAAAACGATCAATTCCCAAACTATTGGCTACTCCTCCGGTAAGAATTATCCCTCTCTCATAAATTTCATCCACGACCTCAGGTGGTGATATTTCGATCAACTCTTTTACTCCGTCAATAATTTGAGTGAAATGTCCAAGTAGCGCTTCTTTCACGTCAGATGACTTTATCCGAACGGATTTAGGCAGACCGTTTTCTAATGATTTACCCCGAACAGTAAAAGTTTTGTTTTGGTCGTTAAAATGTAACAAATATATTTTTAGATGTTCGCATGTTGCCTCACCCAACACTATGCCATATTTTAGATAAATATAATTTGCAAGAGTATGATTCATGCTGTCTCCAGCAGTTTTCAAGGTTTTTTCTGCCACAACACCCCCACCGCTGACTATACTCATTTCCGTTAGACCACCCCCCAAGTCAATAAGTAGATGCGGGTGGTGATAAAAAACATTAATTCCTGCTCCAATTGCAGCTGCTATAGGTTTCTCAATCAAAAAAACTTGCGAGCAACCGACTTTCAGAAGGACCTCTTCAACGGCTTTTTGTTCGATTTCGGTAGCAATAAATGGGACTGAGGCAATAGCTCTAAGCTGTGGTTTAAAAATCGGAAACTTTTTAATATATATTGCTACTGACCTGCTCATAAATTTACTAATAAGTGAAACTTCTGCATCAAAATCTGAAATGACGCCTGCGACCACGGGTCGAATAATTTTTATAAACTGGGGAGTTTTACCAACAATGGTTTTAGCATCAGTCCCAAAAAAAATGTATTCCTTAATTGAGCTATTTAACCCAACATAAGAAGGCTCACTTAATACGATGCCTTTTTCTCTTATAGCTATGCGGGTATTTGATGTACCCAAGTCAAAACATACATCAAATGTCGAAAGAAGCGGTAATTTGATTTTTGTTAGATAATCGATAAAATTAGTCATACAATGGATAAGTCAAAAATTATTGAATCAATCGATAAACTAATTAAATTATCCTACTATTCTCTTCTGTCTATAACCCCTTTAATTATGACCTCATTCACCTCTGAACTTTTTGAGTTTAATAAGATGATGTTTATTTATTTAATGACAGTCTTAATCTCTTTTTTTTGGTTGCTAAAAATGGTATTTTCAAAAAAAATTATAATAAAAAAAACGCCTTTTGATATACCCATTTTACTCTTTTTAGGATCCCAAATCTTATCTACGGTCTTCTCTATCGATAGACAGACCTCTCTATTTGGCTATTACGGTAGGTTTAATGGAGGGTTAATATCAATCTTTTCATATATTGTCCTTTATTACGGATTTGTCTCAAACATAAAAGTAGAGTACGTTTTTAAATTATTAAAAATTTCTTTTATTTCTTCACTTATTGTTGTTTTGTGGGGTATACCGGGAAAATTTGGAAAAGACCTGTCTTGTTTACTGTTTACTGGTCAATTTAATAATGGCTGCTGGACAGACCAATTTAGACCAGCTGAGCGAATGTTCTCGACTCTTGGCCAACCCAACTGGTTGGGTGCATATCTAGCCATTAATTTTTTTATCGGAATATATTTTCTTGTTAGATCATATAAAGATGGGAAGAAAATTGTTTCATTGATTCATTGTTTCATTGTTATTCTAATATTTATGGCTATTTTTTTTACCAAATCTAGGTCGGCGTTGTTATCGGTTGTCGTAGGATTAGTTGTTGCTGGAATATTTTTCGTCTATATTCGGCTCAGGCAGAAAACAAAGATAGCGAAACGTTTGGCTTTTTCTATTTTTATCACCCTGGTGGTTTCAGGAATATTATTTTTAGCAATGAATCAATGGAACAAAAGTATAATCAAATCTTCTGACGATGTCACAGAGTCGGCTGATCTGAGAAAAATTGTCTGGAAAGGAGCCGTTGATCTTGGTTTGCGCTATCCTGTATTTGGAACAGGCGTTGAGACGTTTGCCTATAGTTACTATTTTGTCCGACCCCAAGAACACAATCTGACATCTGAATGGGACTTTCTTTATAATAAGGCACATAACGAATACTTGAACTATTTCGCAACGACTGGATTTACAGGCATTGTAAGTTACTTAGCCTTCATCGGAATTGTTTTTATATATAGCTGGAAGAAAATCAAAAATCAAAAATCAAAAATCAAAGTCGCTAGTCAAAATTCAAAAAAAGACAATAATGAGACAAGGGAACAACTTAACAATCAACTATTAACAATATGCTTGATATTATCTTATATAACGATTTTAATCACAAACTTCTTCGGCTTTTCCACAACCACAATAAATCTATTTTTTTACCTGATTCCTGCTTTTATTGTTCTTATCAACGACAAACAATTAGCAATTAGCAATAGACAACTAACCTATCCCAACCTGTCCTTGTTTCAAAAAGTTTCTCTACTTATCGTTCTATCTTCTTTTTTCTATCTTCTACTTTATCTCTCTCGTTACTATCTTGCCGATATAAATTATGCCAAAGGCGACAATTTATCTAAAGTTGGAGAATATCAAAAGGCAATTCAGTTTCTCGATAGCGCATATAATATTAAGTATGAACACATATATGAGGACAAGCTTTCCTATGCATTCGCAAATATTGCATTTCTGGCCTCGTACCAGCAAAAAGAAGATTTGGTTAAGGAAATGGTCAAAACTTCTGATTTGTTAAATCTCAAAAGCATTAAGGCATCGCCAAAAAATGTCTTATACTGGAAGACTCGAGCCAAAAATTATTACTTATTTTATCAAATTAGCTTAGATAGAAAAGACCTTGAAGCAGGTATTGAGGCTCTTCTAGAGGCCCAAAGGCTATCTCCTACAGATCCGAAAATCCCATATAGTTTAGCAATCTATTACTCTCTGGCGGAACAAGATGTAGATGAAATTTCAAACAAGCTCCAATTTAGTGATTTGTCGTTTCGATATATCGATAAATCGATACAGCTTAAACCAGACTATAGAGACGGGTATTTTTTAAAAGGCCAGCTACTTAAAAAAGCCAATAAAAATGCTGAGGCAAAGAAAGCTTTTGATTATATTCTAAGAAATCTAAATCCCCAGGATGCTGAAGCCAAAAAAGAGTTGGATAGCCTATGATTTAAGGACAGGTGACAGACGTATTTGAGCTAACCACAGCAAATTTGCATAAAGTATTTCCTGAGGGAGGCGGACATTGTCCGCAGTTTGTAGACTTATATCCAACATTAGTACCCTGACAAACTCCAGGTCCAGCATCTCCATCATATTCAATGCAAGAAAAGAGTTTGTAATAAGTGCCATCTGAGATGTAATGGTACCATTTACCAGAAACAGGATCATTGGGGAGTTTTTGCATATATACTTGTCCTCCAGATTGGAATGGACTACCAAGGAGAGAAATATTTCCATTTGCAATTGGATAGGCTCTATTGTCTTCATAGTAAAGCTCGAGCGCTTTCTGGATGTTTTGCAGATCAGCCTTCCTTACCGCATCTCTTCCTTTCCTGACTGAGGGAAAATAGTTGCCAGTGATAAAGCCGATTGCTAGTATTGCAAGAAGAATAGCAGATATAAGAAGTTCAACGAGAGTAAAACCGCTATTTTTTGTCGACCTCATAATATCAATTTAATTACTTTTGAAAAAATAGTCAACTCTAAATATAATGTTCTTCATTATGAAAGTGAAATCAGCCTTAAATATATTTATTCCCTGCCATAATTCTCAGGCATATATCAGTGATACAATAAAAAGTATTCTCGTCCAATCATATAGGGATTTTTTGCTCTATGTTGTCGATAATAACTCAACCGATAGGACAATCGATACTGTAAAGCAATTTAAAGACGATCGAATAATAATAATCAAAAACAAGAAAAATATTGGAATGTTTGGAAACATGAATAAGTGTATTAGATTAGCAAAGGCAAAGTACACAAAAATAGTGTGCTCAGATGATTTGCTAAACCATAAAGATGCTCTTGCTATGCAGGTATCAATTTTAGATAAATATCCTCAAGTAAACCTTGTATATAATGCAAGTCAAATAATTTATAATGGCAAAAAAATCTTGGAAAGAAGATATTTCAGCAAAGCTAAAATGATAAATGGTGGAGTATTAATAAATGCAATTTTAAAGTCCGCGCGAAATCCAATTGGAGAGCCTACTGGCGTAATGTTTCGCACGAGCATTCCTAAAATTAAATATTTAAGATTTGATGAAAGATTTAAATACATAAGCGACCTGGATTTTTGGCTTAAGCTTCTGAAATTCGGTGATGGCTATTATATAAATCAGGTGCTAAGTTCGTTTAGAATTCATAGGAATTCTGGATCAATAAGTTTGTTTAGCAAAGCTCTAAAAGAACATTTAAAACTATTATCAATTTATTGGGAAGAGTTTAATCTTTCTTTACTTGACATATTGTTTATCAATTTAAAGCTTTATATTAACTCAATATTTAAGTCCATATTCTTAAAGTTGATCGTGGCTCTATGACAATATTGCTAACAGGTGGGACTGGTTTTATCGGCAGTCATCTTATACCAAAACTTCTTAATGAGAAGTACAAAATTGTGCTTTTAAAAAGAACTATTTCCAATACATGGAGAATAAAAGAATTTATTCCCAAATTAAAAGTTTACAACGTGGATAGATTAAATCTGTTTGATAGCGTTTTCAAAGCAAATAAAATCGATATCATAGTGCATTTGTCAGGAATGTATGTCAAATATCACCAGAATATACAAGAGGTTGAGGAGATGAACAAAGTAAACATAACAATACCGTCCAAATTATTAGATACGGCTGTAAGATTTAACCTAAAGGGATATGTTAACACTGGAAGTTTTTTTGAATATAAACCCACAGAGTTGACTGTCAGTGAAAATAATTCTGTCGAACCATTTAATTATTACACGTCAACTAAGATCGCTTTTGAACAGATTCTAAGGTTTTATACAAAACAATATAAGTTGAAAAGTATCACACTAAAATTATTCACTCCCTATGGTGAGAAAGATAATATAAAAATAATACCGCTCATTATGAAATCATTTATTGACAAAAAATCTCTTGCAGTTACAAAAGGAGAACAACGACTAAGCTTCACTTATGTTGAGGACATTATAGATGCATACATCAAATCAATTAAGTACATTATTAAGCAAAAAAAATCATTTTACGAGACGTTTAACATAGGGCAGAACAAAACTTTCTCAATAAAAGAAATTGTCAAAATGGTTGAAAATATTAGTGGCATAAAAAGTATGGTAAATCTCGGCATAGTACCATATCACCAAAATGAAATAATGTTTATGAAATGCCGCTCAAATAAAGCAAAAAGAATGCTTGGCTGGGAGCCAAAGTTTTCTATTTATGATGGTTTAAAACAGACCTATAAGTATTATTTAAAAAATCATCTATAATCTTTATATGATCAAGGGTGTCAATATTAAGCAACTCAAAAAGATACCTGATGAAAGAGGGATGATTCTTCATATGCTTAAAGAGGATGATAAGGAATTTAGTCGATTTGGCGAAATATATTTTTCAATAGTCTATCCGGGAGTGATAAAAGGATGGCATCTGCATACAAAAATGACTCTAAACTATGCCGTCATCCAAGGAATGATTAAGCTGGCATTATACGACAACAGGCAAAAGTCTCAAACAAAAGGGGAACTCATGGAAATATTCACAGGAGAAGATAATTTTTCTTTGATTACAATCCCACCAGGAGTTTGGAATGGATTTAAAGGAATAGGAACAAAATCGTCCATTGTAGCAAACTGTGCGACACTTCAATATGACCCAAAAGAAATAAAAAGAATGAATCCTTTTAAGAATTCGTTAATACAGTACGATTGGGATATTAGACATGTTTAATCTTAAAATAGTCGAGATAGATATCTAACAATAAAAACAGGGCTACGAAGTAATAATGATTAAAAAAGCTGTGGTAAATAAATAACTGAAAGAAAAATAAAGATACAATTACTTTTGTAATTAAAGACTGCCTGGTGAGCAATAAGAGAATATAAGAAAACATAAACAATATAATCCCAAATAAATAATATGTGGCTGATCTGTAACCTGGGATAATCATTTTTAAGAAAGTAGGAATTGAGAGACTTCCTTCTATTGGGCTGGGGATCTTAGAAGGATTAAAAAATGGATTAAAAATCGTCAGGATATTTTTAAGAAAATCGTGGGAGTTTATAAGTAAAAATATCAGACTTGAGCCGAAAGGAAGTAAGAAAAAGAAAAAATTTTTTTTGGAAAAGATAACTTTAATTTTTTGCAAAAAATAAGGAAATAAAAATAATAAATGTTGTTTGAAATTAAAAAATAAGCCTAAAAATAAAAAAGCCCAATTCTTGTTATTTTTTTGTGAATAGAGAAAGAAAAAAAGAAGATAAAAGGTGAAAATGATCACATCTAGATACATGTGTTCTAGGATGTAAAATGAACGGGGTAAGAATAAAAAAGTCATTATGAATAAATCACGCATATTATCTTTATCTTTGCCCACAATTTTTTTTAAGACCAAAGCGATGATTAAGTTAGCAAAAATTGAGCCATATCTAGGATCGCCAAGAAAATAAACAAATGGTAATAGATATAAAAAACTAAAAGGCAGATAATTAAAGTAATCAGGCTTTACATTAGAGTAGACTTTTGTATAGTTTTCCGAATAGGGATTTTTCCCAGCCAATAATTTCTGAGGTGCTTCCTTTAAATTTACAAAAACATCAACTCTTGGCTGGGGAGAAAATATTATTGTCCAAACGGATAAAATAAGATAAGAAATTACTATTACTGTAAGTGAATTACGTTTTTTATTATTAAAAAAATGATAAAAAAAAATCACTATAATTGTTAAAAAATAAAAGATTTCTCCATATAGAACTGATTCCACATTTTGATATAATCCTCCATAATAAAGACCAGAGTAAATCAATAATATTAATAAAAAATATGAAACATTATTTTTATTGTTTAATGATTCAAACCTATTAGTTAAATGAGGCTTAAGTAATTGAACAATAATCATGATTGCAACAAAAGAAAGTGCAAGAAAAGCTGGAATATTAAAAAATCCGAGGTTTGGTGTGGTAGCAAAAAAGATGATAATGAGAATGAGCAATTTCAGATACATTGTTTTTATTATTTTAACATATGCCATTCTAGCAGTTTTTTTAGGAAATAAATTATTATTTACGCCTGATTTTGGTGAGAGTGATGCCTACCATCTCGGTCTCTCGCTAAAATATTATCTAGCCGAGAATCTAAAAAATAATACGCTTCCTTTCTGGACAGATAAGCTGCAGGGGGGTTTTCCGCTTTTTGCCGAGGGTCAAATTGGTGCTCTGTTTCTTCCAAATCTTATTTTTCTGAAATTTCTGCCTTTTCCTTTAGCTTATAACCTCCTTTTTGTCTTTTCGCTATTTTGCTTATCTTTTGGAGCCTTCCTACTACTAAAGTCGCTGAAAATCAACGTCTGGATCGCATTTTTAGTGAGTTTTGTCTTTGCTTTTAATGGTTCTGTCAGTTTACGCTGGGTTCACTTTAATCTCATTCAGACCTTTTCCTTATTTCCATTTCTTTTTTATTTTTTGCTCGAATACTTCAAGACTCATAAAAAGAAATATTTACTCCTTTTTCCTCTAACTTTTTCGCAGATGATCTTTGCTGGATTCCTGCCAGTTTTTTTTCTTTGTCTTTTTGGTCTAATAATTTGGTTCGTATTATATCCTATTAAGCAGAAAATAAAGTCTTTTTTTGTCTTGTTGTTGCTAATTCTTACGGGTTTCTTATTTTCTGCTGTTCAACTACTGCCTACATATTTGCTTACAAGTAGTGCTAGTCGTCCGGTTGGGTTAACCTATGAGGCAGCTACCTCTATGCCTTTCGTTCCAGATAATCTTTGGACTTTTATATTGCCTTATAAACTGGGTAACCCTAATATCGGCAGCTATCCTCCGTTTTCTGCGGACTGGGGAATCTTCTGGGAGAACACTCCGTATCTCGGTCAGATATTTTTCTTCCTGCTCGTCATTATTTTAATCGTAAATTTTCGTCAGATAAGAAAAAATAAACTCATTTTATATTATCTCGGTATGCCGTTATTTTTTTTACTTCTGGCTTTAGGAAAGTATTCGCCTCTGTATTTTGTTTTCAACTTTCCTCCCTTTAATTTCTTTCGTACGCCGGCAAGATATCTGCTGCTGGTCAATTTTTTCCTCATCCTGACTTTTTCTCAGCTAATCAATAGAACATATGTAAGAAGCAATATAATTGCCAAAGTTTTATTGTGCTTATTTTTGCTTGTAATTAACTTAGAACTTATAGTTTTTACTTTTAACTATCATCTCTTCGTAGATAAGAACAAAATTTTAGAGAAGCCTACAGTGTTAAAATCTCTAAATGATGGATTAATCTACTCGCTTGCCCAAGAGATAGACTGGAATGAGGTTTTTATAAAAAAAGGCTGGGCTAATGAACAAGATCAGAAAGCATATCTATTTTTCAAAAACTACCTATATCCTGAGTCTAACTTACTCTTTGACAAAAAAGTTTACGGAATTAATACAGGCGGTTTTAAGCTAAAAAGAGCAGACTATATGAGTCAATACATCGGTATAGTTCTTTATGATGACAAAAAGGGATCGCTAAAAAAGGTCATCAACTTATTTGATCTTCTTGGGATAAAGTATCTGCTGACGTCAAAATCTATCACAGATGATAGGGCTATTTTAAAGTCATCTGTGAGTTATAAAAAATTTACGGTCAGGCTTTATCAAATAAAAGGAGTTGACAACAATTTCATGTATATTCCCCAGAGCCTAAAAAAAATTACTTATGTGAATGAATTTAGTAGTCTGCTGGCGATTGATAAGTTGAGAAAAAATGAAAGCGTAATTGAGGGTGATGTTTTTGATAAAGTTAACAATCTCCAACCTCCACAATTAAATCATATAAAAGCAACTCAAACAAATCACAGTTATGAAGGTAACTTCTCCGACAAAACCTTTATTGCCTTTAGGCAAATCTACTATCCCGACTGGTCCGCCTATATTGATGGAAAAAAAACGCCTCTTTACAAAGTAAACTTTGTCCACAGCGGCATTTTTGTTCCTAAAGGAAACCACACAATAGTTATAAAATACGAAAATAATTCATTTAAAAGAGGATTTTTTATTTCTTTAATATCGCTTATGACCTATCTAATTTTTCTTTGGCGCCTAAAACCGATTGATAGGGATATTTAATTTATTTGTATAGCTTTTTAGCTTATTATCAATCCTTTTCATATCTGGCTCTGTTTTATAGCAATTTCTACCTATATAAGCAAGTTGTTGTAGGAAAAGAGCGTCGAGCGATTTTTCAATAGCTTTCTCGATTGTCTCTTCCGCTTCTTTACATTGGTTTTTCTTTTCGTAGTATTTAGATAAGAGATAATAATAATCGTTATCATCGGGATTTAGTGTTTTTACTGACTCTATATGAGCTAGAGATTCGTCGGCCAGATTATGATCAAGCAGATAGGCTGCGGTGTTGACGCGCCCGTCTGAGTATGTACGCAATACTTCCCATAAAAATGAATTTTTGAATTTATTTTTATTATTTCTGACCTCAGACGTTAAATTTTTATTAAGAGAATTCTTCCAGAAAGATTCTAAGTTCCTTAGTGATTCGTTAATATCAACTTTTCCTTTTTCTTCTAATTTAAATAGCACCCCTTGGGGAATCCAACTATATTCTGTAAGCGTAGCTAAAGGTATAATATCGTTTGAATAGATATTAAATTTAGCTTTATTGTCTAGGACAAAATTGGACAACTTTAGCGAACCGTCTTTTTCAGTTTTAATTTTTAGTGCTGGATAATATTTATGGAGCAATTTGGGGTAATAACTTCTGGCAATTTTTGATAGATGGATGAGTATTTTTTGATCGCGAATTCGTGGGTAAGCATAATAGATGTACTGGGTATCAAAAAGCTGAGTATCTTTTGTCAAAAATATAATTGATCTTTTTTGAGCGTTATTGAGCGTATCATTGCCCAAGTTTTCTGCCGTGCGGTCGTTTTTAAGACTCTTGATGTATTTATAGTTTCTTGAGAATAAACTTGCCGGATAAAGAAATAAAATTACCAGTATTAATGTTGACGCGGTACGACGAAGTGTTTCGTTCTTGACAAGGTTTTTAACGACTTTATCATGCAGTAATTTTACTAAAAAATACAGGCCAAAATAGACAATTAGGCTGAAAAAAAAGTAGTAGATATGCAAAAAGCGCTCGATTGTGGCAAATAAAAACTTATCAGTCAGAGGAAAGTTGGCATAAAAAAAATAGAACGGCCCAAAGAAAAAAATATTTATAAAAACCGCTGTGAGAATATTGATATCAAGCTTTTGTTTAAATCTAAAAATAGTAACAAGCCCAAGTAAAAAGAAGATCGCTCCCAATAAAGTGAAGTCGATGAGAGAATAGTTAAATACTACTTTTAGTTGAAGTAATCTATGATAGGCTAAATTTGAGATGAAAGATCCAGGAACAAAACTCCCATACATCTGTCTTGTGATTAGTTCAAAAAATCCGCCAACCGTATCTGCCTGCGCCCACTGAAATTCAGACTGTGATTTTGAGACATAGACTAAATAACTCAGCGGCAAAATAGCTATTAAAAATATAAAAACAGTCTTAAAAATAATTTTTTTACTTAATTTAAGTTTATTCTTCGCCTTGATTATGAGATAAAAAATTGAGGGTAGTACTAGTAAAAACGTGTGGTGATGGGTTATGCCTAGACCAATAAAAAAAGTGAGAAGATAAAGATATCTACTTTTACCTGTTTTATAAAACTTAAGCATAGAGTAGAAAATAGATAGAATGATTAAAGTGTTTAGAGGAAAGAGTTCTGGTATTATGGCATAGAGCCAAACAATATAATTAAAGCCCACTGCGAAAATAGTTATTAAATTTAGGATTTTATGGTAAAGGTGAGGACTAGATATTTCCTTGATGATATAAAAAAGCAAGATAAGTGAAGCGATGGTAGCCAGAGCGGAGATTAGAGTCACTTTTCCTGCAGGCATTAAGGCTATGGAGATTTTGTTGAAAATAATCCCAAGTAGTGTGTAGAGGCTATAGCCTGGTGGATGAGCATGCCCCTTGGTTAAAATAGCCGACAACAAATCTCCTGCATCACCACCATAGAGCGTATTTGAAAGTGTAACCAAAAAAATAGCCCCGATTATTATCGGGGCTAACAGATTGATTGACATCAGTCAATTATACTTATTTTTCAGAAATAGCAAATATGACAATCTGCATTTGTGGGACTTGGACATGTGCCTGCTGGTGTTCCGCCGCTTACATTATACAGAGCAGCTGAGTTGTTTCTAAAAGTCTTTGAATACAAATTTGTACAAACTACTGGATTCGCTCCTGCCGCAGCAACATTTACATAAATGTTGCTTAAAGCTTGAGGAGATCCTGCTGTGAAGTTGGTTTTTAATTCTCCGGCAGTCATCATCTCGGTTATCGCCTGAAATCCTACACCGCCTGTTATATAGGATCCACCAGCTGATTGTAATGAAACAGGGAATACTCCCTTTCCTGTATAATATCTGTCAACTGCGTTTTTGTATTCAGAGGCGGTATTTATAGCGGTTGAATCACTGCCTCGCCTAAATTGCTCTATCGGATCTATGGCTGCAAGAATTCCTATTGCTAAAATTGCTAAAATTGCTATAACTATCAGAAGCTCAATAAGGGTGAAGGCTTTTTTCATAAAATATTTATATTTATAACTTAAATTTAACACTACAGCATTTATTTTTTTTTGTCAAGAGGAAGATAAAATAGGCCGTTACAATCATTTGAAAGACGCAGTAAGATTATAGATTGGGGTAATAATTGAGAAGACCAAAAATCCAACCCCGATACCCAAAACAACCAATATGAGGGGTTCGATAAGTGTGGTCATAGCTTTTATAGCCAGTTCCGACTCTGTCTCAAAATAGCTCGATACTCTGGCTAAAGTGTCGTCGAGATGACCAGTCTGCTCTCCAACAAGAGTCATCTGGACCAGAATGGGAGGAAAAACTTCAGTCTGTTTCATGGCACTGCCAAGCGAAATTCCTTTTTCTACCTGTTTTTTGATTGACTCGAAAGCCTTTCCATAAACTACATTGGTAGAAGTTTCGATAATGATATTTAATCCCTCAAGAAGAGATACTCCAGATGAGATAAGTATAGATAATGTTCGAGTGGTATCGACAAGGACAGCCATCTTGATCACATTGCCAATCACAGGTATCTTAAGGACGAGTCTATCAATAAACTGTTTACCGTCTGGAGTGCTAAAATATTTCCTGGCAAGGAAACCGGCAACAAATGTTATAGCGATGATAATTGGCCAGAATCTACTAAATATTGTCGAAACGGCGATGAGAATTTTGGTTGAAAGTGGCAATTCTGCTCCGAAATCTTTATAAAGTTCAAGAAGGCGTGGGACGACAAAGGTGATCATGATAAAAGCCACAATCACCATGCCTACGATTATTAAAGCAGGATAGATCAGTGCGCCCCGAAGCTTTGCTCTAAAGGTTCTCTCCTTCTCAAGATTATCGGAGAGTTTGATGAGTATATCGCTTAGTTTTCCTGAAGCTTCACCTGCTTTCACAAGTGCGATATATAATCCCGAAAAATATTGGGGATAGTTTTTGAGAGCAGTAGAAAAATTGCTCCCACCCCTAATTTCTTTATCCAAATTCTCGAGCATTGCCAACACCGATTGTTTTTTGGTTTGTTTTTTTAAAATATCTATGGCATCTATGAGTGTTAGACCGGCATTAAGCATGATGGCCAACTGTCTTGTAAAATCAACTATATCGTTGAAAGTAATTCGGTTAACAAAGAAATCCACAAGGGATGAGGCTGGTGAATCTAGTCTTCGAATTGAGACGGGAAAGTAGTTGCTCGTCTTCAAAAAACGCAAAACTGCCTCTTGATTTTCTGCATGGATTTGAGCGTCGACGACTTTTTCATCTTTGATTGCCTTATATTTAAACAACATATTATTTGAGGAACTTCTTCATCTCGTTTACTCTAATTGCATAGGTAAGGGCAGTTTCTTTGGAAATCTGGCTTTTCTCATACATTTGCAATAAATATTTTTCAAATAGGAATAAACCCTGTTCCTCCTCGGTTTCTAAGATATTATCAAGAAGATGAGTTCGTCCTTCACGAATGACTGCGGCTACAGATGATATATTTTGTAAAACCTCGACAGCTGGCAATCTTCGAGTTTTATCAAGTGAGGGTATAAGCCGTTGGGCTATGACCGCCTTGAGGACTGACGAGAGTTGCGAACGAATCTGATTTTGTTGATTGGCTGGGAAAACGTCGATTATTCGGTTAATTGTTTCTGGTGTTGATCCAGTATGCAGGGTTGAAAATACTAAATGACCAGTCTCAGCGATTGTCAGAGCCGACTGTATAGTCTCATAATCTCTCATTTCACCAATTAGAACAACGTCCGGGTCTTCACGCAGGACAGATCTCAAGGCAATGTTCCACGAATGCGTATCTTGATGAAGTTCCCTTTGAGAGACAATTGATTTGGCAGAAGGATAGACGTACTCGATAGGATCTTCGATAGTGATGATATGCTTTGCATACTTTTGATTGATTTCATCGATAATTGCCGCGAGCGTCGTTGATTTCCCTTCTCCTGTGGGTCCAGTTATAAGTACAAGACCTTGATTCGTGTCAGTAAAATGATGAAATTGTTGAGGGAGGTTGAGTTCTTCGACTGTGCGAATTTTACTACCAATGAGCCTAAAAGCTGCGGCTAACTTATTTTTCGAATAGTAAATATTGGTTCTGAATCGATTGCTTTTGTATTCATAACCAAGGTCGACCTCTTTGTTTGCAAGTAAATTTTCTTTTTGTTCCTCCGAAAGGATGGAAAAAACAAGTTTTTCAACCGCCTCCTGCGTCAGAACATTCATTGATCGTACATAAAAAAGGTCATTATTTATCCGGATTGCAGGATAATATCCTGGGATTATATGAAGATCAGACGCCTGTTTCTCTATTGTTAAATCAAAAAGATGATAAATATCCATATAAATTAATTTTTAAATTTTCAATTTGAAATTTGAAATTTTTAATTAAATCTCTGCTACTCTCAAAACTTCCTCAATCGTTGTTATTCCGTCTAAAACTTTTAAATATCCATCCTGCTTCATGTTGATCAAGCCTTCATTTTTAGCTTGAGCCTCGATTTCCTTGGCAGTTGACGATCTTAGAATCATTGTATTGATTATTGGAGAGATTTTCAATACCTCAAAAATGGCTATACGTCCAAGGTAACCAGTATGCTCGCATTCGTCACATCCTGATCCTTTGGAAAGTTGAATTGGGTTACCGTCTTTGTAAGGTTTTGGCATCAAATCTCCCAAAACAACATTAATATTTTTTACGACTTCATCATTTGGCGAATATATTTTCTTGCAGTAGTGACATATTCTTCTAACAATTCGTTGAGCAAGCGATGCATTTAAGACTGAGGCAATAAGAAAAGGCTCGCCACCCAAATCGATGAGCCTCGGGATGGCGGTTGCTGCGTCGTTGGTGTGAAGCGTTGAAAAAACAAGATGCCCCGTCAAGGCAGCCTGTATAGCAAGTTGGGTAGTTTCTTTATCACGGATTTCTCCAACCAGAATGATGTTGGGATCTTGTCTTAAAAAAGATCGTAGACCTGTTGCAAAAGTCAATCCGGCCTGAGGGTTGATCTGAACCTGATTGATTCCTATAATCTGATATTCGACGGGATCTTCCAAAGTGACAATGTTGACAGACGGTTTATTTAAAATTGTCAGGACAGAATACAATGTGGTTGTTTTACCAGATCCGGTCGGTCCAGTTACGAGTACTATGCCATAGGGCTTGAGAATAGACTCTTCAAGACTTTTCAATGGCGAACCCCTAAGTCCCAATTCAGTAAGAGTAGGCAGTCCTCCAGTTTTTTTGAGAAGCCTCATCACTATTTTCTCGCCGTGGACGGTTGGTAGAGTTGATATACGTAAATCGTCTTCCTCGCTTCCTAATTTGAAATAAAATCTACCATCTTGAGGTACGCGTCTTTCGTCAATCTTCATCTCAGATAAGATCTTTATCCGAGATATTAGAGCCTCATGAATGCCTTTCGGTAACGAGAGTTTCTCCTGTAAAATCCCGTCTATTCGATAGCGAACTCTGGTTTTTAGTTCCTCGGGTTCTATATGGATGTCTGATGCTCTACTTTTTACCGCAAACTCCAAAATTGTGCTTACTATTTTTGAGATGGGAGCTTCCTTTATGACGGTTCCTACAGACCGAGGTTGCTTGGTTAATTCTGTGACTTCCACTTCTTTAAGCGCTTCCTTGACTTCAGGCGACAAATTTTGAGAATAAGAAAGATCTATTGCCTTTTTTATATCATTTTGATAACCAAGGGCTAGAAATATTTTTTTGCCTGTTTTTCTTTGCAGGAAGTCAGACATTGAGATATCAAATGGATCGCTTGAGACTATTGTGATTCCCTCATTTTGCTGGTCGTAGCGAACGGGAATTATATTATATTTGCGGGCAATTTGCTCCGAGACAAAGCCGAGAGCCTGAGGGTCAACAGCAGAGGTGGAGATATCAATATAAGGAATTTTCATCACCACAGAAAGAGAAGATAGGATATCCTTTTTGGCAATATCTGTATTAGCATATAGGTATTGCTCGATAGGAATATTATTTTTTAAGCTCTCGTACTCGATAATTTCAGCTCTTTTATGGTCAATAATGCCTTTTAATTCCAGATTTTGCAGAATTTGTCTCGGCGTTACATTCATAATTTCACTATAGAAATAATTTTGCTAAAATGCAAGTAAAGTGATTGCGCATATTATAGTTTCGGTAAATAAGAAAGATATAACGACTTTTATTGAAAATTATTTAATTCAAAATGACATTTCTAAACAGTATATTTATGAAATTTCACCGTTGAAAAATGAAATCACGATTAATCAGATCAGATCGTTAAAAAAAAGTTTGCGAGTACAGGTTGGTCAATCGAGACTTTTCATATTTTACGACTTTCATAGATCCACAATAGAAGCCCAGAATGCATTTCTCAAATCGCTCGAAGAGCGCTCAGAGACAAATCATTTTATCCTTATTGTAGAAAATGAATATGCCCTTTTACCTACAGTGCGTTCAAGGTCAAAGGTGGTTAACCTAAATATTAAAAAAAGCCAAGGGAAAATTGACTTAAGAATTATTGGCCTTTTAGACAGCCTAGAAAAATCACCTCAATATGAAGTTTTGTCAAGTGATTTGCTTCAAAAGTTGACCAGAGAGCAATCGTCTGAATTTATTGACCAAATAATTCTATACTATAGAAGTAATCTTGTTAAGTCAGCTTCATATCCAAAAATCCTCAAAAAAGCTCTGCAAATGAGAAGCCTCCTTAAAAATAATATCAATCCGCAACTCCTTATCGATAACCTCTTGATTTTTATAAAAAAGGCAACTAAGATGAAAGAATGAAAAAGGGTTTTACTCTTCTTGAACTTCTCGTTGTCATAGCGATTATTGGAATACTGGCTGTTTTGGCACTGCCTAATTTTATGTCTGCTCGCCAAAGAGGAAGAGACGTTCAGCGCAAAAATGATCTGAAGCAAATTCAAAAGGCACTGGAGTTATATAGGCAAGATAATATCACACCTTTTCCTACCGCTGCTTCAGGAAGGTTTAATACATCGGCTAACTGCGGTACTTTATTTGGGGTCTATATGAATAAAATTCCCTGCGATCCTCTGGGTGCAACGCCCTATTTTTATTCACCAAATATGTCAAGTCTTACCTATACACTTACAGCTTGCATTGAAAATTCGGCAGATAGAGATAGCGTTGCCTGCGGCGGAACTTGTCCGATCAAATGTTATCAAGTTACTCAACCCTGATGAATAAAAATTTTCAACTATCATCTCTCATCTTACAATTTAGAGGAGCTTTTACCTTGCTGGAAATGTTGGTTGTCATAGGAATTATTTCGATAATGTTAGGTGTGGCTTCTGTCTCATACTCCACCGCCCAAAAAAAGGCCAGAGATGCAAAGAGAAAAACTGATCTACACGCAATGCAAAATGCGCTTGAACAGTGTTATGCGGTTAATAGTTCTTCTTATCCGATAATTACTGGTGGAGGCTCTACATCAATTGCAGAAGATTGTCCAGTAGCTGGCGGACCCGATTTGACTATCACTGATCCAACAGCAAAAACCTATACCGTTAGTACATCTTTAACAGCCTATGATATCTCGGTCGTCCTTGAAGATGGAACAACATTTAGAATTGTTTCCCAACAATAATCCATGATATGAAAAGTTTCACGCTTATCGAGATAGTCGTCGTAATGGGTATCCTAAGTGTTATTTTAGGAATTATAACTGTATCGACATTCTCATTTATTAAAAGTTCTCGCGATGCAAAGCGAAGGGCAGATCTGGAAAATATAAGAGGCGCCCTTGAACAGTATAAAAGCAAAAATGACATCTATCCATATCCTGCGAGTGGAAATACAGGCTGGACAGATTTGATTGGAGGCAGGACAAATTGTTACAGCGGATGGCTAGGAGGTTGCTGGACAGATGGCAGTGTTGCAAATTCGCTGGCCAAAGCTTTACAAGATTTTCTACCACAGCTTCCGCAGGATCCAAAGCTTGTATATGCCGGCTGTGCAGCTGCTTCATCATCTTATGTATATTGTAGCCTTGATTCGGGAAAATCATATGTTTTGGGAACATATCTGGAAACCTCAACAACAGCGCGTACAGCAGATTGTGATGGTCCGGGCGGAGCAGATGATTGTACATATTGCTGTAACGGCTTTGCCAACTATAAATTAGGACCGTATGGGGTCACCTATCAATAAACTCTATGATAAAAATTAAATTTGGCTTTACATTAGTGGAGATTCTTATCGTCTGTACTATTATTGGCATTTTGCTAGGCGTTGGCGCCGTATCGTACTCCTCAATAAGCAAAGGGTCTCGGGATGCAAGAAGGAAAGCTGATCTTGAGCAGATGCGGGCTGCTCTGGAGATGTATAGAAATACAGTTGGTAATTATCCTACCACGGTAGGAAACTGGTATTCATCAGAACCCGGTGATGTTGTTCCTTACTTTGTAGATTACATACCTGCAATTGTTGCTGGTGGCTATATGTCTCAACTACCAAGAGACCCAAAAGGCGGCGATTCTACTATACCCACTTGCAATGCAGGGTGGAAAAGGGCCTATCTTTATCGTTCAGATGGTGTTGATTTTAAACTATTATCACACTGCGCCCCAGAATCAAATACATGGTCAACTAGTGATGCATTTTATGACCCACACAGACCTTGCTGGGCCTGGCAAGTATCATCAAGCTCTACCTCTCGCGGCTCAGGAGGCACAGTTAGCCCTTGTTCAGCAGGACCAGGTTGGTAACATATGACCAACAAAAAATCTTTTAGCCTCATCGAAATAATCGTAGTAACAAGTATAGTTATAGTTCTGAGTGGTCTTAGTTTTGTTTATTATCGAAGTTTTAGCGATAAAAAGGATCTTGACCGCGAAACGCAAAAGTTTATCGACGTTCTGGAGTTAGCAAAGAAAAAGGCGCGGACAGCAGATTCGTCTCTTTGCGCCATCACACCTCCCGTCCCGACTCCGGTTGTGGGAAACTTTGTGGTTGATAGGCAGTCGGCCAGAACTTACCGACTTTTCCCAAGATGTACAGTTGGAGTGTCAAATGAAGTACAATATACCGCTCCAAACTATATAAATCTCTGGAACGGAACCTATACAACCGAATTTAAACCGCTCTCTGGCGGAGTTGGATCAACAAAGTGTTTGGTTATTAGACATACAGCCGCCAATCTCTGCGACTATGTTCGCGTTGAGGCCAACGGAGTAATCTGTTCAGGAAATTGTTCTGGATCGTGTGCTCCACCTACTTGCAATACGACTTGCGAGAGCACACCCTGTTAAACTATGAAATTAACTAATAATAAGTCTTTTTCTCTGGTAGAGGTTTTAGTTTTTGTCACAATTATTGGTATTTTTTTTGTAATTGCCGCCTCTGTTGCAACATTTACTTTACGAAGTATGACCTATAACGAACATAAAATCAGGGCTGTGCAGTATGCTGACAATCTTGTCGAATTGCTACGAGCCCAAAAAGAGATGGAATGGGGTGGCGATGTTTGTGGTTTTTTTTGTGCAATGAGCACGTTTACTCAAAAAGTTACCCAGAGCTGTTTGACAGCGAATCCATCTTGTACTATTGTCTATTGTTTCAATACATACCCTTCGTACACACAATTTCCTACTCTTGGGCCTTGCTTCCCTAATGATTACTCACTAGGATCGATTTTTAAACGCGAGGCGAAGTTTACGAGTTCGGGAGATTATATAAATCAAGTCATTGCGACGATAACTGTGTCTTGGCTCGAGCTTGGTAAGGTAGAGAGTGTTAAATCTGTAACAGTATTTAAAGTTCTTGAGGAATAAAATGAAGCTAGTAAAAGATAGAAAATCGTTTACATTAATTGAAACGTTGGTTGTCGTGGGAGTGATCGGTTTAATTATTCCAGCATTGTTTTCAATCTTTTATATTGTTATAAGACAACAAGTAAAGTTGTATAGATTGGCCGAGGTAAAAAGGCAAGGCGACTCTGTACGAAATACCTTCCAGACAATAATTACAAATCACGCCTACAGAATTTATGACAGCTTGGGGACAGAGTTGTGTACTACGGCTGGATCTTCTGCTGGAAACATTTCATATTTTGAAGATCAATATGGTAACAGCATTACTGTAGCAAAAAGCGGTACAGTCTTAAGGATTGATGTGGCAAATAATCCGCCGCCGGTTCCTCAAATCCCCTTGAGTTCAGGTAATTTAGCCAGTTCGAAAGTCAATTTTATAACTAGTGCAGATTATATGTCCTGTTTTAAAAATTCACTCTACTCGCCGCCGTTTATTATTTTTAATTATGACGTCGAATATATTACCTCTTCTACAAGAGTGGAAGATATCGCGGTTTTAAATTATATCTATGCTGTTAAACTGAGAAATTATCCTTCTCCTTACTAAAGACCTCTTGATCCGCCCAAACTTACTTCAAGACTCAACTCTTCGTTATTCACTCGACGTCTTGAAGAGCGTTTTTTGGCGGATCTGCGACCTGAATAAATCGGGTCTTGACTTACAGCAACTTTTTATTCATACTGAAAACTATGTCAGACAGTAAAATAAGCGTTAATTTGGGAGAAAAAGCCATACATGTGGCAAAAGCTAGAGAGAGCGGCGGAAAAGTCGAGGTAGAACTATTAGGTTATCAGCAAGATACTCCTCCATTTTTTGACCTTGATACTGAAAAAATAATCGAAGATGTAGCAAAAATCTTAAAAAAAATGGTCGATAACCTTAAAATCGGAAAAAGGCCGGTTAATGTAGTTATTCCCGACGCCTTCACCTATTCCCAGATTGTGACAATGCCCAAACTTAAAGAAAAAGAACTTCTCTCAGCCATAAAATATCAAGCTGATCAGTTTATACCCATGCCAATCGACGAGACGTCTCTTGATTTAGAGATACTTCATGAAAATAAGGCCGAAAACAAGCTTTTAGTTCTTATCGTTGCGGCGCCTCAAAGTTTAATAGAAAAGGTAGAAAGGGTTACAGAATCATCTGGTCTTTTTCCGGAGCTGATTGAGAATGAACTGAGTGCCTCTGCCCGATTTGTATCTACATGCTTTCAGCCAAAAACTCAGGAAACTGGTACGATATTTATAAATTTAGGATATTCATCAACGTCTTTTTATTTTTATCACCATGGACTAAAATTGATTGTAGATAACCACACATTTGAAACGGGTTTATCTCTTTTTTTAAGAGAAGCTCAGGCTGATGCAAATATCGATCCCTTGAAAGCTAAAAATTTATTAAAGGATGTAGGATTTTCTAAGCAATCATCCATAGATTTAGGCCAGATCCTTAAACCAACAGTCGATGTATTCTCCAGTGAGCTCCAGAAATTTATCATTTCGGTAAAAGCTAAATTTAAGATTGCCTCTATTGAACATCTTTACATGTACAATTTAACATCTGAGATATTGGGTATTGAAAAGAAAATCGAGAGCGCTATTTCGCTACCAACTTCCTTATACAACCCACTCGATTGTATCAAGCAGACAAGGACAATTGAGCCTTTTACTAAGGATATCCCATCGTTTATTCCAGCGATAGGAGGCTCTCTGCAATGACACATAAAATTAATTTACTGGTAAAGCAAAAAAAATATCTACATCTTGAAAAAATATTTGATAAGCTCAAGTTGGGTATTGTGATAGCTCTGTTTTTTCTTTTAGTCGCCTACGCCTTTTTTTACGGCATACTGCTTAGACAAAAACAAAAAATTGAGGCCCTTTCTGCGCAAAAAAAAGACATTCTCGAATTTCTCTTGGCAAATAAGGAGACTGAGGCCAAGTTTGTCTATTTTAGAAACAAGCATAAACAGTTATCGGATATCCTCGAAGGCGACGTCAATTTCTACCCGTATTACTTTCTTTTAAAAGATAGCCTCAAGTCTTCTACGCCCGAGGCTATTTTGGACTCTGTAGTTATCGACAAAGCAAAGACTTTCACATTTTCTGTTAGCATAGAAGACTTTCCCACAATGCTTTCTTTTTTACGTTTTGCAGAATCTGATGATTTTTTAAAAAACTTTAATCAGCTGATTTTGAGCAGTTTTAGTAATACTCAAACTTCAAAAAAAGGCTATGAATTAGGATTTAGAGGAGTTTTTATAGATCTCAATGAAAATTAAACTAGATTACGCACTAAAAAAGATACTAAAGCAAAATATACCATTTGTCATAACTTTAACGGTATTGATTATACTGGGGATTGTGGGGACTGTAATATTTGTTGTCCAATATCAAGAAAGTATAAGTAAAACGGCAGCTTTAGAAACCGAGATTGCTAAGTTGAATAAAAAGAAGGAATTGGTCGATTTTAAAAATCAAGTTATACAGGGTGAGTTTGACCTCGATCTCATAAATACTCTACTTACACAACTTGTACCCAATCAAGAAGATTTTTTCTCGATTATTGTTGCTTTTGAAAAACTATCTGCCCAAACAAATTTCGTAATCACCGCTTATACTATCAATCTTGCCAATTCAGAAGGAAAGCTGTCAATCACCATTGAAGGCACTGGAGACCCGGATTCGTTCCTGAGTTTCTTAAAAGAATATAACCTTGGTGGAGGACGCCTAATAACCATAGATAAGCTAGAATTTGCCCAGGAGTCGTTTACAGGGTCAAAAATTAGCATCAATGTCTATAGTGGTAAGGCAACTGGCGCAGAAGTCTTAACGGCTCTTACAGAAGAGGATAGAAAACTTATAGCTAAAGTACTCGACAAGGTTCAGGTGGAAATAAAATCGGAAGAAATAGTAGAATACCCGACTAAGCAGAATCCTTTTTGACCAAGTTTGACTTGGTTTTGAGTTTCAAAAGTTTCCTCATCCCTTCAGAGATCTCTGCTCCCTTTTTAACCCATTGGTCGAATTTAACCATATCTATATTCAAAGCTTGCCGAGGATCTAACGGATTATAAAATCCTATTTTTTCAAGATAACGAGTATTCCTTTTTTTTCTTTTATCGACGACAACTATCCTATAATTTGGTTGACGCTTTTTGCCTATCCTGGCAAGTCTTATTGTCGCTGGCATAAAATAATTATATCATCTTTTCTAAAGTTTTCTTTGCAGCTTCTTCTTCGGCTTGCTTCTTGGACTTTCCGGTTCCTATTCCAAGCTTTTTTCCAGCCACATAGGTTGCCACATGGAAAATCCTCTCGTGCTCTGGACCTTTTTCCTGGATTACTTTATAGATAGGAGTTAGCTTAAATCTGGCTTGAGTATATTCTTGCAACCTACTTTTAGGTGACATGTAAAGTTTGTGTTTGATAATATAATCTAGTTTATTTTCAAAAAGATATTTCAGAACAAAGCTATAGGCAGACTCAAAACTGATATCAACAAAAATAGCACCAATAAGAGCCTCAAAACAATCTGCTAGTATATTTATATTTTTCCGACCTTCTTCTTTATCTTGTCCTTTTGATAAATAGAGATACGATCCGAGTTTTAGTTGTTTGGCAGCGTAGGCTAAGCTTTCTGTCCGAACAATCGCCGCTTTAATTTCGGTGTAGTCTCCTTCCTTAAGTTGAGGATAATGTTTATATAAGTGCATTGAGGTTACAAGTGAGAGTACGCTATCACCCAAAAACTCAAGTTTTTCGTTGGAGGGTAGATAAAAGTCCCTATTCTCATTTAGATAAGAACGGTGAATAAGGACATTTTCCAAGATCGTCTTATCTTTAAACAAAACTCCAATAGACTTTTCTAAGTTGTCAATGTGGTTCATAACAATTATTTGTTTTTGTGGTTTAGAATTTTGCCCAACACAGCGTTGATAAATGCGTAAGATTTCTCTCCGGAAAGTTCTTTGGCTAACTCAATAGCCTCATCGATGATCACTTTATGAGGCGTTTTTTTTTCGTAAATAAGTTCATAGATACTTAGTCTTAAGATTGCTAGGTCGCCTTTGGCAATATTTGGTAGCGGATAGCGTGGAGCATATTGCTTAACCATTGTATCAATCGTTTTTAGTTTTGTAATTATTTTTTTGGTTTTTGCATCTTGCGGGAATGGTAAGTTATTTTTCTGGTCAAAACTATAGGCAAAGAGATTTTGAATTGTCTTAATTCTTTGGATGTGTCTTGGATCCATATTGTCGCTTTTGGCTTTTAGCTTGTTAGCTTTTAGAAAATTTTTTGCGCCTTAATCTAATAGCTAATAATCTAAGAACTAATAGCTACTTACCACAATGTTTACAAACTCTATGAGGTAGCTTCATTTTTTTACAATTTGGACAAACCACAAGTTTACGAAAGAAAATATTCCTGGTTTTCAAGCGTTTACCTTTTCTTTGAGTTGAATGTTTACGTTTGGGTAAAGGAGCCATATAGTAATATCAAATATCAAAAATCTAATATCAAATATATTAACAAAAACGATCAGGAAAAACAATAAGTAGAAACTTTAATATGTTAACAAATTAAAGCAAACAAATATGATTAAATCTAATCTTTAATAATCTTTAATTTAGTAAAATATTTTTATGCTGACGATTATATGTGGGGAAGACACCAGTGCGTCTCGAAATTATTTTCTATCTCTTAAAAAGGATTATAAAGAGAAGGGGTATGAGATAAGAGACATCCGCCCCGATGAGTTATCTTCGATATCTTTGTGGTTAGGTGAGAGTCCTTCACTTTTTTCAATTAAAAGGGTTTTTTTCAGTCAAAATGTGAATAAATATGTGCGTAGAGACAGTATGTCATTGATCAATGACTTGAAAAAATTGGAAAAAAATACCGATGTAGAGTTGATCATGTGGGAAAGCGTATCATTATGGGAGCTTAGACTATCCAAGCTTGGAAAAGTGAAAGAATTTAGACCCCGCGAAACAATTTTTAAACTATTAGATTCGGCTTATCCTGGTAATAGAAACTTATTTATCTCACTACTTAATAGTCTGTCAGACAAATCCGATGAGAATTTTATATTTCTTATGTTGGTGAGACAGATTAAGAATTTGCTGCTGTTAAAACAGGGCTTTTCACCGGTAAAAATGCAAAGTTGGCAAACCTACAAGCTTAAATCTATTGCCAAGTCTTGGAAGTTAGAAAATCTAATCAGCTTTTATGAGGCTCTATTTAAAATTGAGGTTGGACTAAAAACAGGGACGAATCCCTATTCGATCAAAGAGTCGCTTGATATTTTGGCATGCCATTTCTTATAATACCTACTATGACAGTCAATCCATCCATCTTCAAAGCCTATGACATTCGGGGTATTTATCCCCAAGATATCAACGAAGAAAATATCAGCCAGATAATTAAAGGCATCTATACCTTTTTTGTCAAGGATCTGCAAAAAAACAAACTAGGTATTGCTCTTGGACGAGATATGAGATTATCCTCTCCCTCACTTTTTAATAAAGCAAAAGCAGCGCTGGTGAATATGGGCGCAGATGTTTTCGATATTGGATTGGTATCTACTCCGACTTTTTATTTCGCAGTCCTCAAATATGGATATGATGCTGGTATCCAGATTAGTGCTTCACATAATCCTCCTCAATATAATGGAATTAAATTTGTAAGGCGGGATGGAAATAGGCTCCTGAAAGTAGGAAAAGGCACCGGCATGGAAAAAGTTAGGGAAAACGTACTTAAGCAATCATTCATTGCATCTAATAAAAAAGGCAAAGTAAGCGAAAATCAAAAAGTGGTTCAAGATGAGATTCAGTCTGCGTTTGACACAATTAAACCAAAGTCGATTAAGCCCTTCAAGGTCGTCGCGGATCCAGGAAATGCAATGGGTATTCTTTATTTGGAGAAACTGTTTGAAAAACTACCGTGCAAATTGATTAGAATGAACTTTATTTTAGACGGTACTTTTCCTTCTCATCAACCCGATCCTCTGGAAGAAAAAAATGTTAAGGATCTTGAAATCAAGGTTAAAAAGGAAAAAGCAGATCTTGGAATTTCGACAGATGGGGATGCTGACAGAATCTTTTTTATTGACGAAAAGGGCAAGGTTGTCAAAGCCAGTCTCATCACCTCTCTTCTTGCCAAGGACATTCTCAAGGAATATCCTGGAGAAAAAGTTCTCATCGATGTTCGTTATGTAAGAAATATTTGGAATGCAGTAAAAAAAAGTAAGGGTAGACCAATCGTTGGCAAGGTTGGACATGCTCTTATCACAACCCATATGATACGTGAAGATGTCATTTTTTGCGGCGAGTCATCAGGGCACTATTTTTATAGGAGTACCGGATACGCCGAAAGCTCAGTTTTAACCATCTTGCGATTGCTGAAAATCTTAACGGAAGAAAGTAAACCACTGTCACAGTTGATTAAGGAAGTCCAATCATCAGTAGAATCTGGCGAGTACAATTTTGTCCTCAAGGACATAAATCTCTCTGAAGGGCTATTGAAGAATATTGCAAACGACTATAAAGATGGGACAATTTCTCTAATGGATGGGTTAGCCGTAGATTTTCCCTCATGGAGATTTAGTATACGTACATCGAATACAGAACCACTTCTTCGTTTGAATATTGAAGGAGAAACAAAAGATTTAGTAGAAAATAAGCTCCAAGAACTAAAATCAAAAATACTCCGATCTGGTGCTAAAGAAAAACATTAAGTCTTGCTTAGTGTTATAATTCCCTCATATGGATGAGAAGCAGAAGACGGCGTCGACTCCGATTCAACTATCCAAGTTTAGTCAGGCTCTTTTAGCAACGCTAAAGTCGATAAGGCCAAAACCTCGACCCGATGATTTTTCTAAACTCACTGTCTCTCAAGCAGTCTCTTTTGTTGCCTTAGCCTACGAGAAAATAAGAAATGTAATGGAATTTAGGGAAGAACATTTAGTACTGCGAGCTGCGATCGAGCGGATTCTAAAAAGAAGACTATCACTCAACCCCAAGGGGTCAGACGAGGCAGAAAATCTTATAAGAGAGTTATTATGGGCGCGTTACTTCGACAACGAAAGTCTTGGTGCAGAAGATGTCAATAATGTTCAATCGATCCTTGATCGATATATCTTGCTGCGAAAACTTCTAGTTGTTGGCAGAAACTTCGAGAAAGAGCAGTATCTAGGGCAGTTTGCGTTTGATTTAATCACCTGCGAAATTGAGGAGATACTTAAGCCTGAAGGAACGTCAAAAAGCGCCAATTTCACATTTTTTATTTATCAAGTTTTGAGAAAAAAAATTAAACTCGAAGGTCTTTCCGAAGAGCAGAAAGATGCTTTTTTTCTGGCTGCTATAGAAAAAGCTTTTAGAAAGAGCGACAAAGCATACCAACGTTACCATCTCTTTATTACTTTTTACAAAAAAATAGCCGACTATAAGATGCTTGAATTACAGGAGGTAGCAACTAAGTTACCTGAGACTTTCAAAAAAATTGATGCGGTTATTACCAATCAATATGTCGACAACTTAGCTAAATATGCCAAAAAGCAGATGCCCCCATTTCTTATTTTATTTGAAATCATAAGAAGGAAGTTGGGCCTAGTGGATACAATTTTAAAAGATAAAGAAAAGTTATGGACGTATGTGGACCAAATCTGTAGAGAAAAATATCAGGAGCTTGGGACTCGACTGCGAAATCTTGCTATCAAAGCGTTTGTTTATATATTCCTGACTAAAATGCTTTTGGCTATTATCCTTGAGTACCCTGCTTCGCTTTATATTTATGGTGAGGTGAATTTGACTGCGATTATCATAAATAGCGTCTTTCCTCCAATCTTGATGGCATTTATTGTTCTTCTTTTTAGACTTCCTGGCGAAGATAACACGCGAAATATCTACCAGCGAATTATTGAGATCGTCGACGCGGATAAATCATTTGAAACCCAAATTGCCTATATTCCTCGTAAATCAAGAGTCAAAAAACCCGTTCTAATCTTTGGTTTCACCATTTTTTATACTCTTACCTTTTTTGTGACGCTGTCTCTCATCTACGAAGCATTATTGCTTTTACAGTTTAATTTAATCAGTATGGCGATATTTATTTTCTTTGTGAGCGTAGTTACGTTCTTCTCCTACAGAATTAAGCAGATCGTCAATGAGTATCGTCTCAAGGAAAAAGAAGGAGTCCTAACGCCCGTTGCTGATTTTTTCTTTATGCCAATCCTCTCTTTGGGAAAATTCTTTAGCACCGAGATTGCAAAGTTAAATTTCTTTATTTTTATCTTCGATTTCCTGATCGAAGCCCCTTTCAAGCTAATATTTGAAATCGTCGAAGAATGGATATCTTTTGTGAGACAAAGGAAAGAAGAGATTGTCTAAGCTATTTACTACTTTATTTAAAGAAGCGTCGTTCCTAATACAAATTTTAACCCACCAGCTTAACTTACACCGCCTCGTGTTCACTGCTTTTTCCAAGGAGTTCTTTGGCCAATTCGTTGGCGCTTTTTTCCTCGGTTGTTGCAGGAGCGTCTTTCCCTAACTGCTCAGCGACAACTAATTGCAAGAAAAAACACGCTGTTGTCATAGAACAAAGTAGAAGAAAAAGATTCAAACGGTTGCTAGCGGTTTCTGGATAGTTTTGGTCTGCTCTATCACCTTGGCTTGGGTGGTCAATTCGATTCGAGAGAGGGCTTGAATCTCATCTTCTTTGAGAAGGCGATGCAGATCTTCACGGCAGATTAAATCTCCTACCCAGAGGGTTAGTTCAGAAAGATCTTCCCTCCTAATTTCGGCAGGAGTAATTCCACGTTTTTTCGCAGGTTCAAAAGCAAAGAGGGTGCATCATTTAGAGCTACGCCCTTATAACGAACTTCGGCAGACATGAGGTGAATTATATCAGCTTACCCTATAGTTATTCAAATCACTTAATTAAGTAAGAAAAATGTAGATAGAAGAGTATTTGAAAAACTTTAATTTATTAACATATTAAAGTTTTGTATGGTTTATTAGATGCCTTCGATCTTTTTTCTTTCAAGTTCAAATTTTCTTTGCCAAGCGGTTTTCCAGTTAACTCCATATGCACCCGGAGGAAAAAGAGTATTGAACAGTTCTTCTAAAAATAGTTTAACTTTATCGCTAGAAATTATCACTTTAAATGAGGGTACAAGTCCATCACTTTTTTCAAGAAGTAAATTGTATCTTGAGATCGTTGCAGAGGATACTTTTAGCACATCACAAATGATTTTATAATCGATGCCTTTAAGAAGAAGGTACACGATGGCAATTCTTTTTGCGATCATTACTCTTTCTACGGGAGAAAGAAGATCTCTTATTACTTTTTGAAACTCATCTTTACTATATTTTTTGCCAACAACCTCAAAAAACAAGGTAAATAACTTTTCCAGAACATGATCTTTAAGTTTAAATCTTGAAATTCTTGCCATTATTTCAATTAATTACTATATTAAGATAATTGGCTACGAAAACTTTAATTTATTAACATATTAAAGTTATTTCAACAGACTATATGCTACATTTAGGAAGTTATTAATTGTTGTAAGGGGTTAAAAGCTTGATTAGATATAATATGAGTAAGAAAGAACACAAAATAAATAATTTGAAAAATCTCTTTATAGTAGGTATTATTACTGTAGGGCTCATAATAGCTTATCTACTCTTATCATTGTTTATAAAAAAGGATAGCGAAAATCCTATGGCTGTGAGAATAATTGATGGAGATACGATTGAACTAAACAAATCAATTTCACCAAAGGGAACGTTAAGATTGATTGGAGTGGATGCTCCCGAAAAAGATGAATGCTTTTATCAAGATTCAATCAACGAATTGAATCGATTATTACTTAATAAGTCAGTACGTATTGAGCAAGATATAAATACCCTCGATGAGTACGGAAGAGCATTGGTATATGTTTTTGTCGGCGATGTATTTGTCAACGAATATCTTCTGCAGAATGGTTTTGTCAAATTTGGACTCGATCGAATAAATCAAAAATATCTAACAAGATTAATAACCGCTGCAAATGATGGTTATAAGAATAAGACTGGATTATGGACTTCTTGTGCAGTAAGTGGCACTGGTTGTGTAATAAAAGGAAATTTAGACTATAACGATAAAAAATATTACCATCTTCCTACTTTTAGACATTACTCCACGACGATTATAAACTTTGACCACGGTGATCAATGGTTCTGCACTGAAGAGGAAGCGCAGAAGGCGAAATTTCAGAGAGCGCAAGAATAATTCTAGATTTTTTTAAGCTAATTTATTGAGGAACATCTATTTTTCTCTCCTCTATTTTTTGCCGTAAATCGTTTGCCTTATCCAGTGCGTTTTTATAAGTATCTACCTGTTGTGAATCAATTCCCGACGTCACTAAAAATATTTTGGCCCAAATAACTGCAGCGATTGTGAAAAGAATAATAAAGACAATAGCGATAAAGAGCCAAACTCCGCTTGATCCTGATTTATGATTTTTCACACTCCAACGTATGCCTAAAACTGCTAGACTACAACACTTTAGAAACTTATATGTATAAAGTTTATCAGACTTTTAGACAGTTACAGATACAACTTACCAATTAAAACTAAAAACCTTCTTTTGATCTTCTGATAGTTCTGGCTTCATCTGATAATTTTCTTTGAATTTCTGGATCAGCAACCCTCAATCCAACCTCTGAAACCATTGTTGCAACGGTAAATTCACCTATTGTCTTCCCCCCCTGCTTTATTGTAAAGTCAGAATGTTGTGGTAAATCTTGTTGCCCCCATTTTCTGTTTTCATCGTGATGTTGGGCGCAAGCAAAAAACAACTGACCAGTTGCGACTGCACTCGCCCATAAATAATCACCTAAATTGATTTCTAATGTACCTGAAGCAACTGACTTTTGACAGTCGTGGCAAATAGCAGAAGCGTTATTTACTAAAATGGGATTTGTTTTGAAAGACATATTCAATTATCCTATTATAACAGTTAAATCTTAAAATACTTAAACCATATTATTAAATTCTCTTGATAATCCTTTTTTATATATTATCCTCATCTTAATAAAGTTAGACAAAGTTCTTGACAAGTCAAACTTGTCTTCGCTCGTTCTACTGAAACACCCATAATTTGCCCTATTTCTCGCAGTTTTGCCTTAAACTTAAAGAAATCGCTGGTTGGTTTGATTTTAATAACTTTGTATAGTACCATGGAACTATGATAACCCAAAAAAATATTTTATTAAAACTGCAAAAAAAATATAAGGAAGGTGGATTCGCATTAATATCACAGGCTAGCGGTGAAATAATTGCATTCGGAAAAGATATCAAAAAACTATATAAAGTAATCGATGAGAAAAAAATTAAAGATGAAAATAAAATTGTGATGCATATTCCGCCCATTCATGTAAAGCATGTCTTTCAAATTTCCCTATCAATTCAGATTGGTTGATAATCTCAAAATTCCTTATCCAATCGTAACTATCTATCTTGAAACTATACGGGGCAGGCGAGCTTTTTCTTTTATCATGGATACAGGAGCAGACAGTATGACTCTTCCCTACTATATGATTACACTTCTTGGAATAAAAAAGGAGTCGCTTATAGGAAGTGAGTCTCAAGGAATTGGAAAAGAATTGGTCAAAACTTGGGAAGGGAAAATCAATATTAACTTCTGTGAGAGACAATTTGCTATTCATTGCTCTTTTACAGACAACAACAAAACTCCGCTATTGCTTGGAAAAGAAGACATTTTTGCTAAATTTAATGTGGTTTTTGATAATGATAAACAGCAGACAATTTTTGCAGAAAGAAAGCAATAATTTTTTGTGAGCTCGGCGAGACTCGAATCCTTCGACTTCGGAACGTTTGACGTTCCTTCACTCAGGACTGTAGCTACCAACCAATGCTTTAAGAGGGCGTCGCTCTACCAGCCATGTACTAGATCAAAGATCAGTACATGGTCCTGAACCGAACTATGTTCTGGTTCAGGATTGATCTCTTTTTTATTTGTGAGTGACCGGGGACTCGAACCCCGAACCGACTGGTTAAGAGCCAGTTGCTCTACCGGTTGAGCTAGTCACCCTGGTGCCTCTGAGAGGAATCGAACCTCTACCAGCGGTTCCGAAGACCGCTACTCTATCCATTAAGCTACAGAGGCTTAAATACATTATACTATAATAATGATCTACGCTTTTTTTTACTTTTTAGCTATTGTTTTTGAGCTTTTGTTTGCGATAAGCTTTTCAATTTATACAATCTCATTAATATATTCAAACACTAAAGGCTCACCTTATGTACCGACAAAAAATAAAGAAGTAGAGACAATTCTTAAAGAAGCCAATCTAAAAAAAAATCTTAAATTTTATGAATTGGGTTGCGGAGATGCAAGAGTTTCAAGAATCGCTGCAAAAAAATATAAGGTTAAATCTGTCGCAGTAGATGTAAATCCTATTTTGGTCAGATGGGCTAGATTTTTGGCCAAAATGAAAAAAGTTGAAGGCATTGTAATCATTCGAAAAAACATATTTCAGGTCGATATCTCACAGGCAGACATAGTCTACCTTTTTCTTATGCCAGAACTTATAAAAAAGCTTATGCCAAAGTTCGAAACTGAATTAAAAAAAAATACAGTCATTATTTCTCATGGTTTTAAGATTGAAGGTTGGGAAACAAGGCTATATAAGACTATTAGTCATATTCCCTTCCCGACCTATTTTTATAGAGTTTGACAATCTGTGTAGTTTCTCATATAGTTAAAGCGTGAGAAGAAAATTATTATTTTATTCGATTTGCTTTATTGTATTATTGTGTTTGAATTTCTATCTTATGTTAGGTCTTGCGAAGAATTTTCATCGTGAGTTGGCTATCCAAAAGATACTCGATGACATTGAACAGGGTAATACCCCTGCTAAGCAATTTAACTTCTCTAATGGTCCATTTACTATTGATTCTATAGAAACGGAGGCAAAAATCTCAGATGGACGAGTAGTAAATCTCAAAATTTTTTTTAGAAAGAACAGTTCCCCACTTTATGATTTTGCTGAAGTGATTGTAAGAGAGTCGGATAAAAATGGGTTTGACTATCGACTACTTCCTGCAATCGCCATGCAGGAGTCTACACTTTGTAGATCCATTCCAGAGGACTCACATAACTGCTGGGGTTGGGGAATATATGGAGACAAGGTGATAAGATTTGATGGCTATGAGGAGGCAATAAAGGTCGTTGCGGCAGGCTTAAAAAAAGATTACCTAGATAACGGCCTTATCACCGCAACAAAAATAATGGAAAAATATACGCCTTCTTCACCCAATGGTAGCTGGGCTAGAAGTGTAAATCATTTCTTAAAGTTAATGGAGTAACTTTACTCCTGATAAATCCGGCTCTACTGAATAGATCGAGCGGATTGGAGCTCTTGAGAAAGTGAATACATCGTACCTTTTTTCTTTGCCAATGCCATAAAAAGAGAACCTCTTTTTTTCTTCTTGGTTATCATCGCCTGCATCCAGGTCCTAGACTCGCCTATTTTAGCTCTTATTGAACGTAAAATACTTAAGAGAACTTCAAAGAATCGAATGTGATAGATCCCAGGTTTTTCAGGCAGAGACTCAAGAGTAAGTTTTTGCACGTCTTTGACCTCTTGTAATAGTGCACTATCAGCCTTTTTGATCATTTCGATCTCTTTTCTTATCTGTTCTGTCAGCTCTTTTATTTCTTTCCTGACAATTTCTCTTTCGTAATATTGCTGATAGTTAAATAGCGAAAATTCTTTTCTCTGAATAGGTGACTGTTTTTTTGATTCATATGACTGACCAAGCTTATCCTCAGGACTTGCATAGTCTGGGCTGTAGTTGCCAAAAAATTGGTCAAAAGCACCCGATCCAATTTTTTTCAGAGACTCTAGCGGGTTTTGATTGAAGGCCTTCTTTTTAGGTTGAGATCCTATAGTATTTGCCATGATGCAAGTATTTTACTACATAGTCAGAAGGTAGTCAAGCGTCTTTTGTTTTCTTAAAATTGATGCATAAAAGTATGAATTTGCTTTTGCAGACTCTCTTTCCTTCGGATCTGTTATCTTCGCAAAAAGCTGATCTAGATCTTTTTGTTCAACCGTAATATTTTCTTTTTCTGCAACTTCTGATAAAATAAATTCGAGCTTATAGGTTTCCTCTATTTCTTTACGATATCGATCTCTAAGTTGTTCTTGGGTAAGATTTTTAGACTTCAAATATGTCTCCACGGTTAGCCCGATCTTTTGAATGTCAGTGAGTAGATTGGTCAATCGATGATTTAACTCTTCTTCAATGATGATTTCGGATATTTCAATTTTTATTTCTTTGAGAATTGCTGCAAGAATTGTATTTAATAACTCTTGTTGATTCTTGCTTTTTTCCTTTTCGCTAGGTTCAGATGCTCCTTTGTTTTTACCAGGTACCCAGATGTCCTCTTTCTTTTGAGACAGCCTAACCTTTCTAATAACATCCCTATACCTGCCTAAATCTATAATTGGTTTTTCGGCTAAGGTTATTTTAATCTGCCAGTCTTCGTTTTCTTTTGCTTTAATTAGTTCAATTTTTGGCGAAATGACTGGTTTTAAGTTTTCTTTCTTAATCACTTCCTGATAGATATTTGGCACCAGAGACTTTACCATCTGCTCGTAGACCAGCTCTTTTTTTATATTTTTTTCCGCAATCTCTCTGGGTACTTTTCCCTTTCTAAATCCTTGTAGTTCTAAATTGTCCTTAAGATATAAAAACGAACTATCATATTCTTTTTTTACCGTATCTTTTGGAATATCAACTATGATCTCAATTGTGTTTTTTGCAAGCTTATTGATTTTATGCGTATACATTGTCATACTCCTTCGCTTGAAATAATTAATTTATTGAATCTTATAAAGCTTCGGAAGTATTGCCTACACTGATTATCTAATTGTATAATACCTCGAAGCTCCGATGTTTTCTATCAGAGCGAAGTGGTATCATAAGTTTACTGCATTTTGGTCTAAAATGCTATCAAGATTCTCTTCTTCTTTCTTAAATTCGTTCATAAAGTACTGTACGCGTGGAGCCCAAGTTTTGCTTTCTGCATAGATAGGAGCGATTTCTTCAACAGTATCAGCCCCCTTGGCTACATAGTTCTCCTTAAGCCCTTTTCCAACTTCGGCTATAGCTTTGTCCCAACTTTCAAATATCATGTAACCGCCAGCCCAGCCAAAAGGGTTGAAAGAGTTTGGTAAGACAAACTTCCCAAAATTAGACTCGAGACCTGAAATCGAAGGTAGAAGATAACACTCTAATTTGAAGGTTTGACAGGTTGTGATGAAGCTATCAGCGGAATCGGATAAAGGAGAGTTGTGTTTTTTAAGCATTCTTTGCAAAACGAGTTTTTTTTTAACAATTTTCTGCTCAGTCGCGGTAACAATCTCAGGTATAATTTGAGCAGAATGTCCAGCCACATTTTGGGCATAAATGTTAGCGGGCATAACAAGGAGTCCGATGGTGAATAAGATGGTTGTAATTATTTTTTTCATGGATAGTATCGGCCTTAAACTTATCTAATAAATTAATCAATCCAACCCGCCTACGTTCATGCTCGACTCATGGTCTATGTCCATGCAGTCGAAGTATTCACTACCTCATAAAAAAATCCTAAAGCTTTTATGCCGAAGCAGAAAAACCTTAGGATATGATAGTATTATAGCACAAGGCTATGAGCCTGTCAAGTATGTAATAAATGCGTACTTTAGCTAGAGCTTAGATTAAAAAGAAGGGGTTTTTTGATATATGGATTAATTTAGTTTCAGACATGAGTATAATCTTATAGCATTAAATCGTTTAGAATGAGCTTGAAGAGCAAGAAAACTGGGCTATAATATACATTAACTTATGGACTCGTAGCTCAGCGGTTTACCCGTTCAAATTTTCCGCGGGAAACAAATTATCGGAAAATTTGTTCGGGTGAAGAGCGTTACATTGACATTATGTTTTACGTCTATGTTTTAAGAAGTCTAAAGGATAAGAAGTTGTATTCAGGCTATTCTGATAATTTAAAAAGAAGATTTCAAGAACATAATGATGGTAAGGTGTTTATAACTAAATATAGACGCCCATTTAGGTTGATTTATTATGAAGCATATTTACATCAGCAAGATGCAACGAGTAGAGAGAAGTTTTTTAAAACTCAGTGGGGTAGAAATTTTTTGAAGAAAGTTCTGAAAAATTATTGGGCGCATAGCTCAGTTGGCTAGAGCGTTACATTGACATTGTAAAGGTCTCAGGTTCAAGTCCTGATGCGCCCACAACGTTTATTGCCAGGAAGACCAGAGGTTTCCCAGTACAAGATCAAAGATCGGTACAGGACCCTGAAGCGTACTTTGTTCTGCTTCAGGACAAATCCTCTCGAACAATATTAACGCTCATATGATAAAATAAGCTGTTTTATGGTAGGAGAATTTAAAAATAGGAATTTGCCGAAAGACTATCAAAGATCTTCAAATAGCTGGCCCGGTTCCTACTTTTGGAAAGGCGGTAAGTTAGTTCTTCGATTACGACATAATACTGATTTTGTCTATGATAAATTAAAAGAAAAATATCCCGATCAAGAAATTCTTGAAAGTAGCTTGCCCGCCATAGAGGAAGGTTGGGAAAATATGTTAGATTATTTACAAGAGGGTGGCGTAGTTACAATGTCAGGTATACTTCTTTCCGAGCATTTTAGAACAGCAGAACTTCCAAATTCTATCCAAGAGTATTTAGATAGCGAAAGATTTATAGGTGTCGATAAGTATCCAAGTTTTTCCATTGAATATCGAAAAATCTTAAAAGCAGCAATGGGAGGATCTTATGGACCAGTTAAATTACTTCATTCAGCTGGTGGATTAGATAGAATATTAGGATACTCTTTCGACATATTTCACGAAGGTTTTTGAATCAATCCCTATGGAGATAAATATACAAAAGTAGATGAATTAATGATAGCTTTTGGCAAATATTTTGATTCAATCCAAAAACATCAGGCAATAATTAGCGGTCACTCCGCAGCGAGTTCACTTCTCTATGCCGCTAGTGATCGCTTTGGAATGGGAAGGATTTATCTTGGAGCAAAAACTAAATAATCTGATTGCTAGTTACTAAAGTCTATCAATAAGTCTCTTGACTTTAAGCTAGTCTGATGGTAGAGTATAAAAAGATGATAAACGCAAAAATATTAAATTGCACCACAACCACTCCAAAGTAAACGGAGGGTTGTTTTTAAGTATATGATACCCTCCGAAAGGAGGGTTTTTTTGTAGATAGATTACGCAATCTAAATGCTCCTAACATCGCTCTTCAAAACGACGAGCGGATAGCGAAGAGCTAAGTTTTGAAGTAAGATGAGGAGGATAGTTAGTTATTATTTTGTATAATCACTCATATGAATAAAAACAGGGATTATCTAAGCAATCTTCGTCATTCGTGTGCGCATCTTCTGGCTGCTGCGGTTAAAGATTTATACCCTGGTGCTCACAATGCGATAGGGCCCTCAATAGAAAACGGCTTTTATCAGGACTTTGATATGGGTAAATGGACTATATCTGAGGCTGATTTAGCCAAAATTGAAAAGAGGATGAGGGAGCTACTTAAAACATGGGGTCCTTTTGTTGAGAAAGAAGTCTCCGTAGAACAGGCGCTAAAAGATTTTGCTAAAAATCCTTATAAAGTTGAGCTCATTCGTGAGTTTGCCAAGGATGGAAAAAAACTTAAAGAAAATGATCCGGGTAATTTTCTTGATCTTTGTAAAGGTGGTCATAGCAATAATCCTAAGGAAGAGCTGAAGAATTTTAAGCTTCTTTCCATTGCTGGTGCATATTGGCGAGGTGATGAAAAAAACAAAATGTTGACGAGAATTTATGGAACAATTTTTCCAACCAAAGAAGAGTTAGACAAATATCTATGGCAAAGGGAGGAAGCGAAAAAAAGAGACCACCGGAAAATTGGAAAGGAACAGGATTTATTTGTTATATCTGATGAGATAGGTGGTGGACTTCCACTTTTTACACAGAAAGGCAACATACTTAGAAAAACAATAGAGGACTATTTAATAAATAAAAAAAAGAGTAATGACTATCAGTTTGTTTGGACCCCACATATTGCGAGGAAAAAGATTTATGTTACCTCAAAGCATTGGGGTAAGTATGATGCAATGTTTAATCCAATGAAGCTTGACAATGAAGACTATATATTAAAACCAATGAACTGCCCACATCATTTCAAAATTTTTCAGTCAAAGCCAAGAAGCTATAAGGAGCTTCCATTAAGAATTGCAGAAAATGCAACTGTTTATAGATATGAAAAAAGCGGAGAACTGAATGGCTTATTGAGAGTTAGATCGGCAACGATCGACGATACTCATACGTTCGTTAAACCTTACAGCAAAAATATTGGTGACGAACTTAGAAAGGTAATAAAGTTGATAAAAGAAATAATATTAGATTTTGGTTTTGAGTCTTATAGGGTCAGAATATCTACAAGAGATAAAAAAAATTCAGATAAATATATAGGAGATCCTAAAATATGGTCAGTTGCTGAAACTTCATTAAAAGACGCTGCTCGTGAACAGAATTTAGAGTCATTTATTGGGGAGGGTGAAGCTGCATTCTATGGTCCAAAAATTGATTTTTTAATCAGGGATTCTATTGGAAGAGAGTGGCAATGTTCTACAGTTCAACTAGACTTTGCACAATCTCTTAATTTCCAGATGAAGTTCATTAATGAAAAAGGTAAAGAAGCTGCGCCCGCAATTCTACATATTGCAATGATCGGGTCAATTGAAAGATTTATGGGAATTTTAATTGAACATTATGCGGGAGCTTTTCCTCTCTGGCTCTCCCCCATCCAAGTTGCAGTTCTTACCATTTCAGATAAGCAAATTAGTTTTGCCAAAGAGGTGGAAAAGTATTTATTAGATTCGGGAATAAGAGTCTATTTAGATCATGAAAATAAGACAATCGGAGCAAAAATCCGTGAAGCGACCTTGCAAAAGATTCCCTATATGGTTATAATTGGAAAGAACGAGTTAGAAAGTTATAAAGTTAATAAAGTTTATAAAGCATCTATCAGAACAAGAGAGGGAAAAGACTTGGGATTAATGGATATTAATGAGTTCATACAAAAACTGAAGACTCAAATTGAGAAATTTCTATAGGCCAAGACCGAAAAGAAAATTTTATTTTCTTAATCAAAGGATTGAAGCGCCAACCTTGCGCGTCATTAATCACGAGGGAAAGCAGGTCGGAATTTTAAGCAAATTTGACGCCATTAAAAAGGCATTTGAATCAGAAGAAGACCTTGTTCTTATAGCTCCAAAAGCCAATCCGCCCGTAGCTAAGATCATAGATTTTAAAAAGTTTCTCTATCAGGAGGAAAAAAGGCAAAAGGAAGCTCGAAAAGGTATTAAAAAAAGCATCGTTAAAGATATTAGTTTATCGCTTTTTATCGCTCCGGCAGATTTACAGAGGTTAGAAAATAAAGCTAAAGAGTTTTTAGTAGACGGTAATCAAGTTAGACTGAATTTGACTTTGCGAGGAAGAGAACTTGGAAAAAAAAGTATGGCCTTTGATCTTATTAATAAATTTATATCGACACTAGGGGAAATTAATGTCTCCAAACCGCCGAGGTTTGAGGGAAGAGTGATGCGGTCGGTAGTGGCTAGAAAGAAGTAACAAACATAATACATTTATGAAACAGAAAACACGTAAATCTGCAGCCAAACGTTTTAGACTAACAAAAAAGGGTAAACTGTTGCATAGACCTCATTACTCTAGACATTTGAGATCAAAAAAGAGCAAAAAGCAAATTAGGAGATTGAAGCAGATGAAAAAAGTAACTGGAAAATACAGAGTTAAAATTAAAAAAATGCTAGGGAAAGCATGATAGATAATGGTTAGAATAAAAGGCGGAACTACAACTAGGCGTCGTCATAAAAAGGTGCTGAAGTTTGCAAAGGGATATTGGATGACGAGACACAAGCAAATTAAAAAAGCCAAGGAAGCAGTTCTTCATGCAGGCCAATACGCATATGTTGGTAGAAAAGACAGAAAAAGAGACTTCAGGACATTATGGATTATAAGGTTAAATGCCGCTTTAGACTCACTGGGAATGAAATATAACGAATTTATCCATAAACTTAAGGAAAAAAAAGTAGGACTTGATCGGAAGGTATTGGCTCAAATTGCCGTTGAACATCCAAAGGTGTTTGAAAAGATTGTTGAAAAAGTGAGATAAACATTGTTACATTGTTTTATTGCTAAATGGTTACAGACGTAGATAAACTCCAATTACAGTATAAAAACGAACTACAAAAAATAAAATCACTTCAACAACTACAAAGTTTTAAAATAAAATATTTTGGTCGTAAAGGTTTAATCAATAAATTACTTCAATCTATTAATAAATTAAAGCAAGAGGAAAAGAAGGATTACGGAAGAAAAATAAACGAGCTCAAAACTGCAGTTAATCGATCAATCGCTGTTAAAGAAACTGAACTAGTGGAACGTGAAGGAAATAATGAATATTATGATGTTACACTACCTGGAAAAAAATATCCGAAAGGTAGTCTTCATCTGGTAACATATGCCATTGAGGAGATAAGCAAAATCTTTCAAAAAATAGGCTTTATTCGAATGTCATATCCTGAGGTGGAGTGGGAATACTTTTCGTTTGACTCCCTAAATATGCCCAAAGGCCACCCAGCACGAGATGATTTTGAAACCTTCTTTATCAATGCGCCAGAGCATCCAAGGTATGGAAAAATGATACTTACTCCACACACTTCATCTGGTCAAGTCAGGGAGATGATTAGGCTGAAAAAATCCCTGCCTGCTGGAAGACAGGCTCCTATTCGAATGATCAACATCGCCAAATGCTATCGTCCAAATTGGGATACTTCTCATACCCCAATGTTTCACCAATTTGAAGGACTCTGTGTGGATAAAAATATAAATATTACTCATTTAAAGGGGACGATAGACTATTTTGCTAAAGAGTTTTTCGGAGAAAACCGCGAGACGAGGTTGAGACCGTTCCATTTCCAATTTACCGAGCCTTCCTTTGAGGTGGACGTAAGTTGTGGAGTATGCAATGGAACTGGTTTTATCATGCCTAACAAAATCAAATGTAAAGTTTGTAAATCTGGATGGCTTGAATTAGGCGGAGCTGGGATGGTTCACCCAAATGTTTTAAGGGCCGGAGGCATTGATCCGGATAGATACTCAGGCTGGGCTTTTGGTATAGGGCCAGAAAGATGCATAATGATGAAGGAAGGAATTCAACTGGATGACCTGAGGATAATGTACGAAAACGATATTAGATTCTTAGAACAATTTTAATATGAATATCAAAATAACTCATACATGGTTATTGGAATATTTGGAAACTGACGCAGCGCCGGCAGAAATTCGAAAATATTTGTCATTATCCGGTCCATCAGTGGAATCGGTGACAAAGGTTACTGGTGATTTTGTCTATGATATAGAGGTGACCTCCAATAGAATTGATATGGCATCTGTTATTGGAATTGCCAGAGAGGCTTCTGCTATCTTGCCACGCTTTGGAAAAAAAGCCAAGTTGATAAAGAAAACATTTAAACTTCCAACACTATCTGAAAATAATTTCAGACTGGCAATTGAAGATGAAAACAAATTGACCAATCGAGTTCTGGCTGTAATTATTGATGGAGTGCAGATTGGGCCATCGCCACAATACATCAAACAAAGGCTCGAGCTTGCTGGAATTCGATC
>CAYSQE010000012.1:0-47675 GCA_964433155.1 uncultured Gammaproteobacteria bacterium | reverse complement strand
TTATTTAAACAAGGTTTTGGTGGATATCAAGTAGACTATCTACCAACACAAGATCTTATTTTATCGCCAAAATATTATCTGACTTATTTCTACGAAAAATTTCTAGCTTGGAGAAGAGGCGTTTAATAAACTTTTACTAAACCCTTTTCTAAAACCTTATCAAAACTTTTCCTTAAAAAAATAATTGAGAGAATAAGATAGACAAAATTTAATATAAAGCTTATTATCAGCTTACTTAGATCAAAGTGACCCTTATAGATTACCTCTCGCATCCCCTCAAAAACATAACTCATCGGAAGCATAGATGAGATAAGTTTAGCCCACTGCGGTAAAATAGATACAGGATAATAAATTGCGGAGAAAGGACCCAAAATCCATACCGTAGTCCAGGCTAAAGTCTGCACTTTTGATCCAAATCTCAAGATAACCCCTGCGACTAGGAAACCTACCCACCAACCACTCAAAAGAAGAGAAATGATAAACGGAATCATATAGAAACCAAAAGAAAAGATTTTTATCTTATAAAGTAAGTAAGCCATAAAGATTGCGAAACTGAAGCTTAAAAATGCTTTAACAACACCTACCAAAATAAATGATATTAACCATTCTGAAAACTTCAGCGGTGTGGAAAAAATATTAACTAGGTTTCTATTCCAGAGTTCTTCAAGTAAATTTACAGTAATCTCATACTGACCTCGCCAAATAATAATCCAAAAAATTATTCCGGATAGAATAACAAGAATAATTTGCGAAGACTGCGGCATAAAAGATTTTGCGTAAACGCTAGTCAAACCCCACATAATAAGATCAAGCGTAGGCCAATAAAAAGCGTCACTTATCCTATCAAAGCTATGTTTGAAATGATACATGTAACGTAAAATCATTCCGTAAATCCGGTGCCATTTCATAATTTTGTTTTGTTTGCAATTTTTAAGAAATAATCTTCCAGTGTAGGCTTTTCAATACTAATCTCATCGTAAGTTACGCCTTTATCCATCAAACCCTTGAGAAAATCAGGGATCATTTTCTCCTTTAGATCAACAACAATATTTCTACCTTTTAATTTATGCGAAATATTCTGTGTTTTACAAAATTCAACCGTCCTCTTCAACCCATCCGCTACATTGAGTTCAACATGAGATGTATCGATCGTTTTTGCAAGGTTCTGCGGTGTGTCATCTGAAATAATTCTGCCTTTATTTATAAAAATTACTCTATCGCAAACCTCTTCGACTTCAGGCATATTATGAGAGGTAAAAACAATGGAAACGTTAAATTTTTTTCTTTCTTCAAGCAAAAATTCTCTGATGTACTTGGCTGCTTCTGGATCTAATGAAGCTGTAGGCTCGTCTAAAAGTAATACCTTTGGAAAGTTAAGCAAAGCTTTTGCTAAGTTAACTCGCGTTCTCTCACCTGAAGAGAGCTCATGAATTTCACTTTTTAGTAAATCAGTTATTCTAAAAATTTCAATCATTTTTTGTAATCTTTCTTTTCTGTTCTTTATGTCGTAAAGATAAGAAATAAAAGTCAAATTTTCTTTAACTGTCAATCTCCATGGTAAATTAGTATAGGCAGATGAGAAATTCAGTTGTTCTAAAATTTCCCCTCTATTTTCTTTTAAATCCTTTCCAAAATAATTTATCTTTCCAGAAGTCGGCGTAAGAATTCCCAACAGCATTTGTATCGTTGTAGTCTTTCCTGCGCCGTTTGGGCCAAGCAAACCCAATATCTCACCCTCCCGCAAAGAAAACGAGATGTCATTGACCGCTGTGAATTTGTCAAATTTTTTGCTCAGATTTTTGACCTCTAGAATATCCATAAATCTCATTATATCAATAGATGGTATAATATCGACATGCTTGAAGTCATCCAACGAGCCGCGCGTGAAGCGGGAAAACTTCTTTTAACCTATTTTCAAAAAGGCATTAAAGTAACCTACAAAACAAATTCTCACAAAAACATTGTCACAAAGGCAGATTTGGAAAGCCAAAATCTTATTCAACATTTGATCTCTAAGGATATGCTGAAACGCGGTTATAAACAAAATGAGATTGGATTTATCTCGGAAGAAAATCTAGTCATCAGAGGAAAATATACTTTTATCATTGATCCCTTAGATGGGACAAATAATTTTGCATCTGGTTTAGATTACTGGGCAGTTTCCATCGGTTGTGTACTGAATCGGGAAATTATTTCAGGTGTCATCTACAATCCTGCTCTTGATGAAGAATTCTCTGCAGAAAAAAACAAGGACGCCTTTAAGATGGCAAAAAAAATTAAGACTCGGCTGGTCATAAAAAAAATCCCATTAAAAAACTCTTTAGTTGCAGTAATTTTTAATCGAGATCAGAAAATTTTTAATCAGGAGCTAAAAATAATAAAAAATATTTTTCCTCACATTCGCGCAAGCAGGATTGTTGGAAGCAGTTCAATCGACCTGGCTAAGGTCGCCGAAAACGTTATGGGCGCTGAGATCAACGGCCATTGTTACATCTGGGACATCGCTGCTGGAAAATTGATCGTGGAAGAAAGTGGCGGAATCTTAACTGATTGGGATGGCAAACCATTAATTCTTAATCTAAATGATTCCCAACATTCATACCAAAGCGTTGCCTGTCATCCCAAACTTCTGCCAGAAATATTGAAATTTTTCTAATAGGTTATCTCAAAATCAGCATCGCGAATTTCGATACGCTCCAAGCGATCAACCCACATACGGGAAACGTCAAAATCCAGGCATAGACTATATTTCGAGCCACGCTCCAGCGCACGGCTTGGCGACGTTGTACCGCTCCAACACCCATGATCGCTGTAGAGATTGTATGGGTCGTCGAAAGCGGAATTCCAAGCCGGGATGCAAGTTCAATCGCGCTCGCTGCAGCTGTCTCTGCGGCAAAACCGTGCTGGGGCTCTAGCCTGGTCAACCTAACCCCTAGAGTTTTTATTATCCGCCAACCGCCAATCATAGTACCTATAGCCATAACTGTGGCACACAGCAAAATGACCCAAAATGGTACAAAAAATTCCTTTGTCACTCCGCCCAAAAGAAGCGCCAAAGAAAAAGCACCGATAAATTTCTGTCCGTCATTGGAGCCGTGACCATAAGCCATAAATGCCGAAGAAAAAATCTGCAGTCTGCCAAATCGCCGTCTCACCTTAGAAATCCCCGTTCGATAAAACATTCTGCTCAACAAAAGAAAGATAAAATAAGCCAAACCAAATCCCAAAAACGATGAAAACAAAAGACCGATAAATACTTTAATCCAACCATCAATTAAAAGAGCATCAAAGCCTCTTGTGGCTAGCGCCGCACCTGCCAAACCAGAAATCAAAGCATGGCTCTCGCTCGTTGGCAGACCGTATCGCCAAGCTAACGTGCTCCAAAAAATTATTCCTACCATTGCAGCGCCAACCGTCTGGAGATTGATTAGCTCCGGCTTGACGATTCCTTTGCCAATTGTTGCCGCAACGGCTGTTCCAGAAAAAGCTCCAAACATATTTAAAACAGTTGCCATCACGACTGCTTGTCTGGGTGTCAAAACGCGTGTGGTCACAACCGTTGCAATTGAGTTTGGAGAATCTGTCCAGCCGTTGACAAATTCAGCCCAAAGTATAAGTCCAAGAACAACAATTAAAATAAGTGTTTGGGTCTCCATCCAACTCTTAGAAATTTTTTATAATGATCTCATCGACCAAATATGCCACGTTCTCACACTCGTCTAAAATGGCTTCCATCGTCGCGTAGAGATCTTTCCATTTCATAAGCTCCACTGGATCGGTGTGATTAGAAAAAAGATTTTTATAGGCATTTCTGACGAGCTCGTCGCCCTTGTTTTCCTCTTGATTTATCTTGACGATCAATTTTCTCATCTCATCTATACGCTTGCCTCTAAATTTTAAGTTGGAGATAAGAGAAACAACCTGTTTTGTTGCCGAAGCAATCAATCTTACAAATTGATTAAAGTCGTGCTCTTCTTTTTTCACCGAAAATGTCGCGATATTTGAGATGAGATTTTCTATAAGATCTACAATGTTGTCAAGATTTCTGGCTAAAATATAGATATCCTCGCGATCGATCGGTGTGATAAATGTAAGGTCGACCTCTTTATGAAGTTCGTGGCAAAGTTCATCTGCTTTGATCTCGAGTCTACGCGCTTGGCCTGAGAGATCGTTTAGGCGGGGTGATCCGATCTTAACCTTAGTCAAAAGATTTGTCGTTTTTTGTATTACATTAGATAGCTCATCGAATCGCTCAAAAAAATCAAAACTTCGCGGGAAAATCTCCATGATCAACAATCATACCACAAATAAATATTTAGACTCCTCTATAAGATATTGTATCGAGGTAGGGGATAGAATAGAGCCTAATGACAACAAAATAATGAACACTCCCCCTGAAAATTTAATCTTATAGTATTGAAAAACTACCAAAAATTAACCATTATATTCGGGGAGAATATAAGAGAAAATAAAATAATAATGAATAATTCATTTGAAATTTGTCATTTGTAATTTGTAGTTTTATACCACTTCTCTCCTGTCAGCCTCGCTTAACGTCGTAAAAGATACAATTTACGACGTTATATACTTTCCCCCTCTAAACTCCTTTATCCCAGATTTTCGTCTATTCTTCTAATTCCCATTTCAAGCACTGACTAGCTACCATCAGAAATCTCCTCAAGATCTTTTTGTTACGCATTTTGAAAAGAGAAGCCAAACTACTTCCTTTAGTTCTTTTCGCGGTAATTAAGATTTTACCCTTGTCATTAATTAACCGTTAATTGTAAGTAAAGAATAACTAGAGAGAGTCTGCAAAATTTACCAATATCTTCTTATTTATTATTTAATTATTAGACTGTTCTAATAGTCCAAATTATTAATTTTGAGGCTAATATCAGAATGAAAGCGGATATGATAAATGAGTAGATTTAGACTGTGATGACAATCTAAATTTTAATTTTTGAGGCTAGATTTATTTGATAACTTCTGTAAGAATGGATATTTATTTGGAGCGTAGTAATAGTCTAAACATTTAATTTATTCGGATTTAGCTTGTTGTATAGGCCCGTTAATTTATGAAGGTATTTGAAATTAACTATTTATCCACATTTTGTAACCTATAGTTTTAAATAGAATTAAATTATTATAGGATATATTTCTCACGTCCGTTAATATACTTCAGCTTATGGCAATAACCCTCTTCCCTCTCCTCTACTTTTAGCATCTGTCGACTTTTTCCTTTACCAGTTGATAGAAAGAATTGTGATTATTAGTACGACGACCCATACCATTACATATTCACGAATTGTCTCTTTAAATAATCGTTGATCAAGATAGTTAAAGATCAGCCCAGATAGACTGTAATAGGAGGAAGTGAGAAATAAGGCAAAAATCGTTGACTTTATGGGAACAAAAGAGAAAATAAGAGTCAACTCACCGATGACAATTGCAATAAATAAACTTAAGAGGACTAAGGCTCTTTCAAACTTCAGATTGAGTTTTACGCTCCAGAGAAGCTGGTAGCTTAGCAAAAAGACTAATATAGCAACAAGAAGGGTATTTAAAAAAAAAATTAACTTAAAAGATAAAAGTGTGTTAAATAAAAGAAAACTAACTACAGCTTGATAAAAAAAATTGATAGAAAAAGCTGCACGATAAAGCTGTAGACTCTTCTCTACTCCCACATTAAATATATTTGAACACAATAAAATCGCATAGATTGAGACGCCAAATAATACGACAAATGGAACTCGCGTAAGCCACCGAACTGGAAATAGAAAATAAAACAAATAGAATGATAGCATAAGTGCAATCGGCATAAAAAAAAGAGTAAACCACTCGATTTGCTCTATGCCCTCCAAAAGTGAAAAGTAAGTCAATATATAGCCGATTAAAATCACAAGAAGAATTACTATCAAAGCATTCTCAAAGAGAAAAAAGGTTGAGATTAGCATCAATAAAGTTAAAAAAAAAGCACTCAGAACAAACCTAACCCTTTTTTCAATTAGAAGAGATTTTGCTTGGATAAACTTAAGTAGACTTTTAAAATAACTCATATATTGGTAAACACCTTCTGGACATCATCTAAATCTTCTAAGGCTTCAACAAGTGCAGAAATTTTCTCAAGTTTCTTTTTATCCTCTACTTTTATCAATGTTTGGGGCTTAAAGTCTGTCTCAACACTCATAGGATCAAGTTCATTTAGGTATTCTTTTACTTTACCCAAAAATTCATAAGGAAAGTAAACATAATAATAGTCTTCATTTTTATCCATATCAAACGCCCCAATCTTATCGGCAAAACTAAAAATCGACTCTTCAGTAACTTCTAATGTTTTGAATATTGCCAACCCGCATTTTTTAAAAAGATATAAAACAGAGCCTTGATTTCCTAGTTTACCACCATGTAATTCGACCACATTTCTTATCTCAGATAAGGTCCTATTAGCATTGTCTGTTGTTGTGAGGATAACCATCGCTACGCCGCTTGGGGCAAATACTTCATAGACTGTTTCTTTCAACTGATTTTTGCCTGGGGCTACTCCATTTTGTATTGCACGATCTATATTGTCTTTTGACATATTGGACCGTTTTGCTTTTTCGATGGCAAATCTAAGTCTTACATTATTATCAGGATCGGTGATACCGCCTCCCTCGATAACAGCCAAACTTATCAGACGCGACAACTTAGAAAAAGTTGTGCCCTTTTGCTTATCTGTTGCTTCCTTTTGTCTTTTAATCTTAGACCATTTAGAATGACCTGACATAACAATAATTATACTTGACATTACCAATTTTTAACATATACTTTTCTAGTTAAAAAAATTATTGTATAGTGAATAGACATGAATGACATAGAACTGCTTGAACAACAAGCCGTGGACGCAGCCGTAAACTACAACTGGCAACTTGCTATAGAAATCAACAAAGAAATTCTTAGTTTGGATAAGAAAAATCTCGCAGTGTTTCTACGCTTAGGTTTTGCCTATCTTCAACTTCAAAAATTTGATCTAGCCAAAAAATTCTATCGAAAAGCTCTTAAGATTCAACCCAATAATAATGTTGCCAAAGAAAACTTGGATAGAATAAAAGTACTGGAATCAAAATCTCCCAAAAAAAATAGAAGGTCAGACATATACTTAGATCCAAATCTATTTTTAGAAATTCCTGGCAAGACTAAGAATGTCACCCTTGTTAACCTTGGACAAAAAAATATTTTGGCACAACTTTCTATTGGGCAGGAAGTTTTTCTAAAACCAAAAAAAAGAAAAGTTGAGGTTAGAACTAAAGAAAAAGAATACATTGGCAGTCTACCAGATGATCTATCACGCAGACTTCTCGTTTTTTTAAAAGCAAAAAGCATCTACTCGGTCTTTATAAAAGAAGCAAATCTAAGTAGGGTCGCCTTATTCATTAGAGAATTTAAAAAAGGAAAAAAAGTTCAATCATACCTCTCATTTCCGCATAACATTCAGGCAAACATACAAGAGATGAATCTTGAGAAGGAACCTGAAGAAGAATCAGATGAGGTTACTGAAGGTGATCTTGAAAAATTGGCAGAGAGCCTAACTTCAGAGGAAAAAGAATATCTTCCTTATGTGCCAGAGAAAGAAGAAGAAGACGAAGAATGAGTACCTCAGGCTCGATAATGCTTTGTTTTGTCTTTAAAAAATAAAATCGTTCCTTTAATCTCTTTAAACTTTAGTAGTTTTTGTATTTCGCTTGGTATCTCAAAATCCTTCATCGAGCGAAGCGCAAGAATGAACGACAATATTAAAATTAAAAACAAAACAGAAATTATCATAAGTCCACCTCCCATTCCTTCTCTACTCTGTTTAACTTAAATATTATATCGTATGGATCTGTTTTATTTTGTAATAATTTGCAGTTGAAAAATTGACTTAGCGCTTTTGCTGTTTGAGAAAAATTCTTTGTATCTTCGACAATCTCACATTCTTTAGACGTTCCACTTTTATCACTAAAATCAACTACTCTGATACCTTCCCCCTCGACCATCTGCCCTATCATTTTAGCGGTTTTGTAGCTTTTTGTATATAAAATTTGAACAGTGCGCTGTTCATTTCTATAGGTTTTTTTATAAAAATTCCCTTGATAGCGATCAAAAAAATCTTGATTTGAAAAGACCTGTCTGCTGCCAACATTTATATATGGTAATAATGATATTATTCTAAATTGTCCTTTTGTTTTGGAAAATAATTTCATATAAATATAAAGTCTATCGAAGAAAGATGCGTTGCTTTTGCCAAAAAAGGTCAAATTAAATGAGGGTGTGGAAAATTCTTTCTGGTCTCTACCAAAATGGACATTTATTTTATCTTTAGATCGGCTCGGATAAAAATAATAATCGTTAAAATTTGATGTCATCAAAGACAGTGTTCTCTTTAAAAGATCGGGTGTTTTTTCTAGATCCACTAACTTAGATAACGCGCCTAATCTGTAGTATCCGTATCCTCCTGGAACAACTACCTCCAAATCAGGAAAAAAAGAGGCAAAATAGTTTACTCCGTCGTCCAAACCCAATGAATAAAAAGCCACAGTCTCGGTACTAACCACAATATTTACCCTATCTTTTTTTTGAAAAAAAGCAGAAGAATATAAATTTTTGACCAGAACGTACAGGCCGCACAGAACTAACACTGTAAAAAGTAACCTCAGAGAAGTATTTTTTTTTTGTTTATTTTTGGAACTTGGAACTTGGAACTTGGAACTTTTCATATCATGCCATCCCATGTTCTATTTTAAGTCTTTTAATACGTCTTGCTATCTCTTCTTTGTCTAAACCTTTCCATAATAATATCCGTCTTACAATTGATAGTGATGCTTCAAATTCCGGTTGCACCACAATCTCAGCACCTAAATCCTTCATTCTCCTCTGCTCTTTTTCCTGATTTACACGGGTAAAGATTACAATTTTTGGATTTAGTTTTTTTGCATTGAAGATAATTATTTCCTGAGAAAAACTTTCTGGTACAGCAGAAACTAATACACTTGCTTCCTCACACTCTGCATAATCTAGTACATCTAGCTCTGTCGGATCACCGTAAATGATATTAATTCCTTCTTTTTTGGCACGTTCTACAGTATGGAAATTGTAGTCAATTGCAATAAATTGAATGTTAGCCAACATTAAGGCTCTCCCTACATATTTACCCACCCTTCCATAGCCACAGATAATGACATGATCCTTGAGCGGTAAAATATCAATATTAGGTGACTCTCTATCAAAGTTGTAAACAATAAATTTTTCAAGAAATGGTACATTCGATTTGATATTCCTGCGAATAAAAAAGTAGATAAGATCCTTTTTGTTAATAAGAAAGGGAGTAAGAAGAAGGGTAAACAAAACTACGCTCAAAGCAAAATAATAGGAATCTTGCCTTATGGCTCCGTTGGTTAACCCTAAAAATACCAAAATAAACGCATCCTCGCCTATTTGAAAGAGAAAAGTTGACAGAGAAAAAGCGGTCCGGGAATGAAATCTGAAAAGAAGATATATGATAAGAACTACGGCCATTTTTATAAAAATTAAAAGCATCATAAATCCTACAATCGGTAAGAAGTTGGTCAAAACAAATCCTGGTTCTATAGTCAAACCCAAAAAGACAAAGAAAACAGTGCTCAAAAGATCACGCAAAGGTCTAATCTGTGAAAAGATGTGGTAGTGTTCCAAAGTTTGTCCAAGAAGAATACCCGCTATAAAAGCCGCAAGTAAACTTGACAAGCCCAGGAAGGAAAAAAAGGTCAGAGCCGCGACAATAAATACAATAATAAATAAATTTAGGATCTCGCGTGATATTCGAGCAATTTTGTTAAAAACCGTCGGGATAACCTTTTGTCCTACATAATACAAAAGCGCCAAAACAATAGCCGCCTTGCCTATATTAACTACCAAATTTTTCAGGATATCTGCGGTGTTTCCTCCCTTACCAAATGAAGAAAGAATGATTAGAATAGGAATAAAGGCAAGATCCTGGAAAACGAGAACTCCGATTGCAAGCCCCCCCAAAAGAGAATTTTCTTCACCTTTTTCTTGGATAATTTTAGAAACCACCGCTGTTGATGAAAGAGCAAAAGCAAAACCAAAAAAAAGAGCTTCAAAAAAGGAAAATTTAAATAATATTGATAAGAAAAAAATAAAAAAAGCGCTTATGACAATTTGCAGAAGCCCCCCCAGAACAACAAATTTACCAAATCTCCTAATCGTCTGAAAATTGGTCTCAAGGCCGATCGTAAAAACAAGAAGGACCAAACCTAATATAGAGAAATTATTGATAAAGTCTTTCGGTAGCCTATCTCCAAGCAAAATATGCAGAAAGATTCCGCTCACGATGTAGCCAATAAGTGGTGAGACTTTATATCTAACTGCCAGGAATCCGCCTAAAAGTGGAAAAAATAAAAAAATGAATGCATCTAAAAGGAGATTAAACGGAATATCGGTCATAAGGTTTAGTATAGAATATGTTAAAATAAAAAGCATGATAGACGCTCAAACGAAAAAAAAAGTGAAAAAAATAATCTTCCGTTTCCTTGATCCTAGAAAATATAAGGTATTTATTTTCGGCTCGAGAGCTCTTGGCGATGACCTTAAATTTAGCGACATAGATATTGGGATAAAATCTAAAAGAAAAATCAATTCTACACTTCTTGGCAATATTAAAGAAGCTTTCGAAGAATCTAATATCGTGTATAAAGTTGAGGTTGTAGATTTTTCCTCTGTATCAGATCAGTTTAGAAAAGTTGCAGAACAAAAAGTTATTTACTTGAACTAAGATGACAAAAATACAAGCCCAATATAGCAATCTTAAAAAAGCTTTAGCCAGACTTGAAGAAGCTCTCGATCAACCTCCGACAGTGATGAATCAGGATGCGTCAATCAAAAGATATGGATTTACATTTGAGCTATCTTGGAAGCTGATGCAATCAATACTAAGAAAAAATACCATAATTGTATATGGGGTGAAAAATACTTTTCGTGAGGCTGCTCGTTTAAATCTTATCACCAATCCTGAAGTTTGGTTTGAATTTCTTGACTCACGAAATTTAACCGTCCATACTTATAAAGAAGAAATCGCTCACAAAGTCTACAAAAAAGCCAAAGAATTTTCACCTTTCGTTAAGGAGCTTCTCGAAAAATCTAAAGAATACATAAAAGCAGAGTAAACGGAATATCGGTCATACCTTTCAGTATAAGACAGCAAGCTAGCGAAAGTCAAAAAGGGATTATAAGATATCCATCTACAATAGACTTCTCAGTCTTTGAGTTGATAAGCTTTATCATGCGACCACAAGGTTCTCCACTGCCCATCAAATGCTTCCTCTGTAAACTTTCCAATTTCCTCCATTGTGTCCCTAAAATGATCCTCTCTCATTATTCTTATTATGGTTTCCGCCTCTCTTTGTTGACCAGCACTGTTTAATTCATGCAATGCGGTGTGAATTTCTGCCTTAGTTTCCCAATCCAGAGGCAAAATAATGAGTGCGTGGACTGGTTGGCTGGTCGTATCATTGATGACAGTACCTAGGAGTTTCCATAGCTCATCATTGGGATCGAATGGTAGTACGGTTCTTTGTACATTACTAGAGTTTCTTACTCTTTTAGTGAATTCTTCGGGCCTATCATAAACTTGAGCCGGGTCTGTAATATTCGGACGTGCCCAATGAAGCTTATTTTTTAGCCATCTTTTTATCTCAGCCATAGTTTGAGTCTTATAGTGGACATATTAATTGAATCTTATTATAACAACTATAGGGTAAAAATGCAATTTTAGGCTGGTACGTGAGACATACTAGAAGATGATTTAAGTACTACTCGCTAGTCTCTGCATTTCTTGAATCATATATTTTTCATCAAGACGTCCTCTACTTTGAAAATCGCCTGGTTCCACACTAGTAGTACTATCATATCTCCACATAGCAGCACCTGTCGTTGCGGTAGGCTGAAGGGAATTTGACCACCGCACAATATTTAAAGCTTTTGCATCATATCCTTGTCCACCTATTTCTTTAGCTTGAATTGCAATAGTTACACTTTCAGGAATTTCTCCAGGACCTGTCGATATTTTATCATTGTAAATTATATGCGCCAGTTGACCATCTCCCATAGTTTCTGTCCAAACAACATAGTTTCCTCCATCTTCCGTAACAAATCTGTTTAGTTGTACATTTGGGTCTTCCTTATCGGTGAAGACCAATTTTTTTGTTAGTTCGTACATCCCTCGAGTAGTATCATTCATATACAGTTCTTTACCACCCCCTTGTTTTTCTCTCCACACTTCTGCCCCACTCTCAGCCCAAAAGGATAATTTGCGCTGATCTTCATGCTGACTACCTGAACGTCTATCAGCTCCAGACAATCTAGCATGTGCATGAGTAACATGGGAATCAGGTTTTCCTTCACTCATTCCGTTTTTAACCTCTATCCTCTTTAAGTGGGTCCCTTTTCCGATGAAAGCTTCAACTGGAGCAAAATTACCTTCTTGCATATGAATGCAATCTTAAATAATAATTTATAGCTAGTATATATCTGAAATAATTTAATTTCAAGAAGAAATTCACTTTCTCAATTTCTGCTCGCAGTCAATGTCGTAACGGGCTTCGGGAAGAATCTTAAGTCTTGGCACTGGAATTGGTTTACCGCAGCGTTCACAAAGACCATATTTTCCTTTAGATATTTTTTGCACTGCGTGTTCTATATCAATAAGCCTTTTTTGTAGATCTTTAACTTCAGCTTCGATCGTATCATGGCCTACCTGTTCTCTTACATCGGTGTCAACTGCCGCATTATCTGTTGCGTGGTCGGGATCGGAAAAAGGATCATTTTTTTTGAGTTCCACTATCTGCTTTTCCAGCTTTTTTGCTTCTCTTAGCAAATCTTCGCGAAGTTCTTTTTGCAATGCTTTGGTAAGCTTTTGATCCATATGATAAAAATGAATTCCTAAAATGATATATAAAGTAAAGACTGACTGTCAATGATAACATCGCCGACACAGTCATATTAAAGCTTTGACCAAACAAGTATAAACGGTTCTCCTTGAGTTTGTCAAATAGAAAATAAATAAAGGCAAAATACCAGCAAAAAAAGTAAAACACGAAACCTCTTGGATACCTTTCTTTTCTGACAGCAAATAAAAGTTTGTAGGAAAGATAGGCTCCCAGGCCAAAAACTATAGCTTCATATAACGGAGTTAAATGTCTCAACCCGTCGTAGCCAGTATACTTTATAGAAAGAAAAAATTTCGTTTTCGCTCCCACCTCAGCTCCCGAAAAAAAACTCCCCAGTTTCCCGAATAAGACCGCCACAAATATTGGGCTAATAAAATAATCTGCAGCTTCTCTAAACTTGATCTTTTTTATAAAAAAATAAAGATATAGCGTTAAAAAACCTCCCACCAATATACCAAACTGTGATATTCCTGGAAAACCGTTGATGAGAATAAATTTCAATAAACTAAATCCAAACTTCTCAAAATTTAAGATTACATAAAACAGTCTGCCAAAAAAAAGCGCGCCAAATAATGAAAAAAACAAACCATCAAATATCTCTTCTTCTTTGTAGGAAGTCAGCCTTATATTCTTCCATAATAAAAAACTCCCCCAAAAGAAAGCAAGAACTAGGAATACACCAAATGTATAAATTTTTATAAATTTAAGATCGAGTAAGACTGGGAGCATGGTTAAAAAAAGAATGGTTATATAGTTAAATAGCTAGATGGTTATTAGCTATTCAACCATTTAGCTATATCTAGCCATTCTTGACTTTTTAGTATAATCTATCATCAATTAAAAGACAAACATTATGGGAGAGAATAAAAATAAAATCTTGCGCGTTGGTTTTGATCTTGATGGAGTCATCCTTTACAATCCCGCCAGAATCGTAAGACCTTTAATCGTTTTTTTTAAAAAAATATTTCTTCCGCAAGAACAAAAAATCTTTCACTTACCCAAATCTCGATTTCAAAAATTCATCTGGTTATTGCTTCATAAATCAAGCTTTACGCTCTCTCCTGGTTACGACGAACTAATAAAACTCATAAAGGAAAACAGAATAGAAGCATTTATTGTATCTGGTCGATATGACTCCTTAAAAGGTGACTTTAATAAGTGGTTACAAAAAATTGCGGCGAAAAAATATTTTAAAGCATGCTATTACAACACGAACGACGAACAACCTCATATATATAAAGAAAAAATGATTAAAAAATTGAGGTTGAATATATTCGTTGAGGACAACTGGGATATTGTCGATCACTTAACTACGAACCATGAACTACGAACCACAAACTGCAAGATCTTCTGGATTTATAATATCTTTGATAGAAATATCAAATATAAATATAAATTTCCCCATTTGAAAAAGGTAATTGATTTTATAGAAAAATATGGCGCATAAGACCAAAACTCTCATAGTTACTGACTATTTTTATCCCCACTGGACGGGAATTTCTAAATCAATTTTCAATCTGACGCAGTCGCTTCAGCATAAACTTGACTTTACAGTTTTGACTGTTAAATATAGCAACGCTTTAAAAGATCAGGAAAAAGTCGGCGAAGTCAACATTATGAGAACCTCTCCTCTACTTTCTTTTAGCCGAGCAAAGGTGTCTTTGCTATTAATTCTTAAATTTATAAAACTGGTTGGGAATTTTGATGTAATCTTTATAAACTCCCCCAATGCTCATATCTTGCCGATTTCTTTTTTAACTAAAATATTTGGTAAAAAACTTGTATTGTTTCATCAGGGAGATCTTATCTTACCTAAAGGAGTAATGAATAGATTTATTGAGAAAATCTTCGATCTTTCGACATTGATCTCATTTTCATTTGTTAATAAAGTATCAACCTACACTAGAGACTATGCCGAACACTCTAGGGTATTAAGGCCATTTTTAAACAAATTTACTGCATTACTTCTACCAATTTATATACCATCTGTACAACGATCGAGCAAAGATGCTATCACAACGAAACTACAATTATTAAAGAACCAAAGGAAAATTCTTTTTGGTTTTGGAGGGAGATTTGTCGAGGAAAAAGGATTTGATATTTTGTTTGATGCCATTCCCAACATTAGAAAAAAACTTCCCAACGCCCATTTTGTTTTTGCCGGTGAAACAAATATGGCTTATGAAAACTTCTTTCAAAAAAATGTGGGCAAATATAATTTGGTTAAAAGACATATTACTATGTTGGGACTATTAAATAGTAAAGAATTAAGTAAATTTTATGAGTCGATCGACTTTATCGTAATCCCCTCTCGAACCGATTGTTTTAACATGGTACAGGCTGAAGCGATGCTGTCAGGTAAACCGTCCATTGTTTCAGATATTCCCGGTGCTCGGTATCTTGTAAGGCAAAGCGCGTTTGGCTTAACTTTCCAAAAAGAAAATCCCGCAGATCTAGCAACCAAACTTGTACACGCTGTAAAAAATAAATCTTTTTTGCTTAAAAATTACCCAAAACTTTTAGAAATTTTAGATAATAAAAGGAATGTTGAAGCAATTAGAAAATATCTTGAAGAGTGAGATTGATCCCGCTTTTGCAAAAAGGGCTGAATTTATTTTTCAAGCTATTGAGGTAGAAAAACCAAAAAAAGTTCTTGATGCAGGTTGTGGGAGAGGATTTTACCTACAAGCTTTAAGTTTGTTTCCATTCATCAAAGAAATCCACGGCATTGATATAAATGAAAAATATTTACAAATTGCGAGAAGTAGTACCTCTCGTCATTCTGGTCCTTTGCAGGACTATAGCTTGTCCAGAATCGTATTCCAAAATGCCTCAATATACTCTCTTCCCTACACCAACAAATATTTTGATTTCATCATCTGTTCTGAAGTTTTAGAGCATCTTAAAAATGATGCTGAAGCTTTACGTGAGCTAAAACGGGTGCTGAAACCAAGTGGAACACTGATTATTACAGTGCCAAACCATAACTTTCCATTTCTCTGGGATCCACTAAATTGGATATTGATGAAGCTTTTTAACACTCATATAAATAAAAACATCTGGTGGCTTGCCGGGATTTGGGCTGACCACGAAAGACTTTATCTATCCAAGGAAATAAAATTACTAGCCAAAGAAAGTGGTTTCTCTATTGCTGAAATGAGGGGATATGTTCATTGGTGCTGGCCATTCTCTCATTTCATTTTATATGGCATTGGAAAAAACTTAGTCGAGAAATTCGGCTTAGCTGATTTTAGTAGATTCAATTTGCAAACAAGAAAAAAAAATGCGGAACTCATTGCAGATTTTTTCAGACTTCCTTCTACTATATTAAAAAAACAGACAAGAAATTCTCCCTCTGTGAACTTACTTATTCTTTTAAGAAAAATTCAGATAGACTAACTTTATGAATAAAAAAATACTTGTAATTATATTTCTGGCAATAATTCTTCGCTCATTCTTTTTAACTCAAATTCCATTCAGGGTTGATGGAGATAGTTCTGTCGGTGCGCTTGCAGGAATAAGCGCGCTGGAGCAAAAATGGCCCTTGATTGGAACAGGTCCCTATGGATATTCTAACGTTTTCTATTATATTATTGGTTTTTTTGAAAAAATATTTGGCGAAAATATCTTATCGTTGAGAATTTTTTCTGCACTTGGTGGAATTTTTTCTGTCACCACATGCTATCTATTGGCTAAAAAACTTTTTAACAGCAGTGTGGCAATCTATGCTTCATTTTTTCTTTCAATATCATTTTTTAATCTCGTCATGTCAAGAAACGGAATCGACATAATTTGGGTAAGTTTTTTTGCTTCTTTAATTCTATTTCTTTTTTTAAAACAAACATATCTTACTGATTTTATTGCTGGTTTACTTTTAGGTTTTTCTCAATATTTCTATATTGGTGCAAGGCTTATACCAATTCTTATCCTTTTAATGATCGTATCAATGCTGATTTTCAATAAAATCAAATTCACAAAAGCACTGTATTCTAGCCTGTTCTTATTGTCCGGATTCCTCATTATATATTTGCCGATGATTCTATATTTCAAAAACAATTCAGATGTTTTTTTAAGCCGCATCAGTCAGACGGGAATCGCCGAAACTGGTTGGTTGGAAAATGAGATGAAATCTCGATCTTTATTTGCTATTTTCAAAGACCAAATTGTAAATAGTTACTCTGTGTTTTGGCTATCGGTCCAATCTGGTGGAAGGCTTTGGTTTTTTCAGACTCCATACCTAGAAAAATGGGCAATCTTTTTCCTCTCACTAGGAATGATTAATCAAATAATTTTCATATCTTATAATTATCGAAATTTATTTCTTCTCTTATATTTTTTCCTTGGAGTTTTTTTAGCTGGGGTCCTTACAGTGAACTCTCCAATGCCAAGCAGGTATATTATTCTCTTTCCAATGATAGCAATTTCAATAGGATTCGGAATGCATTTAGTTAACAGCTGGCTAAGAAAAAAAAAGTTGTCCTTTATTTTTATTCCGATATTAATAATCGCTATGGTTGAAAGTTTATTTTCATATTGGCAGCACGAAAATGTTGAATCTTTCAGATATGACAACAATACGTTAATCGCATCCTATGCTGGTCGCTATTTGTCTCAAAAAAAAGAAGATTATTCTATCTATTTTTTAGGCAATGAATATTTATACTATAAAGCCGTTCCAACTCTAGAATTTTTGAGCGGCAAAGAAGGACAAGATATTCCTAAGCCGTTAACCGAAACTAACATGAAATTTAATAAAAACAGTGTGTTTATTATACTTTTAGACCGTAAAGACGACCTACTAAACCTGCAGAAAAATTATCCTTTTGGCAAAACAATTGAGTTTAAAAATCCTTCTAATGAATCTCTTTTTTATTATTTTGAAATTTAATCATAAGTGTACTAATTTTTTTAACGAGTAAAAATAAAATAAGACTAAATACTATTGCGACCCATACATTACGGAAATTCATAAACGTTTCATTGAATAATCTGCTGGGAGTATATTTGGATAGCATTTTGTCAATTTGAGTGACGTTGACCCACAATCTTCTTTCTCCAGTCAACGCAGGTTTAAACATACTTAAAACCCCAATCCATCCCATTAGCAAGGAAAAAAGCGCACTTGCTAATAACAGATAAATGCCTAATAATTTTCTAGTAAAATCTTTTACTGTAAAAATCCATTCAAAAGCTACAGCAATAGGTACGCCCAGAAGAAGAACATACGGATAAAAGTACCGCACATCATAGGTATTTGGAGAGTAAAAACCAGAAAATTTTGTGTTTAATACAATCCCAACAGAAAAAATGGTAAAACAAAAAATTGCTAAACTTTTCAATTTTTTTGCCTTCAATAATATTAGGATAAATCCAGCGATACAAAAAAATAAAAATGGAGAAATGACGAATAAGCCATAAAAAGGATACACCTTTGCAAACTGGACGCCTGACCATTGAGCGATTTGTGGATACTCGCTATATGGACTAAAACTGCTATTAGGCAGTCGGCCAAAGTTCAAAAAAACCGAAATTAATGTTGGAAACAAAGGCGTTCCTATAAGAAAATTGTTTAACTTTTCCGTCGGAATTGATGCAGTAAGTCTATAGTGCTGATATAAATAAAAGTGTAGTGATCCATACCATACAAAATTCAAAATCATATTGATAAAAATTATAGGTGTGGACGCTATTAAAACAACTAAGCCCTTACCTAGTATCTCTTTATTTTTCCTGTACAAAAGAAAACTCATAAACTTATATAAGAAATAGAAGAACATATAAACACTGAAAGAAATGAAAAGAGATACATCAATGCCAAAGGAGACCGCCCAACATAAACAGACTATAGCAAAATAGAGAATTTTTTTATGATTAATCCATCGCCACATACTATATACACTCAATCCTAAAAGAAAAACCATAAAGCCTTGCCTCGTATACATGGAACTATATTTCCAAATATACGAGCCGAAAGCCAATAAAAGTGTAGTTAATGAAGCAATATGTGAATTCTTCGTGATTTCTCTTGATGTTGCAAATATAAACATCAATCCCAAAACTGAAAATATAGTAAAAAAAGAGGTAACGCTCAGTTCATAAGCGAAATTTGCAGTTTGGACTTTTTTAGGAAAGTCAGAAACTTTAAAAACATATTTTGTTACGCGTGAAATAACGTGAAGAGGAATAGCAAAAAAACTGAGTAGATAGCCTCTCATTCCCAAGATTTTTCCTTGGCGTTTAATTACATCTGGATAGACAAAAAAGTGAGGATCTTTAGAATAGACAGATAGGTCAGGAGACCTATGACTCATAAGCGCCTCAGTCGTAAAAAACTGAGGAGCATCTGTTGAATTATACAGTCCAGCAGCCGAAGCAAAGTATGCGGAAAAAATAAACGTAAAAACAAAAAAGGTGAGTATAAAGATATGAGCGGGTTTGCGTGCCATATTGTTTCTATCACTATTCATTGGTTACATTTTGATAGATAATAACCTTGGGATGATCATAAACGGTAAAAGACTCGTCGGCCCAATGGTCTGGAATTGAAAATTGAAAATTGAAAATTGAAAATTTTGGGTAAGAAACAAATTCTTTCACCTTTTTGTAGCGGAGTTTTTCAGCAAAAAGGTCATTATAAAACTTGCTCATCTTGGGATATTTTTCAGGCGCTGTCGGGATACTCCCCCATCCCCTATTGGAGGAAAGAATATAATAATCTGCATTTTTTAATAAGTAGTTCATCCTCTGCCATTTTTCAGGAGTATCAGGATCAAAAACTGGGAGTTGCTCGCCGCTGAACAGCTTACCATAAGTTTGTTCCACAAACAAAGGAAGGCCATCATCCCAATGCTCCGATAGGATGAAAGAACCGTTTGGTAAATTTTTGTAGATCCATTCTGAGGCGGCAACGCGTGAGTTTTTTGTCAAATAGATTGAGGAAAAAGCAAGTGGCCAAATAAGAAGTAGTCCAATAGATAGAACATGGAACGTAGAACTTAGAACTTTAGATTTGAAAATTGAAAATTGAAAATTGAAAATTTTTTTTAACCCTATTCCTGCAAAAATTGCCAAAAACGGACAGAGAAAAATAAAATATCTGATTGATTTTACATGACGAGTTGACTGATAAAGAAAGAAGAGGATAACCCAAAACATAATAGTTAATAGTTCATAGTTAATAGTTAATAATTTTTTGTTTTTTATTTTTGATATTTGGTCTTTGATATTTGATATAACAGTCGTCATACCTAGTAGAACCAGAATAAAATACGGTATTCCCACTCCAAAAAAGGCCAAGTTATAAAGACTAAAAATTACCGCTGGTTTATGAATCCACTGGACTCCAGGCGGATACCAAATGTCTGGACTCTCAAATCCCTTAAGTTCCTTCAGATTAGAGACAAATAACTTACTTGGATGTGGATCAAAAAAATTGGAGTTTTCGAAATAGTAAGGATTAGCAGTGCGGAGGGAAATATACGCAAGACAAAAGTACAAAATTATCATTACAACTTTTAAACGGCCGTTCTGAAGTTGTGATTTAAGGATGAAGAATAAGTTAAGCGGTAAAATGAAAAGAGCTGTAATTTTTGAGGCGAGAGCTAGACCGAAAAAGACTGCTGACAAAAATATTGAAACGTGAAACGTGCCTTGCCTACCGGCAGGCAGGGAACGTGAAACGTTTCTACCACGTAATGCAAAATAGAACGACGCAAACATGAAAAAATTTAGAAATGTATCGACTGCGAAGAAATGAGAAAGTTGAATTGGTAGGACGGCAATTGCGTAAAAAAAAGCAGTTAAAAGGGGAAAGTTCATAGTTAGTAGTTCATAGTTATTGGTCTTTTTATTAATTAATAATTTTGCAGTTTTATAGACTAAAATAACCGTCAATAAATCAAAGAACGCCGATAAAAATCTTCCTTGTATGGTAAACGCGTTATAGTTATCATTGTTAAATATTACAGCTAGAATTTTGTTTAAACTTAACGGAAATACTCCGTAGACAAAAAACTTAAATCCAACGTTGCCAGGATTAAGAGTTGAAACTTGGGGATTTAAATAATCTACGATATTAGCAGGGATCCTCATCGCGTTCCCCACCATCGTCAAAAATCTCTCATCTGGGTGAAGATGAAAATCGTGATCCCAATTAAGGTTGTTAAATCTAAAAAAAATTGCTAGAAGAAAAACAAACAATAAATAGAATTTAGTCATCCTCTGATTTTAGCAAAGGAGAGGTGTCTAAAAAAGCCGCCCATGATTTGGCGGCTTTGCTGGGAAAGATTTTTGCTGATCATCTCTACCCTCTTTCCATTCCCATTCTTCATGAGAAGTCTTAAGAAATCTTTGGTAGTAATAATGCCTACCGGATGCCTTTCAGCATCTACAATGATAACGCTTCCAATTTTCTTCTCTAATATTAGCTTAAGGGCGTGAGTTGCAAGTTCGTCGGGCGTCAACGTCAAAGCGTATGTTTTGGCGAAATTCTTTATTTTAAGATGATAAAAACCTATATGATTACCTTCTCTTTCTCCGCGATGTTGAGCATCACGCGGGGTAATGAGGTAAGAAATCAGGTCATAATAGCTCAATACTCCCTTCAATTTAAAATCTTTATTAATGATGACAAGCTTAGAGACTTTTGTCTGCTTGAATGTATTTATAGCTGAAACCACTGTATCTTGTTCAGAAATCGTCACCACTGGTTTATTTTTCATCTTTAAAATGTCTTTTATAGGTAAGTTGAAGTAAGATGAGTCGCGATAAAAATGGAGGAGGTGCCTTGCGGAAATGATACCTAAGAAACGATCTTGATTGTCAAAAACTGGCAAATAGTGAATCTTTGACTCTATAAATAAACCTGCTACTTTTGCTAGAGAGTAGTCGATATGAACTTTTGGTGGGTGAGAGAGACAATGCTTAACCTTTGCGTTACCCGGATATGAGGATTTGATTAAAGAATAATAAGGATTTATTACGCCTAAGAAATGATCGTGTTCGTCAAATACAAATACAGCATCGTGAGATGTTCGCATACGTGAGAGGGCGTGGGAAAGAGCTTCCTCAGGTGAGACTTTGATGATGCCTTCTGTCTTGATGATATCTTTAAGCTGGATCATAATAGACAGCTATATACAACCTGCGTGTCAATGATACTCCCCTCTTTATACGTTGTCAATATGTAAATTTTTTTAGATTCAGTCAACGAGTTTAGCTAGTTTTACTGAATCTTAAACCCGTCAAAATTCGCTCCTCAAGACGCCCCGAAGACTCGGGGAGATTTTAGTCTTGAGGTAAGAATTGGCGGGTTATGTGCCGCGGTAGGGAGTTGCCCTGAAGTACAGCAAAAGATGACTTCAGGGTAAAAACCCACACGTTAAATATTGGAGTGTCAGAGGAGGGATTCGAACCCTCACGCTCTTTTAGGAGCACTAGTTTTTGAGACTAGTTTGTCTACCAATTCCAACACTCTGACTCTTCTAGTCTGCCAGCTTGCCCCGAACCGAACTTGTTCTGGTTCTGGGATTCCAGCACCGCGGCTTATAAGAAGTATTATACCTTTTCAATCTCGATTTTTGATCTGAAGAAGAAATAAACAACTACTCCAAATGTGATAAGCGGTGAAGTCCATTCTGGTATGTGAAATCCAAAGCTATCTAAAACCATGATTGTCCCCAAAAATAAAATCGAATACATCGCTCCGTTTTTTAGATATCGATATTTTTTAATTCGGTCAATATTTCCAACTGTCAATTTACGAAGCACAACAGCACCTAAACCGTTTCCTAAAAGAATAAGCGGCACCGACAACGTAAATGCAAAAGCGCCGATTACTCCATCTATTGAAAAAGTCGCGTCGATCACCTCAAGATATAAAATTTTGCTTATATCTGTCCGCGAACTTTTTCCTTCGAGTAGTTTTTTTTCTTCAAGCTCAGCATTCTGCCTGAAACCGTGAATTATAAAAAAAGTTGTCGAACCGAGAACGGCACCAAAAGCCATGATGGGATGGGTTTTGAGAGCGAACCAGACAATTATGGCAAGTAAGATCGAGACTACTGCATAGAACCATACAGACTGTCTTCTAAAAAATCTCTCTCCTGGCAAACCAAAATTTTTTTCTTCCATGAAAAGCCAGTGAAAAAAAAGAAAGATCAAAAATGTTCCTCCTGCAATGAGAAGAATTGGTGATGAGCGCTCGATTGCCTCAACCACTTTTGGATCGCTACTAAAGGTCGCAAGAAGTGCTCCAACTGGGCCCAGTTGTGGTGAAACTGCCCAGACGATTGCCCATGGTAAGAGGCCTCTCATGATAAAGACCGCGATCAAAATTCCCCATATCAAAAACCAACGCCTTGCCTTTGCCTTCATCGTCGACAACACCTCGGCATTGATGATGGCATTATCAACGCTCGATATGATCTCAAAAAGCGAGAGCCCGAGAATGGTAAAGATGATAGAAAGAATGTTCATATGTTCAGATTAATATCTTGGAACATTTCTCATCCAGCTTACAATTGTTGCCATATCTTTAGCCATAATATCTATATTTTTCTTTGAAAATGTAAATGAACCATGACCTGGCAAATTAATGATTCTAATTTCATCATCTTGAAGGAATCCATATTTTTGATATGAATCACACAGGGCAGAAACGAGAAGAAGTGCTGCTTCCCTTGATCCGCATGGTGGAGAATGAGGATAGTTGAATCCTTTCATATCAGCTTCAATAACTCTCACATTTGGATTTTTTTGATTTGACTGGGCATAATTATGAGTATGTATTCCTGAGCGAATACCTGGTTTTAAACCTTTAGGTATAATTGGCAAAACTACATCTTCTCCTTGTGAAAATCGCTCTAAAACATACTCCATTGCTCCTTTAAAATCAGTCACAACTCCTCCTTCTAGCAACGCACTCACCATAACAACTAAAGCACTCTCATGCGATTCTATTGAACCAGGATGATCAATCCAAATCGGCTTACCCTTAATCATATCTTTCCAGACTGAAGAAATATTGCCTCTTAACATAGTATTAAATATCTCTTGGTACGTGTCTCTCAATTGTCGCAACGAAGGGTGTTTGAATAAATTAACAATGTGGCCTTTAGGAGTGCCATATAAAATTTGATACTGACTACCAGATTCTGTAATGCCAGACAGCGCAACAACGCTTCCCCTATTGGGATCAGCGTCTGTTTTAGTGACCCCTGTTTCGGTAATAGCTAATAAAATTTCATCACCACAATCGTCTACAATAGCAAGTTGCATTCCTTCACCTAAACCTGCGGTTTTGAGTGTGCTCATTAACCTTCTCTGTTGTTTTACGCTTATTCCCAATGTTTTCAGATTTATATCCCAAATTAAAGGTCGAGGTTTTGCTTTCGCCAAAATATGACTGGCTTTCTGCATACCTCTTACCTGTGGTGAATTAATCCAATCGGTAAATTTAATAGCTTCATTTCTCACCCCTTTTTTGATATTTACCATTTCTGCATTTCCTAGGAAAGCCAGACGGGCTGCACCATTAAGAAAAACTCTCATGGGATCTGTTAATTTAAATTCCAGAAGAGCCGTATTACCCTCCATACTACCTATCAACACTCGTGCTCTATCATCTAGTTCGACATTATTGTCGTCTCCTTCAGCAACTAAGGCTATGTGTCCAACCCTTCGCCCCATAAAAGAGCGAGCCGTGGCTGTAAGATCTCCATCCGGCATTTTATCTATTGTTCCTGCAACGACAGTTTTCTTATCTGATCGCCTTTTACCTCCAGTTGGAGATCTCCTAAATCTACCCAAAAATTTACTCGGTGGAGTTTCTTCATTACTTCGTAAATCAAAAAATTGAATTGCAGCTACCGCTTCATCTGGAAATGGTTCTTTGGGATCATCAGAAGCTGGAATAACCACGTCACCCCTTGACTCAAATGCATTTTTTAAACGACTTGCAAGAGTTTGATGGAGTGGCGGAGAATTAGTAGTCTCAACAATAGTAACTGCTGTTGGTGGAACAACATGTTTGTACCTTCCATCGGGACCAATCCTTTGAATATATTCTCTTAAAGGCATGTTAGCTATTATATAGCATATTTATTTTTTTTTGTTTTTGCATTAGTTTGAATTATAGTTATAAAATAAGATATATTGCAAATATTCAGTAGATCTTTACAATAAGTTTTAAACTATGGTTTTGGAACAAAATCATCCAATTTTTCTACGATCGCAATATGATCCTACTTCTGAAAATTTACCCTTCCGAAATGATTTCTTTTTAATTACAGGTAGTACGAGAGGTATTGGTGGGGCACTTGCAAGAATAATTGCGCTAAACGGAGGGTCTGTAGTTATCCATGGTCGTGAGAAAAGAAATAAAGCTGAAAATCTTGTCAAAGGATTTCAAAAAGCCGGACTACAGCGAAACAGATTTCCTATTGTTATTCAGGACTTAAGCACTGTCACCGGAATTAAAAGTATGTTTAAAGGAATCGATCAACAAAGGCCTGACGAAAAAATCACAAGATTAATCAATAATATTGCGGGAGGATTAGAACCGTGGCTTGAGACACTTCCAGAAGAGCAAAGAATTGAATATTCAAGAAATGTCAATATCTATGCACATGTTAATACCATAAAAATCGGGTATGAAATGGGCATGATTGCTGATGGTGCAATACTACTCTTTGACACGAGCAACTATGCTAGAAATTGGACACCGGGTATGAATATGAGAATTTTCTCTCCAGAATTAAGAAAGTTTCTTGAAAATTATAATAAGTATGTAGCGGGACCTAAAAACGAGGCAGAACAAATACTTTTAGGAGATGAAATGCAGACGTTGATCAAAATTCATGATGGAAAACTGGTGATAGTTACTGCTGGCATTGTGACTGGTACTCCAATAGAAATAGGTTTAAAAAGAGGTGGAGTTTGGGATGAGGCAATCAGCAAGCTTGGACATACTGATCTTGAACATTTTGCAGCGACTGTTTACGAAACTCTAATAGATCCAAACATTCAAAATAGACAAGTGGTAACGGTCCCCGATTTATCTCTTTAATTCTCTATTAACACCAATAGCTCTTTTATTTGTTTTAATGTATGCGCCGGAAAGTTGGCGATGCGAATATGATCTTCTTTGAATTTGCCATAACCTGAACTGACAATTAGTCCTCTATAACTCATTAATATTGTGAGCCCTGCTTTCACGAAAGCCGGCCTCTGTGATTTTCATGAAGCGGGCATTCTTCCAGAGATCTGGAATTGTTTTTGCATTACAGTAACTCGTACCTGACCGTAAAGCACCAAGCATCTGATAGATGACATCGGCCACCCGACCTTTATAGGGAACCATTGCCTCTACTCCCTCTGGCACAATGGTGTTGAGCTGATACTCGTTATGATTTTCTAGTTTTATTTTTCGATCTGCAGTTGCTAAAAATGACGCCGATCCTCGATGAACTTTATACTTCATCCCTTGGCGCATGATTACGCCACCCGGGCTTTCATCGGTACCGGCAAACCACCCAGCCAACATACAGCTAGATGCCCCAGCCGCTAAAGCTTTTACGATATCACCAGGATAGTTGGTGCCTCCATCCGCTATCACTGGGATTTTCTTTTTTTGAGCAACGCTTGCACACTCCAAAACGGCAGTCAGCTGAGGAACTCCTACGCCCGCAACGATCCTTGTTGTACAAAGACCACCTGGCCCTATCCCAACTTTTACAGCATCCACTCCGCTATCGATAAGATCATTAGTCCCCTCTTTTGTAGCCACATTACCGCCTATCAAATCAATATCTCTGAACTTTCTTCGCAAGACAGACACAGCTCTTAAAGAGACATCGTTATGTCCATGTGCAACATCGACCACCAAAACATCCACACCCGCCCTAACAAGCGCCTCTGCCCTATCGATAAAATCCTTCACAACGCCAATTGCAGCGCCGACACGATAACGCCCGTGATTATCTTTAGTCGAGTAGGGAAATTTTTCAAAATTTCTTACCGAGCGCGCTGTAATTAAACCTTTTAGACGTCTTTCGCCATCGATGAGTGGCAATTTTTCAATCTTGTATTTATGAAATATTTTTTTTGCTTGGGCAAAAGTTATACCTACCTTCTCAACAATTAATTTTTTAAAAGGAGTCATTAAGTCTCTTACTTTTTTATGTAGGGATGTCTCAAACATAAAGTCTCGCTTGCTCAAAATTCCTACCACTCGATTTTTTTCATCGACGATAACAAATCCATCAACGTTTTTCTCTCTTGCCAATTTCCAAACTTTTCGTAATGTATCGCTTGGGAACAATGTGTACGGATTACCAAGAACAAAACCCACATGTCTTTTCACTCTTTTAACCTCAGCCACCTCATCATCAACACTCATAAAACGGTGAATTATTCCTATCCCTCCTTCACGAGCCAGCGCAATTGCCATTTCCGCCTCTGTCACGGTATCCATGTTGGCAGAGACAAAAGGAATATGGAGTTCGAGATTTCTTGTAAGTCTAGTTTTAGTCGATACGTCAGATCGATGGTCTATAAAGGATTTCTGAGGAATAAGAAGAACGTCATCGTATGTTAATCCTTCAGGAATATTCATAGTTTTATCGTTTGTTTTCTTTCAGGTCCTACAAACACATATCTTACAGGAACTTGCAAGCTTTTTTCAATGAATTTTATATAAGTTTTTGCCTCATGTGGAAGTTGGTTAAATTTTTTTATATGAGAGATGTCTTTTTTCCAACCCTTAAATTCTTTATAAACTGGTCTACATTGAGCAAAATCTTTCATACCCGCAGGCAGCTCTTTTAGCTTTTTACCGTCTAACATATAATGCGTACAAACTTTAATCTTCGGCAATGAAGATAAAACATCGAGCTTAGTAAGAACAAAATAATTAAAGCCGGATAATCTTAAAGCTGTTCGTACAAGAACTAAGTCCAACCATCCACATCTGCGAGGACGTTTCGAGACTGTACCAAATTCTGCTCCATTGGATCGTATCTCTTCACCAGTTTTATTGATCAATTCTGTAGGAAAAGGTCCATTACCTACCCTTGTGGTGTAGGCTTTAATAATGCCTAAACTAAACATGTTTTGAGGCGCAATACCAACATAGGGAAATACTGCGCCAGCAATGGTATAAACAGCTGTTGTATATGGATACGTTCCGAAAACCCCATCGAGGAAAGTGCCATGAGCTCCCTCAAAAAGAATTTTATGACTCCGTAAAGCATTTTGAACTAAAAACGAAACATCGCCTATGTATTTTTTTAATCTCCTTCCATATTCTGCATATTTTTTGGAGATTTCGTCCTCATTCAAATCTGTATTTTGTCCAAAAACATTTTTAATTTGTTTTATCTTGAGAGGTAAAATCATCGCAATCTTCTCTTTCAGCAACTTCGCATCAATCAGGTCCTCGAAGCGAACACCGAATCGATTATTTTTATCTTCATAGCAATAACCTATGCCAAGATGAAGACTCCCCGTCGCCTTTTTACCTTTCCATAGTTCTGTCGCTCGATCAAGCGCCTTATGATAGGGCATCACAATATTTACCCGCGGATCAATCATCAGATCAACCCTCCTGCCTCTTTTTTCAAAAAAGTCAATCTCTTTAAGAAGTACGGCGGGGTCAATTACAACTCCTTGAGCAATCAAGAGTTTTTTTCCCTTTACAACCCCAGATGGAATCAAGGACAGCGGAAACTTTTCACCATTTACAACTACAGTATGACCAGCATTATTCCCTCCGTTGAAACGAACCACATAATCAGCCTCGCTAGAGAGAATGTCAATGATCTTCCCTTTCCCTTCATCCCCCCATTGTGCCCCAATTACAACTAATGGAAATCTGATATTCATAGAAATTTATTTATTAATTCTTCAGCGTATCCTGTATATGCTTGAGGAGTTAACTTTAATAATTTTTTTTTATCATCAGGATTCAACTTTAAACTTTCGATAAATTGAAAAACAGCTTCTTTTTTTAACTGTTTGCCTCTAAAAAATTGCTTAGTTTTTTCATATCCATCATCGTATCCTTTGACCCGCAGGAAATTTTGAATTGCCTCAGATAAAACTTCCCAGTGGTCTTGCAAATCATTTTCGATTTTTACTTTATTCGGTTCTATACGTAAAAGAGCCTCGACTAGGCTTTGATATGACAAAACACTATAACCAAACGCTATGCCGAATGATCTTCTAACAGTGCTATCTGATAGATCTCTTTGCAGCCTTGAGTATGACAATTTACGGCAGTAAAACTCAAAAAGCCCATTGGCGATGCCAAACCCTCCCTCGGCTCCTTCAAAATAGATTGGATTTACTTTATGAGGTAGCGCAGTGGAGCCAACCTCTTTTTCTATAACTTTTTGCTTAAAATATCCCAACATGATATAGATCCACATGTCTTGACACAAACCTAACAGTATATTGTTAATGGCTAGTAGTTGATTGAAAATTTGAATGTATGAATCATAAGGTTCGATCTGCGTTGTGACTAAGTCTGGTTTTATACCAAAAGATGAGACAAATTCTTCGCTAAAGTTTAACCAATTAGTATCGGGTAACAAGAACTTGTGAGCGTTTAAATTGCCTACATTACCAGTGAGTTTCGCCTTAATCTCTAAATCTCCAAGTCTCTTCATCTCTTCTTTTAATCTCTTATAATAAACTAAAAACTCTTTTCCTACAGTCGTTGGGGCTGCTGGCTGACCGTGAGTCCTAGCCAACATCTGGATAGTCTTATATTCTTTTGCATATTTTCTTAAGAGAGATTCTACCTTCGCAAGTTCTGGCATAATAACTTTTTCAAGCGAATTTTTTATCATTAGAGCGTATGCGATGTTATTGGTGTCATCTGACGTGAGCCCAAAATGTACCATCTCTACAATGTCACTCAAAGATGTTTTTCTAAGTTTTAATCTAATAAATTCCTCTACCGCTTTCATATCATGATTTGTCTGCACCTCAATTCTTCGTATCTCCCTATAATCTTTTTCGTTAAATGTATCAATGTATCGATACATTGATACGGTCTCTGCTCTAGTCAGCTTTCGAATTATTTTATATTCAGATAATTTTTGAATGTATTTTAGTTCCACTAATATCCTAGATTTATCTAGCGCAAATTCTGAAAGGTAAGGAGCAATGGCGGTTAATTTATGTCTATTTCTTCCATCAAGTGGGGTTATGCTATCTTTTATATCATACGTGAATGAAAGTTTATTTTGCACTCCCCCTTTGTAACAGAAACTTATTGTTTCGTCAAGGAGAAAAAGGATAGAAGTTTTTGTATATCTGAGAGACTGTGTGCTGCAAAATTAGCAATTCGTATGTGGTTTTGTTTGAATTGACCGTAACCAGAACTGATTATAAAACCAGCATTTTTTGTTTTTTCAATAATTTTCTTTGTCTCGCTTTTTACATCGATCACAATTGTTGTTTTCGAGCGAAATTGCGGCTCTTTTACGAAAGGCTTATATTTTGGGTATCTGTCAAAAAAATCATAAACTAATTTTGCTTTTATATCGGTTTCTTTTCTTATTTGATTAATTCCTTTTTTCAGCATATCTCTCACGACTTTATCTAAAAGGTATATTGCCAAAACGTTTGGTGTCTCTGGAGTTTGGAAAATTTCATCCTTAGTCAATAGCGAAGAAAAACTATGATAACTCCCAACGTTCACTCCTTTTTTTTCAAGATATTTAGCCTTTTCTATTGCTCGTTCATTAACAATCAAAATTCCTAACCCTGCAGGTAAACCGAATCCTTTTTGCACAGAAAAAAAGGCCATATCTATTTTTTTAAATTCAATTTTAGGATATGGCGCCGATGAAACAATATCAACCACAATTAACTTTTTTGGGTAATCATCCTTCAATCGATTAATCGATTGAAGGGGTATTGATACACCTGTACTTGTTTCGTTGTGGGTAATACAAATTAACTCCGTCCTTTTTGGAATCTTGATTTTATTAGGATCATAACCATCACCCTCAGATACCTCATATTTTTCTGGGTGTTTCTTCAACTTTAAAACAATCTCATAGAATTTTTTTGAAAACGCTCCATTAATAAAGTGGAAACTATATTCTTTTACGCAGTTTTCGATGATCCTCTCCATACTCTCAAGAGATGATGAAAGGAAGAAAATCTTATGGTTCTTAGGAATGTTTAATAATTTTCTCAAACCATTTTGTGCCGATCGATATATTTCTTGAAATTGAACACTCCGATGAGAAATAGAGAGAATATCTTCATTTAATGCGTGCATTATATATTTAGGAACGGTAGGGTAAAGTTGCGAAGGACCACAGGTGAAATAAATCATAGAACACTGAGCATAGAACTTAGAACATTAATACAAGACTCTGAATCGAATTGTGTTTGGAATTTGTTTTAACTCAGACAATATTCTTTTATCGTATTTTTTATTCACATCTGTTATCACATAACCTATCTCTTCATTTGTCTTCAGATATTGACCTAAAATATTAATTTTATTTTTTGCCAGAGCGCCATTAATTTGAGCCAGGATTCCTGGAACATTCCTATGTAGGTGTAATAAGCGGTGGGCATTTTTCAATTTAGGTAGCTGAATCTGGGGAAAATTGACACTCATATAAGTATTGCCTGTGTTGATATAGTCGATAATTTTATTTGAAACAAAGTCAGCTATATCCTTTTGTGATTCCTCTGTGATCCCGGCGATATGAGAAGTCAATATAACGTTTTGCAGATTTTGCAGAGGCGATACGAATTTCTCTCCTTTTGTTTTTGGTTCGTTGGGAAATACATCTATCGCAGCACCCCTCACCTTACCCTTCCTAATATATTTTGCCAGAATTTCAACATCCACAACCTTACCTCGACTTGTATTTATAACATAGATGCCATCTTTCATTTTTTCAAATTCTTTCTCACGAAGTAATGGTTTATTGCCAGACATGTGAACCGATATAATGTCTGATTTTTTCAAAAGTTCATCAAGATTTTTACAGCGTCTTGCATTGCCAAGCGGTATCTTCTCAACAATGTCATAAAAAATAACTTGCATACCCAAAGCTTCGGCAAGAGTAGACAGTTGAGAACCGATGTTGCCATAACCGATGATCCCTAAGACTTTACCGCGAATTTCATGAGAATCTTTAGTTGATTTTTTCCAGATGCCCTGATGAAGATTTTTATTATTATCTCCAATTTTTCTAAAAAGTCCAATTATGTTTCCAATCACAAATTCTGCCACACTTCTTGTATTACTATATGGAGCGTTAAAAACTGCAATGCCTTTGTCTGAACACGCCTTTAAATCAATATGATCCACACCTATACCATACCTCCCAACAACCATCAACTTTTTTGTTTTATTGATCAGCGTTGCTGACAATTTTGTTTTAGACCGAATACATAAAACAGAGGCCTCAGGCGAAATATCTCCAGCATAATCTACTCGGAATCCTTCTTTTTCAAAGATTTGACCCGCTGCCTCATCGATGTTATCAAGCAGTAAAATTCTGATTCTATTTTTTGGATAGGAAATAGATGTGGGAAGCTTGTTGATATATAAAAACTCATCAAAGCTGGGAGCTACTTGATCTGCCTTATTCGCTACTGATTCACGCTTAACATTTTCTGTGAAGGCTATAAATTTTTTCGCGGCTCCTAATTCTTTTATCTGGTAATCAGTATAACCATCACCTATGACGTTAATTTCCCCATTCAAATGTAAAGATTTAACCGCCTTTACTTTCCCATTTTTTTGAGCCAATAGATTTTTCTGGTCATACGACAAGACGTTTCCTTTGCGATCAAGAAGAAATGAGTTGGCTAAAATGTGATTTTTTTCAATTCCAAATGGCGAAACAACCGGCTCGATAAATTCTCTGAATCCTCCAGAAACAATATAAATAGATTCTTTATATTGCTTAAAAAACTGTTTATTGCGTTTTATGGACGAGGAGATCCTTTTTTGTAATCGTCTGACGACCTGCTGAATGTGAAGTTTGTTGCCTTTGAGAATTTTTAGCCTTTTATTCAAGCTCTCTTCAAAAGAAATTTTTCCCTCCATCCCTTCGTTTGTGATCCGTTTAATTTGGGAAATGATTGCTTCTTTTTGCGGACTCCTTCTGAGAACTACTTCAGCCAACTCTTCCAACCCTTCGCTTCTTACAAATGTGCTATCGAAATCGATGATAAAATACTTCATGATAGAATTGAAACGTGATAATAATTCTGATAATTATAGCAGCTATATTTGGCATACTTCTGATTTTTTCTTCTAAACGGATTTCTCCAATTCCCTACTTTCCTACAAACATGCACGATCTTTCATTAATAATGAAATCTTTAGATCTAAAAAATGACCAAGTTATATTTGATTTAGGAGCCGGAGATGGGATAGTAATTTTTGCAGCCGCAGAAAAAGCTTGGGAAAAAAAATTAAATACCAAATTCATCGCCATCGATATTAATCCAATATTAATCTTTATTTTAAATATTCGTCGGTTTTTTCACCCAAACAAAAAAAATATAAAAATCATTTTCGGAGATTTTTTCAAGATGGGTTTCTACGAACTAACTATGAACTATGAACTACAAACTACATTCTATCTATACATCTCTCCTTGGTTTCTTGATCAAATAATTAAAAATTTAAAATTAAAAATTAAAAAATTTAAGGTCGTCTCCTACATGTATCCAATCAAAAATTTGAAGAAAAAGGAGAAAATTATTCAGGGAGAAAATTCAATTTTTGTTTATAGCTAGATCGCCATGCCAATCCTTTAGTTAACCTGGCAGGTTGTATATCGGGTTGGCATACGGGTCTAAGAATAAACGATTTCGAGGACTTGTGAAGGCTTATCGATTAAGTAATCTGGTTTATTTTTCTTAAGAATTTCTTTTGTATTAAATCCCCATGTTACGGCGATAATTTTTATTCCATTTTCCTTACATGCATCGATGTCTCTCACCTCATCTCCAACATAGATTGTTTCCTCTGGATTTAGTTTTTGCTCAACCAATAACTTTTGAAGAGCTTTATCTTTTCCAAGAAGATTGATTCCACTATGAATAAAATCAAAAAAATTAATCTCATGAAATCTTAAAAAGGTTTCGACATTTTCTTTAGTATTCGTTGTTAAAATACCAATCTTGTTTCCCCTGCTTTTCAAACTATTGAGTAAATTTTTCATCTCTGGGAATAGTTTAACCTCTTTAATATGATCATTCAGCATTCTTTGCACCTTGGGAATGATAAAGGGTAGTTTTAGGAGAATAAAGTTATATTTCAAAATCAATTCCCTGAACCCTTTGCTACGAAAGTCGCTGACGATTTCGGCCGTAATTTCGGGAAGCCCTAGATTTTCTCGATGTTTCTTTAATAGTTTAATGATCACTTCCCACGTATCCGCAATCGTCCCATCAAAATCGAAGATAACTGTTTTGATCATTAGAAATTATTTTAAGTTCCTTCAGACCATGAAGTCAAATATTTCTTTTGCTCCTTTGAAAGAGAATCTATTTTAATGCCCAGTGATTGAAGTTTAAGCCGGGCAATTTTTTCGTCAATCTCACGTGGTACATCATAAACTTCTGGCTGTAAGTTCTTGTAATTCTGGACTAACCATCTAGCACACAACGCATGATTGGCAAAGGACATATCCATGACTGAAGATGGGTGACCTTCAGCAACTGCCAGATTTACCAATCTCCCTTCAGCTAAAAGATACAATTTACGACCGTCTTTTAAGGTATATTCTTCCACGTTTGTTTTTATTTCTCTTTTGCGTTTTGACAATGAGACCAGTTGGGGAATATTGATTTCTATATCAAAATGACCAGCGTTTGCCAACACCGCTCCATCTTTCATCTTTATAAAATGTTCTTTTTGAAAGATGTGTTTGTCGCCGGTGACAGATACAAATATATCGCCAACGAGAGCGGCATCACTAAGCCTCATAACAGAAAATCCATCCATAGCTGCCTGAAGTGCCTTCACCGGTTCAACTTCGCAAACAATCACCGTTGCCCCCATTCCTCTCATTCTGTTGGCCAGTCCCTTTCCACAATATCCATACCCTGCGATGACGACTGTTTTTCCCGCAAGCAAAATATTGGTTGCGCGTAAAATGCCGTCTATTACGCTTTGGCCCGTGCCATAGACATTGTCAAACATATGCTTGGTTGGAGTATCATTGACCGCAATCACCGGGTATTTGAGCGCGCCGTCCTTTGCCATAGCCCTTAAGCGTATCACACCGGTTGTAGTTTCTTCCTGTCCCCCAATAACATTTTTGAGCAAATTTTTTCGCCTGGTATGAATTAAGGTAAGAAGGTCTGCTCCGTCATCGAACGTGATATTGGGTTTTGCATCGAGCACTTTATTGAGACACCAATAGTAATCTTTTGTATTTTGACCCCTCCAAGCAAAAACTTCCATGCCTTCAGCCGCAAGTGCTGCCGCTATGTCATCTTGAGTAGACAAAGGATTGCACCCCGAAAGATATACTGTCGCTCCACCAGCCGAGAGCGTCTTTACCAAGATAGCTGTCGCCTCTGTAACATGAATACTTACTCCACACACGATTTGTTTGAATGGTTTTTCCTTTTTAAAATCTTCACTAATTTTTCGAAGAACTGGCATTTGAGAAAGTGCCCATTCCAATTTGAGTTTTCCCTGTTTTGCCAGTTTTGGGTCTTTGACCTTTGACATTGCGAATTACTATAACAAACGTTACAATGTTTTGCAATGAAAAATATAATTCTAACTGGATCTCTTGCGTATGATTATATTTTTGATGTTGATGATTATTTTTCAAAATACATTCTTCCAAATAAAATTCATCAAATAAATATCTCCGTGATAACCGACGAATACAAAAAATCTTTAGGTGGAACTGCAGGAAATCAAGCTTTTTATCTTGCGAGATTAGGTTTATCTCCCAATATTTTTGCGACAGCAGGAAAAGATTTTCAAGAATATAAATCTTTTCTTAAGAAAAATGGTATTAATGCTGAATATATAAAAATCATACCTGAACAAAATTCTGCAGCAGGATTTGGAATGACCGACAAAAAAGACAACCAGATTTGGATGTATTCAAAAGGCGCGATGATTAACAACTCGAAACTTATCTTATCCACGATCGTTGACAAGTTACATAATTCATTTGTAATCATTTCACCAAATGATCCCCAAGCAATAATTAATTTTGTCAATCAGTGTGAGAAAGAAGATATTGAATTTGCTTTCGACCCGGCCTTTTATATTCCTACACTTCCTCAGAAAACTCTTTTTAAAGGAGTCAAAAATGCAAGAATAATTTTTGGGAATGACTATGAAATCGCATTTTTGGAAAAAAGACTTCGGCTTTCGTTACCCAAATTAATAAATAAAAATCAAATTATTGTGAAAACATTAGGCGACCAGGGTTCCGAAATATTTAAAGATGGCAAGTGGCAGAAAGTTGGAATTTACAAAGTAAAACCAGTTGATCCAACAGGAGCAGGAGACGCCTATAGAGCCGGCTTTTTATACGGATATCTGAACAATCAGCCAATAAAAACCTGCGGTTGGATGGGAGCTGTGACTGCATCATTTGCAGTTGAAGTCAAAGGCACGATGAATTTAAAATTTAGTAAACAGCAGTTCGAAAAAAGACTAAAATCAGTTTATGGTTAATTCTTTAGATAGTTGGTTGACATCTTTTATCTATTCGATTATTCCACATAATCAATTTTTTGATTACTTTTTTACTATTTTTTCTCAAACAGCTTCATCCCTTCCCGTTTGGATAACTATCCTTATTATTTTATTCATTTTTGCAGAGGTTAAAGATCGCAGATTTTTATTCTTTGTTCTTTTGGTCTTTTTTCTATCGTCAATTATCGTTACTCCTGTTTTAAAAACACTAACAAAAAAACCCCGACCGTGTCATATTTCTGCTGTTAATAAATATCCATGCCCCTCTGATTTTTCTTTCCCTTCAGGTCACGCGACTACCTCTTTTGCCATCGCTACCGTCTTTTCCCTTTTTGACAAAAAAAGAAGGTATCTATACTATATTATTGCCGGATTGATTGGCCTTTCCAGAATCTATCTTGGAATTCACTATCTATTTGATGTTGTAGCAGGAGCAATAATAGGCTATACCATCTCGAAGACGATTTTAGCTTTTTTAAAAAAACTATCGACTAGCTCCCATCGACATTAAAGTAACCTCTGTACATTCCCATGCCGCAGGAAAAGCCAATCGTCCCCTCTTCTTTTGGCGTAAATTCGATGATATTTTTCCCCAGAGCTAAAGTTTTCTGAATACCTAGTTTTGGAGCAACTAGATAACCTTGACAACCAAATACATTCTCGCCGTTAATCTCCCAACGGACAGGTACATTTTTTTTGACTGAAAATATATTTGGCGAATAGCCGGAAAAATTGACATTCATGCTGGCTAACTGAAAACCATTTTTCATGATGACATTGTTAAGTTCAGATCCTTTAACCGCTTGTGTTGGCAAGACATCAATTCCATAGATTCCCAAAAAATTATTGAAATAATAGATACCGATTAAAAAAACTAGCGTCCCCATCACTTTCTGAATCACTGGGTAATAAGATGATCTGGTAAACGAAGAAGTAAGTCCTATCGCCATTAAGGCCGGCATTGTCCCGATGGCAAAAACCATCATTATCAGAGCACTTTTGACTGGATCTGCCAATCCCAAAGCATAGAGTTGGACTGTCTGGGTAAAACCACAAGGTAAAAGATATGTTATCGCTCCCAAAAAAAAGGCTGTTTTTTTGGGATTTTTAATCAATCTATGCTCAAGTTTTAGGAAAATACTTTTTGTAAATGTCTGGGTGAATATACTCTGGAGAGATATAATCTTGGCCATATCAAGACCTATAATTACCATAAAAAAGGAAACGACCAAAGTCAGCATTGAAGACAGTTGAAAGTTGTTAATCAACGTTTTACCTAAGAATCCGGCGAGCAATCCAAAAAAACCATAGGAGAGGATACGGCCAAGGTTGAAGGAAATAGCTGGAACAAAGTTCATAGTTGGTAGTTTGTAGTTAGTAGTTTGGGTTGAGTTAAGTTTTCCTATTGTGGTCAAAAACAACGCACCTGAAGTCGCCATACAGGTTGAGGTCGAGGCGACAAGACCTAAGATAAAGACCGTTGACAATGTAAGCGTAGCACCAGAACTAAAGCTTGGAATAATATTTAACTCCTGTGCAAAGAAAAAAACTATAAATAGTATTATTGCGATGGCTCCAACGTCAAAAAGGCGTTTTGGCAAAGAGTCATTAGTTCGTAGTTCATAGTTCATAGTCTTGACACCAACTTTATATCCAAACGGCCTAATCTTCCGATTTATCTCATCTATCTGATCTCTTCCGATCTTTCCTGTGTAAAAAATCTCTGCAGTCCGCTTTCGATAGTCTGCTTTTACCGCTTTGACATTCTCCAATTCTCTACATTTATCCGAAATAAGAATATCACACGACGGACAGTGCATGCCTTGTATATGAAGCGTGGTTTTTTTAGGCTTTGTCATAGTTTAACTATAGCAGATAAGTGTTGATTGGAAAGATACCCTATCTTCTGTAGATTTTGAAGACTGAAAAAGTGCTACATATATTCTTCCTGCCTTCGTCTACTATCCATTATCAATGCAAACAAAAGATTATTAAAGACACTTTTTCCTACCTGCTGATCTTCTACCCTAAGAAAAGAGTCGATAGCCTTGTAAGAAATTCTAACATCATGGCTTAGGGAGGCAAAGAGTAAGGTTTCCCATATCTTTTGCATATCATAATTAGTATGCTTGCCATAAACTTTTGCGTAGAAAAATAGCATTTTTGCTAATTCTGTGAATTCATACTCTTTCTCCGATGGCAATGTAATGGCATCATCTACGATATCAGCTGTGAATTTATTGAAGTCTCCTTTTCGCTCTACAAGCGCGTACGTGTAAACAGCCAAAGATGCTCCATACAGTTGATCTAACATTGTCCATATTTCTGGGTAGTTTAATGTAACGTCGGGAGGAAATTCCCCTGCTCCTTTTGGTTCTAAAAGTAGAACAAGACCTTCACCAATTTTCAATTGCCTAGAAAACCCGTTTAGCTCAATATGTGTACTATCGGTGTCTGGAATTGGGGCATCAAATGATTCTCGCAGCGCCTCTCGTACTAACTCACGATCTCCCTGATCATATTCATATGAAAACAGTGGTTTTTGCTTCATTGATCTAGACATACCGATTTGGGTATAAATTGCGAGATTCCTTTCAGTATTAGGAAGATCTGCAGAGAAAAGTTTTGGGCTTATATAAAATGTTCCGGTATCTGTATTGAAACCTGTTGTAAAATCGGGTGCGTTCCTCCGGGACATTCCGAAACCAAATAATAGCTTACCCATGACTTCTCTTTTTAATCCTGGGTGGAGTTTGGGTAAGCCAGGAAGTTGCGGAGGCTCAATTTTACAACTGCTTTCAAATGAAGCTATATCAGGACGCAAATTAGGAGAAAGCTTACTCCACGCATTCAGCTGAGCTTCTCCAAGAATGAGAGAAAGTTGCTGACGATGTTGAACGAACTCACTCATGTTAATGTTGAGACAAACTTCGTGATAAACCGTTAATTTGAGCCAGGCTTCCTAATTGACGAGCTAAACTATAGAGACTTCCGCGATTGCGGATACGATATCCGCAATGAAATCTTAATGATTTTTCACCAGTAACATCTAAGCCCGCTCTGTTTGCAGCTCTTAAAATATTCTTTTTTCTTTCTTGTAACCGAACCATCATGAGAGAAAATACATCTGGATGAGCATGTATCTGACGTCTTGCTTTCTCTGCCCCAATTCTCCAATGTTTCTTAAATTTTAGGCTAGGAAAACGGCCGTCATCTGCCACGAGGATACGTCCAATTGGAGGATAAAGAGGGGCCTCCCAATCAGTCTGCTGTCTTAGCAATGTTTCTTGAACAGGAGTTAAATGCATGATTTCAAATTCAGGACTGAGCTGGAAAACATTAGCTGGAAGAGGTGTATTTATCGATGGATTGAATATAACTCTCTCGCTCATATATTTGAGGTAAATTTTAAGAGGTAGTATATCATATTTATGTTATAAATTGTAAAGTTCAATAACCTATAATATAATATTATAATGAATTTATTGGAACGCTATCAATTGAGAGGAAAAACAAGAGACTTTGATTTTTCTTATGATCGCAATTATTGTATGCCTCCAGATGTCGTATCAGAACGGATTGGTGAAGTTGCTGGTCAAACTGTTAATAAACTTAGGAATATCCGCCAGGACTTGAATAGAGCTGTTAAAGTACTGGAAATGGGCATTGGTACAGGTCTCATGTCTGTAAGTCTTCTAGCTACAGTTTAAGATCCCGACTATCTAATGTTCTAAGGTGAAGTTGCAAAATCCAAGCTTAAATGATTTAATATCAAAATGAAACAGCCACACATATATACCGATAAAAGCTCGTACTATGATTTAGTATATAAGTGGAAGAATTATAGAGCAGAAACAAGCACTTTAATAAAATTAATTAATCGATATAAGAAAAGTTTTGGAATTAATTTATTAGATGTTGCTTGTGGAACAGGAGAACATCTGAGATATCTTCGGAGTATATATAATTGCGAGGGATTAGATATAAGTCAAAACCAGCTAACAATAGCCAGCGAAAAATTGCCCGATATTACGTTTCATACAGGTGATATGATTGATTTTAATTTGGAAAAAAAATTTGACGTAATCATTTGTTTATTTAGTGCAATTAGTTATGTTCGAACCATTACAAGACTCAAAAAGACTCTTACTAACTTCTATCATCATTTAAAAAAAGGAGGTGTGCTAATTATCGAACCCTGGTTTGATAAAGGCAGCAAAGACTTTAAAATTGATATACCTTATATGACTACTTATGAAGATAACAGTATAAAAATAACGAGAATTAGCATTGCAAAGATACAAGGAAATTTGTCAATAATGGATACCCGTTACCTTATCGGTGAAAAAAATAAAGGCATTTATTACTTTTCGGAAAAACATATTCTTGGTTTATTTAAAAAAAAAGAATTTCTTAAATTATTAAAAAAAACCGGCTTTAGAAGTGAATTTCTAAGTCGTGGTTTAATTAATGAAGATCGAGGCTTATACATAGGATTAAAGAATTAAAATCCCGGATCTACTAACCAATCAAGAATAGCTTCTCGTTTAAGTTTAGTAAATTCATTAGGATTTTCTTCCTCGAACCTTTTCATTTTGTTTTTCTGCCATTCATGTAAAGGTTTTCCACTTAACACTTCATTCCAACTCAAGAATGTATTATCTTTAACTCGTTTTATAAATCTAAACCAACCAAATGCATTTTTATAAACATACGAACCTAAGCCTTCAGGATCAAGCAAACCCCAGTTACGAGCCATATCTTTTTGAATGCCCTTTTCTCCAATGATTTCTGATTTCAATCCTACTACATATGGATTCTGCATAAATTCATTTCTTAATGATTGAGCTATAAACTGTCGAATATCGGGGTTTTCTAATATAAGTCTAGCGATAAACTCTGAATTAGATTCTTCTGGATTTTTTTTTGTTGATCTAACTTTATCTACGATTTTGCTTAAAAAACCGCCTTCATGTAAATGGCGCATATGGTAAAAAATCTCATTTAAATTTACTCCTATCAATCCACGCATTTCATTTTTATATGTATAATCCATACATAATGTAAGAAAAGCAATTGGATCGGTTTCCAATGATTTTAGCGCACCTCTCATCCAACCTAGCCTCATATATTGCCGAACTAAATTATTTCTGGGTTCTCGTAACTCTTCTGACAATTCGGGTAGGCGTTTTGCAAACGAATGTACAACCTCTCCAAACTCTCTACCTCCTTCTTGAGCCAAATCCCATCTTGTTAGACCGCTCCTATCCCATGCCATACCTTTAGGCATCAAAACACCATTATTGGCTACATCAAATATTGTCCTCATTAAATAAAACTCTATCATACCTTCAGGAAATGGATCTTCATAGGAAAGAACGTCTATTATGTTTCTTCTTTGTCCGCCAAATTCAACACCTGTTTCTTTGCTCATTTCTGCATACAGCGGTATACCTCCAAGGATATCTACTAATTTACCTGCCATTGCCTGATAATTATCTCCAGGCAACTTGACCAAGAAAGGAACTAAACCAAATGAGCGAAATCGAGATAACGCCAACAAACTCTCAATCAATAAATCAGGTTTCCCCGCAGTTTCTCTTCCCTGCCATCCCCTCAAAACATTGACTAAACAAGAAGGATGTCCTAATACTCTAGCTGGATTCTGTATAATAGTATTATCAGCATGTTTTGACTCTGTACCATCAGGATTAATACGGCCAATATGCTTAGCTATGTAGGCAAAAATTATATTTTGAAGTGTGTGACCCATCAATTCACTATATGAAAGTCGAGAATCATAGAGTGAATTCCACTTCTCTGCAACGGTCTTAGCTAGTGTTCCTAAACTTTTCTCCTTTGTCAACACTATCATATCTACATCAAAAGGCGGTTTGGTCTTATATATTTGTTCTTGTGTAATAGCTACAAAACCATCAGCTTGAGAAGTAGTCATTGGGTCAAAACCAGAGGCCACTCTTCGAGCAGTGCCATGATCTAAATAAACAAGCGCTCCGTCTTCAAGGGCCAATTTTATAAAATCACCAACTACTGTCAACATCTGTCTCCAACCACCATAAGTAAATTTTTCGTGAGGCATTTCAGCCATTTTAAAAGCATAGTTAAGAAATGGCAACTCGTTTACCAACTCAGCCCCCCCTTCGATCGCCTGTTTAATCCTTGGTTGCTCTTCTTTTTTCCAGACTGGAACTGCTTGACTATCAATAGTTACATGAGGAGGCGTACTAATAAAAGGTAAATATTGCAAGAAAATCTTTTGTACCTGTGGATATAAAAGTAACCAAAGCCAATCACTACTTTCTTTTAACAGTTTTTCGTGAGCTCTGAACGTAATTTCTTCTCTTTGTTTTAATTCTGCTGTTGCGCCTGAAAAATGCGGTGAAGGTATTGAAGCTCTTAGATCTATTTGGCCTGACCGCTGAAGCCTCTGAGCAATTGCTAAAACTAAATCTCTTTGGTATTGTAAATATTTTTCCGGATGTTCTCTGATAGACCGGATATCTGCCACGATCGCCTCCTCCATGCCTTCGAATTTTTGCATCATTCTTGTCCTTGAGTGATCAACTCGCAAACCATAATCTTCTAGCTTTGGCCACTTTTTTCCAACTTCTTCCCCATTTATAGGTTCTGGTGGATGTTTCTCCTGCTTAAGTCTCTCCCTTGCTTGAGTTCTGTATTCACGTTCTCTGGGATCATCCTGAAAATCACGCCTTACCTCGTATAAGACTGTAGGTATGCTTTTACCGCTCGGACTGGACAATATGGCTAATTCTTCAGAAAGACCACCTCGATGTAAGTCTTTAGCCCTGCCAGAATTATGTAATATCTTAACTGTTTCTTTGATGAGTCTCGACAAATCCACTTCTCTTTTTGACAGTTCAAGTAGCAGACGGTGAAGCGGAACTTTATTCCCCCTTCTTTTGTACTCAATCTCTTGACCAAGAAGTTCTGCTAAATGTGGAAAAAAAGCTCTCAGAGTACCTACACCTCTATCTTCAGCATGAAATTCTGACAACAGGTACGGGAGAGTCTGTGAAACATCTTGAGAAGTGATAACTAATAAGTCTCTTAATACTGTGTAGAATCTTATTTTCTCGGGCGTCCATGTGCTGACTTTTCCGGCTTCTACGCCCGCTCTAGTCATCCATGCCTGTAAAGAACGATATAGTTGCTCGTCGAAGCGGATAGGAAATTGCTCGGGTTTGAGACCTGATCTAGACACCGCATACTCCTGCACACTTGGTTTGGCACCTTGGAGGCTTGCAGCGACAACCAATAATGTTTCTTCATTCAATCCCGGAGTCCTATTATTTGTAAAATCAGCGATACATCTATCAGTTGTATGTCTTAAGGGCTTTGGAACGTTAAGACGAATGTGGTGTATCGTACCTCTGTTATTATCCAACCATGGATGTAACCCTTGATAAAAGTCTTCTGCCTCTAACTCACGTGTTCCTCGCATCGCTTTCAGTTCCACAACCATTTGCGAAGCATGTACATACAAGGTAACGGGTTCTCCTAAATGGCTTTGCGCTAAATGCGTTGCTAGATATGAGACCTTTTCGTGCATAATGAAATAAAATACCTCCCAAGAAAATTATCGAAGTATTTTATCATCAAATCAGTGTATTTGCAAAACTACAGGCTATATATAAAATTTCCAAAAATGCCAATAAATCCTTATAGAAAAGCTTTTTTTAATATAATATTTAAACTATAAGTCATGTTTTTACTATTTGACTTTCTAACTCCAGCTTATTATAATACATCAATCTGATATAATCCTTACCAAATCCTTACCAAAATGAGTAACGAAATGGCTTATCCCCAACCAAAGGATAGGTTAGTAAAATTAGCTGAGGATATATTCACCCCCGTTAAAAACAGATATTGTATTTCTTGTTTTTTTATCTCTGGTACGGGTAAAAGAATTCTAATAAAATTCCTACTCCATGAAGAAAAAATATTAAAACGAATTTTTGGAAAAGACTTTAATAAAACAATTTTTATCTACATTGATCCAGACGAAATCATAGATACAACTAACGAATCGTATTTGCAACTTATTCTCGAAAATCTCCAGCGTTCAGCTAAAGAAAAAAAAATAAAACTACCCAAACAAAACTCTCTCAATCCCCTATTTTTGATTAAAGATTATGTAAAGTATTTGATTAATCAAGGCTGGCATTTAATTTTTCTATTAAATGATTTTGAATTCACCTTGAATCTGTCGCCAAGTATTTACCGAAATTTTGAATCAATACTCGCTCTTAATAAGGCTCAGGTCACCTATGTTTTCTTATCAACCATCAACCTTCTTGACGAAGCTACTTTGGATAAATTCCATAATTTTAAATATGCAATTAATCGAGTCCTTTACTATCACGAGCTTTCAGATCAGGAAAGTATAGATTTTGTACTAGAGAATACGGCTCAGAAATTAAATATTCAGATAAGTGATAAATTAAAAAAACTGTTGGTTGAACTGTGTGGAGGCCATATACAGCTATTAAAATACTGTCTCACAATTCTAAACGAAGCCGGTAGTGAGTATTTAATAGCGACTGAAAAAACCAAGAAATATCTCATAAATTATGATCAAATAAAAAGTGTTTGTAACGATATTTGGAATTACTTGAATCCAAATGAAAAAGAAATTCTTATAAACGTTGTCAAAATAGGAAGAATTCCAGATAGTCTTATCTCAAAAGCAAATTTTCTTCTTAAAACAGGACTTATCAAAAACAAAAACAATACATATGAACTATTTGGTGAGCTTTTAAAGCACTATATTCAAAATCAGATCCCTCAGGAAAAATTGAGCTATGATCCAAAGACAAATCAAATATATTATGGTTTAAAACCATGCACTGATATCTTTACTTTTCAAGAGTTTAAACTTTTGGTCCATTTTTTAAAAAATGAAGACAAAGTTATCTCGAGAGATGAAGTAGCACAAATACTATGGGGAAAAAACTATGTCGAGCACTATTCTGACTGGTCAATCGACAAAATCATCTCAAGTATGAGAAAAAAAATGGGTGAAATGAACTTCCCCTCATCCAAGCTAGTAACACTTAAAAAAAGAGGTTTTACTTTTTCTAACTATTTTTTATAATAATACTAACTACAGGATACACAAAAAAATACTGTTAGTTGCTATCAAAGTCTTTCTTTGATATAATCTCTAACTATAAGATATAATTAAATCCATGCCATTCAATTTTGATCCGAATTTACAGCTCGTCTTCATTCGCCATGGGATCCCAATCAATTCAAATGTAATCGCAGGATATACTCCTGGATCGGAATTTGACTTTCCCATTTCAAGAGACGGCTACTCTCGAATAAAAGCACTTGGTAATTCCCTTAGGAGCAAACATGGAAATCCTGCGGTAATGATTTATAGCCCCTTGCAAAGAACTTTCCAAACTGCGCAAGCTATAAATGAAGCCTATGGCAAGACCATCCCAATGGAAGAGAATTACGGTCTGATCGACGTTCAAGGACATTCGCTTGTAGGACAGTCTGTAGAAAAATTCCAGGATATACAACAAGGTAGAATTTCTGCGAATGCAGAACATCCTAATAGTATAGTCCCACGAATGCTTGCAGTCGTTGAGATAGCTATAAGAAATCACCCCGGTCATACTATTTTTTTTGTAAGTCACACTGAACCTATCGCTGAAGTACTCGGAAAAATATTAAAAGGAGTGATAGGTGTGGGATTACCTGAGTATTTTCTAAACAGAGGTCAAACATATCTAGTCGAATATTCATCTCATGGCGAACTTCTGCAGGCTAAAAAATATCTTTCGGCACCAGGTGAAGGTGGTTTTGATCCAGAAAGAGGACAATATTAATATATGAATATTCCTTATAATTTATAATTAATAAAATTAAAACAATGACTAGTCTACCAACACAAACAAGCATCGCACTGATACCATTTGGCAATACAATCTATAATCCATTTGGCATAATGGTTGATCCGAATGTGCCTTTAAGTTATGATGGGCAAAAAAGAATGTTTGATCTTGGATTAAGGTTTGCTGGAAAAGATGCTGCACCAGTAACCATCCTATCGAGTCATTCGAGAGCTGCAGTATTATCTGCAGAGGCAATAGCCGATGGAATTAAAAAAAAATCCGGAGGTCAAACTTCAATTTATCTTGTTGAATCATTGACAGATACATTTTGTCCTGTCTTAACAAAAGATTCACACTTTTTTCCGGAAGGTTATTTGCCTGAAGGATTTGAAACACCTGATCAAACTGTTAATCGTATAGGAACAATAGCTGAGGCTGCTATAAGAAATCATACGGGAAGAACTGTTTTAATCCTTGGACACCCCTATTCATTAGCTACATTTCGCTTATTTGTTGAAAAGGGTACTCTTACTCCGGCTGTATATAATTACAACATCAAACCCGGTGAAGCTTGGGTAGCAACCTATAATCCACGTGAAGATAGACTCGAAACGAAAATTATCTCAACTCCTTCTGAAATTTCAATTGATGTAGAAAGAGGTAAATATTAATCTTTCCTTACCTCATAAGTTATACCGCTCGCAAATGAATTTGCTCGACGAGTATATACCCATATAAGCTGCTTTGACAACCCGATGGGTTGCACAAACCAGCGTAAGAGGGGTATAACTTCCTCATTATCAAAGCATATATACTTTCTACTTTAATCTGTCAAAATGATGCAAACTTCATCATCTCCCACTGTTTAATAATCAGTAGAAACAGTAGGATTCCGTAAGATACCACTCAAGCGTGTGATGTAAGTCACCATTACACTAGGATTAGTTAAAAATTTAAAAATATAAAACATGAAACACATAGTAAGCCAACTAGCTCAGGCAACTTATGATCAGAAAGATGAGTGGAAAGAAGTGATGTACAGCTTGATGGTGAGAAGAGATGCGATGAAAGCCTCTCATCTACGAATGGTTAAAAAAT
>CAYSQE010000011.1:0-50036 GCA_964433155.1 uncultured Gammaproteobacteria bacterium | reverse complement strand
TTTTCTTCCTTCTGCTTATTTCATCATCTTCATCAGGTTTTCTGATAGGGATAATCTTAGCTACTGGTTTATCAAAATGACTGATGGTAAACTCACGGCCAGCATACATTACCTGGTTTAATATCTCAGCGAATTGAGCACGAGCATCTTTGGATGAAATGACCTGATTCATATATAAGAATATTACTTTAGTCTTTTAAGTTTGTCAATAATATAAATAATGTACAAAATGTATATATTCGTCACTCTCTAATCTCCCTGTTTTCCATAATTTCTCCCAAGAATATCAAGATCTGAAATATTTACCCGACCATCAAGATTAAAGTCTGAACGTTTGGTGCCAGAGGTGTTAAACTCTGAGACAAGAACCTGAAGGTCGGCAGAATCAACTTTATTATAGCTTCCTGATGAGGTGTTGAATCTGTCAGCGTCTCCTGAAAAGAGAAGTTTTGAATCTCGAAGCGTTATAAGTTCTCCACAGAATGTGTTGGAAACTACTAGACAATCAAATGTTTGTCCTTGTGTTAAGACAACATTTGCAAACGATCGCTTAAGCGTTGGCCCTGCTTTCACAACTACAGTATAGGCTTTGCTTTGACTGATGTTAAATACCACCTCTTGCGAGGTTTCAAAGTAGGCGCCGTTTCTAAGAAGTGGGGTATTTGTAACTCCTATACGAACTACCCCGTCTCGAGCTTCAATCTGGACATCTGAAGCTTGGATTGTTGTTACCGATGAGGCAATATCAGGGAGTTGAACCTTGAGTCTGAGTCGTGCAGCATTGCGTGCAGCTTCGGATACAGGAGTTGGAGTATTAGTCGGAACAGTGGTAGGAGTTGGAGGATGTGTTGGCCCTGAAGGAGTTGGAGTTCTTGTCGGAGTTGGCCTTCGTGTAGGCGTAGGAGTTGGAGTGCGCGTTGGTGAAGGAGCAGGCGTTTTTGTCGCAGTTGGACTATGAGTTGGGGCTGCGTCTGAACAAGTAGTTCCTAAGTCTCTTCCCAGAAACTCTCCCATCTTCCGGCATGACAATTTCCAGCGCAAAACATGAGTCTGATGAGAAGCAAAATCAAGGCTAAGAGAGGTTTTACCGGCTGCAAAATCTCTGTTTCTATTCTCTCCTACAAATTCGGCGGTAACTGTAATCGGTAAAGAAGGTATATCTATTTTCATATCTTTTTGGGAACTATTAGTTATATTCACCGCAATAAGATAAAAATTAGTATTGGAGTAAAACGCCGTAACATCAATCTTCTTAGGATCGCTAGACGTAACTTCTTTTGACACAAAATTTCCAACCAAATAATGCTCAATGATATGATTTACCCGCAATTCTGTTAGTGTATTTTTCAACCGCGCATAGATATCCGGATTACGCTGGTCATTTACTTCATTCCACATACCTACCGAAATTCCGCGTGCCCTATGCCCGAGTGCAGCATAAAATAATGAACGTATCTCATCCTGTGTGGGAAGACTTGATACTTGCAGAACTGCTCCTATAGATTTCTTACCCGTCTCCTGTCGAAAATACTCTATAACTCCAATTAACTGCTGGATATCATCTTTTTGGGGAAAGCCGGAGCCTGGTTCACTGGAATCTGCAAAATATCCACTTTCGGCAAAAGGCATATCCAAATTGGGATCTTTGAAGTATTTAATCGCCCATGCAACCCGTTCTCGTGCTCCTGCAGAACAAAAACCTTTACTAATATATTCTGAGGTGTCGATCAAATCCCATTTTCCGCTCGATTGATTTTTTTCGACTGTACATAATATAAAATCCGCAGATCCAGTTCTGGAATTAGGGTCAGCTTTCTTGGTATTACTTAAAATCGTGTAGGCTCTAGGATCAATATATTGAAAATGGGAACTTGGTTCATCCATTCCCTCAGATAAAAAAATATTCGGATAGTTTTTCAATCTCTGCGCATAGGCTGTAACAAAGTCAGGATCGCAATAATTACATTGGTCTGGGCAGATTTTCCCTGTCTGAGCGCTCCCGACGCATACACTACACTCGGGATGATTCGGATCAGTATGAGAGTATTTGCGAAGATCACAAGAAAAAGAGTGTAAGGCATACCCATAGGGAGCGGTAAATGCAGGTAAACCTAATGATTTTGCTTTTTCCAAAAGCTTGAAATCATTATTAAGATTATCCTTAAAACCCAAGCTGTTAAACCCCACTGTCACAGCATTTTCCAGTAACTGTTCACTATTGCCTGTGTAGATAGACATGGGAAAGTACCGTTGACCATTCAATGTCATGAATCCTTGATCGTCAAATCGAAGCGTCGGTTTGGTTTCTGTAAAGACAGCTTTACTACGAAGAACTTTTTTCGTCTGCGTTGCCAAAACAGTTATTCCTATTAAAAGTGCAAGAAGAACTTGAATAAGAAATAATTTATTTCTCATAGATATGGAAACAGATATATACTAAATAGATTACACAGTTTTAAGAGAAATTTGTATGAATTGCTTTCTATGCGGTAAAGATAGATTCGAACTCGCTTATACTACGCAAACTAAAAGAATCATAAAATGTAAAGAGGACGGATTGTTTTTATCCGAGAATATCATAAAGAATAAGATCTATGGCAAAGGGTACTTTGAAAATAATCCTCACCCTGCTCAATCGAATCAAGACTATTTCCTTAAAAAGATTGAAATCATTAAGAAATTAACAAAGAAAAGCAAACCAAGAATATTAGACGTAGGTTGCGGTTGGGGGGATTTTGAGGAATTTTTAGAAAAAGAAAAAATTCCCTATCTGGGAATCGACGTCAGTAAAGAAGCTATAGAAATTTGTAGAAAAAAAGGGTTGAACTGTATGCAACTAAATGTTCAGCTAATTTTGTCAGGTGGCGGAAAAGGGAGGGATCCCGCAAGCGCGCAGACCCGCCTGCCGGCGAGGCAGGTCAGGCGATATTCGCCGCCTGTCGAGCACTTGCGGGAAGGAATTTTCCGACAGAATCTGACAAAATTGAAATATGATGCAATTACCATGTTCCAGGTCATCGAACATCTAAAAAATCCACTCCCAACTTTACAGTTAGCAAAAAAGCTCCTCCAAAAAAACGGAGTTATCTTAATTACTACACCGAACAACGATTCTCCATTGCGAAAAATTTTAGGACCAAAATGGAGCGTCTACAATGAATCAAGCCACTATGTTTTTTTCAGTAGGAAAACTTTACGAAAAACCTTGGAAAAAGCAGGATTTACTTCTATTAATGTCAGAACTGACTCCTTACGTTTTCTTTCTTCTCGTTATATCTTAAATCGATTAATACAGATATCAGCTCGCTCACCCTTAACTACTATCTACAAACTACTAACTACTTTTAACTTACCTATTCCCACCGATCCTTTTGGCGATCTTGAAGCATTGGGAAGTGTATAATAACTCACAATGAAACAACTGCTAATCTCAGTTATCATCCCCTGCTACAACGAACAAGATAATATACTCCCTATGTATGAAAGAATTAAGAAAGTTTTTAAATCGCTTCCCTATGGTTACGAAATGATTTTCGTCGACAACGACTCAATTGACCAGTCCGAAAAAATATTTACCAAACTTGCCAAAAGGGATAAAAACGTAAAAGTCATCTTGATGAGCCGCAACTTTGGCTCTCCCCAACCAAGTTTTATCGCGGGCCTAGACTATTCTAAAGGTTATGCGGCTGTACTCTTGCATGGTGACATTCAGGACCCCCCAGAGCTCATCCCTGAGTTTATTAAAAAATGGAACGAAGGCTACGATGTTGTTTATGGCATACGAAAAGACAGAAAAGGTTACGGCTTAGTAATGAATTTTTTTTATAAATTCTTCTATTTTCTCTTACGTAAACTTTCCTATATCAGTATCCCGCTAAATGCAGGGGAATTTTCAATCATGGACAGAAAGGTGATCAAAGAACTTTTAAAAATCGAAGAATATGACTACTATCTTCGCTGTCTTCGTGCGTTTGTTGGCTTTAAACAGATTGGAATTGAATATCAAAGAGAGGCAAGAGAACAGGGTAAGTCAACCGAGAGTTTCTGGTCGGGACTCTGGTGGGCAAAAACAATCATTATCAATTTCTCCTTTAAACCACTCGAATGGATTTCTCAATTGGCATTCATCATGGTTGTTGCAGCTTTTATATCAATTATCGGATTCCTTATCTACTATTACTTTAATCCAGATTCACCCCGTGGTATCCCAACGCTCTTTATACTAATCCTGTTTCTTGGAGGAATTCAACTTCTCTCAATTAGCGTCATTGCCGAATATCTGGCAAAAATATTTCTTGAGGTGAAAAGAAGACCAAAGTATATAATCAGAAAAACGCTCAACTTTTGAGGTTGACTGTATCATCAACAATATAAACCGGACGAGCCTTTGTCTCCTCCATGATAACCTGAATATATTTTCCTATGATGCTTATTGCCAGAAGTTGCACTCCACCAAAAAAAACAATAGCCAGCATTATTGGAATTGACGCATTGATAGGATTGCCATAAGCAAAGACAATAAACAAGTACCAGATAAGAAATAAAAATGAGACAACTACTAAAAGAAAACCTCCATATACCATTAAGTCTAAAACCAAATAAGAAAAGCCAAAAAAACCTCTCTCTGCGTGTTTGATGTAATCGATGAAGTTATATGAGCTTTTACCCCTTTCTCTTTCTCTTCTTTTATATTTAATATAGGTTGTCCTGAAACCTAACCATGAACGCAGCCCTCGATAAAAACGATATTTTTCTGGGAGTGCTTTCAATGCCTGAATAACTTTCTTATCAATAATTCCGTAAGAGCCAGCATTTACAGGAACATCTATATTGGAAATTTTTTTAAATATTTTATAAAAGGTTCTTCGAGCCAGTGTCATTATGAAATTGTCTTCTATTTTTGTCCGCGTTCCAACGACCACTTGATATCCTTGCTCCCATTTTTTAACTAAATCTTTTATAAGTTCAGGCGGATCTTGAAGATCACCCTCAAAAAGAATAAACGCATCACCTGAGGCATGGTCTACCGCAGCTTGGGGCGTCGCTTCAGGTCCGAAATTCCTCGATAAAAAAACTCCAACTACTCTCCTATCTTTTTTAGCTACTTGTATAATTTTTTCTCGTGTCCCATCAAGGCTTCCATTGTCAACAAACACAAATTCGAAGTCGTATTTTTTAAGTTGAGAGGCTACCTTTCTTAAGGCTTGATAACAAGGAATAACATTTGGCTCTTCGTTAAAACAGGGAATACCGATAGAAATCAGTTTTCTCATTAAATAATATTTGGCAAATACCGGTAAAATGTTCCATTGTTGGCAAAAACTTTATCTGCTCCGGCCCTCTTAAGCGTGGCTCTACTCAACGTTGTCATTAAAGCAAGGCAATAAAGCCCGGCGGCCTTTGCTGCTTGAATTCCCAAAGGTGAATTTTCAACAACCCAACAATCACTCGGATCTAAATGAAACTTCTCAGACAACCTTGCAACGGCAATTTGATACTGTTCTGGGTCTGGTTTGCCTTTTATTTTTCTACCGTCAATTTTATCATCGGCTGTAACGGTAGCATCATAATCAAATAGTTCAAAAAGATCTGGTGGGATACTTTTCTCAACCGTATTTCTATCTGCTCCTGTCGCGATGGCCAACTTGATATTTTTACTATGCAGATATCTTAAGATATTTTCTACTTGGGGATATAGCTTATTAGGCGTTCTATTAACAAGATTTGATGCTATTTCTGTCTTTTCTCGGACAAGTTGCTCTTCGGATACTCCTTTAAGATGGTATCTTTTAATAAGTGCTTCTGCAACTTTATGCGCACTGCCCTCGTTTATATAAAAAACTCTAACATCCATTGAAACTCCATATCGTTTTGCTTCTTCTATCCATGCCATCAAATTTGCAGAATATTTTTTTTCAGCTCTAGTAAGGACTCCATCAAAGTCAAATATAAAGGCTTTTGGCGTTTTAACTTTCATAGTTTATTATATGAATCTTCAATAATGGCCTTCGCATCAATGCGCTTCCAATTTTTCCTGTACCAATTGTATAACTGTTGTAATCCTTCGTCAATTGAAGTGAACCTAAATCCCTTTAACTCTTTCACAAGTCGAGAATTATTGCAGGTATATTCTTTATTTAACCCTTTCTTTTGAATCTTGATTGGCAAAGAATAGCTACTTAATCGATTAATTTTTTTAGCAATTGATAATAAAGCAACTTTTTCTCCACAACCTACATTGTAAAATCTATACTTTGGGTTTTTTTTGATAAAATAATCAAGAATTTTTATCAGATCATCAACATAAAGATAGTCAAAGTAGGCGTTTTGTATCATGGTGAGGGGAAGTTTAAGGATGTACTTACAGATAAGATTTGACGTTAGCCTGAGCCGATAATCTTCATGCTTTCCATAGACGGCAAATAAACGAAGGTGATATACATTCAGTTTAGACTTCTCTAAATACTTGGCTGTCACATATTTGTAGAAACCAAAACTATCGTGGGGGATTCTTTCATCAAAATCTGCCTCCTTTATATCTTTAATATTGTAGGATTTATCATATTCTGACGCTGTGCCAAAGTGAATCAGTTTATTGAAATATTTTGCATTGCGGGCGATATTAAAAAAAATGCGAAGATTTAACTCGGTCACATCCTTCATTTTTTTCTCGCTTCGTTTACCTCCAACTGTAGCAGCATGAAGAACCACATCAAACGGGCCTTTTTTTTTGAAATAGACGTCACAGGCATCTGTTTCTGCCAGATCAAGTTCCGAATGGGTAGGAGAGAGGATAATATATTTATCATTCCTCTGTTCTAGGAAGTTCTTACCGATAAAACCGCTACCACCGGTAAATAGAATTCTAGTCAACATTATTTAGATTTAGCTTCAGGTAAATAGATAAATTTTTACTACTTTTCGTGCGATCGCACTAAAAGTCGTTATTAAAGTGAATTGTTACTCCAACTTCTTTTGCAACACTTTGAAAATCTTCAACGATCTCCTTAGTTAAAGGAATTCCTTCTCTTATTCTTCTGGCATATTCACGCTTACTTCTATCTCCTGCGAGCCTGACTTCGGGAAATCCTTCTGCAGGTTGCATTTTTCTAATCAAGCTAGACATCTCTTTCATTCTCTTTTTAAACTTCACAACTGGCTGAAATCGCTTGATATCAATAGCCATAAAAAAATGTCCCAGGTGTCTTTTTTCTTTTGTGAGCGGAAACATATGGGTGATAAACGGGCCAAACGGCATGCCAGTTAACAAACTACATAAAATCTCGACCATCAAAGCTACGCCGTATCCCTTATACCCGCCAAAATGAGTCAACGCTGCGGCTTTATTTGGATTAGTTACATACGCCCCCTTATTATTAACTGCCCAACCAACCTCAAGCGGTTGATTTACTCTCTTATGCATTCTTAGTTTGTTAAAACTAATCTGAGTCGTTGCCATATCTAGCATAAATGGTTCTTCCCCCTCCATTGGTGCAGCAAAACAAAAAGCATTGGTGCCTAAAAAAGGCCTAGTTCCGCCAAAAGGAACGACGAGATCTTCAACATGCGTCATCGCAATCCCAAACATGTTAGCGCTTGCTGCCATAAGTCCATAGATACCTGCCGCCCCGAAATGAGAGGAATTTTTAACAACAACAACGCCAACTCCGACTTTTTTTGCCAATTTAATAGCTTGAGACATTGCGATTGTGGAAGCGGTAATACCAAATGAATCATCAGCGTTCATAATCAACGTCGAGCTTCCTGTCTGTTTAAATTTAAAATTTGGCTCTGGATTTATTCTGCCTAAAAGTGAAGCTCGAATATAATGCGGAGCGAGTCTAATACCGTGTGAATCAACACCTCGAAGCGACGTTTCGATTAAACCGTTGATAACCGGCATGAAAATCTCGTTTTTAACTCTGATTTTTTTAAATAATTTTTTAAGAATCTGTCTTAGTTCTTCTTTTTTAATACTTTTGAATTTTGAAATGTGATTTTGCATTTTTATTTTTGAATTTTTATTTTTATCTTTATATTTCGGTATTCACCGGCTTGATATACATATTTTCTAAGAATTCTTTACGATCCAAAAATGGATACATGTCTTCTATCGGCTTCGAGACCATTGTACCATCAGGCTTGATAACTGTTGTTGTTTTTGGAATAAGCGGCTGCATAGGAGGCATCATAATCTCACAAATAAAGGGACCCTTGGCCCCAAGAACTTCTTTCAACTTCGCCTTGAGATTTTTTTGATTTTTAATTCTAATCGCTCTAATGCCATAAGCCTTTGCAATCTTGAGCATATCTGGAAAACTGATACCGTGCTCTTTATCTACTCCATATAGACGCTTGAAATAGCCAGATTGAGTAATCTTTATCGCCAGATAACCTTGATTATTTAGAATGAATATTTTTAAGGGTATCTTATGATGAACTATAGTTTGCAGTTCTTGAAGATTTAGTTGAATACTGCCGTCACCTGTTATTAAAACTATCCGTTTACTCTTATTTGCAAGATATGCTCCAATTGCAGCTGGTAGATCCCATCCCATTGCCGCACAGCCAATATTGATACACAGTCTCTGATCTTTTTTAAGGCGAATAGACTGACACGTACAGGTAAATGCCGTTCCGTCGCCTGTCACAACCACGTCCCTTGATTGTAAAAGATCTGACAACTCACCAATAAAATAATAAGAATTAACAAATTTCTTTTCTTTTTTATATTCAGGCAAAATATTTGGATATTTTTTATGCCAAGACTTAGTTTTATTCATCCACCAGCTAAAATCTGGCAATTTTTCTTTCTTTAGCTGACGAAGCATCTCTTCAAGAAAAAGCCTGACATTAAAATTAATCTTTAAATCCGGCTTGAACGTGGGTTTATCGAGCTCAGCCTGATCGATATCTACCATTATCTTTAGAGCTTCGCGAGCAAACTGTTTATGCTCGTATCCTGTCTCCCAAACCATGAGTCTACAGCCAAGAACCAAAAGCACATCTGAATTCTGCACAGCAAAATTTCCACCGCGGCTTCCATACAGTCCAAACCTTCCACCATATAGCCAGTGATCTTCCCACATCAAATCATGGGCTGAAAGCGAAGTGAGGACAGGTATTTTAAGCTTATTTATGACTCTGTAGAATAAATTAACACTTTCACCCAATCGGACTCCGAATCCTCCAATTAAAACTGGCCTCTTAGCTTTTTTTAGATGTTTAATTGTTTCTGCCACCTGTTGTTTTAGTAATTGCGTGTCATGTTTTTTTTCAAACTCCTTTGGGTCAAATCGCCGAAGCTTATCTGTATCAATTACTGCTCCTTGCACGTCAAGTGGCACATCAATCCATGTGGGACCTGGTCTTCCATGTGTTGCGAGATAAACTGCTTTTTCGAGTTCATAACTTATATCGTATGGATTCATTATGGTTTTAGCATACTTGGTTACCGTTTTTACCATCCCAACAATATCGGCCTCCTGAACGCCGATCTGACGAAGTTGTAATTTTGGGTATGAATATATTGAGGTTTCACGTTTTGTCTGACCTGAGACGATAAGCATTGGGATCGAATCAAGCCATGCCCCGATGACGCCTGTGAAAGAATTTGTTCCACCAGGACCAGTCGTCACATTGCAAACACCAATTTTGTTAGTAAGTCTTGCATAACATTCTGCTGCAATTGTTGAAGCTTGCTCGTGATGATTGCAAAAGTAGGTAAGACCCTTAGTTTTTCCAAATGAGTCATTCAGATGCATAGACCCGCCCCCTGTGACCATAAAAATATATTTGACTCCGTAATCATCACGCAGTTTCTCGGCGATGTAGTCTGAAAGTTTAACTAGCTTTTTCAATGGACAATAGAAGGCAATTTTTAAACAAACGAATTGTATCAAATTTTCTGACATGTGCTGGATGAAAAATGCTCCCAACGCCAAACAGCTCCCTGTGTTTTGAGTCAATGACTTTTTCCTCCAGGATCGAATACACCTTTTTTTTGTCTACAAAATCTACTTCCTTTTCTAACAAATCGAAACTGCATTTTTTTATCATTATCTCGGTATCGTTTATTTTTTTTCTTAAACCTTTTTGAATACTTGAGTCTTCAAAAAAAATATAGTTAAACTTACTAATGTTTTTCGACAGTTTATTTTTTCCTTCATAAGCTTTTCCTTCTCTTCCATATGAATCTCTTAATCTAACGAGGTCTTTTTTGATTGGTGGTGTCTCTATCTCTAGCAAAAAAACATTATTACTTAGCGCCTTTTGGGTATGAAAAAGACCTTCCTCATACATAAGTCCGTCCAGCTCTTTTAGCTCAAACCAGTCGGTCAAAGTCGAAGCTCTAATTTTACCCGAAAGGACCATCATCGAGGTTTTTTTTCTTGGGTGACAGTGCAGAGAATTCTGATGACCCTTTTTAAGATGAAGAATCCAGATCGCAACATAGTCATTCTCAAACATTAGATACTCATAACCCCAGGGCTTGTTGACAACGACTTTTGAATAATCAATTCTCTTATCTTGAGCTTCGGTCGTTTTAAATTTAGAAAGATTTGTCCTGTCTATCTCGGAGACAAATATTCTTTTTATCATTCTTTATACGCATTTAATTTCGTTTATTAAATTCACTGATTACTCTTTCCATAAAAACTGGTAGGTCGCGAGGTCTTCTTGAGGTAATAACATTTGCATCTACTACTACTGGTTCATCAAGGTACTTTGCACCAACATTTATCAGATCATCAACCATACTAGGATAACAGGTCGCCTTTTTTCCCCTTAATATTCCAGCTGAGATCAAAACCCATGGGCCGTGACAAATGCTTGCTATCAGTTTGCCATTTTTATACATTGCTTTGATGAAGGCTAAAACTTCTTTGATCTGTCTTATATTATCAGGCGCCACATGCCCTCCTGGAACAACTACCAAATCATAATCTTTTGCTTGTAATTTACCTGCATCAGTTGGTTCTTTAGGTTTCAATAAAGCTAAAACTGGAAAGCCAAATTTACCCTTTACATTTGCAGCTCCTTTTGTCGCTATATTTACTTCAATTCCTGCCGCCTGTAATCGATAGAAAGGATAGATGACTTCGGGATCCTCAAACCCTTGATCAGTAATAATCACCGCTCGCATTTTTTTCATTTTCATGTCTTCTCCTTTCCTAACTATTAACTATAAGCCACAAACTACGAACCCTTCTGCAGCCAATATCTTTTGTTTTCTTGACATAACTTTTTCAGGTATTCAAATTCTCTATCGTTATCCAAACACTGCCAGAAAGCATTGTGTTTATAGACTTCTAACTCTTTTTTCTTTACTAACTCTTTATATACTTCATTTTCCAAAGTCGACTCATTATAAGTGGTAAGGTATTTAAATATTTTTTTATTGAATACCGCAAATCCTCCGTTTACATATCCTCGTATCGAAGTAAGCTTGGAAGTTGGGCTATAGTCGATAATTTTCTCCCCCCTGATAACAAACTCTCCATAGCGAAATGGCGGCAAAACGCCAGTAATCGTAGCCACTTTTTTCCTTTTTTTGTGAAGTTTTAAGAGTTTATCAAAGTTAACGTCGCTTAAACAATCTGAGTAATGAAACATGAATGCCTCCCCATCAATATATTTTTCACACCTTGAAAGCCTCGCCCCAGTATGAGCATCTTCTCCCGTGTTTACAAAAATAATATTCCAGTTTTCTTCTTGGCTTTGATTGTAATAATGAATATTTTTAGGATTTCGTATCGTGAAACCAATATTATTCGTGTTGAGATTGTAGTTGAGGAAATAGTCACGAATCACCTCACCGTCTTTGCCCAGAGCTAAAACAAATTCGTTAAAACCGAAAAGAGAATATCTTTTCATGATGTGCCAAAGAAGTGGTTTATCATCGATATAAACCATCCCCTTAGGACTATAGTTAAGTTGATTGCGAAGCCTAATACCCAACCCTCCACAGAGGATCACTACCTTCATAGTAGAGTAATTTTATCACATTTTCTAGAAAATTTGCTCTGATACAATGGACATATGAATTTAATAATTGGGTTTGCAAACGAAGTTTTATTATTTACCAATATTTGGATTTTTTTATATAACAACATCCTTAGATTCCTAGACATCCATTTTCCGGCACAAGTCAACGGCGAGTTTATTCGATCTGGAGCTGTACCAGAGCCTTTTGAGATTTCATTGTATTTATTTCTTTCATTTTTAATGGTTCTCTTTATTTTCCTTTTGCACAGATATTTTAAAAAAACTCCGCCGGGTTACCATCTTATTACAAGGTACATAATTTTTGTTTTATTACTTCTACTCTTTTTAAAAAATATTGGCAACTATCCAATGGGAAGAGATACATATCCGTATGGCAAGCAAGATTCACAAACCTACCTTTTCTATATTCTTATTTATTTAGCGACCACGGGGTTAATTTTTTTTGAGGGAATCATTTTTAGTCGATTTCTTGGAATGTCAAAAAAAATCGGTTCTCTTATATTTTTTAGTTGTATCTCCTTGATAATCGCAGTTTTAACCTTTGAACCTCGGTTTCCTCTCGTTGGCCACGACTACTCATATTTTTTTGGACCGATCTGGGAAATCACGCATGGAAAAACAATCTATACTCAGGTTCCCTCCCAATATGGATTTGCGTCAATTCTTCTTTTGAGCTTATTCTATAAACTCCGACTCGTCAGCTTTGCCCACCTTCCAGTTGTCACTTGGATTCTTTATATAATTCAATATTTACTCTGCTTTTATCTTATCTACAAAGTGAGTAAATCTGTATCGCTCTCACTTATCGGTTTATTGAGTACCATAACTATAAATTATTTCTCTCTTTATCATCTTCCAGCGACAATTCCACAAATTGGACCGTTTAGATGGCTACCTCTTATCATTACTCTCTATTTGTTTTATAAATATAAAAATATTGGCTCGAAAAAATTAATTTTCTCTGTTGGGCTTTTGAGCTTTTGGATCATAGATACAGGAATTTCTCTCATTTTGTCGTTTCTTTTTACGCTCTTTATTCTAAAGTTAGTCAATCTGGTTAATATGAAAAAATTCGTTGTCTCTATTTTTTGGCTTCTCCTAAGTCTAGTCTTTATATTTTTTAGTATCAATCTAATTAATATTATCTTCGGGTATCAAATCATAAATATGTTATCTGTATTTTGGAAGTTAAAGCAGTACGGACAAGCTGGCTTTGGTATGCTCCCAATTGATTCCTATGTGTATTTTTGGGTTGTCATTTTAGTATACTTCGCAACCATTATTTATTTCTTTAGAAAACAACATAGAGACTTTTTTGATCAATTAATCCTCTTTTCTGCGAATATATCGTTATTTACTTCTACATATTATGTTGGAAGAAGTCACCAGCACAATCTTTTTACCATTGCTCTTTTTTTTCTTCTGAATAGTTTTTTATTATTGAGCCGTCTCTATTTTTCTATAAATTCTCAAAAAGTCAGGGTCATCTCATTCCTTGGTCTCATATTTTTCTTTATCATTTTTCCTGCATTTGAAAGACAAGAAGTTATCACCGAAATGATTCAAGAAAAAATAAGAAGGTTTACTGGTGGGAATATTTTTAAACCTGAGCTCGATGAAATTCTTAAGCAAAGGTATCCTACAGAAATAGCTTTAATCAAAAAAAGTATTCCAGAAAAACAGATCGTTATTTTGTCCGCAGACGATACCTATCTCTTTTATTTATCAGGAAAAGAAAATCTCATGATGGATAACTCTCAGATTACCATCCTTACCAATAAAGATATTGACTTTTCACTGCAAAATGTTTTTAAGGCTTGCCCCAAAAAGATCGTTGTTGACTGCCAATTTATGAATAAATGCGATAGATCCAACCCTTTTGTCATAGGTTTTTTTAATATACAACCTCAGTTGTTAAATCGCATCCAAGAAGTCTGTAAATTTCAGTACAGACCAGTAGAATGCACCAGTCAGTTATGTATAGCCCAAGTGCAATAAATATATGAAAAAGAAATTTTTTTTAGTTTTATATTTATTGGCCTATATTCTCTTAACGTCACTTTCCCTCGCTGTTTTTAGGCTTTATAAGCCCTATCTTTACATAGAAAACAATACCTCGTATGTAATATGTAATGATGGTTCTCGTTTTGAGACTGGGCCAAATTCAATTTTTTCTTTTGACAAGAAGTTGGATCTCTTTAATGAAAAAAAAGCTAAAAAACTTTGCCAATATAAGATAATTAGAGACTATGGAGATATGTATAAAACATCAAATGAGATCAACTATCAATTTCATCCTGTAGAAGTCGAAGAATCAAGCTGGATCACAGCCATACTTGCATTTTACATTTTCTTTGTATCGGGGGCTTTTGTTATCGAAATAATAAAACGGTTCTTACGAATTGATCTTGGTTTTGACGTTGGTAAGAAAATTGTTGATTTATTTTTTTGTCTCATCGCTTAGTATGAAACAGCAATTGGCAAAAAAAATCTTTTTTATTATTTTTTTCACCACATCAGCCTTTATTATCTATACTTTATTCTTCGAAAAACGTGCAGTAGCCCTATTTTGCAAACTGCAAGTTGAAACTAAAATCAACAACTATAGAAGATCGGTCAAGCGCAACGGACAGCTTATTGCAAACGAAGATGAAGATTATATTACAAAATTAATCTCCCCGATGTATGAAGAATGTCTTAAAAAGCAATAAAATTCTTAACAACTAATTATGCAAAAACATTTTGTTGCTCCTTTCGACAACGACGTCACGCTAAACGGAGGATACCTTTATACAACGCATGCCATTCTCAGCAGCAAACTCGCCAACGAGCGATTAACCCAAGCAACGCTCAATATGACCAAGCTCACCGATAAAAAAGTCATTGATATAGGCTGTGGAGATGGCACATATACCTATGAGTTCTACAAACGGTGTCATCCAAAACAGATAATAGGAGTCGACTCCTCAAAAAATGCAATTAAATTGGCACAGATACTTTATAAAGATCATAAGAAAATCCAATTTCACTCGAGAAACATTTATCATCTCGAAAGCGACTTTAAAAATTTTGATATAGCCATTGTAAGAGGTGTTATACATCATCTTGAATATCCAGAAAAAGCAATACAATCAATTGCAAAAGTGGCGAAAAAGGTAATCATTCTTGAACCTAATGGTTATAATCCTCTTTTAAAAATTGTTGAGAAAGTTTCTCTCTATCATCGCATCCATAAGGAAAAATCCTATACTCCCCGAACACTAAGAAGATGGCTTAAAGAAGCTGGGTTTATCGTGGAAAAAGATACATATGTAGGATTCGTACCCTTTTTTTGTCCAGATGGCATGGCGATCGCATTTAAAAAAATAGAAATCCTCATAGAACATACTCTACTTTTTTCACGCTTGTTCTGTGCAGTATATGTAGTTCTCGTTAAAAAAAAATTTAGCTAAACCTAATAATTATGACCAACGCCACAATCTTTATTTTATTTTTTACTGACCTCTGGATTGTTTTATATAGCTCACTCTTAAATTTTCTGAATTTTCGCTTTCCACCAAGCGTTACAGTTAAATTTTATAGACCGGCAGTTGCCTTTCCCGAAAAATTTGAGATACCGCTTTATCTTATCATGTCTTTTTTATTCGTTGTATTTATTTGGGTTTTACACAAATATTTCCATCTGTTTGTGACAAAACGTCTACCTATAGTTTTAAAGTTAATAGCCTTGGTTTTTCTTTCTCTAATTTTTATCTCAAAACTCGGAATCTATCCGCTTTCAAATGAGATTTACCCCTATCAACTACGTGATGATACATCAATCTATACAATAATCATACTACTCTACCTAGCTTCTTTTTTAATAATCGTATGCGAATCAATGATCATGCACGCCTTTTTTAGTCGAAAACCGCTACTTAGGGTTTTTTTATACACAGTTGTAACTATTTTTATCGCTATCTTTATCTTTGAACCTCACTTTCCGATCTCTCCTTTAGAGTATGGATTCTTTTTTGGGCCCATCTGGGATGTAGTACAGGGAAAAACTCTCTTTACTGATATTCCTTCACAGTATGGATTTTTGTCTATACTTTTTTTAAGTGCGCTCTTTAAATTGGGCCTCTTTAGCTTCTCGTATCTGCCAATCTATGCGTTCATCATGCAAGTCATCGAATACTTCATCTGTTTTTATCTTATTTATAAAGTTAGTAAATCAACCACACTCGCATTGATCGGACTATTTTCGCTAATAACTATTAACTATTTTTCTTTTTACATCTTTCCTCTTACCATTGCTCAGTATGGGGCTTTACGAAGGCTGCCCTTTTTCCTTTCGTTATTGCTACTTTATAAACTAAAAAAAATTGATTCTCCTTACTTTATCTTTCCCTTTTCTCTTATGAGTTTTTGGACCGTTGATTCTGGCATCCAGATGATTTTAGCCTTTGGGTTAAGCCTATTTTATCTTCTTATAGCGCAATATATTAGTACGAAAAGAGTAGTGAAAGCTATAATTATGCTTTTCGTAAGCCTTACGGGCATATTTGTTTTTTTGAATATTCTTCATATACTTTTTGCTTACAAACCAATCAATCCATTTGAGATCGTCACTACAATAAGAGAATATGCTATATCGGGAGTAGGAATGCTTCCGATTGAAACTCATACCTATTTTTGGCTTGCCATTTTAATTTACTTTGCCTCAATAATTTATTTTTTTAGAACTATCAATAAACCAGTACAGAACGGTTTGAGGCCGTTTGCTACAATTCTTCTTTTTTCAGCCAATATTTCGCTTTTTGCCTCACTCTACTATGTGGGAAGAAGCGACAATGCCAGCCTCATCGTTATTTCAATATTTCCTTTACTCAACGCTTTTCTTCTTTTTGCAAAAGCTTATTCGTTGATATCTTCGCTGCGTACAAAACTTGCAATTAGTGCAGTTTTTTTCATATTTTTTATAGTGGTTCCTACCTATGAAAGAAGGCATACCCTCACAGAACTATTGATCCAAAAATATAATGGTTGGCTAAAGGGAAATATCCTAAGACAAGAACTTGATCAAAATCTTGGCAAGAGATTTTCAAGAGAAAAACAGCTTATCAATAAACATATATCTGCCGATGAGGCGCTCATTTTATCTAGTGATGACACGTATCTTTTTTACCTCACAAATAAAAAGAATCTTTTAGATGAGAATCCTCAATCTGGGATCGAATCAGATCTAGAGATGACTTATGCAGTAAAAAATCTCGAGAAAAAATGCCCTCAAAAAATAGCTGTTGATTGTAGCGTTGTTAATAAATGTCCTGGATTTACTCCCTTTACAAAAGGATGGCTTACGGCAGGATATATTTTAAAACAAGCTGAGGTAAAGTGCCGCACAACCTATCAACCATTCGATTGTACGGATCAGTTATGTATTGCAGAAGCTAAATAAATTTAGCCAACAGAGTTATAAAAAAGCGGGCCCTCACAAATTTTCCAAGTAAAAAATATCGTTATCCAGTATGGCTATTTCATCACCTTTTTTGCCCATTATCTTTTGTAATTCGTGAGGGTAAGGGAAAAAATTAACATGGAGATCAAAAGTGAATTGATAATTTCTTTGTCTTGGGACAACTATAATTAGTCTTTTTTTTGCAACCCTCCTTAACTCTCTAACCGCTTTTTGATAATTAACTACATGCTCTAAAACGTGTGTGCATATCACCGTGTCGAAAGATTTATCGTAAAACGGTAGTTTTTCAATCTCTCCTTCAATATATTTCACCCGTCTTGATCGTTTCAAATTATTTCGAATATGGATGTCAACTCCAGTTAGGATAAGATCTTTATTCTTTTCTGAGATTTTTTCAAGCAAATAACCCCTACCGCAGCCTACATCTAATATAGTTCTTCCTTTAATGGATGAAACTATTCGGTTGAGCGATTCACTGTTAAGATCCGTTGACCTCTTCAAAGGTGCATTATCAAAAATTTCATAATATCTGGTGTATTCACTTTTGCTTAAAAATTGAACTTTTTTTTTAAAATCTAGTATGAGATTTTTTTTATTTCCATAGACAACCCAAAAAATTATGTTCATCAAGGATCTTCTGTCTCTGATTATCGGCGGTAAAAGATTATCTAGTAACCAATTAAATTTGCTTGTTAGATCCCTGTTATGATACATAAGATAGAAAACAAAAAATTAAGATGATATTCTTAATTAGTAAAAAAATTGAATCTAGTAATTATATCTAAATAATTCTAGCGTGGGAGAGTTTTTACTTATGAAGCTACCTCAAAAAACAAATTTAGCCATAGGATGGTCCAATGACGTTGTCAACTTCTTGATAGCGGTTTTTTTTGTCACGAACATCTGGATAATACTTTATAATACGGTCCTCACTTTTCTTACTTTCTTAAATCCGCCTGTACTCAGTGATCAACTCTTACAACAAAATATCTCTTTCCCTAATCCTTTCAAAATTCCTCTCTACCTGAGCCTTTCCACAATATCGGTCCTGCTAATCTGGCTATATTATAGATTCTCTCCCGTCTTCCTAGAGAGACGCCAGCATAATAATGGTCAAGCAATTTTCCTTCTCAAATTGGTATTATCATTATTTCTTATACTGTTATTTTTGAGCAAAATTGGAAGTTATCCTATGGCGAGTAATCCTTACCCATACGAGATAAGAGCTGATAAATCGATCTATACAACTACTCTCATTCTGTATCTGTTTACACTAATATTTATCACTATCGAGTCAATTATTCTATACAGAATAAGTAAGATAAATAAATTTTTATCTTTGCTCTTCTTTGTTTGCGTCATCGTCATTATCGCTTTTTTGGTCTTTGAAGCGAGATTTCCTCTATCGGGACTTGACTATTCTTTTTTCTTTGGTCCGATTTTAGAAATTGCTAAAGGTAAAACAATTTACACTGACATTCGAGTCCAACATGGATTTTTGTCAATCCTCTTATTTACGTTACTTTACAAAATTAATGTATTAAAACTCGCCTATCTTCCGGCCATCATTTGGTTATTATATGTGGTCCAATATTTTTTATGTTTTTATCTCATCTTAAAAGTAAGTCGTTCAATCGTATTCTCATTCATTGGAATTTTTTCCATCATAACCATAAACTACTTTTCTCTGTACCACCTTCCCATCTGGCTGCCTCAAACCGGCCCTATGCGCTGGCTTCCAAGTATTTTCTCAATTGTTCTACTGTATCGATTCAAAAAAATTGATAACAAATATTTAATTTTCTCGATTGCACTTTTAAGTCTATGGCTTGTGGATAGTGGAATCTATCTTATTTTAGGCTATCTTTTTACCCTTTTCCTTTTCTTCCTGACGAGAATTATAGATTTGAAGACAGTAATCAAGTCTATCCTTAACCTTTTTGGAAGCATTCTTGGTGTTATTTTTCTTATTAATATAATCCACATCATGTTTGGTTATAAAATAATTAATCTTTTAAACGCATTCAATAGCCTTAAAAAATATGCTTCCTTGGGAATAGCACAGTTACCAATAGAATCGCATAGCTATTTTTGGCTCGTGATGCTTCTTTATTTTGCTTGCATTATTTACTTTTTTAAAAAAGTTCACGAACGGCAGAAACTGAATGACTGGGGATTTGAGCATCTAATGTTGTTTTCTGCAAATCTTATGTTTTTTGCGTCGCTCTACTACCTAGGACGCGCACACCCGCATTCACTATTGCTTGTTTCTACCCTTCCTCTTCTCATCTTTTTTCTGCTACTCGGAACTCTTTTGACTCAAATACGATCGACAAAGGCCAAATCAATCATCATGACCTTGTTATTTTGTTTACTGATAGTGTATCCTGCTTTCATGCGCCAGATCACTTTGACAGAGATGATCATTGTTAAATTGAAAAGGTTGACTGGCGGACAGATCTTTCAACCTGAATTGGATGAAATACTGTATAAAAAATTCAATCAAGATCTTGAATTAATTAGAAACAACTTACCTGAAGACAAAATAACAATAATAGATAACGATGATACCTATCTTTTCTATTTAACAGGTAAAAAAAATCTTTTAAATGCTGATCCTCAGATTGGAATCGACACAAAAGAAGATCTCCAACATGCTACACAAAATTTTACCAAGGACTGTCCTAAAAAAATTGCTGTGGACTGTGCAGTTTATAATCGTTGTTCACAGTCACTTGGTTTTAATCAAAGTGGCTATTTTATTTCAAGTATCATTCTTAGTGAGATAGAAAAGAAATGTGCGATAACATATAGACCAATTGAATGTACCAACCAGCTATGCATAGCAACAGCAAAATAGTTGTAAAAATAACCTATATCCTCGTCTGTATTCTTCTCATATCTATCTCATTTGGTGCGATGAGCATTTTTCTACCATTTACCTTTGTTGATAATGATCAATCAAAGCTTATATGTGATAAAAACGCAGCCTCTTTTGATATCGGCCCAAACTATATTTATACGCTTGAAGATCGACTTGACGCGTTTAATGACGAAAAAGCGAGAAAACTATGCGAATACAGTATTATCCGCGATTATGGCAATTTTTATCAAACACCGCAAAATATTAACTACCAATTTAAACCAGTCTATGCTAAAGATTCAAGCTGGGGAGATGCTCTGCTTATTGGCCTGGCTACATTTTTCTTTGGGGTACTTATAATTGAGGGGCTGCAAAAAATCTTTGTTAAACAAATTCATCTCACAGGACAGTATCGATTGGGCATCGTGTATGGTTTTATCTTATTAGGCGGAGCAATAGTCTTTTTAATTTTTCTCAGAAAACCAGCCAAATCGCTTTTCTGCCAGCGACAGATTGCTAGAAAAGTAGTCAACTTCAGAAACTCAGCTTTCCAAGGAGGAGTCATCCCGATACCCGAGGAAGATAAGCATATCAATTCGCTCACAAAGACTTTGTATGAAACGTGTCTCAAGTCTCGTTGATTTCTGCCTCGAAGCCCTTTTTTTAACAAACGCCTGGGTTCTTATCTATATTAATCTGGTCGATTATCTCAATTTTAGGTTTCCATCAACTGTAAAGGAGATATTTTTTCGAGAACAGGTAGCTAACCCTGAGCCGTTTGAAATCCCACTTTATCTTTTGTTTTCTTTTATTTTTATTCTGTTGATTTGGCTTTGGTACAGATATATATCTAAACTTATCAGGAATTTCATTAATGTACAAAACAAGAAGAATCTGATATTTTTAGTCAAAGTATTGCTCACATTACTTCTTTTTGTCTTATTTTTGCAAAAAATTTCCATCTACCCCCTAGCTCACGATCCTAATCCTTTTCCTGATAGACCAGATAAAACAATCTATCATTTTATCGTTTTACTTTACATAATCACTTTAGGAGTCGTAGCTAGCGAACTTACTGTCATGAAGCGTTTTCTAAAAAATAAAAACCTTGAGACATTTTTAGTCTATTTTTTCTTAAGCGTTTTAGTTGCCATCATTACCTTTGAACCACGATTTCCCATCAGTGCCGGCGAGTATGCATTTTTTGTCGGACCAACCTATGAGGTTGCACAGGGAAAAACTCTCTACACCAATATCCCTTCCCAGTATTCTTTTATCCCTATCTTGCTTTTTTCTATTCTCTATAAGCTTCATCTTTTTCCTCTATCTTTCTTACAAGTTCTTATCTGGATTCTTTGGATCATTGAATATCTTATGAGTTTTTACCTTTTACATAAAATAACCAAATCTTTAATGTTTTCTCTCATTGCTATTTTTTCTATTCTTACTGTAAATTATCTCTCGTTCTACCAGATAGCCCAAAGTGGGCCTCTACGTTGGCTTCCAATCATCTTTATACTTTTTTTGTTCTATAAATTAAAAAAAATTGATTCAAAGCTCTTGATATTTTCCGTTACGTTCTTAAGTTTTTGGTTTATCGATTCAGGAACTTACATTGTACTAGGATATTTTTTGACCCTTTTTATTTTCTGGTTAAAAAAACAGCTAAATCTTAAGCAGATTATTATAGCTGGCATATTCTTTTTTTTGTGCTATATAGGAATATTAGTAACTGTAAATATCGGTCATCTAGCTGTTGGCATGCAGCCTGTGGACTTTGCCAAGATTTTTTTCAGCGTTAGAAAACACGCTCAATCTGGACTTGTAATGCAGCCGATTGACCTGCCTACTGTCTTTTGGCTATTTGTGCTCGTTTATTTTTTTTCAATAATTCATTTTTTTAGCACCGAGAAACAAGGTGTCGAGCCTAGTATGATATTATTTTCAGCGAACTTGATGCTTTTTGCTTCTCTCTACTTTGTAGGAAGAAGTGTATTGCCCAATCTGTTCAATTTGAGTATTTTTCTGCTTTTACCTACTTTTTTTCTACTTGGGCTTTTCTACATTCGATTAAGTTCTAAAAGATTTAGACTATTTTTTTTGTCAGCTATTTTTCTAATCTTTGTACTATTTCCCGCTTTCCAACGAGAAGAGTTTATAGCTGAAACACTTCTCTCTCGCTATAATAAACTTTTACAAGGCAATATATTTAGGCCAGAGTTCGAAGAAATTCTACAATCTAAATATGGGAAGGAGGCAAACTTTATCAAAAACAATCTTAAAGAAAATGAAGTTGTGATCGTCTCAACTGACGATACATATCTATTGTATTTAACAAATAAAAAAAACCTAATCGATGCAAACCCGGCCTTTGGCATGGATTCAAAAAGGGAATTAGACGCTGGTTTAAAAAGAATTGTCAAGCTCTGTCCAACTCATCTCGCAGTTGATTGCACCGTATATCAAAAATGTCCAGACTATAAAACGTTAAGTGGCGGATTCTACATCATGCCGTGGATCATTAAAGAAATTGAAAATCAGTGTAAAGTTAAATATAAACCAATAGATTGTACAGATAAATTATGTATAGTCGATTCAAATATAAACTAATATGCTTACCTCGCTCTTGGCATATCTGATTGAGGCTCTTTTTTTTACCGACGTATGGGTCATAGTGTATATGGCACTTTTAGATTACCTTAATTTTGCCCTCTTCCCTCTTCCTGTTGAAACACTGGGAAATCCTCTAGCTCATCCAGAACCTTTTGAAATCTCACTGTACCTTGTTTTACTTATTCTTTTTGCTGGCATAATTTGGCTCTACCACTTGTTTTTCACAAGGTTTCTTCTAAAGATTCGGGGAGTTCCTATTGCGGCTCAACTATTAATCCTGCTGTCTCTCATGCTTTTTTTTATAAACAGACTCGGAAGTTACCCTCTCGCAGGAGACTTTTATCCGTATCCACCCCGGTCAGATAAATTAATCTACATTGGTATTTTTTTCTTCTACTGTCTAACAATAATGCTTATCACAGTAGAGCTAAAAATTTTAGAAAAAGTCTTGAAGAAAAAGATATTTTCTCTAATTCTCGCAATTTTCTTAGTTATCATAATAGGACTACTCACGTTTGATCCACAATTCAATATTGCACCGTTAGACGCAGCCTTTTTTTACGGACCGGTCTGGGAAATTACTCATGGCAAACTTATTTTTACAGATATTCCTTCACTCTACGGATTCCTCTCTCTTTTCCTTTTTAGTTTTATCAACAGTATCTTTCATATGAATTTTATCTATCTACCAATCTTTCTCTGGATCTTATATATCTTTGAATACCTCATCTCTTTTTATCTCATATGGAAAGTGAGTAAATCTTTGCCATTTGCAATTTTGGGGATGTTTTCTATCATCACGGTTAACTATTACTCTCTTACCCATACCCCTCAGACTGGGCCAATGCGATGGGCTCCTATATTTCTGCTGCTTTTTCTATTTTATCGAGTAAAAAAAATCGAATCGATTCGATTAATCGCCTCCTTACCTGTACTTGTTTTTTGGAACATAGACTCTGGTATGGCTCTCCTCATGGGATATCTTGTAACAATAGGCATGTTTTTTTTAGCAAAAATTCTTTCTTTTAAACGACTTTTATTAAGCGGTATATCTTTAATTGGATCAATTATTTTTTTCTTTGGACTAGTTGAAACAGTACATTTCATCTTTACTCAAAAACTCATAGATTTTTTAGGAATGTTTGAAACATTAAAAAGAAATGCAGTGGCAGGCGCCTTAATGTGGCCCCTGGAGTTTTCCACCTACTTTTGGCTGTTTATTCTCTTATATCTATCTTGTGTCATCTATTTTTTTAGTAAAACAAGTTCAAAGTTGGCTTTTTTGAATAAGGAAAAAAACATTACTGAGCCTTCTTTAATTCTATTGTCGGCAAATCTTTCCCTTTTCGGTGCAATCTACTTTGTTGGTAGAAGCGTACCTCATAATCTTTTTAATATTTCTCCTTTTGTTTTACTTACCTTCTTTTTGCTTTTTGGATCAGCTTTGCAGAATATTTCATCGTTAAAAATAAAACTCATTGTTCTTGCTTGTATCTTTCTTTTCTTTATAGTCTTTCCTGGCTATCATAGAAAAGAATTTCTAGCAGGTAAGCTCATCGATAAATATGATAGACTACTTAACGGACGAATTTTTACATCTGAGATTGACACATTGGCTCAACAAAAATACAGCCAAGAGGTCGAATTGATCAAAAATCAGATGAAAGAGCCTGAAATAACTATTATTTCAACCGACGACACCTATTTATTTTTTCTCACTGAGAAGAGAAATTTGTTAAATACAAATCCTATTATTGAAATAAATATGCAATACGAGATAGACCAAGCGCTAAAAAAAGCTTCCAAGGTCTGTCCTCAAAAAATCGCTGCAGATTGCCAGATATATAAAAAGTGCACACCGTACAAAACTTTAACCAAAGGTTGGCCCGACATTCTACCCATTGTTTTGACCCAACTGGAAAAAAAATGCGAAGTTTCATATGAACCAACCATATGTACTAAACAACTGTGCATAGCAGTTGCAAACAAAAAATGACCTTTTATGAAAAATTGTAAAATTAAACATCAACCAGGTAACTGCACAGATCAGCCCTACATAGCTGAAGCAGCGATGTAACAATGAAAAAAACAATTTTTTCTATTTTCACCTACTCTCTTGTTTTAACCCTCTCATTCGGAGTTCTCTACATCTTTAAACCTTATATGTATCTGGATAATGCAAAGTCTCACATCATCTGCAATAAAAACGGTGCTCCTTTTGAGATCGGCTGGAATTTCGTCTATTCTTTTGAGAGAAAGCTCGACGACTGGAATGATATAAAAGCCAGAAAACTTTGTGAATATAATCTGATCAAAGACTATGGAAATACTCTTAAAACTCCTGCCGAAATTAACTACCGGTTTGAGCCAAAATATATCATAGAGTCCAGTTGGGCAGATGCCATTTTTATGTTTTTTGCCACTTTTATCTTTGCTGTAATAGCCATCGAAGCGATACGAATACTTTACTTTACTTTTTTTCTCAAGAAACAGGCACCTACGCACACTTTAGATAAGAAAAAGGTTGCCATATTTATACTTATGGCTTTAGTTCTTGTTCCTCTACTGTTTTTCACGCTCATCAAAAAACCTTCTGCAGTAGTCTTTTGTCAGCGACAGATTGCTCGAAAAGTAAATAATTTCAAAAGGATCATTTTTAGATATGGGATTTTTCCCATCCCCGAAGAAGACCAACATATCAACTCTGTTATCAAACCTTTGTATGAGAAATGTCTGGAAAACGAAGGAGTATCTTTGTGATAAACCCGTATCTAAATACCTCCTTTAGCAGTCTGAAGATGGTTTTAAAATTTGAGGTAGATAGCCCACCGTGACGGGAGTAATCAAAAATTGGCACCTCGACTACAGGAATCCTCATTTTTTTTGACTTTTCTAGTAGCTCTAAATCTATCATACTATCGGCAAAACGAAGTTGAAGTTTATTATAAATTTCTCGGCTAAATACATTTGGATTTCCATTTATGTCTCGATTTGGAATTCTAAAAGCCGCTCGGCAAAAAACATTGTAGAGTAGGGAACCAAACCCTCTTTTCACATTCTCTCTTTTTTGTCGAACTCCGTGTACTATGACTGTCGGATCGATTAAAAAATAACGTAAGACCTTTATAAGCTCTGGCGTATGAATTCGTGCGCAGTTAAGGTAACACATATACTTTCCTTGTGCATGCTTTAAGCCGTGCAGTATTCCCAGTCCATATCCGCATTCTTTTAATTCATAGCTACTAACATTGGATAATTCTCTTGACGCCTTTTTACAAGCTTCAAAACTATTATCTGTTGAACAATTCACAACAGCAATTAGCTCAAACGAGAATTTATTTTTCGTCAACTCCTTGTGATAGGATCGAATGACCTTTTCGATATGATCCTGCTGATTCATCACTGGAAAGACAATAGAAAAATCTAGGTTTTTCATTAAAAACTTTCTCCCTCAATCAGACTTGGATCTTTTAATAGATAATGGCTAAAAAACCTGCCTTGAGGATCGATTATACCAACAATCGCATCTCCCTTATTGGGATATATAAGATTTCTTAGTCTCTTGGGGTCAGGAATAGTGCCCATAACTTTATGATTGATCCACCAGGCAATCGGGTCGCCATGAGATATAAGAATTCCTGTTTCACCTGTTTTTAAACTCGCGCCCAACTGCCAAAACATTTCCTCTATTCGTTGTATAATATGCTGGGGTTTTTCATGCTGGTAAGGTCCCCATCGAGATTCATCGTAGCCCGAGCCGCCCCCCATCTTTTCGTGCTGCTTCATCGTCATACCTTCAGCTACCGGGCCTGGCATATACACATCATCAAGTTCTTTGCTTGCTTGAACTTTAGATAGACCAAAAGTCTCATTAAGGCTTTCAGCAGACTCAAATGCTCGAGCAGACGGACTTGAAATAATCTGCCTGACTCGAAACTTTCTCTTATGAATCAATGCTCCTAACTGCAGTTCCTGCTCTTTGCCTTTTGGACTTAGATGGATAATTTCTTTGTTGTATTTTTTCATCACTGAATCGGTATTATAGATTAATCCTGATGGATTTAAGAAAATCCCGTGCCGAGCCACGATGACAAATTTCGGGCCGTAATCTGTAAGTCCTTTTAAAATTTCTGCAAAATCAACACTCAGGGTTGCCAACCATTCAATGATCTTCTCGATAATGAAGATCGTCAGAATGATTGAGCTTTTAATTTCAACAGCAAACTCGCTTTCTGGATAATTGCTTCCATAGGTACGTAAATAATTGATAAACGATTCAAAATCAAAAAGTCTTCCATTTTGATCTAGTTTGCCAAAATTATCTGCAAAAAAAACGAGTCTTTCTATTGGAGTAAGTAGATTAAAATAATCTGAAGCTATTTTTTGCTGTTCAACTGTCAATTCTGCTTCGCCTTTCCTCTGTGTTTCTGATAAATTCAACATTTTAGCAACTTTGATCATGGTTTTAATCGGTGGCAATTGATCTATTAGCCTTGTAGGAATTCCAAAATCTTTAAGCAACTGTTCTTCGATGAGGTCATTTCTTAAATATCCCGCAGGATCAACGAGCCGCCCAATCTCATGCAACCAAAGCAAAAACTCAATTTCCTCCCACTTAACCCCTAACTCATAACTCCTATCTCCTAACTTTTGAACAATTCTTCTTCCCAACTCCGGCGCAATAATGACGTGTTCAAAATAAAGAGATAAAACTTCGGGATTTGTCGCAGTTATTGCTTTAGCAAGAAATTGTTTTGCTATCTCTATGTCTTTTGAAGTAACGTTTATCCTCCTAACAACATCACTTTGACTGAATAATTCTTTTCCAAGTTTTTTTAAAACTTCATATTTTTCAATCGTATCTTGCATAGGCTATATTTTATCAAAGCGAGAAAGAAGATCTTAGAGGATTTATCGAAAAAATAAAGGAAGTCACATTATAGGAATTTCTATAGAGAGACTTTAATTTTTTCTTCTGCGTACTGATGTAGCAGTGAGGCAATTATTGTTTGATAAGGAATACCCTTTTCCACTGCCTTGTTTTGGATTTTTGCCAGATCGTTTTTATCGACTCGAATTGTCACTCTTTTATCTTTCTTGAGTTTTTCTAAAGTATATTTTGCAGCAACTTGCCATCTTTTTTTCTCTTGCTCTGAAATAGAAACTTCTACAAATTCATCATTTTCAATATCTTTCATTAGTTCTCTCTCATAGTCATCTAATGGCTCAAAAGCGCTTTTTGGTAATTTTTTCAGACCCGTCTTAATTGAAGTTTTCGCTCTCCAGCCAAATACTTTTGGAATCTTATTTGGATTTCCATACCAGTCTAACTATATACTTTTCTACTTCCGCTGTGACCACCGATATCTAAAAGAAGTATTATGAGAATTTGCCCTTTATCAAAGAGCCAAATCACGCGAATATCACTTGTAACGCTTGATGAAAAAGTTTCGCCAAAATTTTTACTATTTACTTTATGAGTCTCAAGACCGGGATAAAAAGGATCTGATCTGAGCAGTTTAAAAGTCTTTCTTATCTTCTTTTTTAAAAGACTGTTATTTTTGATTAACCGCTCCACCCTCTTCTCAAAAAACTCTGTTGAGATTAACTCATACATATTAGAGATTTTTAAAATAGTTTTCTATATCTTTATCGCTTTTTAAAACTGTATATTTACCCTCTCTATAGTCTTTGAGGCTTTCGCCGATCCTTTTTTCCGTCTCCTCATCAACCATAGGAATAGACTCAACTTCTTTCTTCACGTCATTTACGACCAATACTCTGACATATTCACCAAAAGAAAGTCCTAGTCTTTTTGCCTTGTCAAGAACTAATCGATAGAGTTCACTAGAGAAGGTAATCAATTTCGGCACGCTTTTTACTGCGGCTTGCATAAGTTTATATGAAAATTATAATGTCTATATGCAATTTTAATATATTTTTTGCATATTTCAACCGATTTTCATTTCCGCTCGGGGTGAACCGTGCTTGCGCTGGTTTACCCCTTGAAAAGAAGAAGAAGAAGAAGTAAGATTGAAACGAAAAATGCAAGATCAAGTAGATCTCGAAAAATCTATACCTCAAAACGAACAAGAATCTGATGGAGGAATTCATTTTGAATTCATTGATAAACCACCTGAACAACACGGTAGCAATGGTCAACAATCAGCATTAATGATTACTCATAATGGAGTTAAGGTAGAAGTCGTCCATACTACCGCAAATCCTAAACCAGATTCATTTGAACTCATCGTTGTTGATCCTTATGAAAAAACTGATGATGGCCAATCTTGGAAAGATGAATCTTTAATAAAAATTGATCCTGAGGAATTTACTCCTCAACTAAAAGGTTTGTTGGGGCTTGCATTGGTAGTAGATCCTCATGATCTTATGAGAGAATTTGAAAAGGTAAGATCTGATATAGCGTCTTTGAATAAATTGAGAGGAGATATTCAAAGACAACACCCAAACATAACGGATACAGGTAAACTATTGGATACAATAACTGAATTACAAGGAAAGCAACCTTATTTATTAAATCATCATGCTTACCTTATCGGCCAACAATTACAAACTCCTCAACTGAAAAGTCCTTGATCGGCAGCATTTATTAATCCTTTTTCCAAACTCGTCTTAGCTTTCCAGCCAAAAAAAATTTTTTACACACTCGTAACAATCCATTTAGTTATTTTCTCATCCCTAATTCTTTCTCTACTCTTTCTGCCAAAAAGATTTTGATAAGCGATTGATAGGCAACATCACGCGCATTGGCAAGCTGTTTCAGACGTGCCAAAAGCCACTCCGGAAGCCTTAGCGATATGGATTCAGTTGAGTGCTTGAGATTTGGGAAAATCACTTCTTCAGCTTTTTCAACGTCAAAATAATCCGTAAAATCATGCGTTGCCCAAAAATTCCTCTCTTCATCTTCGTTTTTAAATCTTGGAATCGGCTTGATTTTTTTTGATTTTTTCATAGGCTCTTCTTTCTCTGCGGCTCATATCCCGAGCCGTTATTATTCTGACTTTGTCTTTTCTCAAGGTAAAAGCAACTGATAATAACCTTCTCTTATCTGTGATACCAAAGACTCCATACCGCTTCTCAACTTGTGAATGTTGTTTATCTTCGAAAATATAGAGATCACTATTTTCAAAAGCTTCCTCGGCTTCTTTATCGGAAACTTCGTGTTTCTCAAAGTTCTTATTGATATTTCCTTTATCCCAGTCAAATACTACTGGTTCAGGCAATATCTTCATGAATTTAGTATATATAGGCAATATACATTTGTCAACATTTATTTCCGCTCGAGGTAAACCGTGCTTTGCGCTGGTTTACCCCTTGAAAAGAAGAAGAAGAAGAAGTAAGATTGAGCAATATGGATGAAGTTGGAGTAGAACAGAAAGATATACAACCAAGATTAGAAGGAGTACAATTCATTGAAGTGACTGTTGCTGATGGAATTTGGTCTCCAAATAAATTAAGACTTCTTGGAAAACTTAACCCATTACAAAAAACATGGGTTGAAGGAACGTATCAAACAACTAAACGAACCAGTGACCCAAATGGTAGTAAATTTATAACAGATAATTATCAATTACTAAGTAATGGAAGCGTGTTTCATGGAAGAGATATTAGCCTTGGCGATATATTAGGTCATAACAAAAGACTAAATGAAAAAGGTGAATTGCATTTTGTCGGTTTAGAAGGTACTGTACTAAATGTAAAAAAAACTGATGGAAATACTACTCAAGTATTTAGGTATCAAGGCCTATCAAGCCCTGGTGTACCTCCACCTGGATCCACATAAAATTTCTTCAACCCTTGCTCTAAATTTATCTTCGCTTCCCAGTTAAAAACCTTCTGAATTTTTTTCGGGTCCCCGTACCAGTTTTTTAAATCCCAGTCACGATTTTTCATGGAACTAAATTTTGGTTCTGATTTGATCTTAAATAACTTCTTTGCAAGGTAGGCCAGTTCTTTTATTGTGGTTTTTTTACCGTAACAAATGTTGAAAGCCTCACCGTGCAGGGAATAGGCATGCCTATTCCCTACTGCAATTGTTGCCGCAATCATCACCATCGCCTCAACCACATCATCAACATAGACAAAGTCCCTTGAAATATTTGGATCGACAAGTGGCGGTAATCTTCCTTTTTTTACCTCTCTTATTAAAGTCGGAATCAATCGATTAGGCTCTTCCCACGGCCCATAGATAGAATAGAAACGAAGATGAACGACGGGCAACTTTTCTACCTTACCGTAATATTTAAGCAGATAATAATCAGCCGTCTTTGAGACTGCATAATGGCTATTGGGAATCAATTCATCCTGTTCTGAAGGGCTAGATGAGTTCAAACCGTATTCTGACTGAGATCCGGCATGAATATAAGCGGAGAAACCAAATTTCTTTAGTTCCTCTATCAACGTGTATGTCGAGTTAAAGTTGGTCTGATAAATCCTATCGATATCTTTCTGAGTAGAGTAGCCCCCATAGGCCGCAAGGTTAAATATGGATTTAGGTTTGATGCGGTAAATTAGCCTCGGGATCTCTCCCCTATCGGTAATGTTACATTTAACGACGTTTAATGGGGGAGGGGGAAACTTATTAAATCTCCAGTTTTTTTTAGGCTCGGAAAAAACGCCAAAAATGTCATTTCTGTGCTTTAAAAGTTTCTCCAATAAATTAAACCCAATAAACCCGCCTGCGCCAAAAATTACGCACGGACCGGGTAAATTTTTAATTTGTTCGTCTAAATTTATTTTCATATGAAGGTAGCGATTATACTGTTATTTCAATCTAATTAACCTCTCCTCTACTCATGTTTTTACAAGAGAGGAGAGGGTCTTTACAATATTCTCTTCGTCTAGCCCACTTTCTTTGAGATAAAAATCCCGACTGCCATACTTTTTGGAGACATAACCCTTGGCATAAAGATGAATAAAGTTTTTAAGAGGAACTCGATTCTGAAAAAGTAGATGCTGAAAATAATGACCAAGACCTCCAGTATTAACATGTTCTTCAACAACACATACAAGTTGGGTTTTCTTAATAGATTCGATAAGCCCTTTTGGTAGTTCAAAAGGAAGTTCCGAAATCATCCAGACATCAATAGGCTTGGACTTAAATCTCAAACAGGCCGGTATTACTCTGTTTACCATCGATCCTAAAACTACTACAGTAATTTTTTCTCCTTTCAATAATCTCCTAACTGGAGCATATGAAGAAAGCTTGATATCAACTGATTCTGCTTTAGTAAGGCGCAGATAGGCTGGTCCTCGTTCATTGTAAATCCTAGTTACAAGCTCTGGCATATCTCCACCAATTCCTGGAGTATATATCTTTATATTAGGCAAAGTCATGATGGCTGCAATGTCTGAGAGGGCATGGTGAGTTGGGCCTGCAATACCATAGTCATAACCTCCACCTAAAGCTACAATTTTAACGTTAAAGTTGGGCAGACAAATATCATTTCGTATCTCCTCAAGAACTTTTATCGAAACAAATGGGGCTATGCTATAGATCCATGGTTTTAACCCCGCATAAGCCATTCCAGCTGCCGCTGTAACCATGTTATGTTCGGCAACACCGGCATTGATAAACCGCCGACCTAGATTGTTCCTCAACTTTTCAAAAGCATGAAATCCAAGATCGCCGGTCATAAAGACAATTTTTTTGTCCTTCTTTGCAACAGCTTCTATAATCTCTGCAAATTTATATCTCATAAGTTCCCTACGTCTTTTAATGCTTTTTCATAACTTTGGCCTACCATTGCAGTATAGTTAGAAACTACTTTATTCTCAATCGCTTTTATTCCTTTTCCTCTAACGGTGTTACAAATTAAAATATTTGGTTTTTTATTTCTTAATTTCTTAATTCCCATAAATTTCATCTCGATATCAGTGAGATTATGGCCATCTACCTCGACCACATTAAATCCAAAAGCCTTCCATTTTGCCTGACTTGCTGCGTCTCCTAAAACATCTTCAGTTCTCCCAAATGCCTGTAAGCGATTTTTATCAATCATGGCATAGAGATTATCGAGTTTATGCTGACTGGCAAACTGCGCCGCTTCCCAGACGGCTCCTTCGTTACACTCCCCATCAGACATGAGACAAAACACTCTATGTGGTTTTTTCTGTAACTTGTAACCTTTTGCCAAACCCGCAGCAAATGAAAGCCCATGACCTAGGCTTCCGGTGGCCAAAGGAATATCTTTAGGAAAACTAGATGGAGTATGGATACCAAAGTCTGTCCCCTCTGAAAAATACGTTTCTTCTAGTTTTCGATCTGATATTTTTCCAAGATAATTTAGGACAACATATAAGGCAAGAGACGCGTGTCCTTTGGATAAGATAAATTTGTCTTGAGGCCTCATCTCAAATATGAGAGTTTGAATCAAAATATCAATGCAAGACATACATGAACCAATGTGAGGATGAGCTGATGGGACTTTTGACGCAAGCTTTAGAATTCTCAGTCTTAACTTAATTCTTAAATCAGTTTTTAGTTTGGTCCCGAATACTCGGGATTGAAATCTGAGTTTTGACATTTGAGATTTACTCAGATAGTATACAATATCACGTATAAATGATTAACCAACTTTGTGCAATCTGTGATAAGAATAATTACGAAATCCTCTACCCTGAAAACTTTGACATCAAAAAAATTAATTCCCGCATATTTTCCGCTCGCCGCCTCCCCGACCGCATACATTATCGAATAGTCAAATGTAAAAACGATGGTTTGGTCTATTCCAATCGGATTCTCGAATACGACAAAATAGAAAAACTCTATAAAAAAAGTTTTACCAGCTATGATGAACATTTAGTGAATTTGAGACAAACATATGGTCATTATTTGAAAGAATTAAAGATATACACCAAGGAACAGGTGGCAGAAGTGGAAGGGATCCCGTCAGCACGGAGATCTGGCGATATTCACCGCCAGTCGAGTACTGACGGGAAGGAAACTTCTGACAGAATCTGGAAGACCACTTCAAAAAAAAACCTGTTAGAAATTGGTTGTGGTAATGGGTTTTTCCTCGAAGAAGCAGCAAGACAGGGATACAAAGCTTATGGCATTGAACCAGGAAAACAATCCGTAAACAAAGCAAAACCCGAAGTTAAAAAAAATATCGTTGTTGATATTTTCAAACCAGGCCAATTTAAAAAGAACTTTTTTGATGTCATTTGCAGCTTGCAGACATTCGACCATGTACCCGATCCGAATGGAATGTTGAAAGAATGCTATAAAATCCTTAAACAAGATGGCTTAATGTTATTTTTTAATCACGATATTGGTGCGTGGCAGAATAAATTAATGGGAGAAAAAAGCCCGATCATCGACATTGAACATACCTATCTTTTTGATAAAAAAACCATGAGAATAATCTTTGAGAAACATAAATTTAACGTTATTGAAGTTAAAAGCGCCTTCAACATCCATCATCTGAGCTACTGGATACATCTCCTTCCAATTCCAAATGCAATTAAAATTCCACTAATTAAATTTTTAGATCTAACCAGCCTTGGAAAAATGAAAATTAAATTGAATCCAGGAAATCTCGTTATAATTGCTCAGAAATAAAATACGATGATTAAAAAAAATCTACTCTTTTTTCTTTTTATTACTTCTCTTTTAGTCATCATCTTTCTTACCTATAAAGACTATGGAATAGCCTGGGATGAGAAGGTATACATCCAAGTTGGAAGACATTATCTTATCCAAATATTTAATCTCTTTCGTATCCCTCATAATCTCACAGAATCGACATTTATTCATGGAGGCGTACACATAAGGACTCACGGAGTATTTTTTGATCTTATTACGCTATTGTCAACTCTCCCGTTTAAAAAATTCACGTTTGAGCTTTATCATCTTATTAAAGCTCTCTACTCTGTCTTAATTTTCGTCTTCTTATATCTAATCATTTCAAAACTAACATCTAAAGTCTACGGTCTAATATCTGTGGTCTTTCTTTTACTTATCCCTTCATTTTTCACCTTCATATTTGTAAACTCGATCGATATTCCTACTACATTATTTTTTACGTTAGCTCTATGGTATCTCTTTTACTTTTTAGATAGCAATCAAAATATAGCTAAACAAATTATTTTTGGCCTCATTATGGCTTTAATCATTAATCAAAGAGCAGTATTTTGGTATCTGATGATTCTTAATTTACTATTTCTTCTCATTTTGAACCTAAGAAAGAATAAAAAAAGCCTAAAACAATTAGCAATAGAACAATTAACTATTTTTATTTCAACAATTTTTTTTATGCATTTCACCCATCCCTACCTATTCACTCATCCGATCGTAGGTATATTAGACATGATACGCGAATCTTTGAAGGGTTTTCCGTTTGGCGCTGCAGTCCTTTTTGAAGGCACATTTTATCAAGCTGGGGTCAATCCCCTTCCTTGGTACTATCTTCCCAAAATGATCCTCATTACAACCCCAATTATATTTCACATTTTATTTCTGATCGGCAATCTTGTAATCTTTTCTTCTACTTTTAAGAACGTTCTTATACCATCTATGCAACGATCGAGCAAAGATGGTAATAGTAGATGGATCCAACTCTATTTAATGATGATTTTTTACGTCCCAATTATTTTGGTTATCCTTTTTAGACCAACCCTCTACGACTCGTGGAGGCAATTTCTTTTCTTAATTATTCCGATGATTATTATTGCGATGTTTGGATTGAAATCATTATTTAGTTTTAAAATTGGAAATTGGTCATTGGAAATTGGTCATTGGAAATTGATAACTGGTTTATTGGTTATCATTTCTTTATTGTTCACGGTCAAAGAAATGATTACGCTTCATCCCTACCAATACCTTTATTTCAACTCACTCGCTGGAGGTTTAAAAGGGGCTTCAGGGAAGTATGAGACAGATTACTTAGGGTTAGGATACAAAGAAGGAGTAGAATGGTTTAATGAAAATGTAAATGACCAAAAAAAAGCATATAAAATCTTTGTCGAAGGCGATCCTCTATCCTCCACCACGTACTTCAAACCAAATATGCACCTAACTACCAATGTAAATGAAGCTGATTATATCTTCACCTTTACCCGCTGGAGTTTCCACCTTCGCCACCCTGGAAAAACAATCTACACTGTCAAGCGAGAAGGCGTGCCATTAATTTTTATCAAAAAAATTACACCATGACCGATTCTATTGGTTTGAATATATTAGTTCTTCTCTTTCTCTTATTAACACTTAAAGAAACAAATTTCAAACCGCGTATAAGGGAAATACAAAAAACAGGGTCAAAAATATCACCCGTATTTCTTCTTATCTTTATAATCTTGGGCACGCTATTTATTTTATTTTTTCTTACCACCGCTCCTAAAAACTTTGTTTCTTGGTATCTCAAAATAATTTTAAGCCTGCTTGTCTTTGGACATGCCTTATGGCTTTCTATTAATAAGAATCTTCTATATAAATTACTTTTTGTAGCCGTAGCCTTGCTTTTTATAACGGCTCGCTTCTATTATCCAACATCTGTCTTACATAATGTTTTGCTTATCTTGGGAATCCTTTGGCTTGGACCATTTTTTATTCAGACTAAATTAATGACGGTGAAACGGTTTATCATCATAAGTATTTTTTGGTTTATCTATGACATTTTCTTTGTATGGTTTACGTCTTCTTCTCGGCAAATTCTCTACACAACTAAAGCTATTGATTTTCCTCTCTCGGTTAATTTTGCTAAAAGCTCGATCGGCATAGCTGATCTTTTTTGGGCTGGCTTCTTACTTTCTCTTCTTAAGAAAAGAAAAATAAAACTGATTTCAATTATATTACTTATTTGTTCTAATCTTCTTTTAGGAATTTATGCTATTTATATAACTCATATTTCTGTTTTTCCTCTGCTTGTCATATGGGTCCCAATTGGAATTTTTTTTGTTTTTTATGAAAATCAAAATAAAGGCCATCTGTTTTGACATGTGGGGAACGCTCTGTGAGGGAGGAAGCGGAAAGGAATGGATTGAATTAAAAGCAATTTTAAAGGCTAATTCTGTTGGAATAGAAACATTCCAAAAGCAAGGGTTGGTCAGTTTACTCAAAAAACCTTGGTCACTGCGTGAAGGAATTCGTCACCTTGCTCAAAGGTTGAATTTAAAAGTAAGTGATAAAATGCTTGAAAAAGCATATAAAAGCTGGTGGGGATTAGTCTTAAAATCACAACCATATCCTGAAACGATTGACGTCCTGAAAAGACTTAAACAAAAACAATTAAGATTAGTCATCATCTCAAACACCGACAGCGAATCTTTTTATTTTGAAATGAATCGATTCAATTTGCATAAATATTTTGAAAAGTTCTTTCTTTCAGCTGAGATTGGAGTTCTCAAACCAAATGTTAAAATATTCGAAGCAGTTCAGGCCTATTTAACTGTTCCAAAGTCCCAAGTCCTTATGATTGATGACTCACTTTATCATGGAGTTTTATCTGTTAGGAAATTTGGCTGGCAAGCTTTGTGGGTGGCAAGAGGTAAAGATGGAAAAGATAAAGCGAGAATTGAAGATTTGAAAGGCATTTTTGATTTTTTGTAGTAAAATTCATCTGGAATGAATAAGATCCTGCTTTCAATAGTCATCCCAACGTATAATAGTCAAAATACCATTCAAACCCCTCTCTTATCAATTAATAATTCTCAATTCAAAAACTTCAATCGTATTGAGGTCATTTTGATCGATGATAAATCAAAAGATCGGACCCTTAAAAAAATCAAAGAAATTCAATCTGTTCTGAGTTACAAATTGACGGTTTTTCAACTAAAGAAACATTCTGGGCCGGCTAAGGCGAGAAATTATGGAGTTAAGAAAGCCAAGGGAGACTATATTCTTTTTCTGGATTCAGATGTTGAACTTGCCAAATCAACTCTTAGATACGCATATCTTCTTAGCGAAGACAACAAAATCAAAGCTTTTACTGGAATATGGCACTATCGCCAAAAAACCGATGAGTTTTTTCCCAATTTTAAAGCTATGAGAGACTGGGTCTACTGGTTTATCGAACGGGAAAAATATGCTCGCTACTATCTCTTCTCTACCCGCATCGCAGGAATTGAAAAAAAGCTTTTCCAAAAGATCGGAGGCTTTGACGAAAAATTTACCCAACCAACAGTCGAAGATATTGAATTAACTCACCGAATTGAAAAACATACTAAGATCAGGTTTTCGCCTGAACTTTTAATTTATCATGAATTTGAAGACTTCTTGCCCATTGCAATAAAATATTTCAAAAGAGCTAGGGACTGGATAGGACTCTATCAGAAAAGATTGCGTTTTGATCCCGTTACTACTTCCAAAAAAGAAGCGTTCAAAGCTCTCTTAGCTGGTTTATTAGTGATCACACTTATTCTAAGCGCCTTCCATTGGATATTTTTATATATAGCTATAATTATTGCTATTCAGTTTACAAATCTGGAGTGGTACTTCTGGACCTTTGTTTTAAAGCAGAAAGGCTCGATATTTCTTTTAAAAAGCATTATATCATCAATAATCCTCTATCTTATTATCGATCTTGGATCAGCTTGGGGATTAATTATTTCAAGACTACAAAAAAAAGGTAAATGATTATTTTCTTTCGCAGTATGGATTTGGGGAAGTTCCTTCGTTACCGAATTGATAAGGATATTCTGGAACTGTATCGTTTAAAAATTGACCCTGATCTCTAATTTGATTCAAAGCTTTTTGGCTTACTTTAACGCCATCTTCTTCAAGAGCCCTCAATGCAGCTCGTTCCCATGGTTCACCTGCGCGCCTAGAAACACAATGAACTCCTGGAACATCAACAGGCCCAAATGCAGCGGAATATTGAGCCTCATAACCACCAAAAACAATGCGAGTAAGTCCTAAACCACCAATAGCAAAAATTGCAAAAACTCTAGCAAATGGTTTCATGAAACTATTTTACTATATAACCCATAGTTTTTCAAGCAGAAAACCTACTTCAAAAAATTAAGCGGGTTCAGAAGAGTCCCGCCGGAGCGGACTTCAAAATGAAGATGCGTTCCTGTCGATCTTCCGGTTGACCCCATTCGACCTATTGTCTGACCTTGAGATACCGCCTCACCTGCAGATACTCCCAAACTCGACATATGTGCGTAAAGGCTTTGATAACCGTTGTCATGATCGACAATAATGTGACAACCATACCCCCATTGTAGACAACCAGAATAGGTAACAGTTCCAGTATCAGCAGCCAAAATTGGTGGTGCAGACGCATTCTCAATATCGACAGCCATATGGTACCAGACTGGATATTGTGAGATCGCGCCAGATGCCGGCCAGATAAAGTTGGACGTGCCTTTTACTCCAGCTTGAATCTGTGTCACAGTTCTTTGAGCAATATACTTCGGCTTTTCCTCTTCAATAACTCCATCTGGTACATAGAGGATCTGCCCCTGAGTCAAAGAAAATGTATCAAGATCTGCAAAATCATTGAAAGGGAAATTGACGATCTTCTGGGCATCTGTGCTGTATTTTTTTGCAATGCTATAAACGTTATCACCAGAAGCAACCTTATGAACTACGCCTGTGACAGGGGGAATTTTCAACATCTGTCCTGGTTTTATGGTATCTGTCTTCAAGTTGTTTGCCCATTTAATCGTATCCACCGAGATATCAAATTTTTTACCTATTGAAGCCAAGGTGTCTCCTCCTAAAACTTCGTAGTCAACAATCTTATCTCTTGGTTTAGCCGAGATCACAGTCGATAGGGCATTTTCATAGGGATTATAAGAGACAACTCCCGCTTGATAACTACTACTCTGCTCTAGAGAGCTTATAAGGGGGTTATTTTCTGCAATCGTTGGACCACCTATAATAGCTGCCGCAATGAGAAGAAAAAATGAGCTGTTAAGAAAGTGTGTCGAATACTTACCTCTTTTGGCAAGTAAAAAAGCTACAACAATGTCTTTAAGATTTTCAAATCCGAGGGCAAAATCAACAATCCTTGTCTTTGCATAGTTTTTTAGAAAAAGCAAAAATTCTTTCAAATCTTGCATAAAGCGGTAAACTATATTTTACCATTTCTCCATAATGCGCTCAATCGCCACTTCGAAGGCTGCCTGTTTAAGAGGAATTTTTTTGCTGATAGATTTTTTCCATATTGGAAGAAGAGCTTTTTCCATCGTTTCTTTAAGTTTTGTATTGACTTTATCCTCACTCCATCGCTCAGAATGCATATTTTGATACCACTCAAGATATGAAACCGTCACACCCCCACTATTTGCCAGAACATCAGGCACGATAACTGTGCCTTTTTTTGTTAGATATTCATAGGCTTCCTCTGTCACCGGACCGTTTGCCATTTCGATGATAATCTTAGCTTTGATATCTCGCATATTGTCTTCATTGATCACGTTCTCAAGGGCTGAAGGCACAAGAATCTCAACCGGTAACTCTAAAAGTTCATCGTTGGTGATGGACTTTCCAAAACGTATATCACATACCGATCCTCTACAGTAACAACCGGCAACACTTCCACGCTCTTCTTTACATTTCATTGTTGCATCAGGATCAAGCCCCTCTTCAACATAAACGGCTCCTTTTGAATCAGAAACAGCGACAACCTTGAAGCCTTCTCTTTCTGCGATTTTGGCAAAATAATAACCCACATTACCGTAGCCTTGTACCGCGACAGTTAATTTGGAACTTGGAACTTGCAACTTGGAACTTAATTTTGCAAGCAAAGCCTTCAAAATTATCACTCCCCCTCTTCCCGTCGCCTCAGTCCTCCCAAGCGTGCCTCCTTTATCGACCGGTTTTCCCGTAAAGGTAGCCCGTAAATAGTTAGAATTCGTTGCAAATAGTTTTAAATTGTTGTAATTAGCTATTTTTAACGATTTATAACGATTTTTAACTATCGTTATATACTCTTCCGTCATCCACTCCATTATTTTGGAGTTTGTATTGACGTCTGGGGCTGGAATATCCAGGATAGGACCAATCGTGGATGCGATTGCCCGCACATATGCGCGTGATAGTCTTTCTAGCTCTGTCTTTGATAAATGTTTGGGATCGACAACCACTCCACCTTTGCCACCACCCAAAGGAAGACCCGCAACAGCACATTTTATAGTCATTAAGGTCGCAAGAGCCTGAACTTCTTCTTTAGTGACATTTTGATGAAAGCGTATCCCTCCTTTATAGGGACCAAGAGCACTATTGTGTTGGATCCGAAATCCCTTAAAGAGTCTCAACTTTCCGTTATCAAGTCTTACAGGAAAATTTACCTCATGGAGAGCTTCTGGTTGAAGAAGTTGTTTAGTCGTCTCCTCGTCTAACTTAAGTTTTTCGGTGGTTTTTTGGATAATGTCTTGAGTCGTCTCAAGGATTTTCTCACCTGTGTTTTGCATAGATTAATGATTATTAATTTCTAACCAAGCTAAGCTTGGTCTAACCATTTCTCAACATCTAGTGCCGCAGCTATACCCATCCCAACGGCCGTACCGGCTTGTCTATAAATATGGTCGACGCAATCACCTGCAGCAAATACTCCGGGAACTGAAGTCATGCTCTGTTTGGTGACGATATATCCCTTTTGATCAAATTCAATCTGACCTTTAAATATATCTGTGTCAGGCTTGTGACCTATCGCCAGAAATAGGCCTTCAAGTTGTAAGATCCTGGTCTGTCCAGAATCTGCTTGTGATTTTTGCAGTTTAATCCCTTCAACTTTCTGCTCACCCAAAACATCAACTACAACAGTATTCCAAATAGTCTCTATCTTTGGGTTTTTCCTTACTCGATCCTGCATAATTTTTGAAGCTCTGAATTGATCCCGACGATGAATAATATATACTTTGTTAGCAAATTTTGTCAAAGTGAGAGCCTCTTCCATCGCAGTATCCCCTCCTCCAACCACTCCAACGATTTTGTTTTTGAAGAAAAATGCATCGCAGGTTGCACAGGCAGAGACGCCTTTTCCTCGAAGTCTCTGCTCATTAGGCAGATTCAACCAAAGAGCCTTTGCTCCAGTTGCGACGATAACCGTATTAGTCTTATAAGACTTATTTGACGTGTAAATCTCCAGTGGTTTTTTTGAAAAATCAACCTTCAACACATTTTCATCTATTATGCGCGTCCCAAACTTTTTGGCGTGCAAACGAAACTTCTCTATAAGCTCTGGTCCTAAAATCGATTCAAACCCTGGATAATTTTCAACATCAGAAGTCAGCATAAGCTGGCCACCTGGAGGCGATCCTGCTAAAACTAGCGGGTTTAAGTTTGCTCTAGCATTATAGATTGCCGCTGCTAATCCAGCCGGCCCACCTCCAATTATGATTACATTTTCAATTTCAGACACTTTTCTATGAACTATGAACTAATAACTACTAACTATAGACTAATAGCTCTCTCCACCATCTGTTCGACTTTTTTGGAGTCTTTTGTTGGCACGTATTGACAGATATCTGATATGAGGATTTCCTTAGATAATCCATCAATTGCCTTTTTAACAGCCGAAATTTGCTGAATCACTTCTCCACAGTCTCTCTTCGTCTCAACCATCCGCTCGATCCCTTTTAATTGTCCAATCAATCTGTTTATTCTTTTCTTGAGTTCCATATTCTAGCTTCTACCATCTATCTTCTAACTTCTAATGTTGATACTCAATACTAGTATAGAGTATATGAAATCAAATGAAAAATATCAAGCTATTTTAAAAAGAAAAATAAAACTATGGGTAGCGAAAGAAAAAATTCATTAGCATGTAGACTGTTAACTATTGACTTACTGACTCGAAAAGGATTTTCTTGATCAATGTCTGATAAGGAATATCAATCTTATGTGCTTTAACTTTAATTCTGTCAATTAAACTGAGAGGTAAACGAATTGTAACTGGCCTCGAAGTTAACTTAAGATTAGGAAAACTTACTCTTTTCGCTTTGGACCAGTCCACATATTCTGTAGAATCATGAGTTTGCCAAAATTTTCTTTCTTCTGCTTCTGTTTTGAAATAGGGTATTTTTTTAAGTTTTCTCATACAATCTCCTTTCTTTTTTACTTACAGGTCTTACCGATATAATTCTAATCTTATTTTTTCTTACTGTAAAAGCGCAAAATAATAATTTTTTTTGAGAAGTGAAACCAATTGCTACTAATCTTTTTTCTGTTTGTGAATGTTTGAGATCTTCAAGCTCTAGTAGATTTTCATCTAAGAAAATCTCCTCTGCTTCATTGGGTGAAATTCCATGCTTTTGGTAACTTTTATCAATATTGCTCTCGTCCCACTCAAACTCTGCTATCTCTCGCTTTTCCACCATTGTACATATTTTATAAATACATTATACATTTGTCAAGACGCTTGACAAGAAGAAGAAGAAGAAGAAGTACTATCAAAGTCATGACAGAACCAGGAACTCCAGAATTACCTAAGATTTACTCTCTTTCTAGAGTTGACAGAAAAGCTTCAAATGATTTAATTTTTAAACCTGAATCTCCAATTACTCAATTAATCGGTGATTTCTTTGATAGACATAGTAATCTGGAAGAAACGATTTTCCAGGATTTTAATGCACCAAAAGAAACAGTTGACCAACTTTATCAAGGCGCTGGTATCGCAGGAGTACTACTTGAAAATTCTGCACCAAGAACAGGAGGAAGAATCCCTAAAACAATTACCGATGACGCTATAGAAGCGGCACTAACTTCGGAGAAAGAAGAGCAAGGCTCTGCGCAAGAAAGTATTGTTAAACTCTTTGATGATGACCCTGAACTATTCCTTGGGATAACGTATATAGCTACCAAGATGAAAGTTAATCCTCTTACACTTTTGGAAGGGGCACAATTAACAAGAAATGTTTTTTCGCACGTATTGGAGTCAGAAAGACTAAAGGACCAAATCGCTGTCGATGACTAAAAGATGGCCAACATATGTTAACTAGCAGCGTTTAGAGTAGTTAAGAATTCCTTGTTGTTTTTGGTCTTTTTGAGTTTGTCGGTCATGGCCATTATCGCCTCCTCCGGCTGAAGAAGAGACATCATCCGGCGAAGCGTTGCCATGCGAGCCAGCATTTCCTTATCGACCAAAAGTTCCTCATGGCGAGTTCCCGAAGCTAGAATATTGATAGCCGGATAGATTCTTTTGTCGGCAAATTTACGCTCAAGGTGAACCTCCATATTACCAGTTCCCTTGAACTCCTCATAAATCAGATCATCCATTCTCGATTCTGTACCAACTAGGGCTGTACCTATGATTGTTAAACTTCCTCCTTCTTCACAATTTCTTGCGGCTCCTAAGAATTTCTTAGCCGGGTACAGAGCTTGTGGATCAAATCCACCCGAAAGACTTCTTCCTGTATTGGTTACCGAAAGATTGTATGCGCGGGCTAATCGCGTTATTGAATCAAGAAGAATCACGACCTGTTTGCCTGTTTCAACCAGTCTTCTCACTCGATCCAAGGCAAGATTTGCAACTTTTACTTGTTGCCGTGGAGATTCGTCAAAATTTGACGCAGCAACCTCTCCTTTGATAAAACGCTTAATCTCAGTCACTTCCTCTGGTCGTTCACCTATTAATATCGCCATCAAAAATACATCAGGATAATTTTTTCCTATAGCCCCAGCTATATCTTTTAAAAATGTAGTTTTGCCTGCTTTAGGCTGAGATACTATCAAAGCACGTTGCCCAAATCCAATCGGGGCTAAAAGATCGATGATTCGGGTTGATAAAATGTCTGATTTTGTCTCCAGTTTTATTTGTTTGTTTGGATGAAGTGAGGTCAATTGATCAAATTGCTTGCGTTGACGACTCTGCTCCTCAGTCATCTCAACTCCGTTTATTTTTTTAATAAGAAGAAGCGAGTGGAATCGTTCACCTTCTTTTGGTGGACGAGCCAACCCTTCTACCTCATCTCCCCTTCTCAACCAGAATCTGCGAATCTGCGAAGTTGACACATATATATCACGATCTGGATTAAGAATGTAATCCTGGCGCAAAAACCCATACCCGCCAAATGTGATATCTAAAATGCCCTTTGCAGGATAGCTTAATTTTAAATCTTCCCTCAAACGCTCCTCTACCTGATTACCTTCCTTGGGTACAATTGGTTTCTCCTCATATTTCTCTAAAATTGAGGAAACGTCTAGTGATTTATCAGTTTCGTTTTTCGATTTATCCATATCAAACAGGCTTGCTAATAATATTCATACAATTAGAGGTGGAACCTTCTGAAAGTTAGTCTCATGTTGAAAGTCGAAGCTTTTTGAGATACTAATGATCCTCCCGTAATAAGGCATTTTTGACTTTTTCCCTGAAGCAACAATGGGGAAATCTGCCCGTTAAGCTAAGCTCAACAAGGACTCGACTTCATTCTCCCCCGAGGACTCGGGGGCATTACCCTTGAATATGATAGCGTAGGAAAAAAGTTTTCAAGTTGCTTAGTCGAGTTTGACTCGAACTAGTCCTTATCAGGAGGATCAATTTAAAGTATACTAAACTGCTTTAGCTTTTGTCAACCCCGATTTATATAATTAATTTTGTGCGAGAATATCTGACTGTTTTCACAACCACTATTAAAGAATACTTTGTTTATAGGCTCAATTTTGTCCTGTGGCGATTTCGCGTTGTCTTAAACTTACTACTCCCCCTTTTTCTCTGGACTTCGGTGTTTGATAAAAACGCCGTGATTGGCAGCTATGATAAAATAGCTTTCGTTTCCTACCTTCTCTACGGAAATATTATTGCAACATTTGTTTTTGGCACAAGGACATTTGACATCTCCTCAGATATTAACGATGGAAAGATTATCAATATACTTCTTAAGCCTGTTTCATTTTTTTCTTATTATTTTGCCAGAGAAATTGCCGATAAAGCCGTAAACCTGTTTTTTGCCATCTTTGAAATATTATTTTTGATCTGGTTTTTTAAATTAACTATTGTGATGCCTAACAACTTTATTTTGTTCTCGATTATCTTTCTCAATGGCGTTCTAATTTCTTATTTTATTAATCTTAGCCTCTCTTTTATTGGTTTTTGGACAACAGAAGTCTGGCCAATACGCTTTATTTTTATAGTTTTACTTTTTTTTGCTGCCGGAAACTATTTTCCCTTAGATATTCTTCCTAGTCCTATTTACAAGTTTATTCTCGCAACGCCTTTTCCCTATATGTTTTATCTCCCGGCCAAAATCCTGATTGATAAACGACTAACAATTGGCAATTTTTTTCCGCAGCTTCTCTTTTCTTATTTCTGGCTTTTTTTCTCCTATTTTATTGCCCGATTCATCTGGCAAAAAGGGATTAAAAATTTTTCGTTCTGGGGAAGATAAAAAATCCCTCCAGGCTCGTAGACAATATTAGAGCTTTTTAAATTAGTCTTTAAATACGGTCAGGTGTGATTTGAGGAACTCTGTATCAAAAGTCTCCAGAAATCCTAGACGGCCAAGAAGGGCTGGCACTTCGTTATTGTCAAAAAATGCAAGAGGGATGGATCTTGCTAGTCGATCCATTTTTGCTGTAATTCTTGACTTACAAAAATAGATAGTTTGACCACCTCCCACTCCAAAAGTAACATCCTTAATACATTCCTTTTCTAACGAAATCCTCAACTTTTCAGAAAAATGACGAGGAAGTACGGTGTAGTCTGCTCCAGTATCAACTATCATCCACACAGCCACCCATCTATCCACCTGTGGTGACTTTAAACTTACTTTAGCAACGGGTCTCCAGATATGGCCAATCGATGTTTGACCAAGATCTTCAAAATGAAATTTTACATCCATAATATGAGAGTTCTCGCTTTTGGAATATATGCTACTTCTGGAATTACTTTTGGATGAGTTTCTTCAAGTTTTTTAAGTATTGCAGCGGCTCCTTCACCAGTTTTCGCTATATAGATTTTTCCCGCGGCTAAAATGATGTGCTTGCCTCGATAGTGTGGATTTTTGAATGCATCACTCATTGTGATTTTTTTGGAATTTTTCATACATACATTTTACTATTCTGTAAAGACAATTACAAGAACCCGAGACTTTTGCTACAATGAGGCTTGATATGGGCAAATCCTTGAAGAAAAGTCTAAGGCTCTTTTATCTCTACTCAAAATTCTCCCTAAAAACCATCTTTCAGGCTCGGATGGGGATTGTGCTTTTTACCCTTGGAAAAGTTATTCGCTTTCTTTTTCTTCTTGGACTTATCTATATAGTTTTTAGCCAAACAAGGCTGGTAAAAGGTTATTCTCTTAACCAAATGATTATTTTTTATTTAACCTTTAATATCATTGACTCTGTTTCACAGCTTTTATTTCGCGAGGTGTACCGCTTCAGACCACAGGTGGTTTCCGGAAGCTTCGATTTGATTCTCATCAAACCCCACCACCCCTTTCTTAGGATTCTTGTGGGCGGAGTTGATTTTTTAGATTTTTTGCTTCTTATTCCTTATATTCTCTTATTGTTTTATTTTATTTTGTTCGGACAGCACAATGTGCTGTCCCTACAGTCAATTTCAGCTTATCTCTTCCTTATCTTAAATTCTCTTTTTATTGCTACAGCCTTTCATATTAGCGTTCTCGCCCTAGCAATACTCACCACCGAGATTGATCATACTATTTTAATTTATCGAGACATGATAGGACTTGGAAGATTTCCCATCGAAATATATAAAGAACCCGTACGTACAATTTTTACCTTTATCATTCCAATTGGCATCATGATGTCTTTTCCGCCTTATGCTCTTTTTAACTTATTATCCTGGCAATTTATGCTTCTTTCCTTTTTGATATCATCAATACTGTTAACAATATCGCTCAAACTCTGGGATTTAGCCCTTAAGAAATACCAGAGTTGGGGAGGATAATATGATATCAGTCAAGAATCTAACTAAAATATATAGAACTCCAGTTAAAAGTAAAAATTTTCTCGCTGATCTTTTTTTCAGAAAGTATAAAGAAACCAAAGCTCTTGATAAGATATCCTTTGAAGTCAAAGAGGATGAACTTATAGGCTTCATTGGACCAAACGGTGCTGGAAAAACGACCACGCTTAAAATTTTAGCTGGAATCCTCTACCCTACATCTGGAGTATATCGGGTCCTTGGATTTAGTCCTTTTGATAAGAAACCAGACTTTTTAAAACAAATCTCATTTGTGATGGGTCAAAGAAATCAACTTATCTGGGATTTGCCTGCCTCAGATACGTTTTATTTAAATAAGGAGATCTATGATGTTGTAGACCAAAGCTTTAAAAAAACTGTTGATGAGTTAAGTAATCTTCTAAAATGTCAACATTTACTAGACAAGCCAGTAAAGACTCTTTCTCTTGGTGAGCGTATGAAGATGGAGCTTATCGCAGGTCTTATCCATCAACCAAAAATTATCTTTTTTGATGAACCGACTATCGGGCTTGATATATTTTCGCAGGAAGTCATCCGTGATTTTATCAAAAAATATCAGAAACAGTATAAAGCAACCATCATCTTAACTAGCCATTATATGGAGGATGTCAAACGACTGGCAAAAAGGCTTATCGTCATAAACAAAGGAAAAATACTCTATGATGGCGGACTTAAAGAAATAGTAGAAAAGTACAGTAAAGAAAAGTATGTCACAGTAATCCTAGAGAATGAGATTGATCAAAAACTTTTAGCTACCATAAAAAAACCTATCGTTCATTCGTTTCCGAAAGTAGTCTATAAAATTGACAGATCAGAAATCCCAGAAAAAATAAATTTAATAAATAAGTCCATTCCTTTTTCAGATTTAACCATCGAAGAAGAACCGATCGAAGAAATCATAAAAAAACTGTTTTTAGGTAAATAGATTTCTGATAAACTTTAATATGAAATTAAAAAAGGCTTCTTTTGTACTTTTGCTCATTCTTTTTATTATTTTAGTATTTATAGTTGGAATTCGCTATGGCCAACGAGTTGAAAAAACTAATAAAATCATCAATTATCTAATCAGTCTGCCGCCAACCCAGATTCCGCAACCAACCCAAAAACCGCTGGAGTTTAAAAATTATTCTAATAAACACTGCGGTATCGAGTTTCTTTACCCACAAAATTTACAATTGAAAGATTCTTCTTTATCTGCGGTATTTAAAGAAAACGACCAAGAACAAATTATGATAAGCTGCGAAAAAGACAACAAACTTCTTGCAATATTGGTTGATGAAGCTGTAGCAACTGATGAAGCTATCTTCAAAAATAAAAAAATTTCAATCAGAGTACCTAGTCGTGGTCATGTATACGATATATATGTCTTTAAAATAGCAAATCCCAAAAACTTAAAAACAATCTTTGTGCGAATAACAAAATCACTCTATCCACTTTTTGAAAAAAGCTTTGAGTTTATTCAATGAATTTGATTTTGGACCAAGTTGGAAAAAAATTGAGCAACTTCAGGTAACTTTTGACTTACCAATCCAATAGTTACCCCAACAAAACCTCCTCCCTACTTCCAATGATCATATAATATAGTCTCCCCATTCTTCCTGGAACTCGCCCCTCAGGAGTATCTAAATAAAGAGGCTGATTATCAAAATTTATCTTAAGCAGATGAGTTGTACCCAATACAGCAAGTGCCCCTATGATAGCTCCTCCAAAGAATCCGATAGTAGATGGTTCAAATTCCATTGATAAAATTTAGTTAATATTATCTAATAAAATTTCTAAAAACTATTATATCATTTAGCAGACTGTCTGTATGCTAAAATTATTTGTATGAAAAAACTAAGCATCGCCTATTTTGGCACTCCCTACTTTTCCGCTCGATTTTTGGAAAAAATACTCACAGACACTACAATTAATCGATTGATCGAAGTGAAATTGGTTGTTACTCAACCAGATCAACCTGTAGGCCGTAAACAAACCCTCAGTAAAACTCCAGTTAAAGTTGTTGCTGAAAAAAATAATATTGCAGTAATTGACGATTTAAAAAAGTTACAAGTTAAAAGTTACAAGTTAAAAGAAATGGATTTTGCTTTCCTTTTCGCATACGGTGGTCTTATCCAAAAAGAATTACTTGATCTTCCTAAATACGGCTTCTTAAATACTCATCCCTCACTTCTTCCTAAATACCGTGGAGCTTCACCAATGGTCTATCCTCTAATTATTGGTGACACAAAAAC
>CAYSQE010000010.1:0-50062 GCA_964433155.1 uncultured Gammaproteobacteria bacterium | reverse complement strand
TAAAAATAGATTAACAAGGAATGTATGGTATACTTTAAAGTACATGAGTAATTCAATTACCTTATCACAATCAGCATATAAAGAACTTCTATCTCGAATGAATAGACTAGAAAAGATGGTAGCTAGTATCTTGGAAAAATTTGAGCAAGAACCACCCTATGGCAGTGATGCTTGGTGGAAATGGTCAATAAAAAAAGGTAAAGAAGCGATAAAAAAAGGAGAATATGTAGAAGTGACCACAGATAAACAGCGTGACGACTTTTTTAAATCGTTATGAGAGTTTTCTTTACAAAACCGGCAGCCAAACAACTCAATCGGAATACACGATACTGGCCTAGCTAAAAAATAAATCTAGAGCCATACCTATAAGTTCGAAAATTCCTTCGACTAAATTACAACCTCGAGTGAAATCGAGAGGCTCAAAACTATAGCACCCAGTTTAGCGAGCAAGCATAGTTTAGAGCTTTATAACAGCCTAAAGTAATTATCCTTGACATCTTCTAAAAACTTCTTTATTATTTGAATAATCGTTCAAATACTATGCTTGATTATCAAAAAATAAAAAGGGAGCTTAAAAACAAAAGCGAGCTTTTAGCTTGCGCAAAGCAACTTGGCGTAGTTGGAGACGGGACGCGACTCAAGATTTGTTACCTTTTATGTCATTATCCAGAGCTATCAGTTGGCGATATGGCAAGTATTTTAGATACAACCCACTCTGTTGTCTCACACAGTGTGAAAAAGCTCCTGAACTTAGAGCTTGTTAAAAAAAGAAAAGAGGCTCAAACCGTGTATTATTCTCTGGTTGACAATAATTTTAACAAGACATTAAAAAATTTCATTATCTAACTTATGAGGGAAGATGATTCAAAATTAAGCATGTGGATAATAGTAGCTGCAATAGTTTGCTGTGCCCTACCACTGCTACTTCTTAGTGGAGGATCAGCTTTTGTGATTGGATTATTATCTGGTAATACTCTCTTAATCGTTTTTGCCTTAATGCTCGTTAGTGTAGCTATTTGGTCATTTCTCAAAAGGAAGAATCTATGAAAAGTTCAAATATAAAGGGCGCTCTTGTCGTCGTTATTTTAGGAGTAATTGGGTTAATTACTATTACCAACCTTAAGATTGGTAACAAGAACACTGTAAAAGATACTACAAAAGACCTTCAAAACTCCTCCTCTGTTACGCAGCCAACAGAGTTAAATGTTGGAGCGCCTTTTCCAGATTTCAAAGTTACTGATGTTGACGGTAAAAATATCACAAGAGATTCACTAAAAGGTAAACCTGCAGTCATCTGGTTCACCGCCTCCTGGTGCACGCCTTGTCAGATTGGTGCAAAAGAGGTCTCTAGATTAGATAATGAAACGGGTGGAAAAGCGTTTGAGGTATTAGTCATTTTTGTTGATCCAAAGGAAAATGACAATGATCTTCGCAATTGGCGAAAAAACTTTGCAAACGAAGACTGGATAGTTGCTTTTGACAATGACTTAACGAAACTTGCAGCAAAGGTAAACCTTAAATTTTTAGACTCTAAGTTTCTTCTTGATAAAAATGGTGTTATTAAAAATATTGATTTTAAAAAAGCTGATGATGACTATCTTAATACCATACGAAAAGTTGTTGAGGAGAATACATGAAAGACATAGTAATTTTCAAAATCTGGCGTCATAAACTGCCTGCCCTTGCAGCACTTATAACAATGATTGTTGTATTCTTATGGCCATCAATTCCTTTGGGAGGTATCACGAAGTGGCTTGAGTTTTTTTATTACTATTCTCCACAAAATGTTTTCTATCTTTTAATGGCTATTCTTTCCGGTTTATATGTTGGGATTTATGTCTATAACAAGAAAATTGCCCCCTGCTGTTCAGTAGAGAGTAGGAAAGTTGCAGCAACAGGTTCAGTAGTTGGCATACTACTTGGTGCATGTCCAGCCTGTATTCCAGTTTTGGCTTTTTTCTTACCACTTTCAATCTCAATAGTACTGAGTCGTATAAGCTTACTTTTTCTTATTCTTTCAATAGCAATCATGATATTTGCAATTTATAGAATGAATGGTTTTAAAATATGAGACAAATCTTTACAACCAGTTGGCAAGTTTCATCTAAAAGGTTATATCTTTTTGGCTTTTTAGTTTTAATACCGATAGCTTTCTTAATATTTGTGCTTATTCCTGTAAAAACCATTCCCGGTAACAGTTTGGATTTTCAGCTTGGTATTTTTACTGTGCGTGACTATATTATGCTTGGCATTCTTTCAACACTGGTTAGCCTTTTTCTTACAATGCAAATCTTTATATTTAGGAATGCCCTATCAGCAAAAGACACAGTGACTTCTTTGGGAATTTCAGGAGCTGGCGGATATGTAGCAGTAGTCGGCTCTGTCTTTGCAACAGCTGCTTGTTCATCTTGCCTTTTTGCTGTATTAGGGTTTTTAGGTGTAAGTACCGTGTTTACCTTGGTAAGTTATCAATGGTATATGGTTGGTGGAGCAATAGTTATACTTTTAATCTCGATCTACTTTTTGTCTAAAAAAGTAAATGGAGTCTGTGAATCTTGTCAAATAGACAAAAGAAAGATATAGTAATTTAAGGTGAATAAAATTATTATGACAGTTCAGAAAAATAATTTAAAACAATACCTTAACCACCCAGCGACAAAAACCCTGGAGTTTAATTTTATTACTAATGGTATCTATATTGGTACAAACCAATGCTGCCAAACTCATTTTGATCAGAAATTAAGAAAAGAGGGTATAACCGCAGATATTTCTTTAGAAGAAGAGAGAGTTGACAGACCTTTCGGCGTTGACTTTTATATTTGGATTCCGATAAAAGATCATACTGCTCCTACACAGGGCCAACTCGATTTTGGAGTCTCTACTTTAGAAAAATTAGTTTCGCTTAAGAAAAAGGTTTATGTTCATTGCCAAAATGGACATGGTCGAGCTCCAACCCTGGTTGCAGCATATCTTATTCGACAAGGGAAAACTCCCAAAGAAGCAGTAGACTTTATCAAGTCGAGACGACCATCAATTCACTTGGAAGATATGCAACGATTAGAGCTAGAAACATTCTTTAATCAACTGGTGAAACAAAAGGAATGTTGTTAAATTAAAAATATGGAAAACTTTGACCTAATCATCATCGGCGGGGGAGCTGGAGCATTTGCTTCAGCAATTAAAGCTAATGAGCTTGGAGCAAAGACCTTGTTGGTCAATAGAGGTTTACCTCTTGGCGGAACTTGTGTCAATGTTGGCTGTGTTCCTTCAAAAACTCTCCTTTTTGCAGGGGAAGTAATGCACTTGGCGAAAAATCACAACATTCCAGGCATTGATATCGAGGTTAAGAATTTTAATTTTCAAAAAGTAATACAAGATGAGCTTGATTTAGTAACAAAGTTAAGGGAAGAAAAATATGAAAAAGTTCTAAAAAATCTTGAAAATGTTACTCATATTGAGGCGAAAGCAAAGTTTGTCTCGGAAAACGAAATAGAGGCAGATGGAAAAAGATATACAGCAGACAAATTTGTTATCGCAGCAGGTTCAACCGCAACTCCACCGCCAGTTAGCGGGATAAAGGAAACAGGCTATATCACCCATATTGAAGCGCTTAAACTTCAAAACCAACCAAAAGAACTGATTATCTTAGGGGCCGGAGCATTAGGGCTTGAGTTTGCTCAAATGTATGCTCGCTTTGGCACACAAGTTACCCTCCTTCAGAGGGGACCCTCTATTTTCAAAAAGGCAGAAAAAGAATTAACAGATAGATTGGTTGAAATACTAACTAAAGAAGGTATAACTATAAAGACAAATGTTTCATTAAAGGCAGTCAGAAAACAAGATGGTAAAAAGGTTGTCTCATATGAAATAAACGGGAAGCAAGAGGGAGTATCGGGAGATGAAATACTTGTTGCAACAGGAAAGACACCAAACACTAAAGATTTAGAGCTGGATAAGGCGGATATTAAAGTTGATGAGAAACAAGCAGTTGTTGTAAATGACACTTTTCAAACCTCTCAACCTCATATTTTTGCAGTTGGGGATGTTGTAAATCTGCCGCTTCGTCAAGAGCCATCGGCAGGAAAAGAAGGGACTTTAGCCACAGAAAATGCTCTCAAGGGAACAAAAAACAAAATTGACTATAATACTGTTCCTTATACTGTCTTTACAGACCCACAGCTTGCGGGAGTTGGTTTTACTGAAGAAGATCAGATGAAACGGTTTGGAACATGTATGTGCAAGACTGTCTCATTTAAAGATGTACCCAAAGCCTTTATTATTAACAGAACGGAAGGGCTTATCAAAATGGCAATTCATCCTAAAACAAAACAGATTATGGGAGTACATATTCTTGCTCCTCAAGCTGGTGAGCTTATCTCTCAAGCTATCTGGCTTATCAAAGACAATAAAACAATAGATGATGTTGCAAACTCGCTTCCTATGTTTCCAACCTTATCTGAAAGTATAAAAATAGCAGCTTTATCATTTACTAAAGATATTTCCAATTTAAGCTGTTGTATTTAATTAAAAGTTTTTCTAAACCTATGTGTCGAGCATGCCAATAATTAAATCACGGTTTCTTGATCTAATAAGTATAGTTTCTGCAGCAGTCTTTGTAGTCTGTATGGCAAGTTTTGGAGCAGTTGCAGCGGGGGCAGCAGGTGGCACAAGTATTGTGGGGATGGCTGGCATGTCGCAAAGCTCCAACCCCAAACAGGGAGTGTTTCTGGCCAGCCTCCTGCAAAAGCTTGGATTAGCATTTTTGCTACAGATTCCCGACTGGTTTATTCGTCCATTTCTTGGGATTGTTTTACTTCTAACTATTATTGCAGCATTGGGCGTCTTTGCTGGTATTTACATTTTTACATCTGAGGTCGTATACTACGCAGGTCTTTTACTCTTTATCATTTCAACTTTTTGGGCAAGTATTATTACTAGATCTCAAAAAGTTATTGCAGAAACGAACGAATGAGTACAAAATCGTCAATCCTTCTTTTTCTTATCGTACTCTTCTTATTTATTGTAGTTGGATTCGTCGGCTATTATTTTGGCTTTTTGGGATTTATCTACAACGTTATGGTGAAGGAGGCTTTTGGTAAATTTCCTCTTATTGTTCTCTCCTCAATCTTTGGGGTGGCTGCTTTCTTTTCTCCCTGCTCATTTACAGTCTTACCGGGTTACGTCTCACATTATCTAACAGGGGATACAGAGAAAGGAAATGTTGCAAAAGGTTTTTATTTTGGTTTTATTGCGGCACTTGGTGTTATTACTGTAAATATTATTGTTGGAGTCATAATAGCTATCTTAGGGGCTGCCGCTCCATTTGCCAAAGACCCAAGGCAAGATATTCCAGCAATTTTAGCAGTCCGAACACTTGCGGGGCTGATTATTGCATATTTAGGTTTGATGACTGTTTTGGGAAAACATATAGAAGTTCCATATCTTCAAAAAAGACTTGGCAAGGTAAGTTTTGGTAAAAGCATTTTTATTTATGGGATGCTTTACAATGGAGCAGCAATTGGTTGCACTGGCCCGCTTCTTCTTGGGCTTATTCTATATGCCTTGACATTAGGTAGTTTCACGAATGCTTTTCTTGCCTTTTTGGTATTTGCTCTTACAATGGGAGCCTTGATGATACTACTTACCACCTCAATTGCAGCATTTAAAATCAAGATTGTTCAGAAAATAGCTCCTTTTACACCTGTTGTTCAGAAGGTGGCTGGCTATGTGATGCTTTTTACTGGTCTTGCGACTGCACTTTTAACTTTGGAAGGAAATCGGATATTTGTTGAGATCTTCTTTCCATTTTTAAAATAGATGGAGCAATATTAAATAATCTGCAATAACTCCTTAGTTTGTCCTTGAAGAAGCTCTATGCTCTCACTATAATCTAACCACTCATAAGTTCTATATACATCCACTTTAGCGAGCGAAATTCTTAATTAGATTACTACAACAGTCTAATAAATTAACCCACTTCTTTTATTTCTATATCAACTCCAACTATAGTTGCTTTCTCTTGAATTATTATTTATTCTTTCTTATAATGCATTAAGGAGACTAAATATGATTGATGTAGCTGAACCGAGTGGACAGACTGGAGGATCTAATATTGATAGTACAAGAATTGGTTTTCGCCAACATCCGAATTTAGCTAGGTTTTGGAATGAGAAGATTATGCAATTTTCTCCCCCAAAAACTTTAACAGGTACAGAACTTACTGATTTACAAGGTTTTGATCAAGGAGATAGAAGTCACATTAACGGTAATAAACTGTTAGAAGTATATCTAGAGGGATGGGAAAAAGATGCGAAGTTGCACCCTGAAGATACTATATTATTAAATCAACGGGATGAACTTAAGCGTGCAGTTAATGGAATAGACGAATGAGATTATGAAGCTGGGGCGGTATGGTATTTGCAGGATGCTCGACGGATTCACTCGGCCATATTGCGTTATGAGGCAGCAATCCGTTTATCCCCTGATGAGAATGAGAAGAACATATATAAAGGAGTAATAGAAACGTTTAGAGATGATGAACTTAAAGCTCTTCAGTATGCTGCTTCTTTTGCCAAGCAGGTAAAAAGAAAGTAAAAAACCACTTTCTATACTCTACTTTGCTAAAATACATTAGATGGAGGATGAAAATAAATGAAAAATAAGCAAGTAGTCAACAAGAAGTTCAAGGGATTCACGGACGAAGAACGAGCTGCGATGAAAGAGCGCGCCCTAGAGCTGAGGGCGGAAGCGCGCGCGAACAAGAGCAGAGCAGACGGCGAAAATGACGTGCTTGCGGCAATTGCCGCAATGCCGGAACCGGATCGCTCCATGGCCAAACGGCTCCATACGATCATCAAAGCTAGTGCACCATCACTCACTCCAAAAACCTGGTATGGGATGCCCGCGTATGCAAATCGCGACAGCAAGGTTGTTTGTTTCTTTCAAGCTGCGAGCAAATTTAAATATAGATATGCTACACTTGGCTTCCAAGAAGATGCAAATCTTGATGAAGGCAGTATGTGGCCTACCTCCTTCGCTCTGAAGCGGTTGACAGCCGTCGAAGAGGCGAAGATCGTCGCGCTCGTGAAGAAAGCGGTTGGTTGAGGCTAAGCTCGCTCCATTTTCCTGTTCCTGAATATGTCAATCAGGGAGAGTTCGACTTCGTTATTATAACCTGCTAAAATAGTCAGGTTTTATGTTCGAAAATATACGGCTACTAAAGCTAGACCCAAGAGATTAATTGTTAGAAAATTGTCTGGAGAAAGATTGCTTGAGAATAAATTTGAGTTAAATAAATCTAAGTTACAAAAGGAATGGGAGTTTCAGGGAAATATCGATATTACAAAAGACGGGCTTCAGATTACCAATTCTCCATCTGGATGTTTGATTAAGAATGATTATTGGGACAGATTAAAAAGAAAAGAGTTAGACTTTAGAAAAGTATTGGGAATTATTTTTAGAGCTCAAAGCTTTGACGAATATTTTATGATTGGAGTATGGAAAGTTGAAAACCATCTGATATTCAGACCACATGTTCGACTGTGTTTTAAGCTACTTACAAAGGCTGAAAAAGTCTGTATGTACATAAAGATAAATAGCAATTGGGAACAATGCTTTCGGTGGTATTTACCTTTATTTTATAAGGTTAACTTAAACGAGGGATTAAAAAACGACAATACTTCAGAATTTATTACAAGAAAGATTACTTTTATGAATTTGCCAGGACAGTTTGGTTTTAGAAATTACGGTAATGAACTCGCAACAGTAAGATCTCTTACGATAAAAGGAAACTTTTCTGAAGAAGATACTAATCTATTTAATCAGTAGTTTAATTTCTTTCCATCTTTCTTTCAAAACTACCATATATTCAGGATTTTGAATATCTTCAATAAAACGATCAAACTTTTCCTTATATGGAGTTACTCCAAAGTGTTGAGCTGTGGGGGTGGCCGATTTTGACCTTTGTAATTATAAACCCCAAAATCCACAAAAACGTTAATTGCACTGTAGCATATTAGAATTTAGTCGATTTGACTTTTACCTAATTTTCTGTTTCTATAAAATTAATACAGATTACGAGATTACTCATGAAAAATCCTAAGTTTTCTTCACAAGGAGGATTTAGCCTGGCGTTTATCCTCATTATTGTCTTGATATTGATTGCCCTCGCTGCCGGTCTTGACATTGCATTTATAAAGTACATAGAAAGCTGTGGAGACGTCTCCATTGCAGAGTGTGTGAAGGTGAACCCTGATTATTCTGAAGAAGAAAAATCGACCATCCTGGCAAGCGGAAGGTATTCATATAAAGATTACGGAGTTACGATCTCGCTTACCATTCCACTAAAGGGCGGCAAAATAAGCGGAACTTTCAAAGGAGACTGTAGCGGCAAAATAAGGGGGACATATGATGGAGGCGACGGTGGCGGAGTGAAAGGAAGTGCCCACGGGAGTTGCGGAATATTTTTACCAGCGTCTGCAAGTTTTGCTGGAAACGTATTCCAAACTCAAAAAACCGTGCCCTTAAGCGGAACAGCCAGTATTCCTGGCTTTTCCCAGAGCGGATCGGTCACGCTGACATATTAGAGTTTAGGCATTGCTGGCATGAACACTATTCTTTCGCAAAAAAGAAAAATGCAAGAAGGGGTTATCCCTCTCTTTCTTGTTGTTCTTATTTTCCTTGTCCTCGTAGGCGGTGGGGGGTATGCGTTCGTTCAACTTGCCAGTCCAGAATGTCAAGATATATCAATTGATGTTTGTCTTTTCAATCCTGCCAAAAAAAAGCTCAAACAAGAACAGGAAGAAATGAGGCGTGAGGCGGCTGCCGATGCGGGTATACCAGGTGAGGAATCTCCCGTAAAGAAAGCCCAGTACGACAAAGAACAAAAAAAATGGACTGGTCGTGGGGTACTGCGTTTCAACTTTACAAAACTTGATCCCACGGAACAAAGACTTGATCTCGATTTTGATAGTCGGGGATCGGTCAACGGATCAATTTCATTAACTAATCAAGGTGTATCGACCGCAATTGACATAAAAGGTCCGGTGCCAGCGGGGGGAGCCATTAATGGCACTCTTGAGGGAGAATCGACGCAACGAGTTTCGCAAGGCCCCGTACAAGGTTCGGTCACCACCTCCTATAGCGGTGAGTTTACCGGGAAAATAAATGAGGATGGCAGCGCCGCAGGAACGATGGTTCTTGTTCAGAAAGTCGTTGGTGTCGAAGGAAAGGTCGGCCTCTCCGTGGGCAAAACCGACACGATCACTCTTCCCTGGACTGGAAATGTTGAAAAAGACTATTAGTTTGACATGAGGAACTTGTTGATTGGATCATGCAGTCGTACGAGTAGTATGATTAAGTTTTATGCTTTTTTAAAGCTTCTTTTACAGTCTCCGATGTAAATTTTTGCAGTGTAATAACTTTAGTATTTTGTCTGAATGATGGGGGAACAACAAAAAGAGCGTCTTTCTTGTTGTCTAAATCAACCATTATCCATGCTTTATGCACATCATCCAAGCAACCCCAATCGGCATTGGTCAAAAAATGTGAGCCTGTCATATTGAAGACTCTCACTGCGTGATCACAAGCTTCTTTTTTATTCTCGTGCGAGACCTCGATCAAATATCTAGGCATTTTTGTCCTCCATTAATTTTAGCAAAAGTATATCACTAAATTAATAAATAAGCTATTTATAAGTTCGAAAATCATCCCTCCTTCATTAACCCCCTTCGCTAAAGCTTCGAGGGTCAAGTAAATTTCGGAAGAGCAAGCCAGTCGAGCGAGCCATATGTCCTTTATTCTTAGATCGATTTCCCTTTATGGTACAGTTAAGTTAATGTCTTTTTGGAAAAGTAATTATAAGCTACCTTTAAGTTTTATTATATTTTTTGTCTTGGTTTTCTTTCTTCTTGGCGAGCAGCTTCCTGCCTTGCCGACTTATTTATTGGGAGCTGAAAATGTAGGAGATGGTCCTGCTAAACTTCACATATTGGATCTTGGTCTAAGTGATTCACTTCATCGTCCTGTTGCTTATTTGATAATTGGTACAGTAATTTGGATTCTGTATAGAATATTTATCTGGCCATTAGCTTGGTTTGTGGGAGCAGCTCTTTGGATATTGGAGCAACGGACATTAACCCCGTTGGATCAACGCCCAACACTTATTAACACAATAGTTTTTACATCTACTTTCTGGGTTCTGCTTACCTTAGTGCCATATTTTATTTACAGATGGGTGGATAAAAAATGGGGAGGAGAAGGTAGGCGCAGTGCGATCCTCATTTTTCTAGGAATAAACCTTTTGGTTTTAGGCTTTTTTGTCTATCAAATTTATATAGTGCATAACTCTTACCGCGGTTTACGTGGAAAAGGTTCTGCATCAGGACTTCCTCCAAACACCTGTCCTGACCGTTTGATCACAGAAAAAGACAAACAGACAACTGCCTACTGGAATGGAAAAATCTTGCCGGTATCTGGGGAAGTGCAGAATTGGGTAGAAGAAAATTGCCCGGGAGTTCTAAAGCAACCACGATCTGAAAAAAGCCTTCCAGCAGGCAAGGGAGTGCAAATATTTGAGTGATTATTCGGCAGCAATTCGATAATGTACGAAAGGTAAGTTTTTTATTATAATCTATTCACTTGAAAGTTCGAAAATCATCCAATCACTTTAGCAAATTATTCTTTAGATCTTCATAACATCCTAATTAATTTTAAACTCAAGATCTAGAAAAAATATTTGATTAACTTCAATTGTTTTCATATAATCCACGATAATTATGCAAGAAATAAATCGAACAGATATTCCATGGCTTAATGGTCCTAACAGGGTCAAGATATTATCACTCACAGATATACGAATGTATAGAATAGCAGGTGTTGCAGGGTTACCAGAATACGGAAAAGTTTATATGTTAGGGGCTAATCGTGAAAACGTTGGTATGGGGTTAGATGGAAATTATTACTGTTTAGAAAATGGTACACCTCATACATTTGATAAGTTAGAGCCACTTGAGAGCGGTAGAATGAAATTTACTTGTACAGTTCATGGACGTAGTATTACTGCTCCTTACATATTCTAAAAGTTCTTGAAACAATGTCCCTTAGCATTTGAACTATAAGAGTAAATACTTTATCATATTATCTATGAATCACGGTATCAAAACAGTCATCTATCCTGTAAGAGATATAGCTAAAGCAAAGACTCTTTTCAGTAAGTTTTTGGATATCGAGCCATATACGGATAATGCGTATTATGTTGGCTTTAGGATTGGAGATCAAGAAATAGGGTTGGATCCTAATGGTCACACGCAAGGCATGACATGTTACCATCATGTAGACGACATTAAGAAAAGTCTGCAATTATTACTTGACGCTGGTGATACAATACAGCAGGAGGTAAAAGATGTAGGTGGGGGTAAGCTGACTGCATCTGTAAAAGATTTAGACGGTAACATCATCGGGCTTATTCAATCACCTTAATTAAAAAAACCATTTATTTGTTATACTTTGATTATGGCAAGAGTAAGCACCTACCTTAATTTTCCTCGCAACACAGAAGAAGCCTTCAATTTTTATAAGAGTGTTTTTGGTACAGAGTTCATCGGAAAGATTAGTCGCTTTTCTGAAGTTCCTCCGCAAAAAGGCCAACCCCCAACGAAAGATGAGGATAAAAATCTGGTGATGAATGTTCAGCTGCCTATTCTTGGTGGACATATACTTATGGGAACTGACGCTCCAGAATCCATGGGTTTTAAGGTGAAGCCTGGAAACAATGTTTACATTACTCTTGAACCTGATACTCGAACCGAGACAAAGAAACTATTTGATGCACTTTCAAAAGGTGGAAAGGTAGAAATGCAACTTCAGGAAATGTTTTGGGGAGACTATTTTGGTTCGTGCACTGATAAATTTGGTGTTCAATGGATGTTCAACTCCTCAAGTAAAACCTAAGTTATATAAAAACTTATGAAAATGAATCCTGTCGTGCACTTTGAGATGCCAACAAAAGACAAGAAACGTGTCAGGAAATTTTATGAAAATGTTTTTGGATGGGGAATGAAACAGATGGGATCTAAGATGGGTGACTACATTTTAGCCACAACTTCCCCAGTAGATAAAAAGGGGATGCATAAAAATAAAGGAGCCATTAACGGAGGTTTCTTCCAAAGAGGTGACTATGGCACAGTTCCCCACCTCGTAATCTCGGTAGACAATATTAATAAACATATTGAAATAATTAAAAAAGCAGGCGGGAAAATTTTAGGTAAGATAATGGATATACCTGGAGTTGGTAAATTTGTGATGATTAAAGATACAGAAGACAATCGCGTTGGAATACTTCAGCCAACACAAATGTAGTGCAAAAAATTGAGACAGAAGGTTTAAAGAAAGCAGACGATCAACAATAAGGTTACATGATGAAAAAATCCTATTTTGTTCTAATTACTATATTTATAATCCTCGTAATTTTTGGACTAAGCGTCTTGCTATCTAAAGGACAATCTAAATCAGTTTCTTTAATGAAAGAAAGTCTTGATGTTTCTCCGACAGCGCAAGGTGACAAAGTTGTCGACCATAAGGCTTCTTTTGCGATTTTTACCCATGGGACGTTTCGAATATTTACGGCAGCCATGTATCACAATCTTTCTGAAGATGTATTCATCCAAGCCGATAATCCAAATATTGTTCATGTAAAAAAAGCAGGCACTACATGGGATGATTTTTTCAAGACGCTTCCTTTTAAATTGACCAAAAGCTGTCTGACAACAGGAACTGGCGAAACGTTCTGCAACGGTCAAAATGGAACTTTAAGGTTTTATCTTAACGGAGTGAAAACTGACAATTTGCTTGACACTGAAATACAAAACGGCGATAAGACTCTTATTTCTTTTGGGAATGAAAATGAAGATATAGTACAAAAACAATTACAACAAATTCCTGTTATAAAGTAATTCTACTGGGCTTTTTGTGGCCAGACTTGGCGACTTAATCCAAAGATTTTTACTGCCAACACAATTAAAACAATATTATATATGAACTCTGGCCCTTCAGGATTTACCGTCTTTAGTTTATATTACAAACAATTCTTTGTAAATACAGAGGGATAATCGAATCAATGATATAATGTTTCCAAAATAAGTTTATTAACTGGAGGTGATTTAATATGAAGAAATTTATCGTAATTTATCACGCGCCGAAAGAAGCAGCAACCAAGATGACAAGTGTTAGTCCGGATGAGGCCAAAAAAGGTATGGAGCCGTGGTTTGAATGGCAGAAAAAAGTCGGGGACAAAATGCTAGATTTGGGGACTCCTCTTGGCAATGGAATGCAAGTAACTAAATCAGGCACAGCGCCAAGTAACAAAGAAGTTGTTGGTTACTCAGTTTTACAAGCTAACAGTATGGATGAGGCGGTTGCGATGCTGAAAGGTCACCCTCATCTAGACTGGGTAGACGGATGTTCAATCGAAGTTCACGAATCTTTGTCATTGCCGGGAATGTAACCTATTAGCAACACTAACGATATTCAGAATTGGTTTAAAAGATGAATAAATTGATAACGCATATAAATAGTAGCGTCAGCCTTTAGCGTCTTTCAAAGTTTTGTATAATCTGCATATGACCACTGACGGAATTTTTGGTCCATTTGATAATAAAGATGATGTTGATAAATACTGGTATCAGGTAAAAGAGAAAGAGCTTGAAAAATGGATAGATAAAATAAAAAAAGATCTTCAAGGAGGAAAAAAACTCAAAGAAAATACCAATTACTATAAAAATGAATTAATAGAATTATCAAAAGAACTTAAATATCTTCGAGAAAGTGTAGATAATTACTGGCGATGTTTAGAACGATTTAAAAATCGTAAGAAAATAATAAATCAAGTCAATGACGATTGGTATAACTTTAATAGGTCTTTATGGTCTGATTACATTAGAACTCAAAGAATGGGGCTCGATTCCAATTTAACTGAGGGTGAAGGATTGAAACAAATACAGAGAGAATTTACACATGAAAGAATCAAAAGAGAAGAAATAATCAGACGTTTAAAAAAAATACTTCAATAAATATGATTCTTCATTTTATTCCAAAAAATAAGCTGTCCAGTAAAGATAAAGAATTAGAATTTTCCTTATTGGAAGGAACTTTTTTAAGAGAAGGTAAAACTTATTGGAGTTTCGTTGATATTAATGGTATTAGAAGAAATATCAAAAAAAGGGGATTCTATATCAGAAAATCTAAATAACAAAATTATCTACTTTTTTAAAGGTTCTAATTGACTTTAGTCCTTCTGTAGGCTTATACACTTCTATTATAAACCAGAGTAGAACACCTTTTAAAGTTTATATTTCTAAAGCATAAAGCTTTTTAACCATTTTTCAGTTTCTAATACTAACTTGGTGAAGGAATTTTTCCACGACTCCGTTCGAAATTTCCAGAGCTGAAAATTATATTAGTAATTAAGTCTTGACTTAATTAAGTTAATACTTTATGATGAATACATATGGATATGTTTTCTGCTCTAGCCGAACCTACTCGTCGTTCAATAATAGAAATGCTTGCGACAAAAGGTCAACTGCCTGCATCAGTCATCTACGATAAATTCCCAGCAAGTCCTCCAGCCATTTCTCAACATCTCAAAGTCTTAAGAGAGGCGAAGTTAGTCCAGATGGAAAAACAGGCGCAGAAACATATTTACAAAATTAATACAAAATCCTTACGCAAATTAGAAGATTGGGCAAATAAAATGGCCACGATGTGGAATGAGCGTTTTGATAGATTAGATACGGTTTTACAAACATTAAAAATTACTGATAAACACTATGGAAAACGGAAATGATCCGGGAAAGTCATTAACAATTGTTCGGGTTTTTGATGCTCCGCGTGAAACAGTCTGGAAGATGTGGACAGAGCCAGAGTATTTTAAAAAATGGTGGGGTCCCAAAGACTTTACATGTCCTGTGGCTAAGATTGATTTTAGGGTAGGAGGCAAATATCACGTTGCAATGCATGGTGCGCCAGGCTCTGAATTTGATAAGGACCTTTGGAGCACAGGGGTCTATAAAGAGATCGTTCCTATGGAGAAAATTGTCGTGACTGACAGTTTTGCCGATGAAAAAGGAAATGTCGTTTCTGCTAGCTATTATGGAATGCCTGGTACGTTCCCTATGGAAACAACGATTACGATCACCTTTAAAGAGAAAGATGGAAAAACAGAAATGACGCTATTCTATCCAAGCACTAAAGGAATTGAGGGAAAGATGCTTGACGATATGACTCAGGGGTGGAACCAGTCGTTCGATAAACTTGCAAGTTCATTACAATAAGTTAAAAATTAATCCGCCTCATTCTTACTTCAAGCCTTTTTAGTATTATTCATACACGGCTTGAAGAGCGAATGAAGTGCGGATATGTCCATGTATTTCCTCGATATACCAATGACAGACTTTATCAAAATCACGATAAATCAAGATTTGCTACACCAGAGGAGAGACAACAATATGTTTCAAAGTTAAGAGGATATTTGACAAAACGATAATAAATTATTATAATATAGAAAGTTAGAAATTCTATATTTCAAAATGAAGTCTTCTCAAACAGACACACAAGAAGAATGGGTGAATATACTTCCTAAGGGATTAATCACAATTCCTAAAAAAATAAGAGAGACCGTAGGAATAAAAGAGGGAGATGTAGCCAAAGTAAAAGTCAGAGGCAAAAAGATAATTATTGAACCACGTGAAGAGATCGATTATCGTACTTTTACAAAAGAAGAGATAGAAGAATGGTTAGAAGAAGATAAATTACCCCCTAAATTAGCAAAAAAAACAGAAAAATATTGGAAAGATTTACCATGAAGAACGTATTCTTTGATTCTTCAGTAATACTCGCCGCAAGTAAATCAAAAAGTGGAGGATCAAGTTTTATTCTCATGTTGTGTCGTAAAGGCAGAATCAAAGGATATATTTCTAGATACGTAGTTTACGAAATTAAGAAGTCGTCATCAATTTTAAATCAACAAGAAAAACAACGGCTTAATTTTTTAATTCTTCAGTGTAAACTCGAAATCATTGATGAACCATCAGAAAAATTAAATGAGAAATATTACTCTATGATTAATAAAAAAGATGCTTCAATTCTAGCTTCTGCCATCTCAACTACTATGGATTATCTCTTGACGCTTAACACTAAACACTTTATGACGCCAGAATTAAAAATTGCAGTCAAACCTATGAAAATAGTAACTCCTAAAGATTTTATCATAATCGAAAAGTTTAGATGAGCTGTCGAACAAATTAAAGCATGATATACAAAAATTCAAAAGAAGATTTATTAGAAGAAATGCTTTCTATCGTCAGCAAAAATCCTGGAATAAGACCTTCAGAGCTCAATCGATTATTAAAAACTCCTCACACCTGGCCTCTCCGCAGAACTCTTATAAAAAGAGGGTTGATAAGAAAAGAAAAAAGAGGGGCAGCAGTTTTTTATTATCCATGTAAATGAACTTGGATTATCTCGACTTTTTCTAACGCTCTATCCCAGGTCTTGTCTCATCAGTAATCTTTTCAAAACGCATTAATCTTCCATTATCATCTAACGTTAGACCTAATGCTCTACCATAGTCAACAGACTCACCAAATCCTGGAGGACCTTCTAGATGGTGGAATCTGTGCATGAGGACTTTTATAGCCTCCCCGTGGCCTACAATAAGAACGGGGTCCTCTCTATGACTTGTAATTTCGTGAAATGTTCTCTGTACTCTTTTGTCATATTCTTTCAATGTCTCATTACCTTCATGATGAACGTTAAAAACATTTTCTCCATCTGCTTCTAACAAAGCTAGTGGTTGGTTACTATAGTAAGGAACATCAACTGCCCGCAGCCCCTCATGTCTAAAGATAGGAATCCCTAATCTAAGGCTTATCCTTTCTGCCGTTTGCAATGCTCGAAGATTTGGACTTGATTCAATTCGGTTAAATCTTACTTTTCCAAACGATAATAAGTCAGCCAACATATCCACCTGTACAATACCTTGTTGGCTTAAAGGATCGTTTGGGCCATATAGAAGTTGGACTCCATCTGCTCTCGTTGGGAGGTCTGTATGACCGTGGCGAGCTAAATAAACAGTTTTCATGCAACAATTATATAATAAGGGCTTCATAAAGCAATATTTAGCCTCAAATTTATGTCAGTCCGGTCTCTTTGCAAGTTCTGACTAAAAGAGAATTTGTAAGAAAAGAAAAAAGAGGATCAGCCGTTTTTTATTATCCTCAAATCTAAATATCCAGCGCTATGCATTTACACCCTTTTGGATAAATTGCTGGATCAGATTCTGATAAGGCACACGAAGCTTATTAGCCTTAACCTTAACTTTTAACAACAGCTGTTCGGGAAGGCGAATAGAAATTAACCTTTTAGTCCGCTTAAGATTTGGAAATACAACCCCTCTTTTAAAGTCAGATGGTTCAAAATAATCAGCTAGATCAAGATGTGCCCAAAATTCTGACTCTTCGGCTTCGCTTTTAAATTTTGGAATGATCAGTTTTTTTTTCATAGAGTACAACCTCCTTTCTATTAATATTGCGAGAGGAAATTATTCTAATCTTATTTCCTCTTTTTGTAAAAACTTGATACAAAAGTCTTCCTTTGAGTGTTTTTCCTATAATAAGAAATCTTTTTTCAATGAGTGAATGTTTAATATCTTCGATAAGCACATTGTTTTTATCGGAAAAGATTTCTTCGGCTTCTGCTGGCGTTACATCGTGTTTAGCAATATGCAAAATATTTGCTTCATCCCAATCAAAACCAACAACACTACTTAAAGGACTCTTCTTCATATATACAGATATTGTATATACAATATACTCTTTAAAAAAGGATTTGTCAATATAACTATTCGTAACTATTCATTAGCTCACTTATTGTATAATTCAAAGTTGAATTGGTTTCTTTCCCTAGTCTCTTCGCAAAGCTCTTATCAAAAGAGGGTTAATCAGAAAAGAAAAAAGAGGAAAAGCTGTTTATTATTATGCTCAAAAGGTGTAAAATTCGCTTGTTTATGGATTTAACAAAAAAAGGGCCAATAAACAGAAAGTTAATTTTTACGATGCACTCTATTTTTCCCAAGTAGGTATCCTACTAAAATACCAGTGATTACGACGAATATAATAAAGACCACTTGTATTGTTTTAAACTCCCACCATTCAGCAGACCAATCTAACTCTTCATATCTGCTTGTTCTCATATTTTTGCCGAAATGAAAAGCTGAAAAATCAGTACTGTCTTTATTTTGAGGTATAAAAGAGATGAATGCAATATCATCGGGATTTAATTCTTTAATAATGACATCCGTAAAATCAGGTTGTAATTGTATTTCTTGTTCGATAGGTACTCCATTTATTAGAATGCGAACATCAGTTTGATTTTTGATTGGAGTTTCAATTCTTACAGTCAGGTCATCTTCCTTATTTCTTCCAAGATTTGCAATCTGCATACTACCTACTGTCTCTCTACCTATTTTGGAATATAAACCGGAAGAATCAAGAATTATTCGAGGTTTAAGGTAGTATTGATAACCAAAGCCGACAATTGAAATAATCAAAGAAGCAATTAAAGTAGATAAAATTAAATTGCTAGAAATTTTATTTAAGAATTTCACTAATTTAGTATTTAATAAATAGAGATAAAAGTCAACTAAATATAGAAATAACTCAAAAAAAGAGTAAAATTTGATGACAAGATTTTTTAGGAGAGATTTAAATAAAAAATATGAGAACACTTGCAAAATTAAACCCTGAATTGCCAAAAAAAGTAACGGAGTTATTTAAGCAAATAACAGCTGTATCTTCTCAAACCTTGGCACAACCCCAAAGTTTAATTCCCTCTTTAGCTCGAATCGCCCAACGTATTGTTTCAGTGGGATTGACTGAAGCGTTGAGTCGAGAGTGGAAATATTTGGTTAAAAAGGGGGTTATTAAAGACGAATTTTCTCCGCAATTAAACTATTGCATATTAGAGTTATTAAATCTTCTAGAAAGTGAAATGCCAGACGAAGGACGTTTTCAAATAATGAAAAAGATTCTATTTGCGACTGCCTCGGAAACAGATGAAGAAAGAGAAAGACATACACCACATGCATATATGAAAATAATAAAATTATTATCTTCAGAAGAGATATTAATTATCAATGTTATTTACCATATTTTAAAACATGACCAGGATTCAATAATGAAACTTAGAAATACCAATAAAGGAAAACTTCACGTATTTCATGATGACTGGCTTGATTTCATCGCAAAACGAACAGGGCTTAAACATCGAGAACTAGTAGTATTACAGGAACAAAAACTAATTGAGAAACAACTAATCTCTCCAGTGATTCATGATGAAGTAAGAGTAGATCGAAATTTTCGGCTAACATCCTTAGGATTGGGGATATGGGAATATACGGATAAATATGATGAGTTATATCGAGATATCAAAATAAAATGAGAAAATAATTGTATTTAATCTGGTTCAGCTTTAGACTTTCACAATATTTTCTCGTCTCTAAAGTGATAAGATTGAAATTGTGCCTATAGAATTTTCAGACCATGCAAAGTTTCAACGATTTACTCTGCAATCGCATAATCACCAATAATTATTATTATAGCCCTTCATGATAGTCTAAATCTCATGAAATAATCCCTCAAATGTATGCTATACTATCCTCATGTACAACTGGTCTGTTGATGAAACATATCTAAAAAAATTCCCAAAAAAATATAAGCTTTGGCGTCTAAAACAACTTATTAATTATGGCCTTGAGGAAGGTGAAAAGCTTGATCGAGAGGAAGTAAAAAAAGCCTGGCCAGAGATAAAGAATGATCTTGATCCTGATGCTAAAAAAATGATAGAATTTTATTTATGGGGAAAACTTTGGCGCAAGGAGCCGGGCTTACGACCAGACAGAAAAAATTTTTGGCAGTGGTACTTCAGACTCCGTACGTCCTCGAGAGATTCTACTTAACTGGCGGAACTGCATTAAGTTGCTGGTATCTCCACCATAGAGAATCACTAGACTTAGATTTTTTTACAGAAAAAAATGAGGTAAATGCCACATGGATCAATCGATGGTTACAAAAAAATCAAGGCGCTCTTGATTATAAAACCATAAGTCACAGCGAACAGTTCGGTTTTCATTTTTACAGCCTAGCATTTGATAAAGGTGAATCGTTGAAAATTGACTTCAGTTATTTTCCTTCAAATAGAATTGAGAGAGGAATAATTTGGAAAGGACTCTATATTGATAGTCTTTATGATATAGCAGTAAATAAATTTCAAACAATTACTTCATTTCCAAGAGCAAAAGATTATGTAGATCTTTATTTTATTTTAAAAGAAAATAGGTGGAAGGTTGATAAGCTTAGATTAGAGGCAGCAGTAAAACATGGGATAAGATCAAACATAACGCTTATAGCTAAAAATTTTCTGCGTGTGGTTGAATTTGAGGATTACCCGAAAATGCTTGTTCCATTTGATCAAACAGAGATGGTAGAATTTTTTCTCCAACTGGCAAAGAGTTTGGAGAAGGAAATTTTTAAAAATTAATTGACACGTAGAACTTATTTTAGAAGTAATAATCATGTATCCGCTCACAAAAACGACACAGTTTCGATTTAAAATGTACCCAAAAGATTTCTACAAGGTCAAAGAGTTTTATGAAAAAGTCTTAGGGTATCCAATCGTTGATAGTTGGGATAGCCCGGATGATAAAGGAGTGATGTTTAATACTGGAGCGGCGGTAATTGAAATAATGACTCCTCGTAAAGGCTTCAATCCCCTAATTCAAGGAACAGGTTTGTCGCTCATGGTTGAGGACGTATGGTCTTTATGGGAAAAGTTAAAGAATCATCCAAATATATTAAAACCACTAAGTACAGCTCCCAGCTCCTGGGGAGATGTGGGGTTTCGAATCAAAGATCCAGAAGGTTTTCAGATAACCTTTTTTACACCAGCAAAACTCAAAAAAGAAAAGGAATAAATTAAAAATTTATCTTAATTATGGAAGAAATAACAAAGTTTGTAACAAATGTGGGATTAATAACCAGTAATGGACCTTATGGACATAATGTTATGGCATGTGAGTGGACACACTATATCTCGTATACTCCACCCCTTATAGCAGTTTGCATACGGTCAACAAAGACGACATTTGAAAATATTAAAGCGTCTTACGAGTTTGGAGTAAACATAGCTTCGGTTGACCAAAATGTTCTCTCAAGTGTGGCTGGTAATAATCATGGCAGAGACGTTGATAAAATCAGTCTACTCAAAGAGCTCGGAGTCGTATTTTATAAAGCTCAAATTATTAATACTCTTATGATTAAAGGAGCAACTCTTAATGCGGAATGTAAAGTAGTAAAGTTTATAGATATAGGCGATCACCCGATATTTATAGGAGAAATTCAAAATGTTAAACAGGTAGAAACAGAGCCGATTATCTACTACAAAGGAAAATACTTTAGATTAGGAGAACAAATTCATAAACCACAACAAGCAAAACTTGAAATGATAGATGAACTGATTAAAAAATATTCGAGAAAATCATGAGAAAAATCATTGTATTTAATTTGGTTTCACTCGATGGATATTTTGCAGGGCCAAAGGGAGAGATTGATTGGCATAATACGGATGAGGAGTTCAGTAAATTTGCAGTTGAACAAACGAAAACATTCAAAACTCTGATTTTTGGGAGAGTTACTTACGAATTGATGGCAAGCTACTGGCCGACGCCAGAAGCAATCAAAAATGATCCAATTGTTGCGAAACAATTAAATACTTTACCCAAAATTGTTTTTTCAAGGACGCTAAAAAAAGTTAACCAAGGTCCTAACTGGAAAAATGTTACATTGTTTAATAAGATCGATCCGAAAGTAATCAAAAAAATGAAGCAGGGTCGGGGAGATGATATTACAATTTTAGGAAGCGGGACAATCGTACAAGCTTTTACAAACCTTGGCCTAATTGACGAGTATAGACTTTTGGTCAATCCTATTGTCCTTGGCCGCGGAAAACCAATGTTTAAAAACATTAAAAATCAACTTAAGCTAAAACTTCTCAAAACAAGGACGTTTAAAAATGGGAATGTCTTACTGTATTACAGGCCAATGATATGACTTGGCAACTATTTTTAGGATTAAGCATCTTTGCTGAGGTATCGGGAAGATTAATTCAAAGAGTAATACTTCGTGATGACAAAAGCGACCCCATTGCCTATACCATTGTTTTTCAGTTACTCGGCGGGATTTTTATTGGCGTATATGCTCTGTTTACTGGTTTTGTTATTCCCAATCTCCAGCCAGTTTTGTTGAATTTTGCGTTAATGCCCGTACTATACGGGTCTGCAAATATTTTTATTTTCAAATCTTTACAGCTTACCGAAGCGTCTATTTTTACTGTGCTTTTTGCATCTCGCTCTCTCTGGCTCATTATGGGAGCAATCTTGTTGTTGCATGAAAACTTCTCTACCCAGCAATTCATTGGCGCAATGCTGATTATTGCAAGTGTTATTATCATTTCTTGGAAGAGGCAACAAATTCGACTACAAAAAGGAGAGTTTTTCGCAATTCTCGCAGCATTTCTTTTAGCAAGTTCAACGCTGAATGATACGTATATTATAAAAGCTTTCAACGTACCATCATATCTAACACTTCAATATCTTATTACGTCAATTGTAATATGGGCTCTTTATCCTAAAAAGACAAAGAAAATTATTGCACTCGCAAAAAATAACGTTATTAACAAAATAGCGCTTTTAGCTATTGCATACGGTGCAGCCTCTATCACGTATCTATCGGCTTATAAGTTAGGAAATAATGCAGCCCAAATTGGAACGATTTTTCAAATATCGAGCATCCTTACGGTATTATTGGCGATTGTGATTCTAAAGGAAAAGTCAGCGATCCCTATAAAAATTATAGCAGCAATACTAAGCTTCATAGGCGTTCTTTTCGTAAAATAAATGTAGTAGACGTTTAAGAATGGGAATGTTTTGCTTTGCTATTCATCTGTTTAGATCAGTGCTCTTTTCTCTCTAGCCAGAAACCATTGACAATTTATCGATGCCTGGTTAGTTATCTACTTAAATCTTCTTTTAACCTTCTGATACAATGAATGGAAACAATGAATACACAAGTTGTAAAAAGGGATTTGTCTATTGAAGACTATAACCAGAACAAGATTGCAAAAGTTGGAGTTGCGGCAGGTTTAAACGAGTCTCAAGCCCAAGCTTTGGCTGTTTCTATCAGTAAATGGCTTAATGAGCGGAACGTTAACAAAATTACTTCGCTTGATATTCGAGACCAGGTTGTCAACGAACTTAAAAAACTTAATACCTACGCAGCCAACCTCTTCATGTGGTACGAAAAAACAAAAGACTCTACCTATTAATAATTATGCCCCTTTTTAGTAAAAAAAACTTTAAGGATTAATATCTATAACCTGCACGATTGCTATAAATCTTTGCATATTTTTATTATAATTACATTATGCTTAATCTAAGTTCAATCATGATCGGTACGATGCAGCCAAAAGTCCTGGCAGAATTTTATAAAAAAGTTTTTGAGAAGAAAGCCGACTGGTCTGATGGCAATTGGTACGGATGGCAGGTCGGAAATACCCACTTTACCATAGGAGAACATTCAGAGGTAAAAGGCAAAGCCAAAGAACCCCAAAGAATAATATTAAATTTTGAGACAAAAAAAGTAAAAGAAGAATTTGAGAGAATTAAAAAGCTTGGCGCAAAAGTGATTAAGGCGCCCTATGAAATGGAAGGCGCGTGGATTGCAACGTTTGCTGATCCTGACGGTAATTACTTTCAACTCATGACTCCCTGGGACAGCAAAAACTAATTCAATAACTTCCTGACACGATTTTTTCATGGAGGTAGAAACGGAGGATGTACCAGTAATAATATATCGTCTCCAAATGAACCGTCAGTTAGATCTTATTGTTGCTATAAAATAAATTCTGATGTTCTCTTGACGTTTCACTTCATACGTGAAATAATGATCTTGGTGGAAACAATAACTTCTCCCACAAATGTTTCTAACAAAAATCTCCTTACTGTTGTGTTAATTACAATCATGATAGGAGTCTCCATTGCAGCAGCATACTTTTTCATTGTAAATCGATCACTGTCACAAGATCTTTCCGAAACACAAGAAAAGAATGTCCAAATCGAAAAAGACCTTATTTTTTACAAAAGTGCCGATCTTGCAAAGGAAATAGAGATTGTAAATCTCAAGTTGAAAGTCAGCGAAGAAAAAAATGAGGAGACTAAAAAAAAGCTGACCATATCAGAGGCAAATCTTAATACGCTGCGGCAAAACCTCTCTTTAATTCCAAAGATCACAAACACGCTAACGCTTATGATGACAACTTTTGGCAAGCAAGCCCCAGATTGTTACAACAGTTCGGATAAGACAAATATAAAGCAAGGGCTTGAGGTTATTGGAGATTCCAAACTGATGAGTCTCTGGGACGATTTCATAAATGGAACCACCTCCTCAAACTGTAGCTTTTCTCCTAATCTGCTAGAACTGGTGGTTAATTATGGCTTGAGTAAGATTGCTGGGATAAGTACCAGATGATTGCTTCAATTTTTAGGGAGTCTTTTTAAAATAAATTTGCCTCTCTTTTGATCTTCATCTATTATATTAATCTCAAGCGTATCATTAGTAAGTGTCCATGTTGCTTTTGAGGGAGTTTTTCCTGGTTGATCAATGCTTATAGTATCACCATCGATTGTATATGTCGTGTAGTTTTGACAACGAAGAGGTTTATTGTTTAAGTCGAGTTGGCCGTCGGTACAGACATGGTTACCTTCGAAAGAAAAGTAATTGTCTGTTGAGCCTGGTACAGAATATCGTATGAGCTTGAGATTACCATTCTCGTCTTCCAAAAGGAATTGCTCGAGCTTCCAGTAGCCCTGGAGCTCCCTTCCTTCCTGAAAAACTTTCAACGGTAAAGGTGAAGGTACCGTTGCTCCCATAGGAAAAGTTACTAGAGTAAAGACAAAAAATCCAACAGCGAGAAGAACGATGAGAAATAAAATTAAAAATAAAACCCTCATGTCTTTGTAAGAATTATAACAGGAGGCCAGCCCAATCATTTGAATACTAAAGATATCCACCTCCTCAGGCGGTGAGTACTCATAATTGACTTTTGCATTTTGGTCTGACGGCAACTACTTTCAACTAATGACCCCTTAGGATAGTAAATAGAAGATTTAGACTTAGATTGTAAAAACTATTATTCATCGGGTTCAACTTTGAAAAGAGGTTTACCTTTTGGCCTATAAATGACACAACCATATATGTTGTGAGGGGAATTTCTGTTTTTAGGATCATCAGGTCCGCCAATAAATTGCGTCATAATTATTGGATGATAAACAGGAATCCTCACTTCTCCCTTAAGAGGTATTGTTACGTCTATTCCTTCTGCCTGATTTTGATATAGATACCTGCTATCTGTATTTTCAGAACTTGCTCTAGGGTTCATTATTAGCGTCGCTCTATTATCTCCACCACCCGCATCATACACATCAAGTTTATAATCATCTGGATAACCTTCAGGTGTAATATTATGCATTCCTGGTTCCAATTCTTGCTCTGGGGTTTCCGCAATTGCCTCGCTTACAAAATCAGCAATATTACTTAATTGGTATGCTTGTATAGTGACAGGGTTTTTAAATTTAAAATAGTAGATAGCCCCAATTAGTGGAATAAGTGGAAGTACGGTTGGAAGTAAATCAAAAACAGGGTTTGCCTCAATGATCATAATTAATTTTCTTAGTAGTATATCAGATTCTATTTAAATAGAACTCCGCTTGTTTTTTTGCTGGTCAAAATCTGAGAATTTTTGCATAACTTGGAGTTTGTACTAAAAAGGAGCAAGTTTTGTTATATTTAAATTTATGCAAGGCGAATTGCAAAAAAAAGCTCTACAAATAATAGTAGTGTTGCTGTCCCTATTATTTATAGGCGGTGCTTTAGGGTCAATCATCCTTGCAAATTCTAGCATTCCGGGTGAACCTTTATATCAAATTAAGCTTGTCTCCGAGAGGATACAAGGTGCATTTAAAAAAACTCCTGAAGAGAAAGCCCAATATAGTCTAGACCTCTCTTACAAGCGTTTAGCCGAGGTTAACCTTCTGGTTGATAAAGTTTTGAAAACAAATCAAGGTTCAGTTAAAGGCACAAATAACGGTCAAGTCCTGCAAGAGAGTACTGACTCGGCTGAAGTCGATTTGTCTCAATATCTCCGCCTGACTTCTTCTAAAATTCTCGATCGGGCAGAAAAAATTCTTACTGAGGTGGAACGCTCCGAGCAAAGTGTGAGGGAACTGGCTCGTGATGCAAGAATAAAAAATGATGCTATACAGCTTGCGTGTCTCAACGAAAAATTAATCCAAATAGGCGCAAGCAGAAAAATTCTCGGAGAGAGGATGAGGCTGTTGCGTGAAGCTATAGAAACGAAAGATAGCTCAACAATTAACCATGAATTTATCATGATTGTCGTCATAGGAGAAAGAGTAGCTCGGACGCTGGACGAGGCCAATCAGTGCGTCGGTGCAGAATTAGCGATTAGTGGTGAAACCGAAGTGAAAGTCGAGGTCGATGATCTACCTCCTATTTCAGATGAAACACAAGAACCAGAAATAGAAGCTCTCTTTAACGAGAAGGAAAAAACCACATTTGAACAAACTCTCCAGCTCTATAAAAATGTACTGTCCGAAGTCGATGCTCTTGTGGGGCAGATTAAAAACTCAACAGTTTTATTTTCGTTCATAAAGCAGCTATCAGATCACAAGAAACAGTTTTTAAACTTGGCGTCAATGGTTGGTACGCAAGAAACACGATACTTGTTTGATATCGCTCCTGAAATAATGCGGCACCACGAAAATTGGACAAACCAACTTGCAAAAATCGATAGTAAGGAGGCAGATAGAGTTTTGCAGGAGTCGGTCAAGGATAATTTTACAGAGCTAACTAAAGCTGCAAGGGTTTTAAATGGGTCAAATCAAAATAAAATTTTCGAGAGGCGACTTTTAATAGAAAAAGATTTTTATGAGGACGGGATACGTAGATATGAGGATTATCTATATGACGGACCTTTTTCAGCCGAGTCCTACCAAAAATTTACGGAAAATCTTTTCTCTGACTGGCTGGAGTTTAATAAACTTCTGGATAAGAGCAAAAATAAAACGTTGCAGGAAGGACTGAACGAGCTTACACAAACAAACAAAATCTATGAGACAGCCTCGATCGAAACTGTCGCACAGAAAGACCGTACGCAAGCAATAGAGCTTGTACTAAACCTTTTGGATAAACACATTGTGTTGCTGAAAAACCAAGACGACACGCTTGTTGAGATACTCATGCCTGATACCCAAGAGAGGTACAATGTAGCTGTAGTCTATCTCAAAGATCCAAGCGGCACAATACTTGCTCCCAAGCTTCTTCTTCTCAAGCAAGAATTTGTCAGGCGAAGCATTATCTATGCTGTTGAACTTCATTCGCTTAAACAAGCGCTTTCAACTGGCGAGGCAAAGCTGATCGATTCAGTTATTGGTGATATCTCTGACGGTGTAAAGGAGACGATCGCTGATATAAAAGAACAAGACCCACAACTGTATCAGGCGAAAAGGTCTGCCTATCAACCCTTGTCTCAAGGGCTAAGCCCAGGTCTATTGCAGGGCTTACAGGCTGGTATACAAGCTGGGTTGCAAGCGGGCATGCAAGCAGGAATGCAAACAGGGCTTCAGGCCGGGATGCAGGCTGGTATTCAGGGAGGCCTGCAAGCTGGGCTGTATCAAGGCATTTTGCAGGAAATGTATCAGAGCTCAAGTCCTCTCATCAATGTGCCGGGAAACGCGTCCGGTAACGCTCCCTCAAATGCACCAGTCAATGCCCCTGGCAACGCACCAGTAAATGCTCCAGGCAACACTTCCGGTAACGCGCCTGAAAACGCTCCGGCTAATGCGCCGACCATTATCCCAACAGACTATTATACTGCTCCGACCAGCTTCACACTTCCAACGGAAACACAACCAACTCAACCAGCCTCTTCAACTTCCGCGCCAACAACTCCGCCCGCTGAGCCGACCTCCTACGCTCCGCCTCCCACCATGCCTTTACCAATGCCTTCTCTTTAAAGATGTCAGCTGGATCAATCGAAGAAGTTCCTCACATCCGATCAAAGGCTATCGGAATAAAACGTCTCCTTAAGTATTATAATATGATATGCAACTCAACGTTATCGAGCTTCAAGTCAAAAATTGGAAAAAGATGCTCGATTGGGTGGTGAATAAAGTTGGATTTAAAATTATTGCCAAGGAAGACCATGATCAGTTTGTCTTGGTGCAAGGGGCGGGTGGGGCTATGATTGGCATCTGGGGTGTCAAAAAGAGAAGCGCTCAAAAATTTACTCCCTATATCAAAGTTAAAGACTTAGAGGGTATTGTTTCAAATCTCAAGAAAAAATCAGTGAAAGTGGGAAGAATTGAGAAACCCCATTGGGGGAAAAAAGCCAAGTTGACTGACCCAGAAGGCAATGTTTACTTTCTCTCTCAAGAAGAGTGATGGGTTAAAACTACTCATAAAGAACTCTGTATCCCATAAAGGTTTAGGATCCTTTTCATGGGCTGGACATTCTTTTGGTCCATGTGTTTGTACTGCCATAAATAACATTTATACCACCTCCTTCCCAAATTAAAAAAGTTGCAAAGATTATTGAAAGATTATATCATTGCACTAATTTCAATCAGAAAATACTCAGTATCATGAAAATCATTAGTATCAAACATACAGAGAAGCAGCATCTACACAAACCTCTTTTTACAGGAAAAGTTGTAAGACAGTCTCCAGTCACCGATGATGAAGGCAGCGATCTAAGCATAGACTACGTACATTTTCCAAAGGGCGTACACAATAAACTTCATACACACTCAAACGATCAGGTCCTCATTGTTACCGAAGGGCAAGGAATTGTCGCGACAAAAAAGAAAAAATTCAAGGTTAAAAAAGGTGACGTTGTTTGGACCCCAGCAGGAGAGGCACATTGGCACGGCGCCACAGGCGGATCAAAGTTTACTCACATTTCAGTTACCAAAGCTCACACTAAACTTACACAAATAGAAAAATAAAATATGAAAAGCTCATTCAAAGATAAAGTTTATTCGTTAACTAAATCTATCCCAAAAGGTAAAGTCGCAACCTATGGACAAATAGCAAAACTAGCAGGTGATGCAAAAGCTGCTCGGGCCGTTGGTATGTACATGCGAATAAATCCCAATACTCCTCAAACTCCTTGTCATCGAGTCGTAGCCTTTGACGGAAGCTTGACCGGTTACTCTGGTCACGGAGGACTAATAGGGAAGAGAGAGATGCTTTTGCGAGAAGGCGTACAATTTATAGGCGAAGTTGTTGATCTATCAGTTTCAAAGTGGCAATCATCATAAAGAAGACTGCGTTTTTACTATTTTTCGTTGTTGCTTTTCTCATATTATTCAGATCAAACCTCATGGTTTTCATTTCGCGCCAAGGCACAGTCAATCCAGATAGTCTCACCGGAGAGTTTGATCCTAATTTAGCTCAGGGCTATTTCAACAATCAGCTAGTAATCCCTCCATTTTTGACGCAAGAGAAAGCGGTTGAACCAGCCATCTTGGGAGCGACTGATAGGCCTAAAAGAATAGAGATAGACTTAACTAATCAGCGCCTGTATGCCTATGAAGGAAATAAAAAAGTATACGATTTTCTTATCTCCTCGGGAAAATGGGGCGCCACTCCTACTGGCAGTTTTCGCATTTGGACCAAGCTACGCTATGTTTTGATGACCGGCGGCTCAAAAATTCTTGGGACGTATTATTATCTTCCCAATGTTCCCTTCGTCATGTTTTTTTATAGCGATGAAATTCCCAAATGGCGAGGCTTTGGCATCCACGGCACCTACTGGCACAGCAATTTTGGCCACCCCATGTCACACGGCTGCATCAATATGAGAACAGAGGATGCAGAAGTTCTTTACAACTTCGCAAAACCAGATTTAGGAGGTAAATCCAGTATCGCAGCTTCAAACGATAACTTAGGGACAGAGGTTATTATCTACGGTCAAGCGCCAAACGAGTAGAATATAAAGGTCACTATCTCGAATTTCTGAATGACATCCGTTTTTTGAGGAGGTTTTCGCGGTAACCACCTTCTCTCATGTGTTTTTCTTCGACAGCATTCATCTGACGGTCAAGAAGATAACCACTACGAATTAAAAGGTCGATGAGATAATTTACTACAGTTTCTATTCCTTCTCTTCCTTCTAATGCTCCTAACACCTCTTGCACGGCGTTAACAGAAGGATGAGAGGGAGTAGAAGGATTAGAGGAAATAGATGACGGATACGTTTCGAATACCTGATGTAGCTTTCTTAGTCGGGAATCGTATTTGCCCCAGTGAGGTAATCTCTCTAAGCGTAAGATGTCCTCAAAATCCTCTAAGGCTTCCATAGCGGACGATTTGGCAACGTCATAAAGATTCAATTTACGTGATAAACTTCGTTCGCTTGAACCTTCGACGATGTTTTGTTTATGAGATCGAAGAGCTTGTTTTATCTGGTCGCGCTGACGAGAGTCTTCGATTCTTCTATAGTATTTTGGTACAAAGTCCCACCCTAAATCAAAAGCGATTTGAGCGAGCTTGTAGCTAATGAGACTTTTATAACCAGCTTCAGCCATAAAATCAGAATAACATACTTAAGTAAAAATAATTTCTCTAGTATTTATGAATTAAAAGTCGTAAAATCAGCTTGGAATATGAATAAACTGAAAAGTGCTGCTGATGAGGCTCGGGAAATTTTTCGCAATCAAATTAAAGTACCTCGTTTATATCTTGAGGCGTTCCGATCGACACAAAAACTCGAAGTATATTTAAAATGGATTTGGGAAAATTATATTAAAGGAATTCAAAATTTATTGGAAAAGGAAAACAGATATTTTTATGAAAAAGTAAATATTGCGATTGAGAAAAGAAATGATTTTATTCATAATTGTTTCAAGGTTAAGACCAAAAAAGGAATAGGAATAATCTTAGACCAAAATGCTTTTCATTTGAATACAGAATCTTTAGAAAAATTACAACTGTGGATAAACGCTTTTGATCAAGCTGAACCAGTCATCTTATCGGTGCTAGCAAATTCTTGGAAAATTAAAGGTTTATAAGATGAAACTAGGAAAGACTATTTATATTGAAGATAGGGAAGAATGGAGAAAATGGTTAGAGAGAAATCATAAAAAAGAGCCAGAGATGTGGCTTATATATTACAAGAAACATACTGGTAAGCCTTCGATTCCTTACAATGATGCAATTGAAGAAGCTCTTTGTTTTGGTTGGATAGACAGCATTGAGAAAAGACTGGATGAGGAAAGATATGCACAGAGATTTTCGCCAAGAAGAACCAAAAATCCGTGGTCAGAGATGAATAAAGAACGGATGAGAAGGCTGATTAAACTTAAAAAAGTAACTCCCACTGGATTAGCTGTATTCATAGGCACTGATAAAATGATAAAATAAAATATATGAAAGCCGCACAGATTAATAAATATGGAGGAGTTGACGTCATTATAATAAACGGTACCGCTGCAAAGCCTAATCCTAGACAAGGCCAGATTTTAGTTGAAGTCCTGGCTGCAAGCATAAATCCCTTTGACAGCGCTGTTCGCGAAGGTTATATGCACAAGATGAGGCCTTTAGAATTTCCTGCGACTTTGGGTGGCGACTTTGCTGGAGTTATTGCAGAAGTTGGTGAGAATATTGCTGATTTTAAGATAGGAGATGAGGTCTATGGAAGCGCTAATTTTTTCAACGGCGGTTCTGGATCTTTTGCTGAATTTACCCTGTCCAACGGTTCAAATTCTGCGCTGAAACCTAAAACAATAAATTTCTTGGAAGCAGCTTCACTTCCTCTTGTTGGTTCAAGTGCGATCCAGGCACTGGAGGAGCATATCAAATTACAAAAAAAAGGTCCCGCCTTTGCTAAAGCTTCGGCGGGCAAGCAAAAAATTCTTATCCACGGAGGAGCAGGCGGCATCGGAACTGTTGCAATCCAACTTGCAAAAACATTGGGCGCATATGTTGCAACGACAGTAAGTAATGACGATAAAGACTTTGTTAAAAGCCTTGGCGCAGATGTGGTAATAGATTATAAAGCTCAGAAATTTGAAGAGATTCTCAAAGATTTTGATGCAGTATACGATACCGTTGGCGGGGAAACAACCAATAGGTCGTTTAAAGTTCTCAAAAAAGGTGGAGTTATTGTTTCTATGCTTGGTCAACCGAATCCTGATCTGGCTCAAAAATATGGAGTAACAGCAATAGGACAAGGCACAAAAGTTAATACTCACCATCTTACTCGTCTGGCTAAACTTGTAGATAGTGGGAAAATCAAAGTTAATGTGGATAAAATATTTCCGCTTTCACAAATAAAAGAAGCTTTCAAATACCAAGAAAACGGTCACCCGAGGGGCAAAGTGGTGTTGAAAATTTTGTGATACACTGGAATTATGAAAAAGACAAGATTGATTATTGTTCCAGTCTTCATACTTTTTCTTGCTGTTGGTATTTATTTTCTCATCATAAGTGGTAAGTTTCTCAATCCTTTCGGAAAAAAAACGCTAGTCCCATCTCTCGGTGGGCAGATTTATACTCAAACCAAAAATCCTCTCGAGGAAAAAATTCCCGAGACAAATCCTTTTTCAGTTGAAACAAATCCCGCAAGAAAGGTCTATCCTAATCCTTTTGATTGATTATGAAAAATAAACTAACTGTTTTACTGATTGTGTTTGTTAGCTTTTTTGCTTCAGGGGTTTTTGCAACTTCTGAAAAAGATATCACATTTCCAATTGTCGAGCTTGGTGGATGTAATAGTGACTCGGAATGTCGTGTCTTTTGTGAAAAAGTAGAAAACAGGCAGGGCGTCTGCTTCGAGTTTGCCAAAAAGCACAATTTGTTGACGCAGCAAGAGATTGTAAATGCCGAAAAATTCACCAAAGCAGCAACACTTGGCGGAGGACCTGGATGGTGTAAACAATCTGCGGGTTGTGATATCGGCACATACTGTGAGGACAGCAGCCATATCAGCGAATGTCTTGATTTTGCACAAAACAATAACTTCATCTCTGCTAAAGAGTTGGAGGAAGCCAGAAAAGTTGAGGTAGCTTTAAAAAAAGGAGTAAGTATGCCTGGGGGTTGTAACGGCAAGGATAATTGTTTTGACTATTGTGCCGATTTATCACACGCGGATGAATGTCTGAAATTTGCTCAAGAGATGGGAGTGGTTACGGCAAAAGAAGCGGAGGACACAACAAAATTTATCGCTTTGGCCAAAAGCGGTCAGACTCCTGGGGGCAAAAAATCAAAAGAGGAATGCTTGGCATATTGCGCAGATTCAAGTCACCTTGAAGAGTGTCTTGCCTTTGCTCAAAAGGCTGGATTTTTGACCTCTCAAGAAATAGAGATGATTCGAAAATCCGGAGGGAGCGGTCCGGGCGGATGTAGATCAAAGGCAGAGTGCGAGGCATTTTGCAATAATCCCAGCAATCAAAACGTCTGTCTTCAGTTTGCTAAGGAGCACGGAATGGAGGTTTCATTTAGCGGCCCGGGCGGGTGCTCAGATATAGAGTCGTGCACTGCGTACTGCACGAGCCATCAAGACGATTCTACCTGTAAACAATACGCGAGCCAGTACGGTGGGTTTAAGGGGCCTGGCGGGTGTAGCGATCAGGCCTCCTGTACGACATATTGCCAACAAAACTATTCTGATCCAGAGTGTCAAAAGTATTCTGGTCAATACGGAGGGTTTCAGGGTCCTGGAGGCTGTAAGGATGTTGCCTCATGTACAGAGTACTGTACAAAAAATCAGTCTGATCCAGAATGTGCCAAATATAGCAATCAGTCTGGTGGCCAAAATAGTCAGCCAGCTGGAGGATTTAAAGGCCCGGGCGGATGTACCGATGTAAGCTCTTGTATATCTTACTGTCAACAAAACCAATCTGACCCTGAGTGTCAGAAATATGCGGACCAATACAAAGGGCAGTAATTTACTTTCGTTAGTAGATAGTAATATGAATACGGGCTTGGTCAAGGGACGCTGGAAACTTGAGTTGAGTCTTCATCTGTACTTTATAGGTTTTAACGCCTTTATCAAGCGCAATGGGTTTAGAAACTAAAAAATTTTGGGTCGTTGCGCTAGGGAAAAAAAGTTCAGATCCCCACATAGTATGTTTGTCTGACTCATTATAGAGTCTCACTTCGACAATCTCATTGGCGTTTGGCACGTGGACAGACCCTTCAAAAAGGACTTTTTGTATAGATCCATATTTTGTGCTATCAACTGTTGCCTTAACACCTGGAACATCGGCCCAATCATCACTAGATGATGAACCGCTACCCAGAGGAACGAAAAATTCTTTTACACCGTCTGTTTGTTGTGAAGAAAGGCTAGGCGTTGGCACAGAAGAAGTTACAGATTGAGTCTTGACTTTTAACGAGGCAACTGTTTCGTCTATTGCGGAAAGGCAACTGTCTGGGCACGAATTATTTTTTGATTGGGATGGAAGAGTGGTCGATACAGTCTTTTTTTCTTGGGTAAGCTGTCGCTCGTTGATTGTTCTAAATTTGAGACCTACCCAAATATCTAAAAAGAATATATTAACGATGAGTAAAAAAAAGAGAATGAGGAATATGCTGTGGCGAACTGGATGTTGAGGTGGATTCATATATGAATTTTAGCTCCTAATATTAGCTTACCATCTTAATGTTTCAAAATCAGAGCAGATTACTTCTTACTTAATTCATACGCTTCTTGGCTTTTGAGTAGTTTTGAAACTAATAGGTGGCACCCCCATTATACTCATGTATAGTTTTTTTTAGAACTTCATAACAATCTATTACACTCCAGAGGTGAAGAATATTACTTTCGTTAATAAGTAGTAATAAGGTTTAATTTTTATTTAAATGTTTTTTAAAAAACTCTACAGTCCTCTGCATCGCTTGACTGAAGCTTACACCTGTTAGATTGTGGCCTCCGCTTGAGTATTCATAAAAAGAGTGATTAACTGAAGTTTGATCTAGAAGACGGTTGAGGTTTCTACTATATTCAATATTCACGACGTTATCGTTTGTGGCATGATGGCTCTGGATAGAGCCCTTTAGGTCAGGCAAAAAATTTGTCGGAGCCATCTGCTTCCAGAAAAAGCTATCTTCCTTGGGCTGTCCGTACATATCGATCAGCTGTTGTCTTCTTCGCACTCGTTCAGTTGTGGTTCCTGGAGGTTGATAGCTTGCATCTTGTATACCATACTCACGAAAGTCAACGTATGAGTATACTGCGCCAGCCCAGACGACAACAGCTGGGATGTCTGGCATTGCCGTAAAGCTTCTCATAACCACGTTGCCAGCCATACTATGTCCCCAGAGGCCGATTGATTTTGGATTGACAAAAGGAGCATTTTGCAAAGAAGAGTAAGCATTCAAGACGTCGATAACATAATCTGATGAGTAATAAGCTCCTCCGGGTTCTCCTTCAGAATTCCCAAAACCCCTAAGGTCTATTTTAAAAACCACAAATCCATTCCTCGCAAGATAATCAACATAGTCGCTGTATTGGACTAAGGTTTGATATTGTCTTGGAGGAATGTATCCGTGGACAAAAACAATCGCAGGCCAACCGTCAACTGGTTTATCTCCAGTTGGCGAGGTCAGGAGTCCGTTGATCTTCAAGCCTTCTGACCGATAACTTGTCAGATAAGCTCTGTAATTTGCTTTTTCATAGGCAAGTTCCAATTCACCCAATTGACTTTGATAACTTTTTTTACGCAGATAGGGAATTGTTAGATCCTCAAAGGGAAATGGAGTAGGTGAGGCTTGGGAGATTCCAATTTGTGCGGGTGGCTGACTAAGTTGAATAGTGCCGTCTTTCTTATTCAAATTCAAAAAGACAACAATCAAAACAAATAAGCAAAAGAAGCCAAGTGAAAGAATAACTAGAACTCTTTTTTCCATATCACAACGTTTCTAATAAATCTTGAGCAGGAACGTAATTTGTATTATAAAAGATAGCTTTTTCCAGTTCTTGACTTGCTGCTTGGCTATTTCCCTGTTTTTGATAGATCTGGCCTCGAATAAAATAGAGCTCTGAGAATGCGCGATTCCAGTTGTTCAATACCTTATCGGTTATCTGGAACACTCTCTGATAGTTGCCAAGTTCAAAATAAGCTTGGATAGGTTCTATCTGATACCAGAGAGTCCTAAATGGGAGTCTGGCCTCAACTTTTTCAAACTCTTCAACCGATCGTTGATAATCACCAATATTAAATAAGCCAACAGAAAGATTGAAACGAACAAACACATCGTCCGGATCTGTCTCGAGCTGTGTGAGTGCATTTTTGACAGCTTTGGTCCAGGCAACGGAAGAGTCAGTATCTTCAGCTAGAATGGTTTCTGCAATTTGTTTTTTTTCGTTCGGCACTAAAACTAAGTACTCATAGTTAAACGTTTTCCAAAGAGTAGTAAATGACTCGTATGCATAGGAAAGATTTTTTCCTTGGAGAGAGTCGTCTTGGATGAAGAATTGACTCTCGTCATCATAACCTTTAACGACTCGATAGTGACCAATATCTTCGCCTTCTCGCAAGAGTGTTCGTGCAACAACAGGTATATCATATGCGATAAAAAGTTTGACGAGCTCTATATTGCCGTTTGGCCTATGATAGGGGATAAGGCCATATTGTTTTGCTTTTTCTCCAAGTTCTTCTAGCGTGACCGATTTATCGTCATTGTCACCCTGGGGATTTTGATAGGGGCGCAGTTGTTGTCCTAAAGTTTGTTGACTTTCGTTGACGCCGTAATAAGATAGCGCCATGGAAAGGGCTGCCGGCCCGCAATTATTGAAGGTTTGATAGATGTGATAGTCGTTGGATAAAATCTTGCTAACGGGTATGTTGGCTAGAGAAATCTGAGGAGTTGGAGTGAAAATGATTTGAGTGGGGGAGATATAAAGAGGAAAGACTGTGGTGTTTTGTTTATTCAACACAAATTTCGATACAAAGAAGAGAAATATGATTAGAATAAATGTTAAAAAAATAGGCAGTTTCATTATATAATTTTAGCACGTTGTCCCGTTACAAGGATTTTCTTACTTAATTCATACTCAATTTTTACCCTATTTTATTAACCAAGACTCATCATAGAATCATGTTAGAACTACTTGTACTTACATTAGTGATATTATGGATACTCGGTTATGTAAGAATTGAATCCTTTCCTTTGCCAGATATCGAATTATTTTCCATAAATGGACGCGTTATAACGTTATGGAATCTTTTAATTTTTTTTGTAATTTTTACTATTCTAGGGATTCTTCCTTCGCCATTTCGTGAAATAGCCGCTGTGATTTTCCTACTCTGGGTCCTTTCAATCCTGGGAATTATTGCCATTTCTGGCTTGTCGAGCGTACTTGTCATCACGATTATTTTGGGCCTGATTTTATATATCTTCGCTTGGATACCCTATCATACTTAGCAGTCTATAGTTGGAAGCTCGATCTTGTTATACTTTAGAGATTGAAGATTATTTATTTTATTTTGGCAATTTCAAAAGTAAGTTCGTCTTTGAGTAATTTAGAGTAAGATCGTGGATAACTAGGTTTAAAAGATCTAGTAGCAACAGCTTGAGATAAATGCCTTTCTGCAAATTCAGAGAAACTTATTTTCTTATCTTTAACTATAAGAGTTCCAGCAGGATGGATGTAAGCCTTTCCTCCTTTTTTTAATATTCTTTCAATTTCCTTTAGCATCTGTACTTGACGTCTAGGCTCTGCCCATAGCATTCCACCGACAGCAAAGATATAATCAGCTATCTCAGATGGGAGAGGAGTATGAGCCATATCTCCTCCTATATAGAGCCCTTCGTCTAACTCATCTGCTGTATAATTTTTAGTAGAAGGTTGTTCATATTTAATATCTATATTTAATACTCTTGCAGGAGTGATCTCGGCTTGTCTTAGATCAGCCTCGATATTTGAGCCACCAGCAGCAAGGTTTACTATCGTTTTATTAGCTAACATTGTTGGTTTTAAACCAGTTACCAGCATATATTGCTCGAGCCCCAGAGATCTTTTTGGAGAAACCCATTCTATACCTCCAATTTCATCCATATCTTTGTTATTCTAACTAATTCAAGAATACTATTATAGTAACTTACCTTTAAAAATATATATATGTGTTTTTGCTATAATTCTTTTCATGAAAAAAGCTCCTCCATTTGTTCAGAATAGTGCTGATGATATGCATTGTGTGAATGCTGTTTTTCGAATGATCTCGAAACATTTACTGCACCGTGATTTTACGTGGAAAGAATTAGACAGATTAACCAAAGCAATTCCTGGAAAGGCTACGTGGACATTTGTAGGAGAGATGGAGTTTGCTAAAAGAGGATTAAAGGTAAAAAATATAGAGCCTGTTGATTACGAAAAACTTTACAAAGAAGGAGCAAATTATTTAACAAAGATCATGGGGAAGGACACATCTGACTATTATCTTAAAAAGAGCAATATCGCTTCTGTCATTAAATATATTCCGGCCTATCTTAAACACGTTGAGCATGAAACGAGAAGAGCAACTACTAAAGAAATAGTTACACTATTACAAAAAGGAAATTTAATAGGAGCAGAAATTAATTCAAGAATCTTAAATCATGAACCAGGATTTAGTCTCCATTTTGTTCTCCTTTATGATTTTGATGGAAAACATATCATTCTTCACGATCCGGGACTTCCTCCTATTAAAGCGAGAAAAGTAAGCTTAGAAGAGTTTGATAAATGTTTCAACTTCAAAGGCGCCAACGGCGGAATAACTATTTTCGCAAGAAAATAATCTATATGTTTAAGGTATTTATATTATAATTCCCCTCATGAAAAATTTCTCATTTACTATCACGCAAGATGTCATCAAGCTTGGAGTCAAAGGATTAATGGCAAGAGTAGTAAATATTACTAACACAAAAAGCAACAAAGAATTTGATGAGTTTTTTTCTGGTGAATTAGAAAAAATAAGAGAGATATGGAGAGGAAAAGATTGGAAAAAAGATAAAATTCTGTTAGGTTTTAAAGAACTGCACGAGAAAGTAGGAAGAAGTAACAGAAAATATCCTGCCTCACCAGAAGTATTACTAGGATTATTTCTCGAATCGAGGAGATTCCCAAGAATTAATCTACTAGTTGATATTTATAATCTCATTTCTTTAAAAACAAGACTTGCACTAGGAGCTCATGATGTTGAGAAAATTAATGGAAACGTTGCCTTAAGATTAACCAACGGTTCAGAAAAGTTTTTACCGCTCGGTAGTAAAGACTTTGTTCCCGTTCCCGCTGGAGAGTATTCTTATATTGATGATGGAAATAATATTATTTGTCGTATGGAAGTATTGCAGGTTGAGTCAACAAAAATAACTTTAGATACGAAAGACGTCTTTCTCATCGTTCAAGGCAATGCAAATACTGATAATAACTATATTCAAAAAGGAGCAAATGAAGTTCTTGACTTAATCACAAGATATTGCGGTGGAAGTTTTACTTATCTAAACACTCTTACTTAATTCTATAAATGTAAATCAGACTTTTGCAATAATCTGTTTCATTCCCTGACTGTATTGTATACTTTTTGGTATGAATAATCTTTTGATGAACATTGCCAATCAATATATAAATTTTCAGGTTGAAGGTAAGCAAGTGAAAATACCTTATTGTATTGTGGAACAGCTAGGTGAAAAAAAATATTCTTATACGATGGGAAGAACTGATAGATACAGAAATTATGCTGGTAAAGGGACACCTGAAGAAATAAAAAAAGCACTTTATGATAGTGCAAGAAAAAAAAGTTTTGATTTAAAAAAAGGGCAATCTGATGAAATTAGTAGATTTATGATCAAGGAAGGAATCGGAATTGATTGTTCTGGTTTTGTTTATAATATTTTGGATTCTTATCTTCGCCAAACAAAAAATATTTCATTAGACCAACTCATTCTTCGCTATTACGGCGTATTTGGTTTGCTAGAAAGGTTGATTTTAAAGAAAAACAGAGTGAGACGTTCAAGTGCTGCAACATTGACAAATTCTCTTAATACAATAAAGATAGAAAAAGCAAAGGACGCAAAACCAGGAGATATGATTCGTCTAACCCATGTTAATTGGAAAGGTAAACATATTGTTATTATTGTCAGCGTTAATAAAACTTCTATTAGGTATGTCAACGCAAGTGAATATACAAAAATACAAGGTCCACACTTTGGCAAGATTCAAATAATTGATCCTGATAAAGGATTAGAATATCAGAATTGGCTAGAAATCCTTAGAAATGGAAAAAATTATGGCAAAGAGGTATTTGATCCCAAAAGAGGCGATTCACTAAGAAGATTGAAATATCTTGTTGAGTAACTTTTCCAAAATTTGAAAAATTACTTGCGTTTTTTGTCATCCTCATTAAACTAGTTGTAGTACATAACTGGAACAAAGAAGAGTTTGAGAGCTTCAAAATAAACAAGCATTTCAAGAATAGGTAAATGAGCAACTAGAGTGATTTTTTAAGTTCTTGGATGGTTAGGCGTTTTTCACTTTTGAGTCTTCGAATCTTTTTTATCCTCTCAATTGCATCTGGGGAGTAGAGTTGATACCCACCGGCAGAAAACTGAACAACAGTTAAAAGTCCCTCTTTTGTCCAAAAGCGGATCGTTGGAACAGTTTCACCGGTTGCTTTGGCGAGCTCACCAATTTTCATCAGCTTTTTTACTGTGGACTTCTTTTTTTGCTTTGGTTCAAGTGCCTCAGTATAGATATCTAGGGATCGCTCGATAGATTTGAACATGAATGAATAATAATCCGAAAGATTCTCTGTGAGCTGTCCTTTTTCGATACTTTCGATATATTGTTTTCTGTCTTCTTTTCGGATGATGGTAGGAGGATATCCATATGTCATCAGAATCAAATTCATAAGAAGCCGTGCGGTTCTTCCGTTTCCATCGGAAAATGGATGGATGCTTACCAGTTTAAAATGTGCGTCGACTGCCATCTCAACAGGATCTTGCTTTGTTTTTCGCAACCATAAGACAAAATCGCTCATTAGATTGGGAACTTTCAGCGGATTAGGCATGACAACAGATGACCCGGCGATTCGTACTGGTACAGCACGATAGCGACCCGCATTATGCATATCGATATTTTGCAGAATCAATGCGTGGATATTCAAAATAATATATTCTGTGATATTTCTTACACTTTTGAGGTGAAGACTGTTGATATATTCGAAAGCTTTCGCGTGATTGATTGCTTCTAAGTGTTCGGTGATCGATTTGCCTTCAATAGTGATTCCCTTTTCGACGACTAAGGCAGTCTCCTGCCGCGTCAGCGTATTTCCTTCGATGGCGTTTGAAGTATACGTCAACTCTATTTTATACCACTCATCCATGTTGTCCCGAAACACCTTCGGAAACGGTCTATACTTATCAAGGCTGATTTTCTTTTCCTGAATTTTAGCAAGTTTATCTTCCATATAGTATGAAGTATAACGTAATACTTTATGGTTGTCAAGTGAAAGTAATTAATGAATTTATTTTTTTTGTCTTCTTTCCTCCCCAGAAAACCAGTTGTAGTAGATGACTTGGATAAAAAAGAGTTTGGTATTTTTTATGATAAAGTAGAGGTATGCAGATCAATGCAAAATAGCATAGTTAAACCCGATTGGAAGGAGGTGATAAATATGGATGCAAAAATGAAAGAGTGTTTTACACCCCATGCTTTGATGCACAGTCTTTTTGGCCTGGGGCTAGGTATAACACTCACAGCGCTTGTTCCATCTCTTAGCATACTGTGGTTAGGGGTAGTCTTGATGGTCGTTTCTGTTGCCTTAGATATGATGAGAAAATGAAAAAGAAATTAGTGATTTTAATAGGAGTCGGTATCGTTGTGCTCGTGAGTCTATTTTTTGGTTTTAAAGCTCTTTTTAAACAAAAAGAAGAAGTCCACTATCACGCTGGGTTTCAGATCTACGTTGATGGCAAACTTCAGGATTTTTCTGATGTAAAGTATATGTTTATAAAACCTTGTAGTAAAGAGGATACTAAAGAAAATGAAGAGACTGAACAAATAGAAAAAGCCCATTTACATGATAATGCGGGAGACGTTGTCCATATAGAGGCTGAAGGAGCAAGATGGAAAGATTTATTGCAAAATATTCACTTTAAAATCGATCCTTCAAAGCCAGTAGAAGGGTATATTGATGACAAGAAAGTAGATGGTATTCTAGATTATTCTATAAAACCGTATCATAGCCTTGTAATATTTATTGGGAGAATTGAGAATACTAAAGAAAAATTAAAAAGGCAGGTTAGTCGAAGAAGGATAGAAGAGGTCGGGAGGAAGAGCGAAGCGTGTGGCGAGGAGAAATAATTTATTTGAACAGGAAAGGAAATAAAAGTCTTACGTAGTTAAGAAAACTAGTAGGCGATGTAGCTGCGCCTTGCACCTGCGAGCATTTACACGTGTTATCAACCCAACTACAGCCAGAAGTTTTATTACACATATCTTGTGGACTTTCTCCAGAACTTCCGCTAGTTCCTCCGCTAGTGCCAGAGGAACTTTCGCATTTACACGTGTTGTCTTCCCATCGACAGCCAGACTGGCTTTGACAGGCTTGGATTGGATCAGGGCTAGGGTTAGATCCTGATGACGTACACTGGCACGTATTATTCTCCCACCGGCAGTTTGAATTTTTTTGACACTCGTCGGCAGGATTGTACTGTGAAGTAGGATAAATTCCTCCTCCCCCCGAAGAGCTGTCCCGACAGGTTGAACCATCCCAGTATTTTCCTTGCTGAGTACAGTTCCAGGCCTCTTGACTTTGTTCAAGACGTGTGCAATAACCCCCCGGACCTCTATAGTAGCCGGCGGGACATTCTGAGGTATTTTGTGGACTAGGATAGGAGGGAGGTGCGTTTTGAGAGTCTGTTTTGCAGCGTTCTGGATTTTCTTGGCAGTACGACTCGAATTTTTTCCGCTCTTCAATACTGTCGAATCCGCCCATCTGGCCAGGTTTACATTTTTCTGGATTTTCCCGGCAGTACTTTGCATATTCTTCAGACTTTCGTTGTGACTCTTCAGGATTTCCATAAAATCCACATTGACATGTATTGTTTTCCCATTTACAGCTTGAGGTGCGAAGGCACATTTCTTGAGGATTATAGCTTCCTGGCTCTTGGCCAGCTCCATATTCACATTCTTGGGGATGTTCTTGACAGTAGGCTCGACAGGATGCTTCGCTATTGCAACCGCCTGGGCCAACAAATCTTCCGCCGCTTCCTTGGCTAAAACCTTGACAGATCTGGTAATTGTTGGGGTCGCTGCAAAATGCTTTGCACGTTTCCTCTGATGTACAACCTCCCGGCCCCTGTCGAATCTCTCCGCCGCGAAGGCCAACTTGTTTGGCAAAATTGTCACATTTTTCTCTGTTTTTCTCTTGTTCACACAACGATTTACATGATTGATAAGAATCGCATCCAAGGACCTGTTGAGCTTTTTGCAAAATTTGCTGTTTGCCCGGATCTTCTATGTGTCCACCTTCAAGTTTATGTTTTTTGGCAAAGTTATCGCATCGTTCAAAGTTTTCTTCTTTTTGGCAGAATGCCAGGCATGTGCTTCTATCAGTGCAGCCAAGCTCTGATTTTGCAGCCTCTACAATCTCTTGTTCTTGCTCAAACCGTCCTTCTTCGTAAAAACCTTTGCCTTTGGCAAAAGCAATGCAGGCGTTTTGATTTATAGGGTCTTCGCAGTATTCTCGACAATCGGAGTAGTTCTCACAGCCGCCAAGTTCGGCTATAGGAAAAGTAACGCCATATTTTTGAGCTATTTCTTCCGGAGTTTCTTGCGCAAAAACAGGAGGTATTAATAACAAAATGATGAGGGAAAAAAACAAGAGGCTAAAGAGTTTAAAAGTTTTATCTATCATTTGAGCCTGTCAAATGGGTTTTTATATTGGGAAAACGGGTTGACATATTGTGCGTTTTTAGCAAACGGGTTTTCATACTCTGTTTTCATGAGTACATCCGGTTCTTTTTTAGAAGTGGATTGAGTTGGAATAGTGGAAGATTGTGGAATTAGAGATTTTGAGAGGACAATAATTGCAATGGTAAGAACGATGAGGAAAGCTATTATCGAGAAGACTGCTATGCGGTGGTGATGGATGCTTTGCTCGAGCTTGGGAAGGTCAGACTTCACTTCAACCATATTGTTTCATAATAGAGCAAAAGGTTTAACTTTGTCAAGTGCCCAATTTTTTTCCTTTTTTCCTTTTTTTCCTCTTGACAAAAATTTTAAGTTCCTCTATGCTAGTTTTTAATAGAAGTTTATAATGATCTACATGTCAAGACGAAAAAAAAGAGCAGTAAGTTCTACGAGGCATGGTGTAAGTAGAACTGGTACAAAACTAAGTCCGGTAATGCAGCTGGGAGTAGTTTTTATCATCGTGACAGCGATGCTTCTTCTTATGTATGCTGCAAGGATGACGCAATAAATTTAAACTCAAATATCCAATTAGGATTAAGGACTCTCAACAATATTAAAAGTTATTATTGTTTAAGTTATTTTATCGAGGAAAAATTCTAGCTATAGGATAAAATTTGCTTAAGCTTCATTCTGTTTCTTTCTTTAGGTTTATGACTCAAAAATGCCTCAAAAATGCCGTTGACAAATAAAAAAACATATACTAAGCTTTTAAGTAATGGAAACGAAGAGCTCAGACTTCAAAGGATATCTTGCTAAACTAGAAAATCTTCTTGCAGAATATTTAGTCAAAAAAGCTCCAGCAATACCAGCTAACTTTAAGGAGGTCATAGTAAAGTTCGCTCCGTGGGTGACTCTTATTATCTTGATTTTGACACTACCCTTAGTTCTTGCAGTTTTTGGTCTAGGCGCGCTTCTTGCACCTTTGAGTTTTATGGGTGGGATGACCGCCGGCACAAATTATATCTTGACCCTTGTTTTGTCAGGAATCCAACTTGTATTAGAGGCAATGGCTATACCAGGACTATTTAAACGAACAAAGGGAGCCTGGAATCTAGTATTTTATGCAGCGCTTGTTGGCGGGATCCAAAACTTAGTCACATTTAATCTCGGAGGACTTCTTATCGGAACTCTTCTTTCTCTCTACATTCTTTTCCAGGTAAGGGAATACTACAAATAACCTCCTACGCTTGTAAGGTATAATCAAAGAATATGTCTCGAGTTGATAATGCTCGCAAGGCATTTCTTAATCATGATCCAGAGGCTATAAAGAAAGCCCATATAGTGGGTGCAGTCCATAAAGATATTCACCATCGGGAAGCACATCTCAACGGCTTTACACTGCCTGAAATTATTTTAGGAGGACAGGATGGACTTGTAAATGTTTTAGGCATAATTTTAGGCGTAGCAGCGGCTACTTCATCAAATCAAATCGTCATCATCGCCGGACTAGCCGCTGCTTTTGCCGAGAGTATATCGATGGCTGCGGTTGCCTACACCTCAAAGATAGCCGAGGCTGATTATTATCAATCGGAATATGAGCGGGAAAAATGGGAGATCGAACATGTTCCAGAGGGGGAGAGGGAAGAGGTGAGAGCTTTGTATGAAAATTATGGCTTTAAAGGAGAGATTTTAGATGAGATTGTTGAGAAGATCACCTCAAATAAAGAGGTATGGTTAAACGTGATGATGGAGCAAGAGCTAAAATTAGAGCCGATTGACAGAAAAGATGCGATACCCAAAGGTATAATCGTTGGGATCTCTGCGATAGTTGGTTCATTTATCCCGCTTACTCCATTTTTCTTTCTTTCCCTTAAGCCGGCCCAATTAGTGGCACTTGTTGTCTCGGCACTCACATTATTTGTAGTCGGATTTTACAAAGCAAAAAAAACCATTGGCAGAAATTTTTTGAGGCAGGGGATAGAGATGATGGTGATCGGGATGGTCTCTGCCTTTGTTGGCTATTTCATCGGCACCCTTTTTCAGATTAAGTAATGTGTTATAATATTAATATGTCTAAACAATTTAGCCCATCAGCGAATTACGATTTCTTTATAAAAACCGACACCTCAAAATACAAAGGGGAATGGATTGCAATTGCAAAAGATAGAATTGTAGCTCATGGTAAAGACGCCGAAAAAGTCTATAAAAAAGCTGTCAAGAAAGTAAAAGAAGTAGAGATTTCACTAGCTAAAGTTCCCGAAAAACAAATGTTGGTTCTCCAACTTTCTTTTCATGATTACCTTTAAATATAAAGTCGAGGTTACTGCAAGTGGAGAAAAAATCTCGAGGCCAGTTGCGGAAGTATATCTTCAAACAAAATCAAATTCATGGATAAAGTTTAATCCCTATATTGATTCAGGAGCAGATATTACACTCATTCCTCTTTCTTTAGGAAAATTGTTAGGGTTTACTCTTGATGAGAAAAAAATTAAAGAAATAGGGGGGATCAGAGGAACTGTGCGTATTATCTACACTAAAAATAAAATGAGAATTGGAAAAGAAGAGTTAATCGTACAAATTGGTTGGGCTTTGATTGAAGAAGTCCCACCACTTTTGGGAAGAACAGATGTGTTTGATTTTTTCGAAGTCACATTTAAGCAGAAAGAAGGAAAGATAATTTTTGATAAGAGCTGATTTGTATAGTATTTGTTTGTAGGGTCAATTAAATTTTTTTTGCCATTTTCCAGATAATCTCAAATAGCTGTTTTTGCATCGATGCTACTTTCTCATTGTAGATTTCGACTCCAAAAACCTCACCTTCATGCCAATTATATATTCCGGTAACATTATTATAAATGTCTACCTGATGATTAATATCTAAAATTGATCTTTTTATATATCTTCCTTTAAAATTGTTTTTCCATTCTGTTTTTGTAGTTTCTTTTCCTGTTTTTAAACTTTTTAAATATTCATCGGAAAATACATCTCTAAATCGAAGACCTCTTTTTACAAACTCCTCTCTCCACTGTAAGCTAAACTTTTCTCCCACAACTTCCTCTATCCTTCTAAATGTATATCCCACACATTCCTTTTTTGCAGATAACACGTTCCAGATCATTTGTTTGATACCTTCTTTGCCTTTGTGAAATATGACGCGTGTCCCAGGTTGAGTAGTCTCTAAGGAAGTGGAGATGAATGAAGTGATATTGGGGAAAGTTTCTCTCAAGAGGTTCGCTTTTAACTCCTGTTGTTTTATCAACAAATCGAGTTGATGAAGTGGTGCTGTTTTCACCAAGCGTTTGTTTTCTTCAACGATCTCCTCAAGTAGTCCGTGCCTTTTTAACTTATCAAGTAAGCGATAAACTCTCGTTCTATTGATTTCCGTAGCACGAGAAAGCTCAAGGGTAGTTTGTGCCCCTTTTTTTACTAATATCTCATAGATTTTGCCTTCTTCATTTGTGAGCCCAAGTTCCTTGAGAAAGGATAAGAGCATTTTATTGTCCATATTTAGGACATTAATTATATCAAAGCTTTCATATCAATTCAAATATAAAAGCAATTTTGTTCACCAAACGGACAACAAGTTGAGAGAAAACCACCTATGGCATAAAATACTACGGGTTATTATTTTCATATCTATGGAAACATCTCAAGCACGATATCTGAAACATAGGGGGATGCAAGCGTTTGCTCATCGCTACCCAAATATGAGAGAAGCTTGTGGGGAGCTTTTTGACTACAGTGTGTTTAAACAACAGTTAACAAGTTTTGAAATTGTAAGGGATAGATTTCAAAGCTTGATCAAAGGTCAAGAGCAAGTTGATCCGAATTATTATGGTGGAGTTCCACGCTTGAAAATAGCACTTTTACCACTTAGTGATAAGATTCCAGACATAGGACCGCTACCTTCTTTAGCAAGACTTATATCACTTGAGAGAGGGATGCAGAAAACCGATGATCCAAATGAGTTGGGATTGAGTTCAGTAGCTTCTAAGATTTTTACCACAATTGCTGGGCTTATCGACTCAGGTGAATGGGGATATGTCAAAAATTTGAGGTACCCAGGTCATATCATCGCAGCACTTCTTATTGAAGGGTATGGTTTAATGCTTGAGCACTATTATGGAGTTGAAGGTATGAGGCACAATTTCGTTATAGGATTTGAGGAAATATTATGGAATGAACAAAGAAGTCTAAAAGAAACTGTTAGGAATGTTCTTCCTTGGATGATAGAGGAGAGGAGTGATTTTTCACAAGAGGTGCATGAGGATCTTGAGACTCTTTATATATTACAGAATAGCTCTTATTTTTCTAAGTGGTCAGGCATACGAAACCAGATGCCTACAGATTTCGATAGAATTCCACATTTTTCTTGGGATCAAGGCTATCGTAGTTGGCGATTTACCACTCTTCATAACGAAGATAATCCATCGACTCTTATTGTCCAGCTTACAGAAAAAAATGATCTAGATAATGCTCTCGTTGAGATTAAAGAAATTCTTCAGGAGCAGTCTAAGAGAGAATACACAGTTTTAGAGTCAAGAAGTTATGATAGACCCGTTTTGTTTGTTGATTTGTATATCCCAAAAGAGCTTAAAGAGCAAATAGTCACAGGTTTATCAAAAGGCAGTATGAATGAGGGATTTATAGAAGAGTCGGTATTTGATGCAGGACAACAAGATATTATTGAGCTTGTTTTTGAAGTTAATTAAGAAAGGCGGTGATAATAAACCATATGGAAAACGAATCAAAAAAAACAGGACAATGGGAAGAACCGCAATCTTGGTATAGAGACGGGTTAGGAAATCATGCTAAGTTGCCTCCATCATGGCAGGAAAAGTTACACAAGGAAAAAATCGAATTAGAACAAAGTAGGAGATTAAAGTTTTTGAGTTTCATATCAACTTGGTTAAGACAATTGGGTCGTAAGTGAATCTTACTTGATGGGATTGTTATAAAGGCACGATCCAATTTACCATCTGGCAGGTTACCTAGGTATGGCCTGTTGACAGGGGGATAGTGTTGGCATATACTCATCTGTATAATGAGTTACCTTAAAACTTTCTTTCATGTTCTTAAAAATAGCTTCAGCTCAGCTTCGTATTATGGCGATGTACTAAAAGCCCCATTCAGTTTTAGTTTAAAATATTTTTTATTTTATTCGTTTCTTCTATCCATCATAGTAACTGCGGTTACTTCGGTAAAGATCTTGATTCCACTCAATGAATTTCTCACCCGTATTCCACAGGTTCTTGTGAAAGTGTATCCGGCAGAGTTAGAAGTGAAGATAAATAAAGGAGTTGTCTCTACCAACGTCCAAGAACCATACGTTATTCACTTAGAAAGAGTGGAGAAGACATTTGAAGAACTCGACAAAGTCCAAGGAGCACGGTCAGACAAGATTAAAAACATTTTAGTTATTGATACAAATGCATCAGTTGAGGACATGAAGAAATATCAAACATATGCCTTACTTACAAGAAGTTATCTTTCTTACTATAAAGATAATGGAAGAATAGAGACTGTTTCGCTTGAAAAAATAAATAATGTCACGATCAATCAAAACTTTGTAAAAGGAATAGTCAATAAGTTTCTTCCCTTCTTAAAATTCCTACCACTATTTTTGATACCCTTTCTATTTGCTGGTAGTTTTATATTTCTTACCATTACCCAACTTGTCTATCTTGTATTTTCAGCGTTAGTTTTATATGCTGTGTCGCGAATGATTATGTACCCACTAACGTATGGAAGAGCTTATCAGATCGATCTACATTTAGCCACAATAATTGCTCCCTTTTTCTTGATTCTTAGCGCTTTAAATATTCATGTGCAGATTCCTTTTTTGAGATTGCTTTTGTTCACCGTCATTGGATGGTTTATTCTCAATAAAATAAAGTCTGCAAAAGCTTAACGAATTCTACTAACTAGGTTGATTGAAATATATGGTTGTATGAAATCGATACTTCAGGTTGTTTTTATC
>CAYSQE010000009.1:0-51726 GCA_964433155.1 uncultured Gammaproteobacteria bacterium | reverse complement strand
AAAGGTATAATTATATTAACATACTGTTTATTAAATTCAATAGCATGGACGATCTACAAAAGAAATTTTCTAACAAAGCGATTGCACATCTTTTGCGATCAGTGGCTACAGTATACCTTCTCAAGGGTGTAAACAGATTTAGAACCATCGCCTATGAGAATGCCGCAGATGCTGTGGAACACCTAACAAGAGAACTTAGAGACATCTGGCAAGATAACAAATTGTATGATGTTCCTGGAATTGGTCCCTCAATCGGATCGCATCTGGATGAATATTTTAAAGCTGGAAGATCTAAACATTTCGATTCGATACTCAAAAAAATTCCCAGTGCCGTCTATCAACTGATGAAGATTCCTACAGTTGGTCCTAAAAAAGCATATAAGTTAGTAACGTCTCTTAAGTTAATTAATGATAGGACAGCTGTAGAAGATTTAAAGAAAGCTTGTCTAGCGGGAAAAGTCGCAAAATTAGAAACGTTTGGAGAAAAATCACAACAAGATATTTTAGAAGCTATAAATTTATTTGAGAAACGCTCAACAAAAACTGAACGCATGCCGCTTCCTTATGCGTTCTCTTTGGCAAAAGAACTGACAGAGTATATAAAACAGTTTCCATCTGTAAAGAGAGTGGATGCTTTGGGATCGCTTCGCAGAATGGTTGCCACGATTGGGGATATTGATATTGCTGTTGTTGTTTCTGATAAAAAAACTCACGATCTGATTCAGCACTTTCTCAAGTTTGCTAAGTTGATAAGAATTGATAATGCAGGAGAAAAAAAAGCATCAATAATCGTTCGACCAAATGTCCGCGTTGATTTGCGAGTAGAGGAGGAGAAAAGTTATGGTTCAATGCTGCAATATTTTACAGGCAGCAAGGCGCATAATATTAATCTTAGAGAATATGCTCTTCGAAAAGGTCTCTCTCTGTCAGAGTATGGCATTAAATCTATTAAAAAAGTTCCAAGTTCCATGTTCCAAGTTCCAAGCAAATCTAAAGATCCAATTTTCAATAAACAAACAGAACTATTCGAATTTAAGAATGAGGTTAATTTTTATAAATTTCTTGGTCTTCAATATATTCCTCCAGAGATTAGAGAAGGGACAGATGAGATTGAGCTGGCAAAGATGCAAAAAATACCGAGACTAATTGAGACTAAAGAGATTAAAGGAGACCTACATATTCATTCATCCTACAATTTAAAACCTTCTCATGACTTTGGAAAAAATAGTTATAAGGAAATTTTAGATCATGCGGAAAAATTACATTATGAATACGTTGGTTTTGCAGATCATAATCCAAAGATTGGAGACTTGTCAGAAAAAGAAGTTATTGAGATTATGAGATTAAGAAACTATGAGATTAATAAAATTAGAAAACTAAATATGAAAGTAAAATGTTTTGTAGGATTGGAGGTGGATATACTTCCTAGTGGCAAAATTGCGTTGCCCGAAAAAGCAATTGAGTATGTTGATTATCTTATCATTTCTGTTCACAGCGCATTTAATTTAGACATTAAAACTATGACAGCTCGAGTAATGAAAGCGCTTGATTATCCTAAGATCAAAATCTTAGGTCATCCGACCGGTAGACTATTGGGAAGACGTGAAGGCTTTGAACTAGAATGGTCTAGGATTTTTGACTTTTGCAAGAAGAAAAATATCGCAATAGAAATCAATTCTTGGCCGGAGAGATTGGATTTACCAGATACGCTTGTCCGCGAAGGATTGAAGTACGGTCTAAAATATACGATAAACACCGATGCGCATGCTAACAACGAGCTGGATGGCGTGTTTTACGGAGTAGCTGTTGCAAGACGTGGATGGTGTAAGAAAAGTGATATAATTAATACATTTTCATTCCGGAAATTCGAAGAATGGTTATATGGTTAAATTGTTAAATTGTTTAGGGGGTGAATAGTTAATGAATCCACTATATATTTTAATCGGTGTAGGAATTTTATCAGCTATCTATTTAATCGCTGCTTACAATGGTTTTGTTGTCTTGAAGACGAGAATAAAGGAGGCATTGTCGGGTATCGACGTACAGTTGAAGAGAAGAGCAGAACTTATACCAAATCTTGTCGAAACCGTAAAAGGATATGCAAAACACGAAAAAGGAGTTTTTGAAGAAGTAACTAAAGCGCGAAGTGCTCTTATGAAGGCCGGGAGCCTGCAGCAGAAAGCCGAAGCAAACAATATGTTGACAGACGCCCTAAAATCACTTTTTGCTGTGGCTGAAGCCTATCCTGATCTTAAAGCGAGTGATAATTTTAAGGATCTGCAAAGGCAGCTTGAGGATACTGAAGACAAGATTGCCTATTCTCGACAGTTTTATAATAGCAACGTACTAGAATATAATACAAAAGTGCAAACTTTTCCCAATAACTTTATAGCCAATATGTTTGGATTTAAACAGGAAGAGTTTTTCGAGGCTGAGGAAGAGGAAAGAAAAAAAGTTGAAGTTAAATTTTGAATTTTGATAGATTCTGTCTCGAATTCCTTCCAACGAGTGCTCGACAGGCGGTGAATATCGCCAGATCTGCGCGCTCGTTGGAGTCCTTCCTTCTCGACACCTATCAAAATTCTTATATATTTTATTGTCTTATGACTGTTTACGACCAAATATCACAAAATAAGTTGCGAACATATGTCATCATAGCTCTATTCATTATTATTGTATCTGGCTTTTTTTTTCTGATAGGTAAATTTTTTGATTCACCAACCAGCTATTTTGCTTTTGGATTTATATTCACACTTTTATCCTCGGTAGGCAGCTACTTTTATTCAGATAGAATTGTGCTTTTTACAACTGGAGCGAAACCTGCTAACAAAAAGGATTTTTTTGACTTTTATACTGTTGCAGAAAATCTGGCTATAGCCGGTGGATTACCCATACCTAAACTGTATGTTATCCACGATCCAGCTCCCAATGCATTTGCGACAGGACGTAACCCCAAGCATGCCATCGTATGTGTCACGACTGGTCTTTTGGAGAAGTTGGATCGTACTGAGTTGGAGGGCGTAATCGCACACGAACTTTCTCATGTCAAAAACTATGACATTTTAGTTGCCTCAATTGTAGCGGTATTGGTGGGAACAGTTGCCTTGGTCTCTGACTGGATTATGAGAAGTCTGTGGTGGGGTGGGATAAGACGTGATGACAATGATCGAAGTTCAAGAAATCCATTTATGATGATTTTTATGCTCATTGTGTTGATCATTACGCCAATCATAGCTACTTTGATTCAACTTGCGGTATCTAGAAGACGGGAATTTTTAGCCGATGCTAGCGGGATTTTGCTGACGCGTTACCCAGAAGGATTGGCGCGCGCACTTGAGAAGATATCAGCCGATAAACACGTTCTTAAAACCGCAACAACCTCTACTGCGCATTTATTTATCTCAAATCCTTTCAAAAAGGCAAAAGCGTCTTCCTGGTTGATGAATCTTTTCAGCACGCATCCTCCTGCAGAAGAGCGAATTAGAATTCTTCGCAGTATGTAAATATGTGCGGAATAGCTGGTTTTTACGGTTTTAGAAATGATAATTTAATCGAAAAATTTTCAAAAGAACTTACACATCGAGGACCTGACGGTGAAGGGTTTTACACCGATGACAATGCTTCACTACTAAATAGAAGACTTGCCATAATAGACAGAAAGGGTGGAGATCAGCCAATTTATAACGAGGACAAATCAGTCGTTGTGACTTACAACGGAGAGATTTATAACTTTCGAGAATTAAGGTGGGCACTTGAAAAAAGGGGGCATAATTTTGCGACAAAGTCTGATACAGAGGTGATCGTACATGGGTACGAAGAGTGGGGAGAAATTTGTTTTGAGAGGTTTAACGGGATGTTTGCCGTGGCGCTTTATGATCTAAAAAAGAAAAAGCTAATTTTGGCTAGAGACCATTTTGGCATAAAACCACTATATTTCTCGTTTATCAATAATTCGTCAGAAATTTTATCTCGACTTAACTCGAATCCCGATGTACATCGGGACCAGTCGTTCCTTGCTCAACCTCAAAATTTGAGGAATCGCGTCGGAACTCCTTTTCTCAAACAGAAAGTCTCGAAAAATTTTGACTCATTATCTTCGTTATCACTACAATTGATGTTTTCTTCAGAAATAAAACCTCTCATATATTCAGGCTTGATCAAAAAAAAACCAAACGACAGGATTATTTATCGCTATTTAAAGTATAGAGTTCATGATGATCAGAGAGAAACTTTTTTTGCTGAGGTCTATAGATTAATGCCTGGAGAATACATGACAATTCAGAATTCAGAATTCAGAATTCAGAATTATACGAGCCTAAAAGAAGACTTATTAAATGTTAAAGAAACTGAGAGATTGGGAGAATACGAGATAAAGAAATTTAAAGAGAAACTGATTGAAGCGGTTCGTTTGCGTCTTATTTCAGAAGTTCCTGTCGGAACTTGTCTTTCAGGAGGCCTAGACTCTTCAACTATTGTTTCAGTTGTCAATAAATTACTTCAGGATAACGTGATGGAAGCGAAATCTGTCGGTAGTATTCAAAAAACCTTCTCAGCTGTTTTTCCAGGTGGAGCAAACGATGAAGAAAAATATATAGATGAGGTAACTAAAAATTTAAAATTAAAAATCAAAAATTTTAAAACCTATCCAAAACCCGAGGAGTTTTTCAAAGATATCGAAGAGTTTATCAGAGTCCAGGAAGAACCGACTATTAGTACGGGCCCTTATGCACAATTTAAAGTAATGCAGCTTGCTCATAAGAAAGTTACGGTCCTTCTTGATGGGCAGGGTGCAGATGAGATGATGGCAGGATATGATCCCTACCTTTTTGTTTATCTGCGTCAGCTTTGGAAAGAAAAAAAATACGTAATTTTTCTAAAAGAGCTTTTTTCATCAATGGACATAATTGGTAAATATGTAATTAGAAATTTAACGGGAGCGAACTCCAATGTATCGATACATTGGATGAAGGAGTCGTTTCTGAAAAAGTTTAAGAATGAAGAATTTAGCAACGTAAAAGACAACCTTAAGAAACGATTGATCGAGGATATATTTGGCAACAGTCTGCAGGCTCTACTTCGCTATGAAGACCGAAACTCAATGAGTTTTTCTATCGAAGGAAGAGTCCCCTTTTTAGATAGCAATCTTTTGCGCTATTTATTTAGTCTACCAGACGAGGCAATTGTCAAAAATGGCTGGAACAAATTTATTCTTCGGCAAACAATGAAAGATTTATTGCCAGAGCTTATCGTTAAGCGAAGAAATAAAATTGGATTCACAACGCCAGAATATGAGTGGTTTTTAAGAATGAAAAACAAAATTTATTCTATTTTTTTGAGCGAGTCATTTGCCAAAAGGAAATACTTTAACCAACAGGAGGTGCTAAAGGCGTTTCAGCTATTTATCGAGGGAAAAACTGACGACACTATGTTGTTCTGGCGTTTCCTCAATACTGAGTTATGGTTGAGAATATTTTTTGATCCACAACCAGTTAATCGATTCACGAATTCACGAATTCACGAATTTGGCAAACCAAATGAAGGAAAGAAGTTGGAGATAAAGATCGACGAGAAGAGATATCTGAGATTTCCCATAAGGACAGAACTATTCAAAAAGGGTGATGAAGTTACAAAGAAAATAGCTGAATTGTTATATAGCCGTATTGCTAAAAACAATATAACAATAAAACAATATAACAGTAAGAAGTGGTTCATCGTTGTTTCCGAAAAGATTGTGGCCCTAGCTCAAGGTAGATCGTATTTTATTTGGGATATAAAAGCTGGTTTTTGGTCCAAACTATTAGCTAGATTTGTAAAAAAAACACCATATGGGATTGGGTTGGGTAGTCAGTGGACTATGGAATTAGCAATCAGGGAGGTTGGGGTGGTTAGGGTGATAAGTGCCGCGATTATTGCAGCCATCACCAAACCTTTTGGCTGGAGCGGATTATTTTATAGGATTGCCGGAGAGGAAGTTGCCTCTATTGATGGACCGACTGAGTATTCGCTTTATCCTTCAAATGTCTCGGCAAAGCTGGGACCTAAAGATCCGCAACGAGTTGCGGAAAATATCAAATTACAAATTACAAATACCAAATCAATTTCAAATTTCAAATTTCAAATTTTAAATTTTATGGGTGTTGTCATCATCGACGCCAATGATCTTGGACAAAAGGTTTTAGGTAACTCGACAGGTTTAGACAATAAATTAATTGAGAAAATTTTCTCTGATAATCCCATGGGTCAGGCAGACGAACAGACACCTTTGGCCTTAGTTTCTGAACTAAAATAGGGTATAATCTTTTCATGAAAACTACGTTTTTTATTAGAGATGCTGCAAAATTTGTTGGAAAAGATGTTGAAATAAAAGGCTGGGTCTATAACAAAAGATCAAGTGGTAAAATACATTTTCTTCAGCTTAGAGATGGTTCGGGTTTTATCCAGGGAATTGTTGTTAAAAGTGAAGTATCTTCGGAATCGTTTGCAGCTGCAGAAAAAGTTACTATTGAATCGTCAATTTTAGCGCGAGGAATTATTCGGGAAGATAAACGGGCGCCTGATGGATATGAATTAACAGTAAAAGAGTTGGAAATTATTCGACTAGCTGATGAATTTCCAATTGGAAAAAAGGAACACGGCCCAGATTTTTTGCTGAGTAATCGCCATCTCTGGTTGCGAAGTAAAAGGCAGTGGGCAATTCTTCGAATTCGTAACCAACTTATTTTAGCTATAAATGAGTACTTACAAAAGAATGGTTTTTTGCGAGTTGATACTCCTATAATCACACCGTCTGCTTGTGAGGGAACGACCACCCTCTTTGAGATTGATTACTTTGGAGAAAAGGCGTATCTGACACAATCGGGACAGCTTTATTTGGAGGCAGCGATAGGATCTGTAGGCAGATGCTATGATTTTGGGCCTGTGATGAGGGCTGAAAAATCCAAAACTCGCAGACACTTAATCGAATTTTGGATGATGGATGCGGAGGCGGCTTTTGTAGATTTTGACGCCATTCTAAAAATTGAAGAGGAGCTGATTTATCATATTACACAGAGTGTATTAGTAAACTGTGAAAAGGAGCTACAGATATTGGAAAGAGACATGACCTTTTTAAAACAAATAAAAATCCCATTTCCTCGTATAACTTATTTAGAGGCTGTAAAAACGCTCAATTCTCTAGGATCAGATATCAAGGTTGGATCTGATTTTGGTAACGATGACGAGACAATTTTAATGAACCATTTTCTGTCGCCAATTTTTGTAACTCACTACCCTGCAGAGGTAAAAGCATTTTATGTAAAAAGGGACAGTAAAGATAAATCATATGCGCTATCTGCAGATTTACTAGCTCCTGAAGGTTACGGTGAAATTATCGGAGGAGGCGAGAGAGAAGACGATTACCAAATACTGCTGGATGAAATAAAATTAAGAAATATTGATATGAAAGACTACGATTGGTATCTAGATTTAAGAAAATATGGCAGCGTACCGCACAGCGGTTTTGGTATCGGTCTCGAGAGAATGGTTGCTTGGCTATGTAAGTTACCCCACGTGAGAGAAACAATTCCATTTCCGCGATTATTGGGAAGATTTAGACCTTAATTTATTTATGAAATCATTTTCAAAACTTAAAAGAGAAGATATTCTTCATCTTGCAAAATTAGCGAATATAAAATTGACAGAGGAAGAAATTGTAAAATTTCAAAAACAGCTTTCAGAAGTTGTAAATTACATAAGACTTCTCGATTCGCTAAATACCGATGATGTAGAGGCGGTTTCGCAACTTACTGACTTAGTTAATGTGACAAGAGTTGACAAGGTTTCTACCGAAAGATCTTTATCTCAAAATGAGGCAATGAAGAACACTAAAAGCAAGAAAAATGGATATTTTAAAGTTAAGTCCGTCTTTTAATTTATGGCTAAATTTAAAGAGTTATGCTTTCTTACTATTCAGGAGGCGGTTGGAGGATTAAAAAAAAAGAAATTTTCGGCAGTCGAGTTAACAAAAGCCTGTCTAGAGCGAATAAACGAGATAGATAAAAAAATATTTGCCTTCTTAACCGTTGATAGCAAAGGAGCTTTAAAACAAGCGGAAAAAGTAGATAAACTCATTTCGACTGATGATGCTACGGTATTTGACCAGAAACCACTTTTAGGTATACCTGTGGCGTTTAAAGACCTTTTTACGACAAAAGATCTAAGGACTAGTGCAGGATCAAAGATCATTGAGGACTATGTCCCTCCTTTTGATGCAACGGTGGTTAAACGAATTAGGGAAGCAGGTGCGATAGTTATGGGAAAAACAAATGAAGATGCTTGGGGGCATGGATCATCAGGAGAAAATTCTGATTATGACCCAACTCGAAACCCTTACAACTTGGCAAGAGTCCCCGGAGGCTCAAGTAGCGGTTCAGCGGCAGCGGTTTCTTCTGGAGAATGTCTTATGGCTACTGGAACAGATACTGGAAGCTCTGTTCGACTACCCGCTGCTTTCTGTAATCTTGTTGGTTTAAAACCAACTTACGGAAGGGTATCACGTTATGGCATAATTGCGATGGCGTCTTCTTTTGATACCATTGGTCATCTGACTCATACTGTATATGATAATGCGAAAATACTTGAAATTACGGCTGGAAAAGATCACTACGATGCTACAACTCCAGACATAGTCGTTCCCCACTATTCAAATTTGCTGCACAGAAAAATAAGCGATTTAAAAATTGGAGTTCCGAAGGAATATTTTGTTGACGGAATGGATAAAAGAGTAGAAAAAAACATAAATGATGCGATAAATGAATTTAAGTCACTAGGAGCGAGGGTTCAAACTATTTCACTTCCACACACCGATGTTGCTATGGCTTGCTATTACATTCTTATCCCGTCTGAGGTAAGTTCAAATCTGGCTAGGTTTGATGGGGTGCGATATGGTGGTGAAAGAAGCTTATTTGGTGCAGAAGCTAAACGGAGAATTATGCTTGGAACATATACGTTATCTGCAGGTTATTATGATGCCTATTATCTAAAAGCCGCCAAAGTGAGAAGACTTATTAAACAGGATTTTGAAAACGCATTTAAAGAGGTTGATATTGTTATTGCACCTTCTTCACCTACACCTCCTTTTAAAATAGGCGAAAAAGCCAATGATCCGCTCCAGATGTATCTTTCGGATATTTTTGTCTGCCCAGTAAATATTGCTGGTGTGCCTGCGTTAAATATCCCAAGCGGGTTTATCGACGGATTACCGGTCGGAATTCAGATTATTGGACCTCATTTTCGTGAAGAACTGCTATATCAAGTTGGTTATGCGTTTGAGCAAAAAACTCTGTATTACAAAGTAAAACCAAATATATGAACAATTATAAATCAGTCATTGGTTTAGAAATTCACGTAGCTTTAAAAACAGCCTCAAAGATGTTTTGTGGTTGCAAAAACGATCCCTTTGGGGCAAAACAACCTAATATATACACTTGTCCTGTGTGTCTTGGTCTTCCGGGCGCTTTACCAGTACCCAATAAAAAAGCTATAGATTGGACCATATTGATAGGCAGAGCTTTAAATTGCACAATAAATAATGTTTCAAAGTTTGATCGAAAACACTATTTTTATCCAGATTTGCCTAAAGGATATCAGATTTCACAGTACGACGAACCAATAGCCACAAATGGATTTGTGGAATTTCCAATTTCCAATTTCCAATTTCCTAACAAATCCCAAATTCAAAACTCCAAAAATAAAACATTTCGAGTCCAAAGGGTACATCTCGAGGAAGATACGGCAAAGCTTATTCACGAGGATGGAGATACACTTGTAGACTTCAATCGCTCGGGTGTCCCGTTGGTTGAGATTGTCACGGAACCAGACTTTGATAATTCAGATGACGTGAAAAGATTTTTAGAAGAAATACAGGTGATAATTCGTTATCTGGATGTTTCAGATGCGGATATGGAGAAAGGTTCTATGAGGTTAGAACCAAATATTTCTGTTGGAAAGCTACCAATTACCAATGACCAATTACCTAATTACAAAGTTGAAGTGAAGAATATAAATTCATTCAGGTTTGTTAAGCAAGCAATTGAATATGAAGTCGAAAGGCAGATTGAAATTCTTCAAGATGGAAATATGCCAGAACAAGAAACTAGAGGTTTTGACTCAGGAAAAGGAGTCACCTATTCGCAACGATCAAAAGAAGAGGCACATGATTATAGATATTTTCCCGAACCAGATATCCTTCCATTAAATTTCAGAGAGGATTATCTTGATAAGATCAAAGTACCCGAACTCCCGCAAGAAAAAATCGATAAGTACTTAAAATTAGGTCTAAGATATGAAGATGCCTTCATTCTTACAAGAAATAAACAAATGATTAATTTTTTTGAGGCAGTTATTTTTAACGACTCTGTTCAAAGATTTAAAAAAGACAAAAATATCGTTAATCTTGAGGATCACGTTGCTAAAGTCATAATTAATAAGAAGTTATCTACTGAGCTGCAGGTAAACTCTTTTATTAATAAAGCAATTGAAATGCTTCAACCAAAAGAAACTGATGAAAAATTACTTACAACTACAATTAATCGATTAATTGTAGTGAACAAGAAAGCTGTTGAAGATTATAAAAGTGGAAAAGAAAATGCGATTATGTTTTTGGTCGGACAGGTGATGAGAGAAATGAAAGGGAAAGCTGACGCAAAAGTCGTAATATCAAAAATCAAAAATCAAATAGCAAAAATATGAGTTTTGTCCACCTTCACACCCATTCAGAATATTCGCTGTTGGATGGCATGTGCCGTATCGAAGATCTTTTAGCCAGAGCTAAAGAAATGAAGATGTCCGCTGTTGCGTTAACCGATCATGGAGCATTGTATGGTGCATTTAAATTTTTTATCAAGGCAAAAGAGATGGGGATCAAACCCATTATTGGCGTTGAGGTCTATAAAGCAAAAAAAAGCAGATTCGATAGACAACCAGGAGTCGACAAAGATCAGTTTCATCTTGTTTTGTTGGCAAAAAATCTTATCGGCTACAAGAATTTGCTCAAACTAGTAACGGCGGCACACCTGGAGGGTTTTTACTACAAACCACGAATAGATTTTGAGCTCTTAGAAAAGTATCACGAAGGCTTGATAGCCCTTTCTGGATGCCTCAATGGAGAAATACCATCACTTTTAGTTGAAAATCAGGTAGGTCAGGCCGAAAGGATACTCGAGCGATATATTAGTATATTTAAAAGTGACTTTTATCTAGAAATCCAGAGGCATCCCAAGATGGATATCCTTGACAAAATGAACAAGGACCTTATAAAACTTTCCCGCAAATATGGAGTTCCCCTTGTAGCGACAAACGACGTTCACTATCTAGATTCGGAAGATGCCTATGCGCAGGAGATACTTCTTTGTATTCAGACACTGCGAACCATTTTTGAGAAAAATAGGCCGCTGACGATGATTGACAAACCTGATTTCTATTTTAAGTCTGTTGAAGAAATGAAAGGAACCTTTGTAGACCTTCCAGAAGCTATCGAAAATACGCTTAAGATAGCTAAACAGTGTAATGTTGATATTCCCTATGGTAAGTGGATTTTACCTAATTTTCAAACACCGGATAAAGAGCCAGTTGATGAATATCTTAAAAAACTTGTCAATTCTAAAGTGGGAAGAATGGTAAAAGAGAGTAAAGATTTGGTACGACAACGGCTTGAATATGAACTCAATATCATAGTGGGTAAAGGATATTCTACATATTTTCTTATAGTTCAAGATTTTGTGAATTGGGCCAAAAAAAATGGCATAGCTGTTGGCCCCGGCAGAGGGTCGGTCGCAGGTTCGCTTGTCGCCTATATACTAGGAATAACTGATATCAATCCACTTGAATATAATCTTCCTTTTGAACGTTTTCTCAATCCTGACAGACCAACGCCGCCTGATATCGATATAGACTTTGCCGATATTCGCCGCGACGAAGTCCTACGCTATGTCACAAAAAAATACGGCGAGGAAAAAGTCGCACAAATCATAACCTTTGGCACCATGGAGGCACGCCTCGCAGTCAGGGACGTAGTGCGTGCTCTTGGTATGTCTTATGCTCAGGGAGATCGAATTGCCAAAATGATACCTCAAGGCAAACAAGGATTTCCCATGACCATATCTCAGGCGCTTGAGGAATCTGCTCCTTTAAAATTTGCCTATCAGACTGAGGAGGAGACTAAAAAAGTCCTGGATGTGGCAAGAAAAATCGAAGGACTGCCACGTCACGCTTCGGTTCATGCAGCAGGAGTGGTCATCGCCGATAAGGAACTTACCGAATATGTGCCACTTCAACGTGAAAATAAAGAGAATCGTATCATAACCCAATATGACATGTACTGCATAGATCTCAATACTGTGTCTGATAATAAAGCGGTGGGTCTTTTAAAAATAGATTTTTTGGGGCTTCGGAACTTAACCATTCTTGAGGAGGCCATCGGCTATGTGCATAAAAGTTTGGGATCGAAGATAGATATTCATAAGGTGCCCCTCGATAATGAAAAAACCTTCGAGCTTGTATCTCGAGGTGAAACCGTGGGGATTTTTCAACTTGAGTCCTCAGGCATGAGGCGACTGGCCAAAGACCTCCAACCAACAAAAATCACCGACATTGACGCCATGGTTGCTTTGTATAGGCCTGGGCCGATGGATCTTATTCCCTTGTTTTTAGAAAATAAGAAGAATCCCAAAGCAAGCAAATATCTGCATCCAGATTTAAAACAGATTCTTGAGGAAACATACGGCGTATTGGTCTACCAAGAACAGGTGATGGAGATTGCCAATAAACTTGCCGGTTACACCATGAGTCAGGCGGACAACTTGAGAATGGCCATGGGAAAAAAGAAAAAGGCTCTTATGGAAAAGGAAAAAGTAAAGTTTATCGAAGGTTGCGTAAAAAACGGGTATAGAAAGTCTTTGGCCGAAAAAATTTTCAACTTTATTGAAAAATTTGCCGCTTATGGATTTAACAAACCACATTCTGCCTCATACGGTCTTATAGCTTACTGGACTGCATACATGAAAGCCAACTACCCTGTCGAGTTTATGACCGCACTTTTGTCTGCAGAACTTCAGGGCATCGCAGGACCACAAAGGGAGATTAAAATGGCACAGGCCATAGAAGAATGCAGGCGGATGGAAATCTCGGTTTTACCCCCCGACATCAATAAATCTTACTATAGTTTTACAATAGATGGCAAGGCCATAAGATTTGGTCTGTCCGCCATAAAAAACGTTGGTCACGCGGCGATTGAGTCAATATTGACCGCAAGAAAGAACGGCTCATTTAAGAGCTTTAAAGATTTTCTCTATAGGGTGGATTTGAGGAGAGTAAACAAAAAGACGGTAGAGAGCCTGATCAAGGCAGGCGCTTTCAAAGAATATGCAAATAGGGCTTCACTCTTATCATATTATCCTCATATAGTCAAAGAGGTTGCTGAAGCAAAAGCTGACGAAGAAAAAGGCCAGTTTAGCCTTTTTGGTCAAGAGGGTAGCAAGCTGAATCTTATTGACAAAATTACTTTGGTTGAAGATTTTAATGAAGACGAGATCCTACAGATGGAAAAGGAAATAATCGGATTTCTCATCACCAAAAATCCACTATTAAAATTCCAAAAAATTATCCAAAAGAAAATTACTAAAAAAATTGGCGATGTGAATACAGAAGACGTCAATAAAACTCATATTTTGGCAGGGATTGTCAGTGCTAAAAAGGTGATCAAAACAAAAAGAGACAATTCAGAGATGGCTTTTATGAATCTTTTTGACGAAACTGGCTCCATCGAGTGCGTCGTCTTTCCCAAGTTATTTGCGCGACTGAGAGATACGATTGCTATAAATCGAGTCGTGATGTTGAAGGGTAAAGTCAATGATAGGGAGGGAAGGTTGAGTATATTAGTTGATAATGCAGTAGATTTAGATAATGTAACACAGTAAAAAATAAATAAATTTCAAATGACAAATATCCAAATTTTTCAATTACTTAAAAAAAGAAAACGTGCAGGTTATGAATATAATTCGGAGTTGACCAGAGGTAAAATTGATGCTACAATCAAAAAAAGCAACCCTATTTTTGCTGTCGATCTAGCGGGAAATATTAAAAAAGTCAATGAGAAGGAAAGTAAAAAACTTACCAAAAAAAAGTTTGATGTTACCTATCTAAATGTTGGTTATTATATAATTACTCCGATAATTATCGGAGTTTTTTTGGGTCTAGGAGTTGATTATTGGGCAGGAACGAAGCCGTTTTTTACAAGTATTTTCCTTTTTCTTGGCACAGTTGCCAGTTTTTATAACTTATTTAAGTTGTTAAAAAATGGAGAGTAAGGGTCCACATATTTCTATCAAGCCAGATCATCTGGCTGATTTTTTCGGTTTTCCGCTTACCAACTCCTACTTGACAGCTATCATTGTCATCTTTCTTTTTTTTCTTATGGCTGTCTACTATCAGCAGCAAATCAAAAAAAATAAACGATCTCAGTTTTTTTATCTGTTGCATTTTGCTTTTAAAGGCATCTATAATTTTTTTGGGACAGTTGTTGGTGAGCGGATTAATTCGCTTTTCCCCTTGTTGGGGTCATTATTTATATATATTTTGTTTCTCAACTGGTTTGGATTATTGCCTGGAGTCGGCAGCGTTCTAATTCGTGCCTCTCAGGGTAACGAGACGCGTTTTGTCCCACTTTTGCGAGGAAACACAACTGATCTAAACACCACACTCATCCTTGCTCTTGTCGCATTCTTTTCAATCCAATATTACGGTATGAAGGAATTGGGGGCAGCTGGATATTTGGGGAAGTTTTTTAATTTTTCAAATCCTATTTCGATTTTCACGGGACTTTTAGAGTTAGTTTCAGAATTTTCTCGGATTATCTCATTTGCCTTTCGACTTTTTGGTAATATTTTTGCTGGTGAGGTGATATTATCAATCATCGCTTTTCTCATACCGGTTCTGGCCTCGTTTCCGTTTTTACTTTTAGAGATTTTTATAGGATTTATTCAGGCTTTTGTCTTTGCAATGTTGACGGCGGTATTTATAAATTTAGCAACATTAAAATCACATTAGACCTATTAGTCAAATAAGATTTATTTGAAATGAGGTGATTCATATGGATGCCGAAGCAGCAAAATTATTGGCTACAGCGCTTGCAATTGGTCTGGGAGTGATTGGGCCAGGTATTGGAATTGGAATCATCGGAGGAAAGGCGGTTGAGGCGATGGGAAGAAATCCAGAGGCAGAATCAACGGTTAGAAATACGATGATATTGGCTATAGTATTTGCAGAATCATTAGCAATCTTTGCTCTTGTTATAGCATTTATTTTAAGGTTTATTTAATATGGAAAATTTAGGAATTGACGCCAAATTATTGATTGCTCAGCTCATAAATTTTGTGCTCTTTTTTTATATCTTTAAAAGATTTATAGCCAAACCGTTTTCTAGATTTTTGAATCAAGAAAAACAAAACGAAAAGGAAAAGGAGGCGCTTTTAGACAAATTGAAAAAAGGCGAAGAGGAGCTTATGCTAAGCGAGAAGAAAATGAGGGATAAAGTAAAAAATGAAAGGAACCAAATACTTGAAAACGCGAAGGAAGACGCCTTAGTTGTCCGAGAAGGAATCATTGCCGAAGCAAAAAAAGAAGTAGAAACGATGCAGGTAAAAGCAAAGAAGGAGACCTTGGAAGAGCGAAATAAGCTATACCAAGAAGTGAAAAATAAAGTCGCAGACCTAAGCATGCTTGTACTGGAAAAAGCTTTGAAGGATTTCTTAGATGAAGAGTCAAAAAAGAAAATCACCACTTATATCCTAAAAAATTTAAGCAACACAGTTGCAAAACATGAAAATCGATCCTAACGTACGAGAGGAGCTAAGACGGCTCTTTCGTGAAAAAATAGAAACATTTAAAGAAAAGGCGACTGTAATATCGGCGAGCAAACTGGGTGAAGACGAAAAAAATTTGTTATTTTCACATGTCCCTCTGGTTTCTCGGGATTTAAACATAGAATATATCGTCGATCAGTCGCTCTTGGCAGGAATTGTCGTAAAAATAGGCTCTAAGGTGATCGATCTGTCATTAAAAGGTCAATTGCAGAATATAAAACAAAAGCTATATGAAAATATTTGACGAATATCTCAAAGATATAGAAAGAGAGTTGCGTTCAACTAAAACAGAGATAAAAGCCCAAGACGTTGGAAGCGTGACGCAGGTGATGGATGGCGTAATTAGTCTGAAAGGATTAGATAATATCTCATATGGTGAGATAATCGAGTTAAACCGTGCAACAAAGGCACTTGTCGTAGACCTGTTGCCAGATTCGGTTGGTTCAATTGTTTTGGGAGACTATCTTAGCATAAAAGATGGCGATACTGCCAAAGCAACGGGAGTAACCCTATCTCTGACTGTTGATACTTCACTACTTGGTAGAGTTGTCAATCCGCTTGGTCAACCGCTTGATGGAGGAGCAAAAATTAGGGCAAAAAAAAATTATCCAATTGAAAAGATCGCGCCTGGAGTGGTGCGACGAAAGCCGGTAAATGTACCAGTTCAAACTGGCATAAAGGCCATAGACGCCTTGGTGCCAATTGGCAGAGGTCAACGTGAGCTTATCATTGGCGATAGAGGTACGGGTAAGACAACCATTGCTGTTGATACGATCTTGAATCAAAAAAAAGAAAATCTTATCTGTATTTATTGCGCAATCGGTCAAAAAAGGTCTAAAATTGCCTCAACCGTAGAACTTTTAAGAAAGCAAAATGCGCTGGACTACTCGGTGGTTGTGGCTGCCTCGGCTTCAGACTCGACCTCTCTACAATATTTGGCTCCATACGCAGCCTGTGCCATAGGCGAGTACTTTATGGATCAAGGCAAAGACGCGCTTGTGATTTATGATGACCTAACAAAACACGCCTGGGCATACAGACAAATTTCTTTAATATTAAGAAGGCCTGCTGGCCGAGAAGCTTACCCTGGCGATATTTTTTATCTTCATTCCCGACTGTTGGAGAGAGCCTGTAGATTAGATAAGCGGTTTGGAGGAGGATCTCTTACTGCGCTACCGATCATCGAGACTTTGGAGGGAGATCTCTCAGCTTACATTCCAACCAATGTCATTTCGATAACAGATGGGCAGATTTATCTTGAGTCAGATCTATTTAATGCTGGAATTAGGCCGGCTATAAATGTTGGTCTATCTGTATCAAGAGTCGGTGGAAACGCCCAGACTAAAGCAATGAAGCAAGTTGCTGGAAGGCTAAAACTTGATCTAGCTCAATATAGAGAGATGGCAGCCTTTTCACAGTTCGAGTCTGACTTGGATGAGGAGACTAAAAAATTTTTAAGCCGCGGCGCGCGGATAACTCAAATTTTAAAACAGAAAAAAAATCAACCGCATAGCTTGGCATTTGAGGTAGCCATAATTTGGGCCGCAAGCAATGGTTACCTTGACAGCTTGCCACTTGATGAAGTTGAAGAATTTGAGAAAAAATTGCTGGAGAGCTTAAATGGTCGGGGTAAAGCCTGGATAAACAGAGTCGAAAAAAATAAAATCCTTGAGAAAAAGGATGAGGAGGAGTTAAAGAAGTTTGTCACAGAAAATTTAGAATGAACCTTCGGCAAGTACGAAAAAAAACTAAATCTATTCGCAACGTGAGAAAAATAACAAAAGCCATGCAGCTTGTATCGGCGATTAAAATGCGCAAAGCTCAACAGAATGAGGTAGACGGAAGGCCGTATCGCAATACTTTGACCGCGGTAATCCAAAAACTTTTACCAAGAGTAGATGCGTCCACATCAGAATTGCTTAAACAGACTGAGAAAAAAAATCAAAAAAAACTCATCCTTTTAATTTCATCTAATAAAGGCTTGTGCGGTTCTTTTCACATCAATTTGTATAGATTAATGCTGCGAAATAATATTGATTTTTCTCAAGCAGACTTTATCACAGTTGGTAATAAGGGTGCGCAATTTATCAATCGCATGGGCGGAAAGGTTTTAGCCGACTTCTCAAAAGGTATTTTTTTGCACGAGGTATCAGCGATATTTTCATTTGTCTTGGAGCGCTACTTGATTGAAGATTATATTTCTGTAATGCTAATATATAATAAATATATATCAACATTCAGGTCAGAACCGCTTGAGGAGGTCTTACTTCCGATGAGGCGGGAAGGCGAAAAAATAGAAGAGAAAAGGTTTATGTCTGAATACACAATCGAGCCTACACCCGAAATCATCATAGACCCGCTGATAAAAAGTTTCCTTGAAGAAAAAATTCGTGGAGCAATCATAAGTAGCGAGGCTGTAGAGCATGCTTCAAGAATGATGGCGATGAAAAACGCTACTGATAATGCAACAGACATTATCTATAATTTGACCTTGATTGGCAATAAATTGAGACAAGAAAAGATAACAGGAGAGCTTTTGGATATGATTACGGCAAAGGAATCAGTTGAGGTCAGTTAGTTCATAGTTAATAGTTCATAGTTAATAGAAAATGGGACAGGGGAAAATAATCTCAATTCGAAACGTCGTTGTCGACATTCAGTTTCCAGAAAAGCAGTCGCCAAAGATCTATGATGCTTTGATATTAGCCAAGGAAAATAAACTGGTTTTCGAGGTGGAGGCAATTTTGGGGGATGGTGTTGTTCGTGTTCTTGCACTTGGTAACGTATACGGACTAAAAAGAGGTGATATGGTAGAGAATACGGGCAAGCCGATCGAGGTGCCAGTAGGCGAGGCTGGACTGGGAAGAATTTTTAATGTACTTGGTGAGACCATAGACGAGAAGGCTGAGTTAAAGGCAAAACTGATGATGCCCATACATGCTGAAAGTCCACCATTAACTTCTCAATCTGTTGAGGAGGAAGTCTTTGAAACGGGAATCAAGGTGATTGATCTGATTGCACCATTTATAAAAGGAGGAAAGGTGGCTATTTTTGGGGGAGCAGGCGTTGGAAAAACTGTGCTTATTCAGGAAATGATTCATAACGTGGCAAAGCAACATCATGGAGTGTCGGTATTTACCGGTGTTGGGGAAAGAACAAGGGAGGGAAACGATCTCTGGAATGAGATGAAAGAGACTAAAGTATTAGATAAAACTACCTTGGTCTTTGGTCAGATGAATGAACCTGCGGGCAATAGACTTCGTGTGGCCTTAACCGGTGTTACGATGGCTGAGTACTTTCGCGATAGAAAAGGAATGGATACACTACTTTTTATCGATAATATTTTTAGATTTGCTCAAGCCGGATCAGAGGTTTCTGCACTTTTAGGCAGAATCCCGTCAGCTGTTGGCTATCAGCCGACACTTGCCAGCGAGATGGCAGCCCTTCAGGAGAGGATAACCTCAACAACAAAAGGATCAATCACATCCATTCAGGCTGTGTATGTTCCAGCCGATGACTATACAGATCCAGCACCCGTGGTCACTTTTTCTCATCTTGATGCCTCGATTACTCTTGAACGGTCGCTGGCTGAGCAAGCGCTTTATCCTGCCATCGATCCTTTGACATCCAGTTCTCGCTCACTTGATCAAAGCATTGTTGGTGAAGAACACTACCTGGTTGCAAAAGAAGTTTTAAGAACGCTTCAGCGCTACAAAGATCTGCAAGATATCATTGCTATATTAGGTATGGAAGAGCTATCAGAAGAGGATAAAATAGCGGTTTCCCGAGCCAGAAAAATCCAAAAATTTCTCACCCAACCAATGTTTGTGGCAGAGCCATTTACAGGCAGAGCTGGAAAGTATGTGAAAATTGCTGAAACAGTTAAGGGCTTTAAGGAGATATTGGAGGGAAAGCACGACAGTAAATCCGAAAATTCATTTTATATGGTTGGACCGATTGAAGAAGTAAAATGATTAAATAAACAAATATTCATTTATTGTTCTATGTCAACGCTTCACCTCAAAATAATCACTCCCCAAAAAATTGCTTTTGAAGAGGATGTGGAATTTGTTACCGCTCCAGCAGCTGACGGGGAGATCACAATATTACCTCATCATGTTAGTTTGTTTTCACTATTAAACGAAGGTATAGTCAAAATTAAACCCTCCTTAGGTAAAGCTTCGGAAGGGCAAGATAAATATCTTGCAATTGGGGGTGGATATCTTGAAACTGATGGAGAAGTGATCAATATACTGGTATCCCGCGCTTATGGGCAGGATGAGATAGATGTTGGCCAGACGCAAAAAGCAATAGATGAAGCCAAGAAAATTATCACTCAAACAAAAGATGAGTCACAACGAAAAGAAGCAGCGTCACTTCTTCGACGTTCAGCCTTAGACTTAAAACTTCTTAAGCGGAGAAAGCAGAAAGCGTCTTCTGTATAATATCTTTGTATGGCACTGATTATTGTAGAATCACCAACCAAAGCCAGGACATTCAACAGGATATTAAAAATCGCCAAAAAGAATGACTACTTTGTTTTTGCAACGATGGGGCATATTAGAGATCTACCTAAAAATAGGATAGCTATTGATTATAAAAACGAATTTAGGCCAACCTATGAAATAATACAGACAAAAAGAAAGGTGGTCTCGGTATTAAAAAAACTCGCAAAGGACAACAAAGAGATTATACTGGCAACCGATCCTGATCGCGAGGGCGAGTCAATAGGCTACCACGCCGCCTATCTACTTGGTTTTATTAATGAAAAGTGGCCTACTGCAATGATTAAGAAAAACGGTTCGCATTTAAGACGAATAGTATTTCATGAGATTACGCCAAGGGCTTTAGAAGAGGCTCTCAAACACCCAGAGGATCTTCGCCTTTCTCTTGTCTCGGCTCAACAATCGCGAAGAATTCTAGACAGAATTGTCGGTTATGAGCTTTCACCGCTTTTATGGAAAAAAATGGGTAAAAATTGGCTTTCTGCAGGAAGAGTTCAGACAGTTGCGCTAAGGCTCATAGTTGAAAGAGAAAAGGAGATAAGAAAGTTTACGCAAGAAGATTATTTTCAAATTTATGCTTTATTTGATGATATTAAGGCAAAACTAGTAAGTAAAGATGGCATTGAGTATGAACAAAAAATTAGCCTAAACCTTTTTGCAGGAGATTATCAGTATACAAAAACAACTATTAATGCTCAAAATGTTGAGATGATCAAAAAGGACCTCCTGACAGATAAATATAAAGTTTCTGAAATAAAAGAAGATATACAAAATAGATTTCCGCCTCCGCCTTATACGACCTCTCTTCTTTCCCAAGATGCTTTTTATAAATTCGGATTTTCCTCAAAGATGACAATGAAGTTGGCTCAGGATCTGTATGAACGAGGGTTAATTACCTACCACAGAACAGATTCGTTTAATATGTCGACACAGTTTGTTTTTAGGGCTAAAGATTATATCGAAAAAGAATTTGGTAAAGAGTATGTGCTGGAGAAACCAAGAGGCTATAAAACTAGATCAAAAATGGCACAGGAGGCTCATGAAGCCATTCGTCCAAGCAAACTTAATGCAGATGCAGTCGAGAAATCTGACGATAAGAAAATTACAATAAATCATAAAAAGCTGTATTCGGCAATTTTTAAACGTGCCGTGGCTACCCAGATGAAAGAAGCCACGATCAAACATTTCACCATAACGATTCTAGGTGACAAGCGATACCTATTTGAATCAGAGCTTCAGCAGGTTGTGTTTGACGGATTTTTTAAGGTATTAAATCCGGAGTTTGTGACAAAAAATCAGAATAAACCAAAAGTTAAAGCGAATCAGGAACTTGATCTTAGATCTATAGAACCCGTTCTCAATCAGACAAAACCGCCCCCACGCTATAATGAAGCTTTACTTATCAAGACTCTCGAGGAAAAGGGTATAGGTAGACCCTCTACATATGCGCCAATAATTTCTCTAATACAAGACAAAAACTATGTAGAGAAGGAGATGAGATATTTTGTACCAACAAAGCTAGGTGAAGCCATTTCTGACTATCTGTCGGCTGCATTTCCTCAGCTTTTTAACCTCGATTTTACCGCGCACATGGAGCAGCAGTTAGACGAGATTGCTGAGGGAAAGATAGATATTATTAAAATATTGAGTGAGTTTAATTATCCTTTCCAAAAAGAATTAAGGCTAAAGAAAGTTGATACTACATTAATCGACGTTGAGGAGAAAGTAGAGGAGAAGTGTCCAACGTGTGGATCTGATCTGGTGGTCAGATACTCAAGATTCGGGAAATTTATGGCCTGTAGTAGATATCCTGATTGTAAATTTACCAAGCCTTTTTTGAGGTTTGTGGCAAATAAGTTTTGTCCACTTGACAATGGCAGAATTGTGATACGCTTTACGAAAACAAGAAAACGTTTTTATGGCTGTGAAAATTATCCAAAATGCAAGTATTCAGCTTGGAAATGGGCTGAGGTTAAAAGTTGAGATGTCAAAATGATAGGGAAAATTAAGGGTAAATTAGTTGAGCTAGATGGGAACATTGGCCTAGTGGAAACGCCAAGTGGTGTTTCTTATCAGATATATATTATACCATCTTTGATAGGTAAAGAGAAGTTACCATTTCCAATTGAAATTTATACATATCTGCAAGTTAGAGATGACGCATTAGTTCTCTTTGGTTTTCAAACCAAAAAGGAATATGAATTTTTTAAAATGCTTCTTGGCGTGCCAGGAGTTGGTCCTAAAACAGCTTTTTCTGTGATCTCGTTTTCTAAGATAGACGATATTACTTCGGCTGTTAAGGAAAATAACACTGATTATTTCTCAAAAATACCCGGGTTAGGAAAAAAGACCGCAATGAAGATCATATTAGAGCTTTCACAAAAGCTTGAGAGTGAGTTTAAACTGGAAAAAATGTTTTTGACCGAAGATGAAAAAACTGTCGTTGACGCACTAGTATCTCTAGGATTTAAGTCTGTTGAGGCTAAGAAGATTTTAGTTCAGCTCCCCAAAGATCTATCTTTAGAAGAAAAAATAAAGAAGGGTATTAAACTTGCAACGAAGCCTAATAAAAATTCAAAAGTCAATCCCGAGTACTCGGGACAAAGATCAAAATGACAAATCAAAAATCAAAAATTAACGAGACAAATTTGCGACCTCAAAAATTGAGTGAATATATTGGCCATAAAAATATCGTAAAAACGCTTCGGCTTTTTATTGACGCGGTCAAAAAAAGAGGATATTCTTCTGAACATATCATACTTTATGGACCGCCCGGAATTGGCAAAACTACGCTTGCTTATATCATAGCTAACGAGTTGAGCGGTGAACTTAAGATTACCTCAGGCGCCGCTATTACAAAGACAGGAGATCTGGCTGCGGTTCTGACCAATCTTAAAGATAACGACGTTTTATTTATCGATGAAATTCATCGCCTACCCAAACCCGTGGAGGAGATGCTGTATCCTGTGATGGAAGACTTTTCGCTTGATCTTATAATTGGAAAAGGCCCAGCTGCACGGACTGTTAGACTTACAGTGCCAAAAATCACGATCGTTGGAGCGACTACAAAATTGGCTTTATTATCGGCTCCACTTCGGGATAGGTTTGGGCTTGTATTGAGAATTGATTTTTATAATACCGATGAAATATCTTTAATCGTTCAAAGGTCGAGCAAAATTCTTAAGATTCCCATAACTTCTAAAGCGGCTAAAGAACTCGCAACTCGATCAAGGAGAACCCCGCGCGTGGCAAATCGGATATTAAAAAGAGCTCGGGATATGTTTGAGGTTGATAAGCATAAGATAATTGACGAGTCAATGTTGGAAAAGCTTTTTACGTTATTAGAGATAGACAGTTTGGGCTTGACGCCTGTCGACAAAAAATATTTAAATCTTTTAATAAATAAATTTCAGAATAGCGCGGTTGGACTGGATACGATTGCACTTTCTATGTCAGAAGACCGCCAAACCATCGAAGAGTTTATCGAACCTTATCTTATGCAAATAGGGTTCATCAAACGCACACCAAGGGGTAGGGTCGTTACTGCAAAAGGACTCCAACATCTAGGTATAAAAACTCCTCAAGAACAACAAAGGTTGGTTTGATATACTATAGATAAATTAGTCAGCCCGCCTAAACTTACTTCAAGACTTAACTCTTCACTATTTGTTCGTGGTCTTGAAGAGCGTTTTTGGGCGGGTAAAGCCGGGGTGGCGGAACTGGTATACGCGCAGGACTTAAAATCCTGTGGTTGCATAAACCTTGAGGGTCCGAGTCCCTCCCTCGGCACAGTTCGCCTGGGTAGCTCAGCGGTGGAGCAGCTGTTTTGCCTGTCCAACGAAGCTTCTGCCCATCTAGCTCAATGGCAGAGCAGCGGTTTTGTAAACCGTAGATTGGAGTTCGATTCTCCGGATGGGCTCAAAAGCGAAGTTGGATAAACAGCAGGTCAGGAGTCCGAATCTCCTCTCAGGCTCAGATGATATAATTAAAGAAAGGCTAGAGCCCATAGTTCAACGGATAGAATGGATCCCTTCTAAGGATCAGATGACAGTTCGATTCTGTCTGGGCTCACCAAAAAGGAAAGCAACTGACTGATAATCAAAAGTATCAATGTCCATCTTGCCATCCACCCAGAGGTGGACTGAACGATCTTGGATGATATTCGGTGATAAGAACTTTACACTCTATCCCCACGTCCTGAGACGAGATAATATGTAGTACAGCTTCACCTAGAACATCCTGGAATAGTCGAGCTATATTTGAATCAACGAGAGTTTTGTTATGCGTTCTACAGGATGCTGAATAGCGAGGAGCTCCTTCCCAGTGAGCAACTGGTGCTTTTAGAAATGACCTTAGCTGTAGTGAACCGTCAGGAATGTTTGGGAGATGTATCGTGACACAATCGTCAGACTCTAGAAGATCTTGTTGTCGAAAAAAATCACCTTCTTCTGTTTTACCCATAATTCTCCTAATTATTCCAGTGTCAAAGTTTACCATAATTAGTTACGATTACTTTTTTATCTCCTAGGAAGTGACGCGCTGCCTCAATGTATTAAGAGAAATGGGACAAGCACTATTGGATCCAACAAGAATTTGGCGAAAATAAAACTTGTAGTAAGTCTCCATTGTAAGAAAATATTCTCCTGAAGAGACACGGAAACAAATTTAAGTAAGATTGATTTTTATCAAGTAATCTAGATATAATTGGCAAATGCAGCTTAATTTATTAGAGATACTGCCAACGATTGGCTACCTGGGAATATTTGCGATCGTATTTGCTGAATCTGGGCTTTTGATTGGTTTTTTTCTTCCCGGAGATAGCCTTCTTTTCACAGCTGGATTTCTTGCTTCACAAGGGATATTTGACATTAAAATCTTGGCCTTCTTATGTTTTATTGGTGCAGTCTTGGGTGACAGCGTAGGCTATGCTTTTGGCCATAAGGTTGGTAGAAGACTATTCCATCGCAAAGATTCATTGTTATTTCATAAAGATAATTTGCTAAAAGCCGAGAAGTTTTACGAAAAACACGGTAAAAAAACCATTGTCATTGCCCGCTTTATGCCAATGATTCGTACCTTTGCACCAATTGTTGCAGGAGTTGGAAACATGGATTATAAAACTTTTCTTAGTTATAACATTTTTGGAGGATTACTTTGGGGAATAGGCATTACCCTCTCTGGTTATTACTTAGGAAATCTCATCCCTGATGTCGACAAATATCTTTTACCAATTGTAGCAGGTATTATAATCATTTCGGTAGCACCAACAGCAATCCATATCTTGAAAAGTCCGTCTCATCGCAAACAGCTTCTTTCGTTACTCCTAAAACCGTTCAGCAGGAAATAAGTGACTTTTGATTTAAAAGCTGCTAAAATGAAAGGTTGACATGTTTCATCTAACATCCTCATTTAAACCAACTGGAGATCAACCACAAGCTATTGAAAAGCTTGTGAAAGGACTTCAAAACAACCTAAAAAATCAGGTTTTACTTGGTGTGACTGGCTCCGGAAAGACCTTTACGATGGCCAATGTCATTCAGAAACTCAATATGCCCGCCTTGATAATCTCTCACAACAAAACACTGGCAGGGCAACTTTATCAGGAGATGCGAGAATTTTTTCCCTCCAATGCGGTTTCATACTTTGTTTCTTACTATGATTTTTATCAGCCTGAGGCATACATTCCAACAACCGACACTTATATTGAAAAAGAAGCTGAAATAAACGAACTCATTGACAAATTACGTCTTCAAGCCACAACCAATATCTTAACCAGAGATGATGTGATTGTGGTTGCTTCTGTTTCCTGCATTTATAATATCGGCTCGCCGGTTGAATACGGTAAATTCATTGCTGAAATCAGAGTGGGTGACGATGCAGATTGGAATAAGATCTCTCACAGATTAGTCGAGCTTCTTTATGAACGCTCAGAATTTGAATTTAAGCGTGGAACTTTTAGGCTAAGAGGAAATTATATGGACATTTATCCTGCGTATGAAGACTATGGCTATCGCCTTATTTCTGAGAATTCTCTGATTTCGCAGATAACCAAATTTGATCCGATGACAGGACAAGAAATTAAAAACCTGCCTGCCGGCAGGCAAGGTTTGAAATTTAAAATCAAAAATTTGGTAGTTTATCCCGCTAAGCATTACCTAATGGATCCAGAGATATTTAAATCAGCCGAACAACAGATTCGTAGTGATTTGGTTAAAGAATCATCTGATCTTAAAAATCAGGGAAAAATAGCAGAAGCAGAACGCCTTATCCGGCGTGTCAACTATGACCTTGAGATGATTAAAGAGGTGGGTTATGTCAATGGTATCGAGAACTACTCTCGCTACTTTGATGGAAGGAGGCCTGGAGATCCTCCTTATGCACTTCTAAACTATTTTACGCAGTTATACGGCGATAAATTCCTTGTATTTATCGACGAATCACACATGACAATACCACAGCTTAGAGGTATGTATAACGGTGACAATTCAAGAAAAAAAATGCTTGTTGATTTTGGATTTAGACTTAGAGCCGCGTTTGATAATCGACCGATGAAATTCGATGAGTTTTACCCGCTAGCGCCTCATTTTATTTATGTATCTGCTACTCCCAATGACTGGGAAATTAATATTGCAAAAAATAGTATTAGTAATCTTTACGACTTTTCAGACGATCGCACGAAAAGTCGTAAAAAACTACAGAAATATAATGGGATTGTTGAACAATTAGTAAGACCAACCGGAATTGTTGATCCAAAAATTACGCTGAGGCCTGCAAAAACTGAGGTCACCGACCTTATTCAAGAAGCTGAAAAGCGCGTTAAAAAGGGTGAAAAAATATTGGTCACCACTCTGACCAAGAAAATTGCCGAGGATCTCTCGGAATATTTAAAGGAACGCAAAATCAGAGCATCCTATCTACATTCTGACATTCAAACTTTGGAACGCTCTGACATCTTAGATAATTTACGCAAAAATGAATTCGACGTATTAATTGGCGTCAATCTTTTGCGCGAAGGACTCGATCTGCCTGAGGTTGCCCTTGTTGCTATCCTTGATGCGGATAAGGAAGGATTTCTTAGATCCAAAACGTCTCTGATCCAGACCATGGGAAGAGCTGCAAGAAATGTGACTGGAGAGGTGATCCTTTATGCTGATTTGACAACCGGCTCAATGAAACAAGCCATAGAAGAGATCGAAAGAAGAAGAAAATATCAGATCGAATACAACGTAAGGCACAGAATAACTGCGCACACTGTGTACAAACCCTTAAGAGAAAAAATTATTGAAAACCAAGAGGCATTTTTGTTTCTAGACAGGCCGTCGACGCAATATAGCGATAAATTTTTAGACGAGATCAAAACCGACTCACTTACTCCATATGATCGCAAAAGAACAGTAAAGCGATTGGAGAAAGAAATGAAAAGTCAAGCAGAAGATCTGAATTTTGAGCTAGCTATTAAAATTAGAGACAAAATTAAAGAACTAAAATGACAGACTTTATCAAAATCCGTGGTGCTCGTCAACACAACCTACAGAATATCAACGTTGATATTCCCAAAAATAAACTAGTTGTCTTCACCGGAGTTTCTGGATCTGGGAAGTCATCGTTGGCTTTTGATACGATCTATGCTGAGGGTCAAAGAAGATATGTAGAGTCTCTTTCCGCCTATGCCCGTCAATTTTTGGGGATCATGGACAAACCCGACGTGGATCTTATCGAAGGCCTCTCACCTTCCATCTCAATAGATCAAAAGACTGTCTCTCACAACCCTCGATCAACAGTTGGTACAATCACCGAAATTTATGATTATCTTCGTTTGCTTTTTGCCCGTATTGGACACCCACACTGCCCCAATGACGGTACAGAAATAACCAGAATGTCTGTCGATGAAATTGTGCAAAAAATCCTTGCTCAGATCACAAAACAAACTCAAAATGACAAAATAAGGCCCCAGCAATTTGCCATCCATTCACCAATCGTAACCCAAAGGAAAGGTGAATTCAAAGATCTTTTTGACAACCTCCGCTCCAAAGGTTTTTCGCAAGTAAGAATTGATAACAAAAAATTTAGTCTAGGTGAGGAAATTAATCTCATTAAATCTAATAAACACAGTGTCGACGCACTGATCGATACCGCCTCGATTACTTATAAAGATATGAAGAATGAAATCTTTCTCTCCAATCTGCGTAGTCGCATAAGCAATGATGTTGAACAAGCAACAAATCTATCTGACGGCTTAGTTATGGCAAATGAACATCTCTACTCGGAAAAATTTTCCTGCCCCGTCTGCAATCTATCACTTGCGGAGATTGAGCCCCGGATGTTTTCCTTTAACTCACCTCTTGGCGCTTGTGAAAAGTGTAAAGGCATAGGCAATATCTTTAAAATTGATCCTGAAAGGATTTTAAGTAAAAGCCTCAGTGTTAATGAGGGTGGAATAATACCCTTTGCCAAATTTTTCTTTGCCGAGACTTGGTACATCCGCCTTGTCAAACAGGTAGCTGAAGAAGAAGGTATAGATCTAGACTCCCCAATCTCCCAAATCCCGCCAAACAAACTTGAGATCCTTCTTTATGGTACCGACCAAGTTTACGAAGTACCTGGAAAGAATAGATTTGGTAAACACACTGTCATATATGAAAAATTTACAGGTGTTATCGGCGAACTTGAGAGAAGATATTTTGACACTCGCGCTGACTTTGCTTCCATGGAAATCCAAAAATATATGAGAGAAGAACTCTGTCCAAAATGTGAGGGCAAAAAATTAAAACCTGAAATCCTTGCGATAACAATTGATAAAAAAAATATTGCTGAGGTGTCAGATGAATCTATCGAAGAGTTGATTAATCACATGGAACAGATGGCAGAAACGGGAGGGAGTAAGTCACTAAAATTAAGCGACTATGAACAACAAATCGCTAGACCAATCTTAAAAGAAATAATTACAAGGCTTACTTTCTTAAGTAATGTTGGCCTTTCATATCTTACCATATCGCGTTCTGCCAAGACTCTATCGGGAGGTGAGCTTCAGCGCATCAGGCTTGCTTCTCAGATAGGCACTGGTCTAACCGGAGTTCTCTACGTTTTGGATGAACCTTCAATAGGGCTTCATCCTCGCGATGTCTCGGCACTCATTGAAACCTTAAAAAATCTCAAAAATCTTGGCAATACCATAATTGTAGTCGAACACGACAAAGAAACTATAGAGTCGGCTGAACACATAATCGAGCTTGGTCCATTTGCAGGTAAGCACGGTGGCAAAGTCATCTTTAATGGTTCCCTAAAAACCCTAATCTCCCCAACATCTCAAATCAAATCGCTTACGGGTCAATTCCTAACCGGTAAAAAAACTATACAAACTAAAAAAAGTGAATTAAACCAAAATAAAGGCAAACTTATCCTAAGAGGTGCCTCAGAATACAATCTAAAAAAAATAAATGTTGAACTACCGATAGGCAATATGATAGCTATAACAGGAGTATCAGGCTCAGGAAAGTCAACGTTGGTCGTTGAGACGCTTTATCCTGCACTGAAATATTATCTCGAGGGATTTTATCAAGACAAAATTAGCACGTTTGAAAGACTTGAGGGCTATCAATACTTTGAAAGAGTATACCTAGTCGACCAATCGCCAATTGGTAGAACGCCCAGATCAAATCCTGCTACCTATGTTGGATTTTTCGATGAGGTGAGGGAAATATTTGCCCAAACAGCGGATGCAAAGGTCAAAGGTTTCAAAAAAGGTAGATTTTCTTTTAATTTAAGAGGCGGTCGTTGCGAGAAATGCCAAGGTGCAGGAGTCATAAAAATTGAGATGCAGTTTTTACCAGATGTCTATGTTACCTGTGATGTGTGTGAAGGTCAACGTTACAATAGCGAAACACTCGAGGTAAAATTTAAGGGAAAAAATATTTATGAGATTTTAAATCAGACAGTCGAGGAGGCAGCCGATTTTTTTGCTAACCATCCACGCATCCATCAGAAATTAATTTTTCTCAAGAATGTTGGCCTTGGGTACATCCAACTTGGTCAACCAGCGCCGACTTTTTCCGGCGGTGAAGCTCAAAGAATTAAACTCGCCAATGAGTTATCTAAAAAGGAAAAAGGTAGCACACTCTATATTCTCGACGAGCCAACAACAGGTCTTCATTTTTATGATATAGAAAAACTCCTTCATACCTTACGTGAGTTAGTCGACCGAGGCAACACCGTGATTATCATCGAACATAATCTCGATGTCATCAAGAACTGTCAATATATCGTTGATTTAGGCCCAGAAGGCGGTGAAAAAGGAGGCTATATCGTGTATCAAGGTCAACTCCCAGGAATTTTGCAAGAAAAAAAATCCTATACAGGTAAATATTTAAGAAAGAATCTTATAGGTTAGTAGGTTGAAAAACATTAGTACCCTGCTGTTCTGCTAACTTAAATAGCTCTGCAAATTTTTCTCCATCAATATGGTGTAATCCTATTACGCAAATCCCTACCCTAGCACTAATATCATCCAAGATAATTTTTTCAGCATACACCACTCTATCAGGCATGGGTATTCTTAAAGCGCCCATTACCGTCTCGCCTTTTTTATTTATAAGAGGTGGCATGAATCTCCATACGTCTGGTTTTCCAGCTGTCATTTAAGTAGTATATCACATTAGGTAATAAAGTGTGCTGCTGCACATTATTAAAAGTAATTGATTAGCATTTTTAGCAAAATTATATCAGAGCATACAATTTTGTCATTGAGAACGATGATTTTTGAAGTGAGGCAATCTCTGTTTTAGATCGATAGAGTGATGAGATTACTTCGTCGTTTCAACTAAACATCATCACTCCTCGCAATGACAAGAAAGTTTAATATGAACAAACAATACTTTACTTACATTGCTACAAACAAAATAAATACTGTCCTTTACACCGGAGTCACAAATAACCTCATCCGCCGGATGTATGAACATAAAAACGCCTTAGTGTCAAGCTTTACATCCAAATATAAAATAGTTAAACTTGTCTATTACGAAGTTTTTAGCGGCATAAACACAGCAATAAATAGAGAAAAACAAATAAAAGCAGGTTCAAGGAAGAAAAAATTATATCTTATAAATAAAACCAATCCCGATTTTGACGATTTATATGAAAAAATTATTAAGTAAGATTGCTAAGATTGCTTCGTCATTCGCTTTGCTCTTTCCTCGCAATGACAAAAGAAATTTGCTGTCACTGCGAGCGAAGGGACGTCTGACATCCCGAAGCGAAGCAATCCCATTATTTGCGAGATTACTTCGTCTCCCGACGTTTCGCCAGGGTCCTCGTAATGACAAAGTTGGTAAGTTTTACAATAAAATAAGAGATTGCTTCGTCGCTACGCTCCTCGCAATGACACTTTACTTATTTTTTTTCAATTTTCCTACAAACGCTCAGGACTTTCGCAACGACTACCAAGTTGACTATTTTTTAAGCGAACAAGAAAATGGTCTGAACACTAAAGTCAAATTTTCAGTTAAGATTACAAACTATCGTACAGATGTATACGTAAAGCAATTCTCGATTGGGTTTCCGAAATCATTTATCATACGCGATATAAGAGCCTATGACGATCATGTAGAACTCGCGCCTCAGCTCGACTCTGACAATGAAGATACAAAAATTACTTTAGAGTTTTCTAATCCAAACGTTGGCAGAAATTCAGTAAATAATTTCTATCTAGAATTTTTCCAGGACAACCTCTTTACGCTAAACGGCAATGTCTGGGAGGTTATCATTCCGACAATCGCCGGCAGGAAAGACGGCTCGTATCAGATTTTCGTCCATCTTCCCGACACCACAAGTAAAAAAATATCAATTTCCAAACCTAGGCCAGATTCTATCATAGGGAATGTCATAAGTTGGAACAACCCACAGACCAAAACTATCTATGCCGTGTTTGGAGATAACCAATACTATAGTACAGAGCTTATATACAATCTAAAAAATACTCAGCTCGTTCCTGTATATACAGACATTGCTTTTCCCCCAGATACTCTGTATCAAAAAATTTATATAGAAAAAATTGATCCATTGCCAGCAAGCGTTTACCTGGATGAAGATGGAAATTATTTGGGGCGTTATTTTTTAAAACCCCGAGAGTCTCATCCTGTCAATTTCAAAGGCACAATACAAGTTCTCTCCAATCCGCGAGAAGATATCATTCCTAATATCAGAGATAATTTTTCAAAACAAAAGAACTACTTATTATCCGAAACTAAATATTGGACTATTGCAAATTTAGAGAAAATTCAAAATATTCCCTCAAATCCCAAAAATATCTATGACTATGTTATAAGTAGCCTCGTATATAATTATAATAAGGTTAATACCTCAAACAAGAGACTCGGAGCCGAAGGAGCCATATCAGAACCAACCAATGCAGTTTGCATGGAATTTACCGATCTTTTTGTTGCTATTTCACGCAAAAAAGACATATATTCAAGAGAAATAGAAGGTTATGGATTTTCTCATGATCCACAGCTTAGACCTCTATCTCTGGTCTCAGACATACTCCACTCGTGGCCAGAATATTACGATACCAAATTGGGCCTTTGGACTCCTGTTGATCCCACCTGGGAGGATACCTCAGGCATCGACTACTTTTCGGCTTTTGACCTTAACCATATAGTCTTTGCCATCCACGCAAAAAACTCAGATTACCCTTTCCCAGCAGGCACGTACAAAACAGAGAATTCTCAGGACGTCTCAATTGTAGCGACTAGGAAAGTCCCAACCGAGCGAAACAATTTAACTATAGACTCGCCACGATTTCCATCACAGATCAATGACTCACAAATGTATCAGGCAAAATTAACAGTTACCAATCAAGGTAATACATATGTATGGAATAGGACTTTTCCCATCTTTGCCAACAACCTCGAAATCAATCCCTCTTCGCTTGTTATAGCAACATTAGCCCCATATGGGAAAAATATTTTTGTAATCACCTTTAAAGCCAAAGAAAAGAACAAATGGTCAAACGGCAACATAAATATCGCATTTCCCTCTCAAAATATTAAAGCAGAATTTAAAATCATTCCATTTTACCACGAACTTGCGGTTAAAATTTCTCTTGGCCTACTTGCGACGTTTGGAATTCTATTCATCTTGATCCTTGTGCGTAAAAGTCACTCTCATGCTAGAATACACTCAAACAAATGATTACTCGTAAATTGTTGGCTGACATCCCAAATTCTACAGGAGTCTACATCTTTAAAAAGGATGGAAAAATTCTTTATATCGGCAAAGCTCTTTCACTCAAGGCCAGACTTCTTTCCCATCTTGAAAATGCAAAACTTGACCAAAAAGAAAACCTCATCATTAAACATAGTGACCAGATTGAATACCTTCTAACAGATTCGGAATTTAAAGCACTCCTTTTGGAGGCTACACTCATCCAAAAGAATCAGCCAAAATACAATCTAAGGTGGAAAGATGATAAAAGTTACCTCTATATAAAAATCACCGCTAAGGAAGAATTTCCTAAGGTACTCACAATTAGACGTGAAAATGACGGGAGATCACTTTATTTTGGTCCGTTTCCCTCCCAAAAAGACGTACAGGAAATATTAAAAACGGTACGCAAGATGTTTCCTTTTTGCACACAAAAAAGAATGTCCAAAAAGCCATGTTTTTACTCAAAAATTAGTCTCTGCGACCCTTGCCCAAACTACATCTCATCTCTCAATGATAAGAATTTAAAAAAGCAACTTAAAAAGCTATATCGTCATAATATTAGAAAAATAAAGGATATTTTAAATGGAAAAATAGAGCTTGCACTTAAAGATGAATACAAACTGCTCAAGCAACTTAGTAAGCATAAACGTTACGAAGAAGCTCTAAAACTGCGCAACAAAATCCAACACTTCGAGAAAATGCTTTATCAGACACAGTTCACATCTGATATATTCGACCTGCCTGCCGGCAGGCGGGTACATTTCAATCACTCAAGCGAGTCTCTTTCTCAACTCAGACAGCTTTTAAGCAAATTTTACCCCTCAATAAAAAGCTTAGAGCGAATCGAATGCTATGATGTCAGCAATCTTTACCTGCAACAGGCCACAGCCTCTATGGTAGTTTTTAGCCTAGGGATGCCTGATAAAAGTCAGTATCGAAAATTTAAAATTAAAAATAAAAAAGCGCTGTCGGATTTTGACATGCTCGAAGAAGTTTTCCTAAGAAGATTTAAACACAATTGGAATAACCCGGATCTTATTATTGTCGACGGTGGTACACCTCAGGTTCTTAAAGTAAAGCAAGTTTTATTAGAGCTGAAAAAACCCATTCCCATCATGGGTATCGCTAAACATCCTGATCGGTTAATTATCAATCTACCAAAACAGCTTAAAACTATTCGTCCCTCAATTAACGATCTTGGCTTCAATCTGATCCGCGCAATCAGAGATGAATCCCACCGTTTCGCTCGCAAATATCACCTCTTCTTAAGGGATAAAAGGATTCAATCTCAAATGTTATAATTATATATCTATTCCTATATGAAACGACTCACTCGAATGATCATTTTTTCTGCGGTTGCACTCTATCTTACGGCCTTATGGAATGGGGGGTTCAATGTCAACTTTAACCCTCTCGTTTTTATAAGAACAATTCTTCTTGTTTCTTTGTTCTACTATCTTATTATGCCGATAACAAAGCTCGTCCTTCTACCCATAAATCTTTTAACTTTAGGCTTAGTTTCAAGCCTCATTTACTTTCTACTTTTTTATTTTTTTTTCACTAGGTTTTCTCTTGTTGGGATCAAACCTTGGGAATTTCAAGGCTTGGCATTTAATGGACTCAGTCTCAAATCGATGCATATCGGATATCTGACCAATGTATTGTTGTCATCTGTATCATTATCATTTATTATTAGATTTTTAGAAACAATCGTATGAAGAATATTCTTCTTTTCGTGAATATAATTTTAAGTGTCCTTATTGTTATTCTCATTCTTATCCAAGGTAGGGGTGCTGGCTTAGGTAGTGCCTGGGGAGGTGGAGGAGAGATGTTTCAAACCAGGCGTGGTGTCGAAAAATTTACTCTTCGTATCACTGTTATTTTGATAATTCTATTCTTCATTGTTTCTATAATCAATTTGTTTGCGAAATAATGATTTTTAAAAAGACTCTAAGATATTATTATTGGCTACTTGTAGAATTTGTAAAAAAAAATCTTCGAATAATTTTGCTTAGTTTTTTTCTGAGCTTTATACTTATCATAAGTATTATTTCATTCTCGCCCTATATTCAAACAATATTTTTGACTAGAAAAGATGTCATTGGTCTTATTGGCGAGTTTGACTTAAACAATATACCTGAGGAAGTGACGACTAAGATTTCAAATGGACTCCTATTTATTGATGAGAAAGGTCAATGGACACCAGCTATCGCTTCTACTTGGGAAGCACTAAAGGCAGGTAAAGAATATCGTTTTCATATAAGAGATGGGCTTATATGGTCGGACGGTAAAGAGTTTAATACTGCGGATATCACATACCAATTCAAAGACGTAGAGACAAATATCATAGACAGCAAAACGATTCATTTCAAATTGCAAAAACCTCTCCCGATATTCCCCACTTTTTTGAAAAAACCAATTATTCGCTACCCATTAGTTGGTATAGCCGGCCTCTATAAAGTCGATAAAATAAAATCTCGGTACGGTACAATTCAAGAAATTTCTTTGAGTCCAAATAAAAGGGACTTACCTTTTATTCTCTATAAATTCTATCGTTCTGAATCAGATCTGATAAATGCCTATAAGCGGGGAGAGATTAATCAGATGACTATCATCAAAAAAAACGTCGCTGACATATTTAAAAGCTGGAAAAATTCGACAGTCACAAAGGCCGTTGATTATACTCGCCTTCTGACTCTTTTTTTTAATCTCAAAAATCAATTACTTCTGCAAAAAGAGGTGCGACAAGCAACTCGTATGGCAATCAATGATAATAAATTTCATGAGTTTGGCGAGGTTGCGCTAGGATCTATTCCTCCTGTGTCTTGGGCATACAACACAAATCTTAAAATCTCATTATTCGATCAGGTCGCTGCCGAAAAAATATTCAAAAAATCAAATACTTCATCTGGTGAAGCAGAGATGAATTTTTTTACCTACTATGATTATTTGAACGACGCAGAGGAAATAATTAATGATCTTAAACGTGCGGGGCTCAATATTAATCTGAAAATTATATCGTCAGAAAAACCAGAAGACTTTGATCTACTTTTAGCCTTTTGGAATGTGCCGCTCGACCCGGATCAGTATTTTTTTTGGCACTCTACTCAGTCCCAGGGCAATCTGGGAAATTACAAGAATGTCAAAGTTGACAAGCTTCTTGAGGACGGAAGAAATACAGGCAATGTCGAAGAGAGAAAAAAATATTATCTTGAGTTTCAAAGAGTTATAACCGATGATCCGCCGGCTATATTTCTCTACTTTCCCTACGTTTACACGATCAAACGGAAATGATATAATTTAGCTGTTAGCTTATTAGCTTTTTGCATTCTGTTTTTGTATTAATCTAATAGCTAAAAACTAAATATCTAAAAGCTAAAATAGGGCGAGTGGCGGAATCCGGTATACGCGCAGCCTTGAGGAGGCTGTGCCGCAAGGCGTGGAGGTTCAACTCCTCTCTCGCCCACACTAGAAACTCTTTCCGAGAAACGAGGAGTGAATAACATTTAAAATCCAAGAACAAAAGAATTTCATTGTATTAATATATTGAAATAGTCACTGTAAATAATCATCGTATCTCAGCTTCTTCCGTTTTTCATAGACGATCTTTCTAGCTTATCCCTGTCTCAACATTACTTCATTAACGAGCAACCGATTATCTCTGCAGTATTGTATCAATGTATCGATACATTTCACCCATGCGTAGGCTAAGATTCGACCGAATTTATCATCTTGGTACTGATTATATTCTAGAGTTAGTGAATTATTCTTGATGATTAACGAACTTAAATAATTTTTTGCTACTTCGTATCCTCCTTCTCCGCGCGCTGGCTTATCAATACCTAATAATCGAACTGTTAAACCGTTTTTAATCATAAACGTGTCCCCGTCAATTACTTCTGTTGCGACTGTTTTTGTCGGAAATATCTGTTTGATTTGATAATAATTTTTGACTTCGTTGAGCTTCTGCCATCCTGTCCATCCCAAAACCGATGCCCTAATCAATCCCCCAATCAACACCTTGGGTACTTTAAGGTTTTTCAAAAACTTCACAGTTAGCTTTCTTTTTGTCTTACTTTTTTTCACCGAACATTATTCTACAGTAATCCGTAGCGATGAATCGATACATCGATATACTTAGCTCTGATTTAATTGTTATGTTGGGTAAATTTTTAAAATTGTAGACTATAATCCATAGACAAAATTAGTTCTAAAATATACTTTTAGTCTATGGCACAAGTTTCAAAACGCTATATCCCACCTTGGACTTATGAAAAAATTTTGAGTATTTTTCTTTCCTCGTTTATGAAAATAAGAGACAGGAATACAGCTCAATCTTTTTTTGACGAAATTCTTTCTCCAACAGAAAAAATAATGCTGGCAAAACGGATTACCTGCCTTTATCTTTTAAATAAAAATGTATCGATTCATCAGTGTTCTGACATCTTGAAGCTTTCAACATCCACTGTTGGAAAATACTCTATCTTTTTATCTAAAAGTCCAAAGATAAAAGAAATCTTGCAAAAAATTCTTAAAGAGGAAAATTTTATGAGGCTTATTGATACCATTATTAATGAATTTCTTTTTCCACCAGGTAGAGTAGGATCCGATTGGAGATCTGCTGGAAGAGAAAAAATAGCCTACAAACGGCGTAAACAATCACCTCTCTAAAATGTATCGATACATTTACACTTTAAAGATTACTAGACTTCAGCGCAGTTTTTATAGCTTCCTTAACTCCTGGTAAAGTTTTTAACTTCAGTATTTCTTGAAAAGTAAACCAACGGTACTCACTTGATTCATGATTTAGCCTGACATTGAATCGTACGAGCTGAGGCCTGCAAAGAAATACAAATCCATGGCCCTGCCAGTTCGGACGAACTGAGTTAAGAATATAAGGAACGATCAATACGATTTTAACTTTTAGCCCAACCTCTTCTTCCACCTCCCTTAACAAAGCTTCTTGCGCTGTCTCACCAAAGTCAATCCCGCCGCCAACAAGCTGCCACTTATTGTAAAAATCTTTAGGATCGTCTTTATCGATTTCCTGCCTTTTAGTGAGCAAGTATTTGTCTCTCTCAATGATAATTGCTAGAACAAATGGAACAATTGACTGTTTCATTAAATTTTTATCTCATCACCCCTTCTAATAACTCAGGAAATTCATTGTTTTCATCGTAAAAATACGAATATGAGATATATTATAGCTAAAGTACTGCTTCATTTGACAATCATTGACCATGCCTCCATAATAAAATGTATAACATTTTATGAAATGCATCTATTCAGTTTTGCTGATAACTTTATCGTTAGCTTTTGTTCTTGCACGACCGGTTTCAGCCCAACAAATCAGCCTTTTACACCAATCTCCAACCAGCGTGCGGGTCTACGAAAAATATGAGGTCAAATTTAATCTCCAAACTACTTCTTTATTCCCTTTTTTTCAGTACGATGCTACTCCACCACCTGGCGTTAAAGCCACAACAGGAGTAACCGTTGAAGGAATTTTTAAAAAAAGTGGGAAAACATGGGTTCAACCGGCTTTCTATATGACTGAGACTAACAAGATTGGATCAGGAGCGAGGATGTATTTTACTGAAACTGGAAAAAAATATTGGGCTCTACGATTTTCACCCCAGGAAACAGGCGTCTATGACGTTTCAATCCATGTCAAGGACGCAAATCAAGATGTGACACAACCCATCGGGTCATTCACTGTTACTAATCCTTTAAAAAAAGGTTTTGTCCGCGTGAGCAAAAGTGACACAAGATATTTTGAATTTTCCAATGGAGAACTATACTTTCCTATCGGCCCAGCCAGCACGAGTGACAATAACTTCGCAAAACTGGCAAACACTGGAGAGAACTTTGTACGGTTGTGGATGGGTGGACTAGGTGCATATTCCTCCAATTGGTCAAGGTGGAAGTCTTCAGCTGCGAGGCTTGGAAATGAAGGTTTTGCTGCTCCCATTAGTTATGATCCAGGACCCACAAACGAGCTAACCTATACAATCTATTATCCTGCAGGATATCGAATTTGGCTGGGGACTTGGCAAGATCCGATGTTTGGACCACGAATCGAGAAAGATAAAAAATATCAATATAAAATTCACTTTAAAGCTTCAAATATAGCTGGTCCTAGAAACGCCGCGTTTCCATATGGATTTGTAATACGATCGTCAGACGGTTTGTTTGGAACAAGTGCAGACGACAGAGATACGTTTGAAGCAGTAATGAGAAATAATGACCCTAAGGTTACGCCATATGCCTCACCTCTTACCATTCTCGCTCATGTCAAAGACAACAAAAGCGGTCAGTGGCAAACGATTACCGGCGCATTTACTACTGATACTAAAAAAAATGTGAGAAATAGCATCTATCTCTATTTGGACAATGTCACATCTGGTCAAGTAAATATAGATGAATTTTCTGTCAGAGAAGTTTTGCCTGATGGCAGTTTGGGAGGTGAAGTGGTGAGAAATCCCAGGGCAGATTTACACACATATGTAGAGCAACGCCCTGCTGCATTTTTGGACTGGCAAATTGAGCAGGGGGAGCAATATGGCGTGTTTTTCAAATATGTTGTCCATGATAAGAATGACTGGATACAAAATCATTTGAAGATCGATGGGAGTTGGACAGGCAATGTATTGGGATCTGATGGAAAGATGCACCCTGGAGGGGATGGTTATTTTCAGCCCGAAAATACGAAGGCTCGATGGTTACTTCGTCAGTGGTATCGCTATATTGCAGCCAGGTGGGGATATTCAACAGCGATTCACACGTGGGAACTATTGAATGAAGGACCTCCGGTAAATAGCGGTCCCCATGCTACGACAGCACAAGCTTTTGCCTCCTTTATGCACAAAATAGATTCACATAGGCATTTGACCACAACTTCACATTGGTGTTGTTGGCGGTCAGGGTTTTGGGGAAATGCTAGTGGTGCCTATCCGGATATCGATTATGCTGATATTCATGAATATACTACGAACCCATTAGAAGAAAAAAATGGTGTTTCATATCCTTATGACATGGCTATGTGGAATTATGACACCGGTAGAATTGTTTCGGCATCAAAGGTAGGGAAACCAATCATGAGGGCTGAGACAGGGATTGCAGCCTACCCTGCGGTGAGTGCTATTACCAAGCTGGGCGCCAAAAATACACCGAATCCAGGAGTTTGGTATCATAATTTGCTCTGGTCACAACTCACACCTTACGCCCTTTTTGATCCTGGATATTGGTTTGGTAACCATTTTGCCAATATTAATAAAGAAACAATTAGTAGGCCATTTTATATATTCATTTCCGGACTTGATTTTAGTAAAGGAGGATATATAGATGCGGTAGCTGTGGTCTCAAACACCAAACTGCGAGTATGGGGTCAGAAGAATTTAGCAAAGAATAAAGTTTATTTGTGGATACAAAATTCAGATCATACATGGAAAAATGTGTTGGATAATATAAGAACGAAACAAAGCGCCAATGTCACAATTAAATTGAATCCAAATGTATCGTATCGACTGGAATGGTTTAATACTTGTAGCGAAAAGGAATCACTTGGATGTAATGGTCAAATTATAAGAACTGAAAACAAAGTAGCTAATAGTCAGGGCAACATTGCCTTCCAGGTTACCGACCTTGCGGATGATGTTGCCTTACGAATAGTAACAACAAATACACCTTTACCAACGACTGTTATCCCTTCAAATATTCCGACAGCCACCTCAGCTCAACTTCCATCTGCAACCCAGATTCCGCCTTCACCAACAGCTGTTCCCTGGGGTACAGGTGAAGTAAATGGTATTTCACCTGTTAACTATTCCGATATTGAGAATCTTTATCAACAATGGTTCTCCAATAGTAATCTTACTCCAAAACAAGGCCCTGATCAATACGGTGATGGATTAGTAAATTCTTTGGATTATGCAGTTGTATATGGTAAATTGAACCCTTAATATGCAAAGAAAGAATCAAACATTGGTTCTAATTAGTCTTTTAATTATTGTGATATTTGGCATTGGTTTGTTTTGGGCCTCAACAAATATTCTTAGATCAAAAAAACCAACATTAGAAAGTAGAGCTTCATCGTATAATTCCAGACTTACTCTTGTTACAAACTCGATAAATGTAACCAAAGACAAGGACTTTGAAGTGAAAATTGTTCTTGACTCAGCAGGTGCGCAGGTCGCCGGAGTTGACGTCGTATTGACATATAACCCATCTCAACTTCAGACTACCACAATACAGCAAGATGCAACGAACACAAGCCTACAAACATTCCTTCCTTTAAATTCAGCAGGTATGTTTGATAGGCAAAAAGTGGTATCAAATGCAAATTCGAGTGGAAAACTTACATTTAGCCTTCTTGCAGCAGATAACGCGCAGAAAAAAACGCTTCCTACATTTAATGGTACAACTACGCTAGCTCGTGTTTTTTTTAAACCTTTAATTGTTGGATCAAGTAGTATTTCGTTTGTGTATAATCCCGGTGATACCAAAGACTCAAATATTACAATAGCAAAATCATACCCGCTGGACGTACTAAACGGAGTTACTGGATTAAGTCTTCAGATTAACCCCGCACCGTCACCCACTACACCTCCTACTCCGCTACCAAGTAAAACACCAACTCCAAGTATTAAACCAACACCAACCGTAATTTCAGCCTCACCCAGCAAAGCGCAAGCTATTCCAACTGTGGTGCCTGAATCAGGAAGCAGCGTAACCGTTTCGGTATCCTCAACCATGGATGATGTGAATGAGGAAAATGGTGCATTTGATCAAGCATATCATCCAGCTCATAAAAACCTTTGGATCGGAACTGGTGCCTATCCCGCCTCAAGCTACACAGGAATTAGATTTGCTTCTGTTCAAATTCCCAAAGGCGCCATTGTCCAATCTGCCAAATTAAGAGTTTTCGCTCCGGTTGGTGCCTGGATAAATGCAGGCGCAAATGTTTATGGTGAAGCTGTTGGGTTGAGCCAAACATTTAGTAACTTGAACCTTCCTAGTGCGAGAGTAAAAACAACTAATCACGTTTCCACTGATATATCTGGGCAATGGGTGCAAAATACGTGGTATGAGATAGGAGAAATGAAAAACATCGTTCAAGAAATAATTAACCGAAGCGATTGGAAAAGCGGAAATAGTATTACTCTTATATTAAAAGGCTCTTCATCTTCCCAATTTGCACGAAAATTTGTCAGAAGTTATGATGGTGACCCAGCTCTCGCCCCACAATTAGTGATAACATACAAATAAAGAAGATTATTTTTTGACTTTATTCCGACAGACTTTTATTTACCATCTCAACCAAAAGATCAGGAGGATATTCTGACTTAAGTAGTACTCGTTCTGCTCCTTTGTCAGTTGCTTCTTTCGTCACATTCTCGTCGGCAAAGTTGGTAAGTATAAAAACAGGTGTTGGTGCAGTTTCCGGGTCGGCTTTAAGCTTTTCCAATACTGTGAGACCATTCATTTTAGGCATCATCATATCCAAGAGTATCAAGGAATACTTGTATTCTTTAGCCTTTTGCAAACCCGTTTCTCCGTCTTGAGCGACATCAACTTTGTATTTTTGATAGGAAAAAACTCTCTCGTACAGTCTTCTGACGTAAGGATCATCTTCAATAATTAAAATACTCACCCTTAAAGTATCTAGCATGATTGTGTAACTTTAAGTATAGGAGCAAAATTAATAATTTCAAGCTATATTACCACCTGTCAGGTGTATCGGATTGTTGCGACTGTCTTCTTAGCAATTTTAGTGACGCGTACGAGATTCGAACTCGTGTAAATAGGCTGAAAACCTATTGTCCTGGGCCGCTAGACGAACGCGCCTAAATGACTGCAAAAACCTAACGTCCTGGGCCAATAGACGACAGACAATTCTAGCAAACAAAAGCCGAAAAAGCCATTACTTAAATTTATTTCTCAATTCTTCCAATATCTCTCTGGCCATGTCTTTTCCACCCAGTCCAAATGCTAGGCCTCCGGCTAAGGCAATCATGACGACAATTCCGGTAAAGAGAATTCTTACTAAATCCTGCGCCACTCCAAGTTGATTTAAAACAACTAGAATGGTAAAAAAAATTATCAACCACTTGGCAAAAACGGACAGAGTGTTTGCCGATGTTGCACCAATCGTCTTGACGCTGTGCTTGACTAAATCATGACCTAAGTTAGCTGCAACTAGCCCGACAAATCCAATAATTACAGCCACTATTACGTTTGGAAGATAGAACAAAAATTGATTAAGTACTGTAGTCGCGCGTGATAATCCCCAAATTTCAAGAGTAGGAACGAGAAACAATACAACAACAGTCCATCTGACAATTTCTGCAAGTACGTCCTCCCAAATTTTAACCTCATTTTTAGCTAGTAATCGTGCTCTTTGTAAGACTGAATCCAATCTTGTAAAAGAAAAGAGGGTGTGAAGAGCTCTATTTAAAATTTCAGCCAATAGAACTCCTACGATGAAGATTAATAAACCTCCGAAAAAATTGGGTAGATAGTTGACAAATCGGGTCCAAAATCTATAAAGTACATCGTTTACGATAAATATCATAGAAATCACCTCCAACCACTATATACATTTTCAAAATGTTTTAACACATTAACCGTTAGATCATCGTTTAAGATTATCGAGATAACATCCAGACTTAGTTTATAATCTTTGTAGTCATTTTGCAAAAGAAAATATTGAATCGGTCTTCTTAGGCGGTTGATCTTATTTGCCGTTACGCTTTCATAGGGCTTTCCCTTTTTATCTCCTACTCTTGTTTTGACCTCAAAGAAAATAATCTTATTGTCTTTTTTGGCGATTATGTCAATCTCACCCCAATGCGTATAAAAATTCTTATGCAGTATCTCATGACCTTTTTTATGCAGATATAAGATCGCCTCAGTTTCACCTCTTTGCCCAATATCTTTTTTATAACGAGTCATTTAATTTGAGCTTTTATCTGATGTTCGGGAAGATTTCGGATAAAATAAAGTTTTGCTTTGCCTGGTTTTGACTTTTTTACCACGCTTATACTTTCTAAAAAAGGAGACATGAGAGGAATAATTCTTTCTACGCCTATGCCAGATTTTGAAACTTTTCGAACAGTTATCGACCTGGTTTGAGGGGTATTGCCCTTTACGCCAATGAGAATTCCTTTAAAAGTTTGTTTTCTTTCTTTGTCTCCTTCTTTAAATTTGTAGATTAAACTCACTGTATTTCCTACCGAAAAAATTTTGTCTTTGTAACTAAATGTGTTTGCCATACATTGATTCTATCATCAAAATTTAGTTTTGACAAGTATTAGCCTCGTCTGTATACTAAAATTCCGTGATGCCACTTCGTTATTAAAATAATTTTAATAACTACGTTAGGCATTATTTAATGTTAAACTATACTATTATCAATACCTAATGAAGCTATTTTGTTAAAAAATAGCGAAATGGTATGAAGACAAAATATGTATTTGTATCGGGTGGTGTCATCTCGGGAATTGGTAAAGGAACTGTGGCTGCATCGGTGGCTTTCCTACTTCAACGCTCGGGCTTCAAAGTAACGCCAATTAAATGTGAGAACTATCTAAATATCGATGCAGGTACGATAAATCCTATTGAACACGGCGACCCTTTTTTGTGCGAGGATGGAACGGAGGCGGATATGGATATAGGAACCTACGAGAAATTTTTGGATCTTGATCTAGGGAGAACGAACTTCATAACGATGGGCCAGATTTATAAGACAGTCATAGACAGAGAGCGAAGATTTGAATATAATGGCGAAGATGTCGAGGCCATTCCTCACATCACAGATGAAATTCAAAAAAGAATAGTTGAGGCAGGAAAAAAGACTGGCGTAGACGTCGTAGTGGTAGAGTTGGGCGGGACTGCTGGTGAATATCAAAATGTTTTTTACTATGAGGCTTCCAGAATCCTCTCTCTTAAGAGCCCGGGTAATGTCGTGCATATTCATGTTGGCTATATGCCAACGCCAAGTCATCTGGGTGAACCAAAGACCAAACCCATTCAACTTTCTGTACGTACCTTAAACTCAATGGGTATTCAGCCGGATTTTATTGTTGCGCGGTCTGAAAAAGCCATGGATCTGAGAAGGAAAAATCGTTTTGCCCTTTTTTGTAATATGCATCCTGAGGATATTGTCACCGCGCCAGACACGAATATCATTTATGAGTTACCCATAATGTTTCGGGAACAAGGATTTGATAGGCGACTTCTCCTGAAGATGGGATTGCAAAAGAAGAAAGAAGAATATGGCGACTGGAATGCATTTGTGCAAAAAGTAAAGAAGGTTGAGAAAAGCGGGAGTAAAATTACGGTAGCTATTGTCGGGAAATATTTTGCCACCGGTGAATATCAACTGCGAGATTCTTATGCAGCCTTGTTTGATGCGCTACAGCATGCTGGCTGGTATCACGGAGTAAGAATCGAAACTAAATGGATTGATGCTGAAAAAGTAGAATCCCACTTCTTCCGAGTTACTCGGGATTTGCGGGACAGGGAAAAAAGCTTAGAGGCTATAATTGGTCAGGTTGACGGACTCATTGTACCAATAGGTTGGGGAGAGCGTGGAGCTGAAGGAATGATCGCTGCGGCAGGATACGCAAGAGAGAAAAAAATATCTTATCTGGGTTTATGCTATGGTATGCAACTGGCTGTAGTGTCTTTTGCACGCCAGTTTATCGGTTGGAAAGATGCAAATACAACGGAGGCAAACCCTCGTACAAAACATCCTGTCATCCATCTCAATCCTGTTCAAAAAGAAAATGTGAAACGAAGAGCTTATGGAGGAACAATGAGGTTGGGAAAGTGGAATGCTATTGTAAAAAAGGATACATTGGCTTGGAAGGCTTACGATACATACGATGATTTTATAAACAAAGAAACAGGATTAACGAGTGAACGTCACAGACATAGGTATGAATTTAACAATGAATATGCAAAAGAATTTGAAAAAAAAGGCCTTGTCATTTCTGCCAGATCAACAGTAGAAAACCTGGTTGAAATCATAGAGCTACCAAAAGAAGTTCATCCGTTTTATCTTGGTACCCAAGGCCACCCCGAATATAAATCCCGCCCGCTGAAACCACACCCAATATTCCTTGAGTTTATCAAATCGTGCTTAGAAAAAAAATGAACTCTTTATTTTCACTAATAAAAATAAGCGTAGCAATTATTGCTTCTTACCATATTTCACTTATAATCAACGGACTTATTTTCGCTAAAATTTTTCGTTATCCTATGCCAACGGGCGAATGCAGCGGACTGGAAGAATGTTCTCGCTCTGATTCTCAGTTACCTCTTGTTTTATACCTAACAACTTTTATCCTTTTAACTGTACTTTTCTATCGTACGTTCAACAGAGTGCTCAAAAAAAGAAAATAATGATGATGGACGATCCACTTTACTTTTTCAATTCTTCTCTCTCAATCTGCCAAAGTCTATTGTATTTGGCAACGCGTTCACCTCTTGAGGGAGCGCCAAATTTGACAAAGTCAGCCTGGACCGCCACAGCGAAATCAGAAATAAAGGAGTCGTTGGTCTCGCCGGAGCGATGTGATACTGTATAGTTGAAGTTATTTTTTCTTGCGATATCGATCACCTCTAATGTTTCGGTAATGGTTCCGATCTGATTAGGCTTAACCAGAATAGTTGTACAGGCTTTCTCTTTAATTGCTCTTTCTAACCGTTCTTTATTGGTTGTCAAAAGATCATCGCCCACGAGATACACATTATTTGGAATAGCTTGGGCCAGCTTTATCCAACTTTGCCAGTCGTCCTGATTTAGCGGATCTTCTAGGCATAAGATTGAATAACTTTTGACAAGCTTATTGATAAAATCTAGATACTCATCTTTACCAATAGGATGGGGTTTATCTTTAATGAAATATTTCTCATGTTTGAAAAAATTGGAGGCTGCGATATCCAATCCAAGAAATATATCGAGTCCTACCTTTAAATTTTTTTGATTTATGGTCTCGACGATCACCTCCAGAGCATCTATGTTGGTGCTGAAATTGGGAGCAAATCCGCCCTCTTCACCAACTGATATGTTTGCATTTCGATAGGTAAGTACTCTTTTTAATTCATGAAAAATTTCTGTGCCCATTTCATAAGCTTTTGTATATGGATAAGACGAGGAGGGGATAACCTGAAATTCCTGGAATTCAAGATTGTTGTTGGCGTGTTTGCCGCCGTTAATAATATTAAAAATAGGTGTAGGTAATCTTTCTATATTAATTTGAGACTTAAAAAGAGAAAAATAGAGGCTGTTGATGTATTTGAAAAGAGAAACATTTTGCTCAACAGCTGCAGCTTTTACAAAAAGTTGCGATATGGTCAAGGTTGTATTTGCTCCTAGTTTGCTTTTATTTTTTGTCCCGTCGGCTTTGATAAGCCACATGTCAACATCTTGCTGTTTTAGAGGAGAGATTCCCACAAGTTTTGGAGCAATGAGGTCATTTATATAGGATACTGCTTTTGTCACGCCCATCCCGTCGAGGCGGCTAGGATCACTATCACGTAACTCTACCGCTTCATACTTTCCAATTGAGGTGCCAGCAGGAATTGACGTGACGACCTCGATACCATTATCTAAGATAAGTTTGCCTTCAATGGTTGGGTAGCTTCGGGAATCGATTATTTCGTAGGCGTAAATTTTTTTAATTTTTGCCATATTTTTTCTTTTCAATATTATAAATTAATTCACGCGTGCGATCTATTGCATCAGGATTTACCGAAACACTTGTGATTCCAGCACGCACCAACTGCTCAACCAGATCTGGATAATCAGATGCAGCTTGTCCACAAATTGAGACAGTAATTTGATTATTAGCACAGGTCGAGACAATATCTACAAGTACCTGTACGACAGCCGGGTGTCGCTCATCGTAAATTTGCGCAACCTCTTCGTTGTCTCGATCAACGCCAAGAAGCATCATGGTTAGATCGTTAGTTCCTATTGAGACCCCGTCAATCCCAATTTTGATAAATTCCTGAAGATTGAGTGCGCATGCGGGCACCTCAACCATGATCCAAAGTTTAAAACCAGGAACGCCAAGCAGTCCAAAACTTTTTATTAATTCTTTAATTTTAATAAGTTCCCATGGCACACGTACAAACGGAATCATAAGGTATAGATTCTGGTAACCCTGCTCGAGAACTTTTTTTATTGCCTGTAGTTCTAGAAAGAATACATCGGGATTGGCTATATAACGATAGGCTCCACGAAAACCAAGCATGGGATTTTCTTCATGCGGTTCATAGTGAGATCCGCCTTTTAGGTTTCTATATTCGTTGGTTTTAAAATCTGTAGCTCGATAGACAACGGGGCGGGGAGAGAAGGCCTTTATGAAAGTTAATAAATCTTTTGCTAGTCGATTGACAAAAAGGTATTCCTTTTTTTGCTGAATAAATTCTTTTGGGTGTGTGCCTATCTGGGCAATCATGAATTCAGCCCGCAATAATCCAACACCGTCGACATTAAGTCTGGCAATTTTATGAGCTTGGTCAGGTTCAGCAAGATTGACATAAACGCGCGTGACGGTCTTCAATTTTCTAACCTGATGCGACAAAGTTAAATCCTTCTTAGTCAAAACTCTAGGGCTTTTTATGGCTCCTTTAAAAACTTCACCTGTTGCACCATTTACAGTAACGATCATGTCATTTTTTAAAACTTTAGTCGCCTTTTCAGTACCTACGACCGCTGGTATACCCAGCTCTCTTGAGACTATTGCCGCATGTGAAGTTCTTCCTCCCTTATCTGTAACAATTGCCGAAGCTTTTTTCATTGCGGGGACATAGTCGGGATTGGTCTGAGGAGCAACAAGTATATCACCTTTCTTGATTTTATCTATTTCACCGGGAGAAAAAATTACTGTTGAGGCTCCAACGGCTATACCAGGAGACGCCGGTGAGCCTGACACTAAGGGAATGAGATGACTAATACTTGTGAAGTTTCTGGAACCAGGTTGTTTTTCATCTTCATTTCCTTGGGCCTTGATTGTTGTTATGGGGCGCGATTGGACGATAAAAACAATATCTTTTTCAATTGACCACTCAATATCCTGGGGAAAAAAATAGTGATTTTCGATGTCTTTGACAAGAAGAGCAACTTTGACAACTTCTGTCTCAGTAAGTTTCTGCAGATTTCCCAGTGAAGCTGAGAGTCTGACTTCTTTATTTGACATGCCTGATTTGACAAGCATAATGAGCTGAGTTTTTATTTCTTTTTTTAAAAGAACAAAGGACTTTTTATCTACTTCATAGTGATCCGGTGTCACTTTACCACCAACGATATACTCGCCTAGACCAAATATTGCTTCAATGACAATTTTGGACTTATCGTTGGTTACAGGATCAATGCTAAATGCTATTCCAGATTTTTCCGACTGCACCATTCGCTGCACAGCAACAGCCAGACCTACTTTTGCTCTATCAAACCCCTGCTGGTGGCGATAATAGATCGCCCGCGCTGTAAAAAGCGATGCCCAGCATTCTTTAACTTTTGCCAAAAGTTGAGTCTCTCCCTGTATATTTAAGTAGGTTTCCTGCTGACCAGCAAACGAAGCGGTTGGTAAGTCTTCTGCAGTAGCTGAAGAACGTACGGCAACGATTGATGGAGAATAGACATGTTTTATCGCCTCAGTTCCTTGTTTTAGCAGATTTGCATTTCTTTTCAAATATTTTTCTTCTTTGATTTTTAGTTGTTCATAATAAGTGATAATTGTGTTAACGAGAGAATTTGGTATATCAGCGCTTAAAATCAGTTCTTTGATATGTTGAGAGGCCTGTTGAAGCTCGTTTGGGTGTTCGTAGTTGACAATTGAAAGAGTGTCTTTAATTTTTTTTTCAAGTTTTTCTCGTAGAATGAAATCAAAATATGCCTGAGACGTAATAATAAAGCCATAGGGTACAGGAAGGTTTGCATTTGTCATCTCACCTAAGTTTGCCCCTTTACCGCCAACCAAACCAACATCATCCTTTCCTACCTCCTCAAACCAGACGATCAGTTTTTTTTGGGCCATAATTTATAATATAGAGAAAATTTTATTTATTCAATATGAACATACGAGAAACGCTCCAGCCGGGAAAAGTTAACTGCGTGGGTTATTGTATTTGCTCTTTATTGGGTGTTACAGAACAGTTTATTAATACAGGACCGTATGAGAAATTTTTGAGTGTTTTTTTTGCTGAGGTTGATCCAAATTGTGCGCAAGCTATAGGATTGGTAGCTCAAAGAAAAGTCGAGGATTTGGTTCATGTGGGCATCATCAATAGGGTAGGTAACTCTATAGTTGTCGATGATAGACCGGGAAATGGTCGAGCTGTAAGATATAACGAACCATTAAGTACGTTTCTCAATTATTGTTGCACTTCTTCGAATCCGAATACAAGATTGGTCTACCTAAGTTTAAAGGTTGATGTATGCGAAACAGACATTTTTCGCTTTCATTATTGCTAATCTTATTGTATAATTGATCCAAATGTCTCCAGAAGAAGCGGCTAAAAAATTGAATCCAACGAGTCTAATAATGACCGACGTTAGCTGGAAGTGTTTTGCTGAAGTAGTACCTCATGCTTTACTTTATATATTTGTTAGACCAGCCGAAACTGCTCCTGCGCATAAATTCTTAAGACCTAAGCTTGCCCAACAATTAGGCATTGATCCTAATGATCTATTTGGAGGTTATGTGAGAGTTGTTCGAGAAACTCAACTTAGATTTGACGGAGGACCTGCTGATTCGAGTGAACCTTCGATGACGAAAGAACAGTTCGATGCTGCTGCGGCTACAGGTGTAGTCTTTTTTGAGTGATATAATTTGATCTAGTTGACAAAGTTAAATCTGCTTGCTAAACTTTCCTTTGCCAATGAAAATAAAATATTCATAAAGGCATCATTGGAGACTCCAAGTTAGCTCTCCTAACAGCCTTCATATAATTTAGATTATTAGACCTTAGATCATTAGATTATTTGACGTTTTTTATTCTCTAGAATCTAATTAGCTAAAATCTAACAATCTAAAGTAAGGGGGGTGGGCCTGTAGTTCAGCTGGCTAGAACATCGCATTTGCAATGCGAAGGTCACCGGTTCAAGTCCGGTC
>CAYSQE010000008.1:50484-54789 GCA_964433155.1 uncultured Gammaproteobacteria bacterium | reverse complement strand
CAATACTAGAGGAGGACTGACTGGTTGTAACTGTTGCTGGTTGACCGGTTAAAGAGCGGACAAAAACCAAAAGGCCAAAACTTATACCCAAAAAAAAATTAGCTACCTGTTGAAAAAATTGACCGATAGTAGAAAAAAAACTTGCCAGCATTATTATTATTATTGTTTCATACTATACGTAATATACTCAGTTTAAAGTAATGATTTATGTTATGTCAAGAGCAAAATGACAATTTTTCCGCCATTTCTGTACTATTTATTTGATCAAGATTAGCTATTTAGACTGATGTGAAATGTCAATATATTTGAATTATTTTGCAAAAAACCGCTGTGACAGTTTAAAAATTATCGGCCGTGAGAAAGAGATTTCTTTACCAATTTTTATTGGGATTTCTCACCCAAGTACTCGGGGTCCGAATGACAAGGTTGGAGAAATAGCAGTCTCTCCAAACTACAGTCTGAAATGATCTAAAATCACGCTTTTTTATGACTGAATTTGAGTGGGTAGATTTTAGAAAGAACTAACGAAATGTAAGGTATTTCGTACACAATTTATTTATGGGCAAAAAAAGATCCTTCTGGCGACCCAAAGTTCCATATGACATGTCGATTTACATGTTATACCTATAATAGTTAACTAATTAAAACCTATAGTTAATATATTATTTACCCATAGTAAATAATATACTCTCCCATAGTGTGAATATAAACCCTTGTGTTGACATTGATTTTTTAGGCTACTATACTGATAGCATGCTACGAACCCAAATAATTTTCTTGATATTTTTTTTTACTTTTTTTTTTATAAAACTCACGATGGCTCAGGAAGCAGATATGGGTGTTGCTCAATACTTACCCCTGAAAGGTGATAATATTCGCGCAGGGAGCATTGTCTCTTCATCTACCGAGGGATTTGTGCTTTCGACCAAACCTTATGATCAGACAGTTATTGGTGTTGTCAGTGATAAGCCGGCGATTTCTTTTGACATATTTCAGCTAGGTGCAGGGGAAAAACGCTATCAAGTCCTAACTGCCGGTACAGTCAGGGTAAACGTCTCATCAATCAACGGCACGATTAAAAAAGGCGATCTTGTAACCTCCTCATCGATCCAAGGAGTCGGCATGCGTGCGAGTAAAACCGGATTTATACTTGGTACATCGCTTGCTGAAATGTCTGCAAAAGATGTAAAAGAGATAAGAAAGGTGCCTATCTTTTTAAGCCTAAGATCGGTTGCTTCTCAATCCAGCGCAAAGACTCGTATTATCGATGTGGGGAATCTTTCGGCGTTGGCTTTGATCGAAGATCCATTGACAGCCCTTCGCTATATTTTAGCCGCACTGGTTTTATTGTTGTCTTTCGTGCTGGGATTTTTTGCTTTTGGCAGAGTGGCCAGTCGAGGCGTCGAGGCAATTGGAAGAAACCCACTTGCCGCTCGGATGATCCAATTAGGAGTTGCTTTAAATGTATTGGTAACGGTCGCAATTATTGGAGCCGGAATTGTTGTTGCAATTTTAATTTTAACGATATAAAGTTATTATATGCTTGGTCAAAATATCTGGTTTTTATTATTCTTAGCTGATGTCTTTTTGGTGACCTTCATAGGTTTGTTTGCCTTTTATACTTATTATAAAAAGTTGGGCCAAATCAACAAGATTCAAGCCGATGCCCACTTAAAGTCGCAAGAGATAATCGAACAGTCTAACAAGCGTTCTCAAGATATCCTTGAGAAGGTTGAACAGAAAGCAGACCAAATCCTAACCCATTCGGAACTTTTTAAAAATGACCTAAATAGCTCTTTTAAAACGGCCATGCAGCAAGCAGGAGAAAAATATCTCGAGATGGTAGAGGAGCATTCCAAAAAATTTATAGCAGACTATGAAAATTTGTTAACGTCAGTAAAAAATGAGTCGCTGAAGAAAACTGGACAAGCTTTAGAGAATATTGAAAATGAAATAAAAAAAGAGCTTGAGGAATCAAAAGTCGGCTTAAAAACTGAGATGATGAAATCCTTGGCAAAAGCCAACGAAGAAATCAAAGAGTACAAAATAAAAGAGTTTCAACAGATAGATCAAGAAATCAACAATCTGGTTGTCCAGATGGCAAAAGATCTTTTACGGATGAACCTAACCCCAAAAGATCATAAAAAGTTAGTGATGCAAGCTCTTGAGAAGGCTAAGGAGCAAGGAATGTTTTTCCTATGATAAAATCATCCTATCTTTTCTATTTACTCTCTCTTATAAAAACCAAAGCGTACGCTGAAGAAATTATTGAGAAAATAGATCAGCTAAGAGAATCTCTATACAACAAGAGGGTCGATCTAGATAAAAAAATGAATGAGCTTTTTTCTCCCGAGTTAAAAGAAAAAATCAAGTCATATTCTTGGCAGGAACAGATAAACCTCAACGATCCGGAATCTTTTGGAAAATTTCTCATCGAGCTTCGCACATACATTAAAAATATGCCCACTGTGACAATCTACATCGCAGTTGAAGCAACTGAGGAGATCGCCAGTGAGATTTCAACCTGGTTTGTTGAGCATTATGGAAAGAACATTGTCCTTGATCTAATTTGCGATAGATCATTGATTGGCGGTGCAAAAATTATTTTTAATTCGGTGGAAAAGGATTATTCCCTGCGAAAAAAAATTGCTGAGAAATATAAACCTGAAGACTGGCAAAAATTTATCAGCCAAGTAAGAGGTAAAAAAGCTGAAGAGAAGACCTTTACACCTCTGAAAGTTAGAGAGCCAGATGGTAAACCAGCTCAAGGTTTTGCTGCGCAATGAAAAATTACCAATACTTCCTCAAAAGAATAGGCGAGTATGGATATACAAAGGAGATTCACTATCCCATCGCAACGGTAGCCGGCCTGCCTCATGCCAAGCCTCAAGAGATCGTGATGTTTGAGCGCGGTCAGATTGGAGAGGTTTTCTCTTTGGAAAAAGATGAGATAGAAATACTGCTTTTTTCCAAAGACATGGTCAAGATAGGAGATCAGATTACTCGCACGGGTACTTCTGTGTCCGTTCCGGTTGGCCCTCAACTACTTGGATCAACCATAAACCCTCTGGGTAGGTCTTTTTATGAAGACTTAGAAATTCAAGACATAGATGAGATCTGGGAAGTTGATAGAGAAGTTGAAGGCATCGGTTCTCGAAAAAAAATTATTCGGCCTTTTTTAACGGGAACGAGTCTCGTTGACCTTCTCATACCTATGGGAAAAGGCCAGCGAGAACTCATTATAGGTGATAGGAAAACTGGCAAATCATCATTTCTCTTATCGGTTATCAAAACCCAGATTCTTGAAAGAGCGATTATAGTCTATGCTGCAATAGGAAAAAAGAAAAGTGATATTAAAAATCTTGAGGAATTTTTTCAGGCTGAAAAATTGATGAATTCTGTAGTGATTGTCGCATCTGACCCTATCGAATCACCGAGCCTGATCTTTATTACTCCCTATACGGCTATGTCTATCGCCGAATACTTTAAAGATGCAGGTAGGGATGTAGTCGTCATCTTTGACGATCTATCAACGCATGCTAAGTTTTATCGCGAGGTTGCGCTACTTGGGCGAAAGTTTCCAGGGAGAGACTCATACCCGGGAGACATATTTTATATTCATGCCAGACTTTTAGAACGGGCGGGAAATTATAAAAACAAAAAAGGTGGAGAGAATTCTATCACGGCTCTGCCCGTGGTGGAGACCATAGAAGGTGATTTGACAGGTTTTATAGCGACAAACATCATGGGTATGACGGACGGACACATTTTTTTTGACAGCAACGCCTATTATAAAGGAAGAAGGCCCGCAATCAACGTCTCACTCTCGGTGACCAGAGTTGGTAGACAAGCTCAGAGCCCATTAAAACGGGAGATCAACGGTGAGATAACGGCTTTTTTGGCAAACTATGAACAGATGCAAACTTTTTCTCATTTTGGAGCAGAGCTTTCGGAGAAAATAAAAACAATTTTAAAAACAGGTGAAAAGCTAGAAACTTTTTTTGATCAACACTATAATCTGATTATCCCTGAAGAGGTCCAGTTGGTCCTTCTTTCACTGATCTGGTTACATTATCTCGATAATACAGCCAACGAATCGATCGATATCTTAAGAAGTAAATTAATAAGTTACTATCAAGACAAAAATAAAGAAAAGATCTTTAAAGAAATCGCAAATTCGGGCAATTTTCACGATTTATTGCTAAAAGTAGCCAAAAATAAGGATGAATTTTTAAGATTAATATAGTAATAATGCAGTATAAAAAACTTGTCATCTCAGAGATCGATTTTACCAAAAGTTTCAAC
>CAYSQE010000008.1:0-50384 GCA_964433155.1 uncultured Gammaproteobacteria bacterium | reverse complement strand
AATGCAGTATAAAAAACTTGTCATCTCAGAGATCGATTTTACCAAAAGTTTCAACCTTATAGCCAAGGCATACGAAGAGCTTGCCGTTATGAAGATGAGAAAGATAAGAACATCGGTTCTTGTAACCCGAGAGTACTTGAGCAAACTTTCTCAAGTATTTTTAGATGTAAAAAAAGCCTACGACAATCAAAAGAAAGACTTAAAGATCAAATTAAAGAGCAAAGGTCCAAACTTAAAAAAATCAGTCTCGGTACTTCTGTCTGCTAATACCTCGCTTTATGGAGATCTGATTGAGAGAATCTATAATCTTTTTTTGCAGAATATCAACAAAGATGACTCAGATATTATCATCATCGGAAGGGTTGGACGGCGCCTGTATGAACTTGAAACAAAGAAAAAAAATTATTTGTATTTTGAACTACCAGATCTTGAGATTAGACTCGAAGATTTAAAACCGGTCATATTTCACCTAGTTAAATATGAGAGTATTATGGTTTATTACGGTAAATTTGAAAATATTGTCAACCAAGCCGCGGTCGTTTCCAATGTGTCAGGACACCAACCCTTTCCTAGTATTGCAAAACCAAAAGGACAAGAAGAAAGTCCTTTGGGTCAATTGTTTCTCTTCGAGCCAAGTCTCGAGACGATACTTGCTTTTTTTGAAGATCTTATCGCTTCATCGCTTTTTCGCCAAACAGTCCATGAGGCACAGCTTGCACGATTAGCATCTCGTATCATGTCGACAGAAAAAGCTCAAGTAAATATTGAGACTCAAATAAAAAAACTAAATTTTCTCCAGACTAAAATCGAGAGAGGAGAGCAAAATAAGAAACAGCTTGAAAGACTAGCTGGAATTGGATTATGGATGAGATAAAGCAAATCTATGGAAAACAAAGGCAGAATCGTAAGCGTAAAAGGTCACATCATCGAGGTCGAATTCGAGTCAAATCCACCAACCCTGCATGACGTGCTTTTTCTTGAAAAAGATCCGAACGTGAAAATGGAATTATATAACTCGTCCTCAAGCTCCAGGTTTTATTGCATTTCGCTTTCATCAAACAAAAAATTACATCGAGGAGCTGTGGTTGTAAACACAGGAGAACCGATCAAAATTCCAGTAGGCAGTGAGGTTTTGGGTAGAGTGATTGACCTTTTTGGCCGACCTCAAGATGGCAAAGGTGAATTAACCGCAGCCGAAACCAGACCAATCTTTGCCCAAAACGTCAACCTGGAAAATGTGATAGTACCAAGAGAAATTTTAGAGACAGGGATCAAGGCAATTGATTTTTTTGCACCAATTCTCAAAGGAGGTAAGGCTGGACTGTTCGGAGGGGCTGGCGTGGGGAAAACAATCCTCCTTACCGAGATGATACACAATGTTGTGACGGTTCATAAAGAGAAGATTGTCTCTGTTTTTACCGGCGTTGGCGAAAGAAGCCGTGAAGGTCAAGAGCTGCATGAGTCGCTTAGAGATACAGGAATTTTGCCTCAGGTTGCTTTGATTTACGGCTCTATGGGGGAAAATCCAACGATCCGATTCAGGACAGCCACGGCTGGGATTACTTTAGCTGAATACTTTAGAGATAGTAAAAATTTTGACGTACTGTTTTTTATTGATAATATATTCCGATTTGTTCAAGCAGGCTATGAACTGGCCACTCTGATGAATACTATTCCTTCTGAGGGTGGTTATCAGGCAACACTCCCATCTGAGATGGCTAATTTTCACGAACGTTTAGTTTCTACCAAAAAGGCTGCCATTACGACCATAGAGGCGATCTACGTCCCTTCAGACGATCTCACAGACTATGCCGTGCAATCGGTCTTTCCCTATCTTGATTCAAATGTCATCCTGTCGAGATCTGTCTATCAGGAGGGCAGATTTCCTGCCATTGATCTTTTGTCGTCGACATCTGCCGGTCTAAATAACGAAATAGCAGGTCCAAAACATTTTAAAGCCCTTCTCGCCGGCCAGAATCTATTAAAAAAAGCAGTTTCTCTAGAAAGAATTGTTTCGTTGGTCGGTGAGTCTGAACTATCTCCCGAAAACCAAAACTTTTATAAAAGAGCCAGGCTTATCAAAAACTATATGACACAGAGTTTTTTTGTGACAGAGACCCAGACTGGAAAAAAGGGTAGGCGCGTCAAACTATCTGATACAGTACAGGACGTCATCGAGATTTTGGAAGGTAAATACGACGATTACCCTCCAGAGACATTCTTGTATATTGGAAGCATTAAGGAAACGTTGACTGGATCTTAGTCAAATTGGTCTAATTAGACTAATTAGTCTTATATGACAGCAAATGAAATTTCAGTTATAATATACGGTCTTGAGTCAATACTCTATGAGGGTAAGGTCAAAGCGTTATCGTCCGTAAACGACAAAGGAAAATTCGATATTTTAGCAAATCATGCAAACTTTATATCGTTAATAAAAGACAAAATAATTCTTCACGAACGTACAGGTAAAAAAAAGGAATTCATTTTGAAAAAGGGAGTTTTAAAGATTGTCTCTGATCAAGTTAGGGTTTTTTTAGGTTTGGAAGGTTTACAGGAAAGTAAATAATTATAAAATGACAAAAATTCATCACATAATTAGAAGAAGACTTCGTACGCCAGAATATATTAAGATTCTAATTCTTCGGACGATCGGTAACTTTCTTATTCTGTCTAGTTTGTTTTTAATCGCAAAAACTTTCTATCTTCCCGTCCGTGAGGAAATTAGATATTTTGTTGACAAGATGATTAAAAAGCAATACATAGTATCCCAAGATCAAATAACAAAAATTAAATATCAAAAAGAAATACCAGCACAACCAAAGGGGTTACTGGCAAAAGCATTAAATCTTGAAACTACAGAGTTTCTGATACCTGCGGATACCAACTTTAGTATCGTTATACCAAAAATAGGCGCAAATTCAAGGATATTGGCAAATATCGATGCATCAGATGAAAAAGTATACCTCGATGCTCTAAACAAAGGAGTTGCCCAAGCTCTGGGTACAAGTTTTCCTGGTGAAGGAGGTCATATTTTCTTGTTTGCCCACTCAACAGATTATTTTTGGAATGTTGGAAGTTATAATGCTATTTTTTATCTTCTCAATAAACTAGAAAAAAATGATGAGGTAAACCTTTTTTATAAAGGTCAACGCTACCTTTATAGAGTAATAAATACGACCGTCGCAGATCCATCACAAGTAGACTATTTGACGCGTAAAACCAACAAAGAATTCCTGACGTTACAAACCTGTTGGCCTCCGGGTACTACTCTAAAAAGACTGCTGGTTTTCGCAACAAGAGTATCTGAGTAGATTTGATCTTCATTACAAGTAAATAAATAAGATTAAATTTAAAAATTCAGGTTTATTAATAGATCTATCCGTGCTTACCAACTATAGGCTTAGAAAATAATCAAATATACAAATGTTTATTGGCATTCGTTACCTAATGCCGACTGAATAGAGATCGGGGAGTCTATTTGCTTGCGGATTGAGATTGGTAAGGATTATTATTTTTCCATCGATTGTTACCTTGAATAAAGATCCATCATATGGGCCCGAGTAGATTGTTTGTTTATTTAGTCCGTCATAATCGATTACTGATATTTTGTTGCCTTCATTGAATACGAGGTGTTTTGAATCAGAATACCATGATATGTAGTTGGTAGTTGGTAGTTGGTAGTTGACGAGCGAATAGTTTTTATCTTCTTTTTTATCATACACATAGAGACCGCCTTCATTTAGTATCCTCTCTTGCGGCGTTTGATTGACTGCAATAAGAGCTGGGACAACAACCTGTGGCAAAGTCAATGATTTTTTGGCAAGATATAACACTTTTGTCTCATCTGGAGAAAATTCGACAACGTCAAACGAATCAGTGGCAACTTTTGCTATTTCTTTTGGATAGGCCTCTAAAATCTTTCGGGTGACTTGTAGTCTTTGAGACGTCCAGGCCTCAACCAGAGTCTCATTTGATGAGGAGATGTCAAATACGTTGGTGTTTTCATTTTCCAGAGAAAGAAGAAACGATTGGGTTTTTCCTCCGATTTGAAAGGTAAATATAGCCTCTTTATTGTCCGGAGAGACTTCAACTCTCACATCTTTAAAATCAATCTCTCCTACTGAATCTGTTATTACTTTCTTCAAAATAATTAATTTTAAGGGAGGAAAAAAAGATAGAGGATTTTTACTTAAATCAAAAAGATAGATGCCGTCTTTTTCCCCGGTGTCGCTTTCTGAGAAAAGAATTATCTTATCGGCTTGTTGAAGGGCTATCGCCTTGGTGACTCCAACGTTGCTAAGGGGCGATAAAGATGGATTGAGCGGATACAACAAGACATCAAGAGTTAAAACGAGCTCACCTTTTAGGCTAACAGACTTTTGCCAACTCGTATAACCATCTTTTTTTACCTCAATGTTGTAAGTACCATTAGGAAGTGTTAGATTAATATCGCTTACGCCTTTAAGCTCACCATTAATATACACTTTCGCGGCTTTTGGGTAGGCGGCGATCGCTAGGATTCCATTTGAGGTGACATTTTGTTTTTCAACGTCGAATCTATAGCCTCTGGCAAATGCTATAATGGCCGATAAAACAAGCAAAAAGAATATAATTAAAACTATTCGATAAATCAGTTTCATAAGTTATTATGACAGTGCTTATCTATAACAGAATATGCAGCAAATATTATACAATAATACACATTCAAATTTCTAAATCCTAATTTCTAACCAAGCTAAGCTTGGTCTAAGTTCCAATTATGTTTTTTCGCAAAAAAGTAGGCATCGACCTAGGGACGGCAAACATTCTTGTCTATGTGGTTGGAGAAGGTATTGTTTTAAATGAACCAACTGTGGTGGCCTATTCGCTTGAGGACAAGCGAATTTTAGCTGTTGGTGACGACGCAAAAGAGATGCTTGGTAGGACGCCGGGGTCGATTGTTGCCTCGCGACCGTTGAAAGAAGGAGTGATTGCAGACTATAAGACCACCTCGGCCATGATTACGTATTTTCTCAAAAAAGCCTTAAAAGGAAGGATACTCTGGCCAGAGGTCATGATTTCGATACCCGGTGGTGCGAGTCAGGTAGAGAAAAGGGCTGTTGTAGCAGCCTGTAAGCAGGCTGGAGCGTCAGATATATATCTTATTGAGGAGCCTCTAGCTGCTGCCATTGGTGCAAAAATTCCCATTTCTCAAGCGTCTGGTCACATGATCGTCAATACAGGAGGCGGGACCACTGAGGCGGCTATTATTTCGCTTGGTCAGCTTGTCGTCTATAAAACAGTCCGCGTTGCCGGCAACAAGCTCGATGAAGCTATCATGCAAAATCTTCGTCGTGAGCACAATCTGATTATTGGAGAACGTACAGCTGAGGAGATCAAGATAAAGATCGGGAGTGCCTTGATTGAAAAGGATAAAGCCGAGAAGAAGATGGAGGTGAAAGGCCGCGATTTTCAATCAGGATTACCTAAGATTCTCGAGATTAAAGAACAGTCAATCAATGAAGCCTTACAAAAGCCCCTCAAACAAGTACTTGAAGGCATCAAACAGATTCTTTCTGATACACCACCTGAGTTATCCGCAGATATTGTCGATAAGGGAATAGTTTTATCTGGCGGAACGAGCCTTCTGACCAATATCGATAAATACATCACTTACTATACGGGAGTTGCTTCTTTTGTAGTTGACGAACCGCTTTTTTGTGTTATTAGGGGTGTGGGGATGGCTATTGAGAATCTAGATAGCTACAAGGAAGCAATTAGATAACCTATAGAAAATTTCTAATTTCTAATTTTTAATTTCAAATAATATTAAAATAATTACGACAAAATATATAAATAGAATATAGTATTTTTTATTAGTATCTTATCATTTTTTCTCAAATAAGACTTATTAGTCCTATTAGACAAATTAAAGCTTAGTAATAAATTTGTACAAAATACTTACTTATAACTTGTAATTTATAACTTGTAACTTACTTATAGTAAAATATAAAATATGAAAGAAAATTCCATACTTGGTGTCTCGATACGTTATTTACAAAAAAGTCAAGTCCTAGAGAAAATTAAAAAATACTTACGAAATCCGTCGGGATTTTTCCAGATTGTCTCGCTTAACCCAGAAAATCTTGTAATCGTTCATGAAAACAAGGAATTCAAAAAGGTTTTAGAGACAAGCCAAATCAAGATAGTAGACGGGGTAGGCGTCGTCCTAGCAGGTAGGGCGCTTGGCATTAAGGTAGGTGAGCGCATACCAGGGGTTGAGCTCATGAGGGATATGCTCAAGGAAGCTGATAGGTTACGCTTGAGAGTGCTGCTAATTGGGGGGAAGGGCAATTTGGCACTTCAACTGGTCGAGTGCTATGAACAAAGCTACCCCCAAGCTAAATTTATGGGAGACGAAGGGTTCAAAAATATCAAAAATCAGGCTCAGAGTGAAAAAAATGCTCTTTTTTCTATAGTTGCCTCCTATAAGCCCCATATCATTTTTGCTGCGTTTGGCTCACCTGACCAAGAATTGTGGTTTTATCATCACAAGGATCGTCTCAATAGGATAATCTGCATGGGAGTCGGCGGAGCATTTGATTATGAAGGGGAGAAGATATCTCGTGCCCCCTTAACCTTGCGTAGAATCGGCTTAGAATGGCTTTTTCGCCTCGTGCGGCAACCATGGCGTTGGAGAAGGCAATTAAGGTTGATAAAATTTTGCTGGTTAGTCTTAAAACAAAAATTTACAAACTCCGTGCCTGTCCACCCTCAGGGTGTCTAGCCTCAAGTTTTTAGCCGTGCCTTTGTAAACATTCTGGATTACATTCTGGCATTCCTTGATCAACCAAAAGTTTATACATCTCACTAGCGTTTTTGTTTGGTCCCATCCCTTGAGGAAGACCTTTTAGGGAGAATTGTCCTGTCCTTTCCCTATAGCTCGATATAGTAGCCTCGTGCTTTCCAATTCGCACCGTAGATCCTAGAGTATGATTAAAATAAAATATATGACGGGCCATCATATTGAGCTTTTGTAAATAAGTTCTCTCCCGTTTGGCTACAGCTACTAAGCTTTCAAGGCCTTTCTCAGAGTGCATCCCCATGGTTACTAAGCCTGATCTACCGCTTGATTGTTCTGCTCGTTGGCGCATTCTTTGTTCTAGGGTTGGCATATATTTTTTACATGTATGTTTCTAAGATAATTACTAAATACAAGGTAAGTATACAAAATAAGATTTTTTGTCAAAAATCTTTCATTAAATCAAGATGGATATTTGCTTAGCATTCAAGTAGAGAGATTTGCAAAATCCGTGCCATCAAACTCTCAGTTTGTGTAACCTTTGAGTTATCCAGTCATGATCTGATCGGTAAAGAGTACATGTGCTCTTAATTCAGGATCTATTGAATCCAAAAATGCATTCCAGTTAGGAGGTTGTTTATGATTTTTGGTCCCATTATTTCATAATCTCGTATTCGTCCAAAATACCATAGTTTCTTTTCCAGATTTTTCCGAAAAAAGCCTTACTGCTAGATTCCAAAATAACTCCTCAACGGGCTGCAAATCAATGGTATTAAATTCAGGATACAACATCCCATATAATTCAATACTCTTGCGGATATGAGATACAAGATCTTCAGGCAAACCTGATTTTACCAGGGTTAAGTTTGGGGTAAGTTGGATTATATCGGGTTCTTCAAATCGTCTCAAAAATGAGTTAATGAGTTCGTATGTTACAGCCTTGAGTGGATCTACTCCATACTCCCTATGAAGTCGAACAAACGGTGCATTTTCTTCCAGGTTAATCACCTGTTTTTTTTGATGATTTAATTGATAAATTCTAATAGCAAGACCTTCATATGAACCACCAGATTGACTTGCCTTGAATTTTGAGGTCATTGAATTGCCTTTCATGACTAAGTGATCGGATTGGCTAATAATTTTTCGAATACGTCTAGTTTCATCAGGGTAGTCTTTAAAACGCATGCGGTGTTCGGTAGCTACAAACGCTAAGTTTTCAATTTCTATAATCTGTGGTTTTGGAGGAGATCTTTTTCTCTCGAGTTGAAGCAAATCTGTTTTTAGTACGCTGGGACTTGCTATCTCTATGAGCATGTGATAATTATAACACAGAGTTTTTAGTTCAATAATGAGTCTTCGAGCTCTTTTATAGAGATGGAGTAACTTCCAGGAACCCTCAGGGTGTCTAGCCTCAGACTCTGTCTTTTTCTTGTCCAGGATTCCCCGAATACTGCGATCGGTTAAATCAATAGTCCTACCAACTATGCTACGACCGCGTGCGAGTTGGTATGTTTCTTGTTTAACTTTGTACCAACTTGACAACGATCGAGGGAGAGATGGTAATATATTGGTAATGGATACAAATACATTAAAGCTAAGCGCGAAAGTTCAAGCAAAGAAAATACAGAAGGTAAAAGAACAGGATGAAAGCTTTAAACATGGCGAGCTTCGTAGAATAGTCCTGAGTGCGCTTGGAGTAAGTGTTCTTCTTGGAGGCACATTTCTTGTTACCCCAAATTTCCCGATAGTCTTTGCAAGCATTCTTAGCCTGATCAAAGAAATTACCCGAAAAAATATCCCAGTAGCGAAAGTGAAGAGAGTACTTAAAAATCTTGAAAAAAAAGAGATTATCTTCTTAGAAGAGGCCAATGGAGAAATCAAAGTTCGAATAAAAGGCATTTTTTCGCCGCTCTTCTTAAAGTACTTTCTCAAACCGCTTCTTATTGCTAATCCATAGAGAATAACGTAGAACTTATTTCAAAACCCAGTCAGTTGTCATTGCGAGGAGCATAGCGACGACGCAATCTCAAATTTGAAAAAGATTGCTTCGTCTCACTTCGTTTCGCTCGCAATGACGATCTAAAGTATAAAGTTTTGCAACAGTTTCTAGCCTCGATGTATTCCCTCTCTTAAATTAGTAACGACTTATGGACGGCCGCACAAAAGTCGTAATGATTTAATTGCTTATCTTGGAGAGTGCGCCTATTTATTGACCTAAAGCGAAATACCCGAAGGACCAATATCGAGAGCGTAACCTTTGCCACCGGGCACGGGAGGAGCACTATTTGGGCTGAGCATACTATTCAAATAGGCTTTTGCTTTTTGGAATTCTTTCTCTAAAGGGCTTATTGAATTTATTTGATATGTGTTAAAGTAAAATGCAGTAGGCAAAAACCATACTCGGTAGCCCATCGATTTTTTCCGTCTCTATGATCTATTGAGCCATTGGGATTTTTTCCTTCAAGGTAAGTTAAGAAGTCTTCAAAGTTTCCACCACTACCCATCATCCAGCATCAAGACCGGCGCCTGAATGTTGATTCCAGAGTGTCGTTTGAGTCTTAAGGACAATCTGGCCGTGATCTGGTTCAGAAAACATAAGAAAGTTTTGCCTAAAATACTCAGGTTCATGGACGCCTTTTATACCAAGAGAACGGTAGAAATGATATACAAGTCTGCCAAATCGTATGTTGTCAGCAACTTTTGCAGAAGGAGGATCTAAGGGAACGTTTGGGATAAAAGTTTGTTTGTAAATTGGCCAGCAGACCTCATTTATTATTTGAAGTCTTCGTTCAAGATTGTATTCAGGAGCAAATATACCTTCTAATACATAAAATAGAAAGGAGTGCAGTTCCTATAATTGGTCCATCTCTTAGTAGAAATTCTCTTCGTGTTACCATAACAATCCTTTTATTATATTCCACTTGTGAACATAGTCAAATTCAATCGTTGTTACTATCTTGTCAAGCGATTCAGAAGATGAGATACAAAATCCGTGCCTGTACGCTCGACGGGTGTCTAGCCTCATACGTTGTCTTCTTCTTGTCAGGCGATCGTTATTGGAGTACAATTGGGACATGGTTCTTATGTGGGATTATGATATTGAGGAACTCAAAAAAACAGAAACGGGGAGGATTAAGATTCTCGAGCGTCTCATCAATTATGGCCCAACAGAAAAAGGTGAGAAAATTAGCCTTAATCTCGTGAAGAAATATTGGAATAAACTTAATCTTTATCATTCAAGGCGTTTATTGTTGGAGCTTATTATATGGGGAAAATATCGATCCTCACCAAGGATCAAAGAGTCATTCTCAATCAAATAGCAAAAAATGCTTACATAAAAGATAGATTTTATCTAACCGGTGGCACCGCCTTGAGTGAGTTTTACCTTCATCATCGCTATTCAGATGATCTTGATTTTTTTACCGAAGACAAATATGATACTCTGGCCATCTTTAACTTTATAAACGATCTAAGAAAGCAATATAGATTTAGCTTCGAATCAGAGCTAATAGAATATCTTTATAGATTTACCTTGACGTTTCCTGATAAAAGTAAATTAAAAATGGATTTTTCTTACTATAGAGGCAAAAGAGTTAAAAAAGGAATTCTTTTTAAGGGAATTGTTATAGATAGTCTTTTAGATATTGCCATAAATAAGATATCAACAATAACTTCTCGATATGAAGTAAAAGACTTTGTTGATTTTTATTTTTTAGTCAAAAAGTTTGGTTTTTGGCATTTGAGAGAGGGGGCTATGGTTAAATTTCGGATGGAAATTGAACCCTGGATTTTCGCAGCAGATCTTCTCTATGCAGAAAAATTTGATACGTTGCCTCGTATGATTAAACCGTTGACGCTTCCAAAGCTTCAAGAGTTTTTCCGCAATTTATCAAAGCAGTTAGGGAAAAAAAGGGTAGAATGAGGGTGTGAAAACGCAAGCTAACTTTAAAGCAATTGTGGATGTTCTACGATATTTTTCCAACTTTAACTACCCTCCAACATTTGCTGAGATCTATACCTTTCTCAAAAAAAAGACCTCTCTCGGGCGTTTAGCGAGCATTTTGAAAAAAATGGAGAAAGAAAACCTTATAAAAGGATTAAAGTTAGAAGTAAGAAGGAAGAAGTTAGAAGTTACAACGAAAGATAAGAGATTTGTTTCTTCAAACTTCCAACTTCGACCCTCCAACAATCTAATCAGATATACTCTACCAGAGTATAGTAATAAAATCAAAGATCAAAGATCAAAGATCAAAGCTTCTCTCGAAAAGATTAAAAGAATCGCTCTCTATATTAAACTACTCACATTTTTTCCCCAAATAAAACTTGCAGGGCTGTCTGGCTCATTGGCCATGCTCAATGCAACCGAAGAGCATGATGTAGATTTGTTTATCATAACAGCCAAAAACAGATTATGGACTGCCAGGTTTATAGCCTTGTTATTGGCCCAATTATTGGGAGTAAGAAGAAAAAGAACTACCAACTATGAATTACCAACTATGAACTATTTTAAAAATAAAGTCTGCCTAAACCTTTTCTTCGATCAAACTGACCTTTCGGTACCCAAATTTAAGCAATCTGAATACGTCGCCCACGAAGTGTTACAGATGAAACCGCTTGTACAAAAGGATGATATATATTGGAGGTTTATTGATGCAAATAGGTGGGTGTCTGAGATATTCCCCAATTCAATATCAAAAATCAAAGATCAAAAATCAAAGCGACAAACCAAAGTTAAAAAATTTTTAAATTTAGCATTTTTAGACTTCATTTTTGATATTTTATATTTGATATTTGATTTTATCCAAGGCTATATAGAATTTATCCTCAGTAAATTACAACTTACCCTTATAGAGAGACACAGAACTAATGAATTGATATCAAATACCCAGCTCTGGTTCCACCCCGTCAGACGGGGTTCCACCCGCAGGATTTTGGAGAGAAAATAAAACCCAATGTGCTAAAGTAACAATATAGCCATTTTATAGAATTAAGTTGAATTGATTACTTCGGAGGCATTCCTAATATCATCTCAGTTTGAGGTACAGACTTCGGAAGAGCAAGCTGGCCCATGAAGGTATTAGCCAAAGCTTGTACTCCACTTAATCCTGGGTAAGCAGTCATGTCTCCTTGTGGAAATTTTTTTAATGCAAAAGATGAAAAAGTTTTCTGCGCTAATGTTTTAAGACTATTATCGCCTAAAGTCGCAACTGCTGCCATGCCATTTAGAGCTTACGGGTAGTCTTGCTCAGGGAAGACACGCTCGTATTCGAGAGTCTGGCCTAATGCTTTAAACGCGGCTTGAAGAACAATTGGATCTTTGGAGTCTAAAGCGAGAGTTAAAATAGCAGATCGAGCTGCAGTTTGTAAACTTAAAAGCTTATAAAAAGCTTCAGTACCAAGCATAGTTGTTTCACTACCATGTTTTGCTGCAAAGTCACCGAGTGCTCTCATAGCTTGTATTGTTGCTTCATTTCTGTTTTCTGGAGCAACTTGATTAATAATTGGAAGAATTTGCTCTATCTGCGGAGCTATAAGAGCAACATAATGATCATTAATAAAGGAACTATGAACAAGAGTATCACTTATCATTTTCACGGCATTTAAAGCAACATCAGATGTGTCTGGTGATACTGTTTTTTCAACATCTGTTAAAGTAAGATTTTGTCGAGCTATTTCTTCATCGCCCATAAAAAATATGTTACTTCTTCTTCTTCTTCTTGTCAAGAGGTTATATTTTTTAACTCTTGACTACTTATTTAATTCACTACGTTTTCCACCTCCCGAGCAGGGGAGGCCATTGAGGCAGTCTGACTAAAAAAAGTATTGACAAAAGTATTGATAGTTTTGTATACTTTATTCATATGAATATCCAACAGTTAGATGCAAAGATTGTCAGCATTACACAAGTGAGACGCGATATTGATGTCTTAAATCGAATTTTGGAAAAAGAAGATGAAGCGGTTGTCATGAAAAACCAAAAGATAATGTTTATCGCGGTCAAGCCTGAAAAATACAAAACAGTTAAGGAAACTTCAAGAAAAGAAAGAATTACCTCTGCAATGAAAGTGATGGAATCTTTACGGTCAAAATATAAATCAGACAAAGAATTAGCTTCTTCTTATATAGTAAAAATGAGAGATGAGAGAGCAAAAAAATGGAAAAAATAGTTGTCGACACTTCTGTCGTGATAAAATGGTTTGTTGAGGAACCAAAAAGTCATCAAGCAGTTACAATTCTATCCCAGCATACCCAAAAACAGGTATTGATTGTGGTTCCTGATATCCTGCGATTAGAACTAATAAATGGTTTATTTTTTAGTTACCATTTTGGATTTCCCCAGCTTTCTGAAACTCTTTATTCTATTGAATCTTCAGAATTACAATTTATCTCCACTCGTGAAGTAGACCTGAATAACACAGCTCAATTAATGGAGAAGTTTACTATCGCATCGTACGATGCCTGTTTTATATCTCTTGCTAAGGATCTAAACTGTCCACTTATCACAAATGACCGCAGGCATCACTTAAAAAAAATGTATAGAAAAATAGAATATTTATAAACTTTAGTTCCTTTAAGCTCAGGTCTCAGGTTTAGCGCATGTTCTAATTTCATTGGGATGTGGAGTACTTTTCAAATTCATCAATAAATCGAGAAAATCTATTATCCCTTACTGCTCTGACGAAGTCTCAACCCCCGAGGTTGAAAATATTGTCATCGAATAAAAATAGCCTAATTTTAATGAGAGTCACCTTCACACTTTCTAATTTAGATTGTCTATATGGCTAAAATATGATAAAATATTATCCAAAATGGAAAGAGAAGGAAATCTTTTTGATGTGGTAGGACAGGGTTTAACTAATGATCAGTTAACTCAAGGTATATGGTTTCCGCCCATCGCATCAAAACTACCTAAGGAGCTGAAAAAACATCGTTCACCACCACCTGATTATGTAATTGCGCTTATACGTGCTCTTGGCGAGGTAGGCAATAAAACATGGGGATATAAGGACGTTTTTAAAAAATCTTCAGAAGAACGGAATAATCAATATCCTTTATTAGGTCAGGCGATAAATAATCGCCATGTTATTGAGGGAGATATTACATCAGTAAAAGATAAGCCAGCAGTTTTTCATGGTGATGTAGGGGATTTTGCAGAAGTCTGCTATATCTTCTCCAGAAAAGAATATGGAGATCTCTTCCCAGATGAGCAAAATCCCGGCATAACTCGCATGACATTCGTAAATCCAAGCAAACCACAAAGGTTCACTTTAAAAGATACTCCTGGTGACTATACTGTTCTTCAGCATTTTTCAGATTATTTACAATTAGGACTACGACTTGACCCCTTTGCAGAACAAAAAGATCTTATCGGAGCTTTTAATAGAGCATACTTACGGGTATATTCACATAGACCTATATTCCTCGACTATGCTCGTTTTGAAACAGGCTTCGAGGTTGAGGAATATTGGGAAACTGATATAAAGGTTCCGTCCCCAATCAAAGGTGCGATTGTCGTTTCTGCAGCATCTTTACTGGATATACCCATAGATAGGGCCATGTATGATCCAAGGGTCTTAATAAATTATGGTATAAATAGAAGATTTGACGCAAAAACACAAGCAGGAATAGATGAAATTATCAAGAGTCTTACCATCTAGAAAAACACCTTTCTTAGGATCATGCTTTCACTACATTTATGACTGGTATAATTGAATCATCTAAATGTGAGTCAGTGCATTCCTTACACATTGCCATGGCAAAATTTGTTCCCACCCTTCCGAGTTCGTACATTTCCTTAGTAATGAGCATAAAGACTAAATATAAGTTACTATTCGGATATAGTTTTCCGCAGTTTTGACAAGCAAACATTCCTTCAGGTGGCCTTAAAACATCAATCAGACCATCAAGAGGTAGCCGTGTAGAAGGTGTCCCAGCTATGATTTCAGTCATCTGAGGTTAGTATATTAATAACGACAACTTTATTCTTGTGCGCTCAACAATCTTATTCAATAATACAATGTGAATGTCAATATATCAAGGCGTTTTAAGAATAGATTACTGTATTCTTTAGTTTTTCGATCTTTTTTTGGAGAGGGGATCCATCACCTTTATATCATCCATGGGGAAATGACGCGTGTTCAGCGTCAGAAGAGTCAGCCTATGTTCTTTTGCTGTTGCCGCGATGAGGCAGTCGAGTATATGAAGCTTCCGCAGTTTTTTTATGTATTGTTTCCAGTAAAATCCGGCGATTTTTGCTATAGGGACCGTCACGTCCAAAGCTTCAAATTGTCCCAATATTTTGTTCGTGTCTTCAAATTCAGCAGGAAACACATTTTTATAAATCTCCGCAATAGTTATGGTTGAAATAGAGAAGGCGTCTTTATTTTTTAGTTCCTGCAATATCCGTTCGTAGATTGTATTTCCTCTAAGCACCCAAATAATGATATTCGTATCAATAAGATACATATGAGTTTAAAATGTTCTATCGGCCTGTGCTCGTTCTTTTTCTAGCCATCGAATGACATCACGCTTAGTCCGCCACTCAGGGTGATTTTTTGCAGTGAAAGTACCCGCAACCTCTCGCAATGTTTTTCCAAAAGCCACTGGATCAAATTTTTTCTTGCCCACAATTTGAGCAACCTCCTCATTTTTCTTTTCGTCTTTGAGAATAATGATATCACCTCTTTGCACCTGGCGAAGGTAGTCAGATAGGTTTTGTCGAAACTGGCTTATCGAGACCGTGATAGTCATGCAGTTATATTAGTACAATATGTACATTTTGTCAAGAAAATAAACCACTTAGAATAATACTTCATTATATACCTGGGCCCACAAGAAGAGGTATGGTTGGATTCTGAAGAAAATTATAGAACTTATCATCCAAAGTGTCAGTAATCATGTGATTTACTAATGTAGGTTGTTCTTCATCATTTGGAGCGATTGCAAGTATTCGTACTAAAAAAGGCTTCCCTCTTCCTTCCTCAAGGGTCGTCGGTCGAAGACAAAATTGATTTTCTCCAATTTTGAAAAAGAAATGGGCTCCACTTAATCTCAACGTATCTGGTTTTTTGGGATCACTTAGTCTTGTCCTGAGGGTATTACTTGCAAAGGTAAGTAGCGACATTTCTTCGTCAGTTTGAGCTTCTTTTTGGGCATAGTCAAGTGCAGTTTTAAAATCGGGTGGAGCAGTGTCTCGACTCTCATCATCATTTGGAATTTGAGTTACTTTTACACCAGGAAAAGCTTTTGTCATCCAGGTTGTTACTCTAGATCTTGTCCAAAATCCAAAATCATGTAAAGACCATTTATACACTTTCCCCATATGATTTTCTTTGAATTTTTGATCTATTTCAATGTAGTTGCCCAATTGATTCGTTTTAGTTCTTTCATCCATGTCACTATTATATCGGATTGTCAGAACGTTGTAAATATAGCAGAATTTCAAACTTTTTAGCGTAAAAATAGTTCTTGGTAGCCAGTTACATTTTGGAGTAATTGAGATCCTTGTCAACATCGATTTGCAGTTCGTCGGCAAAATCAAGTAGTACATTCACAAACCACAGGATTAGTAAAGTAAGAAGTCCTACCACTAATCTCAACCTCCGGGGTTGAAAGTATTATCCTGACAGTCCAAAATGCAAGATTTTTATTTTTCCGATAAAATAGTTCTATTGACACCCAGTAGCTTTTCTAAATCCCTCCATTTGCGCCTCCTCCTCACTACAGAACCACCGATCGCCGAAGGCCTCATCAACTATCACCTGATCGTAATTATCGCAGTTAGACAAATGATAGATCTTGTCTTTGCCGCCTCGTATATTTCCTTTGATCAGGCAATCTGGCTGCCCTTGTGTGGTGCGGCAGAGTGGAGAATAGATGCCCAGTCCTTTAGCTTTTGCGCTAGTTTGAGCCTCTTTCATTTCCTCATAATAGGGGCTTTTGATATAGATAAATTTAGCTAATCCCTCCTCAACCATCATTTTATTCACCAGTTCTTTTCCCACAAATACATTCGCAAGGATTCTTCCATAATCGTCATGTAAGATATCTTGGAGCTTCACATGTTTGTTCTTGACCAAATCTCCCAACCTACTGCGCCCTTCCTCAAACATACATTTTCCCACCTCAGGTGCATCGATCCCCAGGAGTCTGACTCGTCTGCGGTCCGATAGATCAATACTATCCCCATCGACCACCCTGGTCACCATATTTTGTCCTCGCAACTTGTTTATAAAATAGACATTAGCCAAAAGAGAGATAGAGAAAAGAATAGCTATAAAAACAAAAAGTGTGAGTCTTATTTTGATCGTATGCTTTACATAATGGTAAAAAGTAGAGAGATTGTCAAGGGATCTACTCCAAACGTTAGCTATCTTCTTTCACCACCCTGTCTTCCAGTAGCTTCTGTTACGTAGTACTTTATACCTACCATATATATTTTCCCCTCCTGCATATATTGTTCAAGAAGCAGGCCTTTCATTTAGTATTATACTACATATAATTTTCGACTCTATCTAATTTTTATTGCACTAATCTCTGTTTATTTTTTGCCATCTGATTGGTACAATAAGATAAATGGATGAATTTCCAAAAGGTGATTTTGACAAAAATCGACAAAGAGGAGAGAGGAGAATGAGAGCAGGTGATATTACACTTTATGATGTTGGATCGGCAAATGTATCTATTGAAGTCAATAGTAAACTCACTCGAGCATTAGAATCACCACTATCGCTTTATGCAGTGCAACTTCTTTTAGAAAGAGCATCTTTTCCTCAGCAATTACCGAATATAAATTGGGCGCAAGATGATATTCAACGCGCCAGCGATTTATTACATCAAATAATAGAACTTATAAATGGGCGAGTACGTGTAACTGACGATAAATTTCAATCTGTTCGCGGGCTCGCTTCTGAAGCCTATGTAAATGCTATAATGCATAGATTAGGTATACCTTATCAAGTATCTTCATGGGTAGAGGACTGGCTCAGATTTGAAGATTTCATAGTAGATCCAGATGGATCTCAGCCTATAGCAGTTGATGTTACGACCTCAGTACATCCTGATGAAATAGTGCATAAAATTATTGATCATCCTTTAGTCACTACATTGCTGGTTCCACTTCGTCCTTTTCGGGCAAGATTATTTGGCGGGAAATTTGATGATAAGCCTCACATAGATGCAACGACTAGGGCAATGACAGCATTGAGTAGAGAGGATCCCGTTAGACTTACTTCTTTAGTTTTAGAAAGAGGTGATTTGTCAAGAATTGGTAGCTCAATGCAGGATGATATGCAGAGAGATTCTCAGATGCGTAGCAATATGAGAGATTCTGCAAGAAGTTTAGCAAATTATAATCATATGCTTATGAGTGTTTTTATGAGGCCTGACACTGATTCGACAATACAACTTAACAAGCATCAAACAGAAAGAACTATACTTTTATCTCGGAGATTTCAAAAAGCTATTGCTATAGGAGGCTAACCCAACTAAATTTTTCTTTCTTAAAAAATCTTGTCATAGGCTACATTAGCCTGTTTTTCCTTAAAAAAATTTCTATAAGGTCTAATCTTAAGCTCTAATCTCAACCTCAGGGGTTGGAAATGTTGTCATGATGGTTTATGGCAGTTTTACATCAAGAGCATCGGAAGAGGTTTAAGCTCGCGGCTTATTGGATCAAGGATAACCCCCAATGACTCCAGCGTGACTGTTCCAAGAAGATAGATTCCTTCCTCTCCAAATACCACAGGTGAACTTCGAAGTTTACCCCGATATTCAAATAGTGCATTGCCTACTGATTTTTCTATTACCTCTCCGTTTGCAAGGCTGAATTTTTGCTTATCGGTTGGCTTGATCGCCAGTTTTTTTAAAAGAGATGAGGGTGCGACAGAATAAACAGCGCCTGAGTCAACAAGGAAGCGGGCGTTTTTGGCTTTTTTTACATCTTGAGGATTTTTTATTATGGTATTTAAATAGGTGATTCCCATATATGTATGGTAACACAACATACAATCAAAGTAATGTTCAAGCATAAAGCTAATATTTTAGCATGTTGCAATAGTCTAATCAAAAAGTTTTTACGGTTTAATAAATCCTATCGGTAACCAATCTCGAATTTTTTCTTTTTTCTTTTGAAAAAGGAGTCTATTCATTTTTCGGACATCAATGTGAGTAGGTAGTCGTACTTCGCGAAGAAGTATTTTGTCGACGAGATCTTTTTTTAGAACGTCATATAGTCGTGTAGGCATAATGGTTTGAAAAACGGTTACATCAATACCTCCTTCTTGGATTCTGCCTACTGCATATATCATTTGTTGTTCACGCCACCTAGTTGGTATTCCGGTTTGGTTTTCAACCAGTATTCCATAGTCGTGTTCTTCTGTAATGTCACTAGTTGCATAAAGCGTTAATTCATCTTCATTAGGTCGAATAGACAAGTTCCAACCATTTGGTCCAATCCTTCTGTATACCATATTTGGTTCTTCTCGAGCTTTGTAGTAATCTGCCATTCCGGCTCGAAGCGAGTCATAAAATTTCTCGACATCAGATCTTGGCACTTTTCCTGTTAATGGTGTATTATTCGCAACCGCAAGTCGTATCATAAGGTCTTGCGCCCAATCAAGTTTTGCTGCTCCGGCCTCAAGGGTCTGATGTGCATCTATGCCAAAAAAACGGGCGGTGTTAAACAAATCTAAAGTACCATCAGGAGCATAGACAATGGTTGCCTCGCGTTGCCAGCTGTGTAGTGTTCCTCCGGGAAATTCAGGTGTTGAAATAATATCAACAAAATAATAATCTTTTCTTTGGTCGGTATTAAAATGAGCTGAAATACGAAGATCTAAACCTCTTGCATAGTTTCGTATATCTACAATTTCATCTCCAAAGTCAAAATCAATTCTAGGTTGTCTTTGTTGTCTCCAAAAGAAAATCGTACCCGTGAGAAGAGCTGGAGTAACGGCATTTACGACTTCTTGTACATCCAATAATTTATGACTGTGTTCCATTAAGGAATTATAGTACTTAAATACTATAAGTCAATATTTTTTCATTAATTCTGCGTCTAAGCAGAAAAATTAGAAAATAAGTTAAAATATCCACATCTTCATGCCAGAGATATTTGGAAGAAAGCCAAATAGCGTACAAGCTCAGATAGGTGAACATGAGGTGATTGTTCCTATTGGAAAAACTGAGTATGGCAATTTGGTTAGAGTAATTCAAGAAAATAAAGTTCAAGGAGCGGGAATAGCTTTTGCCTTGGGACTCTTTGCCTTAGGATATAGGTTACTCCGTCAGAGTGGACAAAAACAAGAAATGAAGCAAGCAGAAAAAGTGTTTCTGGGAAGAGAGCTTAAGCAAAACGAGAAAAGAAGTTATGCAGATTTCTATAGAAATAATAAAGATTATGTTCACACCTTTATTAGGCAGGGTACGAAAGGCTACGGAGAAGATGTGATGGAAGAAATAACGGCTCAACTCTTTTTTAAATTTTTGAGACAGTGGCATAGATACCAATTGAAAGATGAGACAGAACTTCGTAAGTTACTTAACACCTCTATTCACAACGCGCTTGTTCAAGCCTATAAAAAACACAAAAGCGAAGTAGGCTTTGAAGATGAGTTGTTTGAGCATGAAGAGGATTTTGAAGAAAAGCTTATAGAAAGAGAGAAGCAAAGGGAATTGGCTGAATTAATTCATAGACTTCCTGCCGAAAGCAAATTATTAGTTGTGCTTAAACTTGCTGGGTTAGAAAATAAAGAAATTGGGAGTATTTTAGGAGTTCCACAAGGCACCATTAAAATGAGGTTTCATACAATTACAAAAAGCATGAAGAGATTTTATTGATGAGCTTTTTTTCGTAACAAAAATCTACGAATTAAGCCAATGGCATAAGGTATGAGTTTTCGATTCCTTTGCATTAAAATTTGCCTTGCCAATTTATCGGTTATTCTACTGAAACCATCTTTTGATAAAGTAGCAACTGGGACATCGGTTTGTGGTTTTGCTTCAGTTGAGCCCATATACTAATTCAGTATACTACTTTTTAAATTAAAATCGAAGATTTTTCGAAATTCTTCTGGCGAAGAAGAATGATGAGAGTTGAGAAGATTCATACGATCTTTTCATTCTAGCATAGTGTGGTTTACCATCTATGTTTTTGATAACCGACTGAAATGTAGCTTGATCGTCTGGATTATAAACTCCGTAAAGGGCGCGTATATCTTCTCCAGACATGGCCTTTTTATTATACTACATTATCGATCCGTACTAGAAAATGCTATAATAATTTTGATCGCCCCGATGCTGGAATTGGCAGACAGGCATGCTTCAGGAGTATGTGTCGCAAGACGTGGGGGTTCAAATCCTCCTCGGGGCACCATTTTCACGAAAGGCAAGAAGCCTTCTTTGAGCTTCGACAAGCGTCTGTTTCAGAGCGCTACCAATTGTGTAGAAAAGTGGAAAAATTAAATAAGCTATCTTCGAAAAAGGGGTTCGCCTGGTAATCCTAGTTCACTACGGACTTTTTTAATTCGCTTTGCATACTCTTGAAAGAGTAATTCTGTTTTTATCCGCCTATATTCAACTTCTGAATTTTTATAAAAAGAACAGTTAAATACATCCGCATCTTTTACAAGTTCAATATACGGATTTTCAGAATAAACATCTTTCTCACTATGATGTTTTACAGCTTCACAAATTGTTTTAATATCGTTTTTTGAGAAACCACCCGTTTGCCTAAGAATTTTTTCGGCGATAGGCGCACCTCGCTTTGCATGATCTTTATATTTTCCTTTTATGATAACGTAAATATCATGAAGTGCTGCAGCAACTTCAGCTAGATCAATGTTTAAATTTCTTTTTTGCGCTAATATTCTCGCAGTCTGGATGCATTCACAGGAGTGTTTTAGTTCAAAAATAATCGAACTCTCTCGCTTAATATCAGAAAGCTTTGACGTTAATAAAATCTTTACTACTTTTCTTTCAACTTTTTCTGAGGGTGAAAGATCATCACCTTTAAAATGATGATATGGTTTTGGTTTCATCTTTCTAGTACTCTCACAACTCCGCCATTTGCATCAACCTCCACAAGGTCATCGTCGCTTATTTTTGAGGTGGCATCAGCAGTGCCGACGATACACGGAATATTGAACTCTCTAGCAACAATGGCAGCGTGACATGTTATTCCTCCGAAATCGGTTACAATTGCGACACAGCGACGAATACCAGTCATGAGTTCTGGAGAGGTCATAGGCGAGACTATAACATCTCCGTGATTTACTTTATAAATTTGGTCAACATTTTTTACAATTTTTGCACGTCCTACAGCTTTTCCGCCGCAAGCTACCATCCCTCTAATTTCAAATTTTGCCTTTTTTTGGACTCCTTTGGGAAAAAAGATCTGCCCGCTATAGATTTTTACCCCTTTTTTATATCGCCTGTTACCGTAGCCGATCTAAGTCGCATCTTAAGCTCGTCTCTCAATTTTGGCATGAGTTTTTCGATGTATAATACTTCTTGTGGGGTCGTTTGTTCCATTAAGACTGGAGTTAAATCGTATCTTTCTCCGATCGATTTCAAAAATTCATGCAGATAGTAGGCAGCTTTCATCATGTATTTTTTTCTAATGTCCTGCATCAACACCATGTCTTTTCCGATCTGGACTAAGTCTTTTGAAATAGATTTTGGATCTTTTATTCGGGCTGGTCTGGGTTTTGGTTTACCCATCTTTTTTTTAATCTCTGTTCGCACCTCCTCCTCGGTCAAGCGATGGATTCCATAATAACTATTTCTGATCCAGAAATATTCGTCCAAAATAGGGGAGACGTCGATTTTTTTAATCCCTTCTTTTTCCGCAGCTTTGGCAAACATGAATAATAGGTTTTCATACTCTTCTGTAAAAGACTTTTCCTGAATGGTAATCCTTTCACCAGGTTGAAGGAGTCCATCGATATAAAATGATATAAATTCAGGAATGTACGCTACTTTCCAAAAATCGATATAATTTCTGTAGAATGAAGTATAGGTTTTATGATTCCAGAGAGTTGAGGCATATCCATGAAAGTCTTTCCAAATCTGTTTCTTTTTTTCTTTATAAAAAGGGATGAGGTTTTCTCCAAGTTTGCGAAATTCGCTCATCTTCGCAAACCAGGTGACATTGTCATAATCAAAAACAAGGTGAGCATCAGGCATCGCGTAGCCATAATATTTTTTCATTGGCTCTAAGGCTGCGTCTAAAGTCAATACAAGGTGATGGATTCTTGAAGGACGCTCCCACTCGATCCAGTCATGCTCAGCAAATAATTCTTTTAAGGGATGTGCAAAAAGCGAAGAGGTATTTAGTTTATAGAAGGTGACAGTTCCTACGGTTTCGGGAACAACGATGCCGATCTCAACCAGTTTTTTAAGCCCCAAGGAAGCTAGTCGTTTGTTGACCAAAGCTTTCCTTCCGACCTCATTCACGCGGAATTTTTTTTCCTCATTATCAAGAAAAAGCTTGAGAAGAGCTACCCTAGATCCACTACCAAAAAGTTTTTTTACACGATCTAATTGACTCATGAGTAATAATTATATCCAATCGTTTACTATTTATCAACAAAAATAGTCAAATAATATTGGATTAATGGACTTTCTTTACTTTAGTAGACCTATTTCTAGTCTTTGGTAAAATAGTTTTTCATATGACAGGTGAAATGTTAGATAAATTACGCGTGCCTTTTGTACATGTTCCGGCAAGACATCAAAACATAATACCAACAGTAGATGGTTCATTAGAGAGGGCTATATTCTCACAAGTAAAAGGTGGTAGTTTGAATGGCCGGATTCTACATCAAACAGAGGACTTTATTTTGGTACAAATTCCAAATCCTAGACCTCATCATCCTAAAACAGATGGGTTAAATTGCGTTGTTAGAACACATGATTGGGAAAGACCATGGGATTTCAATATCTATACTAATATGCTAAGGGCTGATGGATTGATTGGTGCTATTGATGATCTCTGTGACGGTAAAGAAAGCCAGGTGATGTATATGGGGTATGCAGGTGGTAAAACTCAAAGCAGTCCATATGTGGCTAAGCATGGTTTGGCGACAGTGGAACCCATTCATTCGCACAGCATAGGTTCATTTACAGATGTAAAAACAGATGGTTACTTAAATCTTGGAGTAGAGAAAGATGCGGCAGCAGTTGCAAGAATACTAAATTTTGCCGGCAATGAAATGATAAAGCGGTATGAAGAAAAATTGCATGATTTTGGCCAAGCATTAATTTTTTCGCAAAAATTTCAACTGGAAGATGGTGGAACTTTTGAGAATCAGATCATTGGGTTTGGTTTTTCTTCAACCGAGGAAGCATTGGCAAAGACTTTTAATCTACAGGCATTTGTTGCTCAAAATTGGCTAAATACCGCTATAGAAATAGGATTACAATATAGCCAGGCTGCCCATGTTGTACTTCGTCAAGTTCGCCATAGCCCAGTTCCAACTGCAGCACTTGTTTGGTTATCTGAGGAACTCAGAAACAAATTTAATGTTCCTAAAGAACTTAGAGTCATTGCTATTCCTTTTGTAGCGGGAAGCGTCACTTCTATGTTTGAAGGAATTCACCTGGAAAGAGAGAGGATTTAAATTGAAATTGCTTAGCATTTCTAACCTTGCGGACCGATGCGTCTCTATTCGCACTACTTTTAGCACATTTTTATAATCTAATGAAGTTTTATCTATCTGAAAGAAGAAGACTTATATTAAAAGGCAAATAGAGACTGTTTAGTTTTTTATTAATAATTATTTTCTTCTCCCCCAACCACCAACGCCAAAAAGGCCTCTGAGTCCTAGTGCAACTGTCTCGGGACTTCTTACATCGAGGACTTCCCCAACAATAGGGTTCTCTTGAGTTACATCGATGACTATTGCTTTGTTGGTTCCTTTTGGAGAAACTACAGCTACTGTATGTCCCCACGGTCCATGGTTGGATTTTTCTCGAGTGTCAAAGGTTTGGCCTTTTAAATGCTGGGCAATAGCATTGTTCGTTTGGCATTTTCCACCCAAAGGATCTCCTTCGATGAATTCAAATCCATCATTTGTAATTTCATTTTGCGTTCTTCGAACGTGATCAGTTATTTGCCTTTGTCTTGGTTTACCCATATTTAGTCTGTTCTTAAGTGCTTAATTATACTATTAACTTAATATATTTTACAAAAAAGACAGATTACTTTTAAAAAAATAATTGGAACGAGAATGCTTGGTTCGAATCCCATTTGGTTGAGTGCGTAAATGTTAAAAGAAATGCTTTTTCATAAAAGCTCTTCCTGAACCTGATTTGAGATATTTTTCAAAATTGAAAGCTGTATATTTGCTGGAGAAAGCGAAGTAAGTAGTAAGTTTTACTGGAAGTAGCGGTTTTGTAGCAGGAACATAACCTTTATTATGTCTTTACATTCTGTTTTTTAAATCGTCAGTACAGCCTATATAAGGTTTACCGTTTTTACAACGTAATAAATAAACGTAATAAAACATATAAGTTTGGCGAATTCCTCCTTCGCAAAAACTTAACCATAGTATTTTCAGTACAGTTTATTTTTTTGTTAAAGCGGACATTGTCCGCCGTAGTCCAACGAAGTGTTTTTGCTTCGGCGGACGAAGGCGGAGACGGAGGGATTCGAACCCACGCGAGCTTTTATCCTCCACGGGTTAAGGGAAAACCTTTATTAGGTAGCCAGTGATAGGGGATAAAGTGAACGGTGGTTTGTTGATATACCCTATGACTTCCATTACCCTTTCCACTTTCAAAATAGATAAAACCTTCTTTTGGCTGGTATTTTTTGATAAAACTTAGCAAACTCCTACCCAAACTGTTCGGGGGTGACATTTTGACTTCTATAGGAATAGGTTTGCCTGTTGTATCAGAAATTGTCACAAAATCAACTTCAGCACCAGATTTAGTCCGCCAGAACTGAGGAGATTTTATTAAATCAAGTTCATTTAACCGTAACCAACAGGCATTCTCAAATACACTGCCGAGGACTCTTCTTTCTATTGTTGGTCTGATTGCCTGTGCAATGTATAAAAATCCGAGATCTACAAAATAAACTTTTGGTGACTTTACCAACTCTTTTCGAATATTAGTATAAAATGGTCTGACCAAATCAATAACAAATGTTTTTTCCAAAAGGTATAAATATCTTTCAACTGTTTTTTCTGTCACGCCCAATGTAGAGGCCAGTTCTGCTCGATTAATGAGATTTCCCACTTGTCCAGCAAGAATTTTGACTAAATTCTCAAATGCACGCTCTTTATCTAATTTCAATAAGAGTTTGATATCTTTGTCTAAATAACTGGTATAGATTTCTCTCAATATTTCAGTTTTTTCCTCTTCTGTTTGGGCTAAAACTACTCTAGGATAACCGCCAAAGTTTATGTATTCATTTACGATTCGCTGCCGAAGAAGTGGTTGAGTCACCAAGATTTTAGTCGTGTCAGCATACAATTGATCAAAATTTGCCTTTTCCACACCTACTTTATATGCCGCAAACTCAGAAAAAGACAAAGGAAAGCAATAAAAGATTTTTTTTCTTCCTGTAAGCGGTTCCATTACCGAGGCTTTCAGTTCGAGAGAACCTGAGCCTGTTACCAGGTATTTATGGTTTGATTTCAGATCGTATAATCCTTTTAAAAACAACCCAGCATTTTCAAGACGGGAAATTTCGTCGATAAATACGTATGCCTTTCGCTTACCGACTTTTTTTTCAATAAAGTCAAGGAGTATGTGCTGACTATCGAAGAATTGTCTATCTTCGATAATGTCGAGGTTTAGTATCACCGTTGGTTGATTTTTTTCTTTAAGCCCATTTCTCAATTTTTCGATGATAGTTGTCTTGCCAGCCTGTCGTGGGCCTAAAATGAGTGAAATTTCTGGCGCAGTAAGATGTTGTTTAAGATCAGAATAGATCTGTCTTGGTATGAATTGCATATTGTATATAATTTTAGCAGGACTATTCCAGTTGTCAAGTATGATTTTAGCAGGCTAAACCATTAGTGGCATTATAATTATATCTGTATTCAAAGTAGCTCTCATATGAGCTTTTTTAACTTTGTCCTTCTTGTCGAAACTTCAAGAAGCTTGACTTTAATAACCGTCTGCCCGTTTCCTCAGTTCCCAATCTGCGGAGAGGGTGGGATTCGAACCCACGCGAGGCTTTTTAGACCTCAGAGGTTTAGCAAACCTCCGCCATGGACCAGACTAGGCGACCTCTCCAAGCTAGTACATTTTATCACAAATGACTCGTAAAATTTGGCGACACTTGACACCACATTTGAAAAATGTGATCATGAGATAATGCCAGTTTCTGTTTTCGTTCCGGTCTTAATCTTAATCGCTATCATACTATGTATAGTTTTTGTAGGGATCCACTTCATTCTTACCTATTCGGAAAATCTTCAAGACGAACTGAGGGAAGAACGTGATATAGCTAAAGCAATTGTTGCGTCGATGGGTGAGGGACTCCTTGTTCTAGACACACATTTGAAAATCAAATTAATTAACCCTGCCGCAGAAAAACTTCTTGAGACAACCTCAAATGAGGCAGTAGGTCAGAAATGGTCTGAATTTGGCAAAGCCTACATTGGAGATACCCCGATTCCATTTACCAAACGGTCAGCTGTTACTTCGCTTGAAAAAGATACGGTGAAAATTACCTCAATTGGAGAGAATCACTACTATCAAACACGTTCAGGAAGAAAATTCCCCGTGGTTGCCATAACTTCACCTCTTAAACGGGATAACCAGATTATAGGCATTGTGAAAGTATTCCACGACGCATCAAAAGAAAAGGACATTGATCGTACAAAGACCGAATTTATATCGCTCGCCTCTCATCAGCTTAGAACTCCATTATCTGCAATCAAGTGGTTCACTGAGCTTTTGTTCGATAAGGATTCAGACCCGATGACAAAAGAACAAAAAGAGTATGTACAAAACATTGCCGAATCAACAGATCGTATGATTCAGTTAGTTGGTTCGCTCCTTAACATTTCCCGTATTGAATCAGGTAGAATTATCGTAGATCCCAAACAGACAGACCTCTTATCACTTGTCAATTCGGTTGTCAAAGAGCTTCAACAACAAATTATGACTAAAAAAATAAAACTTATTGTGAGTGTTCATCCAAACCTCACTCAGATTAGCATAGATCCCAAGCTCATCGGTCATGTGTACATGAACCTTATTGACAATGCTATTAAATACACGCCAGTTGGAGGAGAGATTTCGGTACTTATTTCAAAGAAAGACAAGGAGATTATTTCACAGGTTTCAGACAATGGTTATGGCATTCCCGAATTAGAAAAACATAAAATATTTCAGAAATTTTTTAGAGCAACTAATACTTTCAAGTACGTCACCGAGGGCGCAGGTCTTGGACTCTATTTAGCTCATACCATTGTTTCTTCATCAGGAGGTAAAATCTGGTTTGAAAGCCATGAAAACAAGGGTACTACATTTTGGTTTAGTCTGCCGGTTTCTGGAGTTGAACCAAAAAAAGGCGAGGTTGGTCTTGACTGATCACTGACAAGAGAGTATAAATTATATACCAAACATGTCTGAAAATAAACTCAAAATTTTGGTCGTAGAAGACGAAAGGCTCCTTCTTTCTGCAATAGGAACAAAATTGCGCAACGAGGGTATAGAGTCTATCTTATGCGAGGGTGGAGAAGAAGCAATTGAATACTTGAAAACAGCCAAGGAGCTTCCGAGTGTCATTTGGTTGGATTACTACCTAAAAGACATGGATGGTCTCGTCTTTATGAGGCACCTTAAAAAAAATAAAACATGGCAAAATATACCTGTTGTAGTGGTTTCAAACTCAGCGAGCGTGGACAAAGTACAAAATATGCACGCTCTTGGTGTGAAGCAGTATCTTTTAAAAGCTGATTATCGGCTTGATGATATCATAAAGACGATAAAAGCATCACTCGGCTAGCACCATGAAAAAAATCCTTATCGCAGAAGATGATAAATATTTGGTTAATGCGCTGCGCATGAAGCTTACAAAGGCAGGTTTCGAAGTAAGGATGGCGATGGATGGGGATGAAGTCCTCAAAACGCTGCAAAATTTTATACCTGATTTGTTGCTTCTTGACCTGGTCATGCCGGCAAAAGATGGATTTAGCGTCCTGACGGAATTACAAAAAAATGATCGACTCAAGCAAATCCCCGTCATCATCTCCTCAAATCTTGGGCAAAAAGAAGATATTGATCGCGCGAAAGCTCTAGGAGCAAAGGATTATATCATCAAAACAGAAGTAAATCTCAATGACGTGGTATCAAAGATTAATGCTGTTTTGGCTACATGAAATCTATGGTATGATGGGTTTATATGGCATTATATGACAATAAGACTCTTTTTAACTACGTAATAGATCTAGGCATTATAGACAAAAAAAAGCTCGAAAATCTTAATGCCGCGGCTGAGAAAAAACATGTCCCTCTGGGCGAATTACTTCTTGAGAGCGATCTTATTGGGGATGAAATCCTAGGTAAAATTATTGCCGAGCTTATTTCGATGTCCTATGTCCGATTGACAGAGGTACCCATTCAAGATGAGGTCCTAGAGACAATTCCTGAAGTCGTTGCGAGAAAACAAAAAATCATTGCGTTTAAAAAAGATCAAAAAGGACTTCATGTTGCGATGAGCGATCCGCACAATCTCGTGATTCGTGACTTTCTCAAAAAAAAGATTGGAATGCCTATCGTCGTCTACTATGCCACAGAAAGAGATATTTTGGATAGCCTTCGCTTTTATGCAAAAGATGTAGTTGCGACATTTGATGAGATAATAAAAGAAAATGTCCAAAAGCTCAAAAACATTAAGGGAGAAAAAGTTGAGCCACCCATCATTAAGATCGTAGATACAATCCTCACCTATGCCTATCAAAATAAAGCCTCAGATATTCATATAGAACCTCAAGAGACTCTTTCTTTAGTAAGGTTTCGGATCGATGGAGTGCTACACGATATTGTGTCTCTTCCTGTTGATCTTCATAAGCCCATTGTCACTCGAATCAAAGTCATAGCAAACCTGCGCACAGACGAACACCAATCAGCTCAAGATGGTAAATTTCAGTTTAAGGCATATTTTTCGGGAACGCTAGATGTTCGTGTCTCTATTGTTCCCACAACAAAAGGTGAAAAAATTGTGATGAGATTACTTTCTGAGCGTTCCCGTCAGTATTCGCTTGCTGAGCTTGGATTATCGGAAAGCGATCATATCAAGGTAAGACGTGCTTATGTTAAGCCCTTCGGTATGATTTTGGCGACTGGTCCAACGGGTTCTGGTAAAACCACGACAATGTACGCCATATTAAAGCTTTTAAATACGCGTGAAGTAAATATCGCAACAATTGAAGACCCTGTCGAATATGACATCGAGGGAATAAATCAGATTCAAGTAAATCCAAAAACCAATCTTACCTTTGCTGCAGGCCTTAAAAGTATATTGAGGCAAGATCCCAATATCATTCTGGTAGGCGAGATACGAGATGAGGAGACGGCAGCTATTGCTATCAATTCTGCGATGACCGGACATCTTGTGTTGTCAACTCTCCATACCAACGATGCTCCAACTGCGATCCCGAGATTACTGGATATGAAAATCGAGCCGTATCTTGTGGCCTCGACCGTCAATGTCATTATTGCACAACGTTTGGTTCGCAAAATCCACATTTCTTGTCGCGCAAGTTCTGAAATTGAGGTTTCTATGCTTAATAAACAATTTGGAGATGAGATGGTTAAAAAAGTTATGGGTAAAGTTAAGGAAAAAACGATTCGTGTATATTACGGCAAAGGCTGTCAGGTCTGTCAGAATACAGCCTTTGAGGGCAGAGTGGGTATCTATGAGGTGATCGAGGTGAATGATCAAATACGCCAATCCATCATCGACCGCAAAGATGCCTCAACGATCAAAAAAATAGCTATCGAGACAGGGATGAAGACGATGATCGAAAATGGTCTGCAAAAGATAAAAGAGGGAATCACCACAGTTGAGGAAGTCATGAGAGTCACAAAGGAATAGGTATTTGTTATGAAAAACGTTCAATTTTTTAACAAAGTCAGTTATCTTGATAAAGTTCTTTTCACCAAACATTTAAGCGTCATGATCAAAAGTGGCATTACGGCAGTTGATGCGATTGACTCTTTGGCTCAGGAGACTAAATCAGACGCTTTTCGCAAGGTATTGATGTCGATCGTGACAACTCTCAAAAATGGGCAGACGATCGCCAATGCCTTAAAAAAACACGCATCGGTATTTGATCAATTTTATATCAGCCTCATCCACGTAGGGGAGGAGTCAGGGACGCTCGAAAAGAACTTAGCCTATTTGGCTTCGCAGATGAGTAAAGACTACAATCTGCGAAAAAAGATACAAGGAGTGATGCTGTATCCAACGATTGTTCTTATCGCCTCAGTTGGGGTAGGAGCGTTTATTGCCTATTTTATACTTCCCCAGCTCATTGATTTTTTCACCTCTTTGGATGTCGAGCTTCCTTTTACCACAAAAGTCTTACTTTTTGTTGCAACGACGATGAAACAGTACGGCATTTTTATCGGTGCTGGATGTATTGCAATGATAGTTGCGTTTCGGCTGTTACTTAGGACAAAACCGATCAAAAAACACTGGCACCACTTTCTTTTATCAATACCATTTCTGGGAGATTTTCTGCAAAATGCGACTCTGGCAGCTTTGTGTCGAAATTTTGGCATCATGCTCACGAGCGGACTTACCATTACATCAGCCCTTGAGATACTAGGTCAGGCAGAGGAAAATTTGGTATTTAAAGAATACCTTTCACGAATGTTAAAGTCAGTTACAAGAGGCAGGCCCATTTCTCAAGAATTAAATTCTTCTTACTATAAATTTGTCCCGTCTCTTGTTACCAAGATGATAGCAGTTGGAGAAAAAACAGGAGAGCTTGACCAAAGCCTTGTCTATCTTGGTGAATTTTTTGAGGAAGAGGTAGATAACGCCGCGCGAAATCTTGGATCAATCCTTGAGCCAATACTTTTGGTATTTTTAGGCGTTCTTATAGGATTTATTGCCCTTGCAATTATCACTCCAATTTACCAGTTAACCGGTAGCATCAGAAGACAGTAATTTTTCAAAATTGAGAGTTGAGAATTGAGAGTTGAGAGTTGAGAGTTGAGAGTTATGAATTCAAAATTGAGAATTGAGAATTGAGAATTGAGAGTTAAAAACAAAAGAATGACAAAAATCAAAATTAAAAAAAATTCTCCACTCTCCATTTTCCATTCTCAATTCCAAAAGGGTTTTACATTATTAGAAATTCTTTTAGTAGTCACCATTCTTCTTATCCTTGCAGCCTCCTCAGCTGCCTTTTACTCTAGTTTTTTGCTGCAAAACGCAGTTTCAAATACCGTTGATCAGCTGGTTGGAGACTTTCGCAAAGCCCAGATATATAGCATGAGCGGTAAACAGAATGGTTCGTGGGGAGTCAGATACGCCTCAAATACTCTTACTCTTTTTCTTTCGGGTAACTCTTCTTTCGATGAGACATTTACAGTTAATCCAAACGTAACTATTTCAGGGTTTAGTCAACAGATCACATTTGTAAAAGCAACCGGTATGCCAAGTACCACTTCCGTTATTACCATTTCGGGAAATAATACGAGTAAAACTGTCACCGTCAACGGACAGGGAATAGCGAGTCGATAAAAGTTGAGAGTTAAGAATGGAGAATTGAGAATTTTAATATGAGAGAAAACACTCAATACAAGAAAATGCTTTTAGATAGACTATTACATTTTGCGACGAGGATAATTAAAATAGCAAATACTTTACCAAGAACTCCGGCTGGTTTTGCATTGGCTAGTCAGATTGTCAGATCAGGAACTTCAATTGGCGCTAATTGTGAAGAAGCTCAAGATGCCGTCTCCAGAAAAGATTTTCTTAATACAATTAATATTGCGTTGAAAGAATCTAGAGAAACGAGATACTGGTTAAAAGTGATCAAATATTCCTTTCCTCAAACTCAAAGCTTTCTTGATTCAGATATCAATGAATGTAGTGAAATTATCGGAATTTTGTCATCCTCTGTTAAAACTCTTAGATCGAATTCTCAACTCTCAACTCTCAACTCTCAACTTAACAAAGGTCTTTCGATTCTCGAGGTGATTCTTGCCGTGGCATTTTTTGCCATCTTTTCCTCAGCATCGGTTGTGGCGTTTTTGCAAGGGCTTCAGGCAAATAGACTGGGGAAGGAGGAGACTATTGCAGTCCAATATGCCAAGGAAGGCATTGAAGCGGTGAAGTCAGTCAAAAACCAAGCCTACACCAATCTTCTCACTCCCAATCCAACCCCTCGAGGACTTGTTCGCAATGCAAATAACATGTGGGCCTTCACAGCAGCAGGGACAAATAATATCTTAAATAGCGGGAAGAATTATACCCGTACCATCAAGATAGAAAGTGTAAATCGCGATAGCAATGGCGATATTGTCCCTATTCCAACAGGTAGCCTTGACTTTAACTCTAAAAAAGTCACTTCAGAGGTTACGTGGAATTTCAACTCGACTCGGGTAAGGACTATCAACTTTTCAACCTATCTTTCTGACTGGAAAAAAGCGCTTTCCAATGGAGTTATAATATATGGAGATACCACCACAACTCCCAAATCAAGAGAATATACTGCTACCTCGAATAGTTTTGATGCTGGAGCATCAACGCTTGATACCGTCTCTGGTTTCACATTTAAGATAAGAACGTCTCCTCTGAAGCGTGAAGCAATAGGAGGATATGTCGATTTGGCAGGTACTCTTCAAATCTTATGTTTTGATGGAATTATCTGGAATCGTGAATGGAGTGCAACGGTTGGAGGCAATGGATCAACAGCCCGGTTTGACATCGCCTATGAGACCAACTCTGGAGACGTATTAGTTGTTTACTCTAAAGGAGTCGGATCACCAAGTGTGGAGATGGGCTATCGCACAAAGCCAGGGAGCTCAAACTGTGGATTGAGCAACTGGTCGGGCGAATCTCCCTTAGACGCCGCGACAACTTTAGGTATAGTCCATTGGGTTAAGATGGCATGGGATAGGAGGCCTAGTTCAGATCTTATTGCTGCAATTTGGGCAGATGCGAATCGAGATCTATCAGCGATGATTTGGTCTGGATCTTCCTGGGGTAATGAGCCATCTGTTCTTGAGCAGTCTTTGGAGGTCGTTTCAGCAGGTCAAGATGTTGATGACTTTGATGTTGAGTATGAATCTTTGTCTGGCGATGTCTTGGTTGTGTGGGCCAATTCAGCAGGAGCTGATGGAACCAACGGGGTAAGGTATCGAGAGTGTACGGGAGGTACCTCCACCTGTACGTGGGGCGCTGTCACAACTCCTCCAACATTTTCTGACGATGCTCATAATTTAGATATATCTGCAAATCCAAACGATGATCAGATACTATTTGCTTCAATTGGTAATGAGGGAGATGATCTGCAGGTTGGGCGTTGGGATGGGAGTGCCTGGGCCAATGTTGCAAATAAAGATCGAGGCGCACAATCGTCTGCAGCTGGAGCGCATTTGGTCGATACCGGCTGGCTTATTTCTGGGGGAACAACACGAGGCGTTGTAGTCTATCACGCCAATAATACTACCCGTGTGGATTATACAATCATGACGCCGGGGTCGCCTCCCACGTGGAGTGGGAACCTCAGTTTCAGTCCAAGCCCTACTTTTGGCAGGCCTCGCTACTGGTATGATGTCCAAATGGACCCCTTAAATAAAGACAACCTTATCTTTACCGTGTCGGATACTAATTCTCGTCTCTATGCCAAAAGATTAGTCATGTCAGGAGCCGGAGCCTTTACCTGGTCTAATACTGATGCTAACTCTCCTGGCGGATCACCACTTGAGGCGACGCTTGGCCAAAGGATTACCAGTCCATTTTCATTTGCTTACTTCCGACAACCATGAGAAGAAATTGAGAGTTGAAAATTGAGAGTTAAGAAATTAAAAAACATGAAAAAAATAAAAACAAAAAAACATTCTCCATTCTCAACTCTCAACTCTCAACTTCGCAAAGGTTTTACCTTTATTGAGATGATTTTGTATGTTGCGATTGTTTCTATAGTGCTGACCGCGCTTATTATCTATGCATGGAGTGTCATCGGAATTGGCGAAAAAAGCGCCGTCCAGCAGGAAGTCAGCAGTAACGCGCGCTATATAAGCGAGAGGATAAAATATGAAATCAGAAATTCTTTGGGAATAAATAGTTTCTCATCTACCCAAATAGTTCTCTGTCAAACCAGCGGCTCTTGTGCTACTAATCCGACAACTATTACTTTTTCCTCTCCCAATCTCACCATCCAAAATAAAGGCGCTACGGCTGTTAATCTCAATTCCAATGACGTTGTTATATCAGGCTTTAGCTTTACCGATTATACTGACAATGTCAGCGGCAACAAACTCACAAAACACATAGCCTTTTCCTTAACTGTCCAGTCAGTCTATACAGGACCACGTAAAGAGTTTAAAGATACGATAACATTGGAGTCAAGTGCTGAAGTACGAAGCAACTAAGATATACATTATAAATTGAGAGTTGAGAGTTGAGAATTGAGAATTGAGAATTATGAATTCAAAATTGAGAATTGAGAATTGAGAGTTAAAAACAAAAGAATGACAAAAATCAAAATTAACAAAAATTCTCCATTCTCCATTCTCCATTCTCCATTTACGCATGGGTATATTGCCTTATCAACGGTTCTTATCATCTCTGTTGTGGTTATTGCCCTTTCAACCACGGTCAGTTTACTATCTATTGGTGAGGCACAGTCTTCCTTTGCCCAACTCAAAGGAGAAGATACGCTTGATTTTGTTGAGGGGTGTGCGGAAGATGCACTCTTAAAGGCAAGGGTAAATGCTGCCTATACTGGTGGAACGATCACAAGACCCGAGGGCACCTGCTCTGTTTCAATCTCCAAAGCAGGCAGTCAATGGACGATCGATGTGACAACTACCGCAACGGCCTACATTCGTACCATACGAGTCGTATGCAATCGTACAGGAACCGGTCTCACCCTTATCAGCTGGAAAGAAATTTAGTATAGTTATACTAAAGTTTAGAGAAGTTGGGATAAGGTTAAGAAGCCAGCTTCCTTACCTTTCCCTAACTTCAAATTTCTTGAATTGTTAATATATGTTTTTTTCAGCAAAAAAATACATTGTTCTCATCTCGCAAAATAAACTCACTCTTTCTCAGGTGTCACTGGGCAAAAAACCTAAAGTAAAAACCTTAGGTCAATATGACTGGACAAAAGACTCGCTCACTCAAGTACTCATGTCTGTTAAAAAAACAACCTCTGGGAAACTACGAATTCTTTTGAGCGAAGACTTGGCCTACGTAGTAAGTGTAGCGGTTGATGAGGCAACATCCAACGAGCGATCAGCGATCCAAAACAAAGCTCAGATTTTTATACCTGAACACCTCGACAAAACTGTCTGGGACTTCAAGGAGATGCTTGAATTAAAATCAGATTTGGAAACCAATAGGAGCATAGTCCAAGTTGTGGCTATCAAAGAAACAACCTATACGCAACTTCGCGAGTCTATCGCATCCTGCGCACTTGAAGTGGAGGCCATCGAACCGATCTCCTATGCACTTTCTCGATTAACTTCTGGTGACAAGACACCACACCTCATTCTCCATATGATGGGTCCGACCATCATGGTCGCATCGTATCTGGGTTTGGTGATAGCAACAGAGTCATTGGACACTCCTCCTAATGAAGATAAACTTAAAGAATTTATCCAGTTCATCAAAGAACACAGCAAGCTCGATATTAAACGAGTGTATGTTTCGGGAAATTCAAGCCAGGTTGATACGAAAAAATTTGCCTCGTTAGGCGTTGAAATTAAGATCCAAAACCTTGATCCCTTTATCGGCCTTGCATTAAAAAAAGACCTTGCAGGACGTGATGAAAAAGTGCTCAACCTTGAAATTAGTAGATTTAGAAAACCTCAGGTTTTGGCAAAAAAAAGCCGTCAGAGAGGATTGTTTTTATTACTTGGGTTATTGCTAATAGGAGGTATAGCAGTAGCCTCATACTTTTTTTTCTGGCAAAAACCTCAACAAAAAAAGACACCAGAGAAAGTTGAAAGAAACCTAACCCCTACAAAAAAACCCGAACAAAAAGTCTCAACTCCGACAGCAACGCTTGATCTTCGTCTTCATCCAATCACAATTCTCAATGGAAGCGGCATAGTAGGGGAGGCTACAAAATTAGAGACGCTCCTTACAGATGAAGGGTTTACTATTGTCGAAACAGGTAATGCAGACAGATATGATTATCAAGAGACTTTGGTCCGGTCTAAGGCGACTATTGAAGATAGTTTTATAAAAGCACTTGACAAAATTTTAGAATCTGTTTACACTAGTATAGAACACCAAGAATTATCTGCGACAGATGAGGCAGATATCATTATCACTATAGGTATATAACTATGAAAAAAGCCTTCAAGCTGAAAGCCATTCAGGCTAAAGCTTTCACTCTTATTGAGATTTTGGTAGTTATTGCGATTCTTTCGGTTTTGGCTGTCGTCGTCTTTGTCGCTCTCAATCCCGGTCAAAGAATAAAAGATGCTCAAGATGCCAGGCGTTCTTCAGATTTGGATAGCATTTTGACCGCAGTTCACCAATATATAATTGATAATAGCGGATTATTGCCTGCGGGACTCACCGCTGGTATGAGCCAAATGCAGTTGGGAACATCACTTGGAACAGGTGGCACAGAGCCAACGTGTGTAATCTCAGATGTGCCAGCAGAATGTGACATCACAGGAGCAACAGACTGTGTCGATCTTGAAACACCAACAGATCTTGATCCATATCTCAAATCTATTCCCAAAGACCCAGTCGCGGGGACTGATAAGAATACACGATATGCCATTGAGGTAAATTCAGATAGTATCGTAACAGTCACTGCGTGCGACGCCGATAGCCCTCCTATATCGGTTTCCAGATGAAACGTGAAAATAGGTTAAGGTTAAGAAGCTGGTATGGAAGATGGGTTAGGGAAATTTTTTTACAAACAATCTTCCATACCCAATCGCTCTCTTCTAACTTCTATTTAAGATTTTTATCAATTGTTTCCCAGAGTTCTTTGTATTCACCTTCAAATCCCAGAGCCCATACAGCGATCCCGCCTAACTTCCTTTCTTTAATATACGTAAGTTTTTTTTCTAGAGAAACTTCATCTTCATAGTAAATCTGTTTTATCGCGCCACTTTGTTTATAGGTAAGCCAAGGGGACTTTGAGAGTTCATCCCGATTGATAGTTATATCTTTTCTATTTTTGATGAGGTCTTGAATACGCTCGTAGCTAGCTGTAGCCCCAGTCTGAGGTATGACGTTGCTTTTATATTCCTCATCCACAGTCTGCCATTCATAGCCCAAAAATGGAACAGCCATTATTATTTTATTATTTGGAACTCTTCCAACAAGTGATTGCAATGATTTATCAATGCTATGTTCATCCTCATCTGCAAAGAGAGGTGCTATAGGGCCTGAGGTTTTTGATGTGGGGCGGTAATAGTCATATGCCATCAAGATCACTTGGTCAAAAAGCTCTCCGATCTTGACCATGTCGTAGTTACCATCAACAAGGACCGCAAGAGCATTCACATCATAGGAAACAATATAATTTGGATTTTCTTTTTTTAAACCTAAGATGAGATCTTGATAAAAGGCATTCAGATCGCTGACTGCGGGATGATGTGAGTCGGTAAAATACTCAAAATCTAGATTTACACCGTCAAGATTGTGAGATTTGACTACGTTCACTATTTCTTTAATGAGAGCTGCGGTTGCTTTTTTGTTGGTGATCAATGTTTCAATGGCGTAACTGTCAAAATTACTCACCGTGACAAGAAGTTTTGTCCCTTTTGCCTTTGTTTCTTTTTGCAGTTTTTTCATGGCGGCAGAGGTTAGCTGCGCCCATCCTAAAGGCGATGATTTGTCAGAGTTAACCTTTACGATCTGTCCCGATGAGGAGGCAACAAGGTCAAACAATATGATTTGGGTCAATCCGTTTGTCTGTATCGGTTTTCCCGCAGCCATTATCCAGCTGGGGAGGAATCCTATCACTTCCTGTTTTGATTTTGCAGGAGTTGGAGAGATAGAAAGGAGTGAACTTTTTGATTTAGTAGTTGCCGCTTGAGCTTTTCTATGCTGTCTTCGATTCTTTAAAATAAATATAAATATGACAGAAAGTAAGATAATAAAGATAGATATGATGAATATGAGAATAAGGCCATGTTTTTTAGATTCATTCTCTGAGACTGGTTGGGCTTTTGAAAGGTCAAATGTAAGCTCATCCATATTACCTATTGTAACGGATATGATGACAGTAAGAGATACCATTTGAACTATAAGAAAAGCTTCGATACAATATTAATAAACCCAATATATGATCTACGGTTTTATTATCATTACAGTCAATCTGGTTTTGTTCTTAATTTTGATTCGGGCACTTCTCATTGTTAGAAAGGGCCAAAAAAAACTTGAGGAAACAAAACCTAAGACGGTTGTTGAGGGAGAAGATTTGAGTAAACCTTTCATTGAAGAAACTACCCATGATTCAATCCCACAAATCACTGATCGCAAAAAAATCGATGAGCGTCTTTTATATTTAGCTTCGATCGTTGAGTCTGCTGATGAGGCGATTATAGGAAAAACTTTAGAGGGGCAAATCGTCAGTTGGAACAAAGGAGCTGAACATTTATATGGTTATAAGGCTGGCGAGGTAATTAATAGGTCAATTTCAATTATCTTCCCCCCAGAACTTCGTGGCGAACTTCCCAAAATACTTGAACGACTCAGACGGGGTGAACATATAGATAATTATCGGACAGTGCGTATGGATAAAAATAGTAAAAGAATTCCCGTTTTAACTTCGATATCTCCGGTTATAAGTGAAGAGGGCAAAATCATTGGCGCTTCTTCAATTACTCATGACATAACGCAAGAAAAGGAGCTTGATGAACTCAAAGATGAATTTATCTCTCTCACCTCACACGCCTTAAGAACTCCTCTTTCTGCCATCAAAGGCCTCATCTCGATGATCTACCAAGGAGACTACGGCCCTATGAATAAGAATTTAGAGAAACCTCTAAGTAGCATCTCAATATCGGCAGAACGTCTTATACAGATTGTCAACGACCTTCTCAATATCACAAAAGTCCAAACCGGAAAACTTGAATTCAAACTCACAGAGTTTTCAATCCGTGAGCCAATTCAAAAAGTTGTGGAACAGCTTTCTATTCTGGCTAAAAAGAATGGTGTCGAGTTACGTTTCGTAGAAAAGAAAGTAGGACAGGTGCAGGGAGATCTAGAAAAAACCATCGACATCCTAAATAATCTTGTCTCAAATGCGCTAAAATTTACTAACAAAGGATTTATTGAAGTCAGCCTCGAGGAAAAGTTTGATATGATTGTAGTAAATGTAAAGGATACAGGAATGGGTATAGCTGATAAAGATAAGTCCAAACTTTTCCAAAAATTCCAGCAAATTGCAAATCCCACAACTAAGCAGATATCTGGTACGGGGCTGGGTCTTTATTTGTCAAAAGCGCTTGCACAAAAGATGGGCGGGGACGTGTGGTTAGCTCAATCTGAGCTTAAGAAAGGGAGTACCTTTACGTTTTCATTGCCAAAATCGGGTAGTCAACGGGCTGGAGAGGCCAAAATTAGCTTGAAAATAGGCACAAATCTTTCTTGACACAGAATTTTGATAATTAAGAGTATAATGATAAAAATGAAAAAAATCTTGATTATTGAGGACGATCTCATTCTAGTTCAGATGTACGAGATCAAGTTTAAGCACGCCGGATTTGAAGTCGAGACGGCCTTCGACGGCGAGCAGGGAATGGAGAAAATCCGTATCCTCAAACCCGACCTTGTGCTTCTTGATATTTTAATTCCAAAATTAAACGGGAAGGAACTTTTTGAGAGGGTAAAACTTGACCCAGAACTTAAAGATATCCGTATAGCCATTCTTACCAATATTGATAGTCCGCAAGATCGAAGTGAATTTATGAGAAAAGGGGCAGAGGCTTTTTTTGTCAAAACCTCGATGACGCCAGCTCAGGTAGTTGAACAAGTTGAACTTTTATTAAAATAAAATCTTATGGCCAAAAAAATTCTGCTGGTTGAGGATGACAAAGTTTTGGCCCAGATGTACCTGGACAAACTTTCTGTAGCCGGATATGATGTGGTGGTGGCTCATACCGGAAGTGAAGCTTTGACAAGTGTGAAATCTTTTCATCCAGACCTCATCCTACTTGACATTATGTTGCCAAGCGGGATGAATGGATTTGACGTTCTTAGCCAGCTTCAACAAGATCAAGTGCTTAAAAAAATACCCGTCGTAGTCTTGACAAACCTTGATTCAGAGAAGAAAACTGCCTTTGAGTATGGCGCAAAGGATTATATTATCAAATCAGCAATGCCTTTAGATGAGCAATTAAAAAAGATAGACAAATACCTTAAGAAAAGCTGGTTTTAACCCCGAATACTCGGGGTAATTACTTCTTTTTGTTCCCGACGGTGACTAGTGCGTCAACTTCATCTTTGTCAGTAAGGTTTGCTCCTTGGGTTGATATGTAGGATTTTTCTATTGTTTCTTTTAATTTATTAATTAATTCTTTTGCTGCTGATTTTTTTGTCTGGATGACGGTTTCTCTGAAATCATAATTATCGGCATTGTCTGTTGATGTCACGGTAAAGCCGGCCTCCTCAAGAATTGATTTTACCTTACCGGCTTCTCCCACTATACCACTCCCATTTAAAACTTTAATTTTATATTCGGAAAGATTGATCTTACCAGTAGTTGGTACTGCTGATGGTGTGGAGGGTTTTGTCGATTTTGTAGTAAATATTTTTTTTTCTGGTTTGCTCGTTCCTTTCATTTTAAACCAATAAAATAAAGATCCTCCTGCGGATATTATTATTGCGATTAAGACAAAAGAGACAAGCAACATTTTTTTATTGCTTTTAGGATCTTCTGGCATGCCGATAGACGGCTGCATCTGAGGTGGTTCTGGAGTTTGTGGCGGTGGTTCTTCCAATTGAGCTGGTGGCTGATAGCTTATTTCTTGGGCGCTGACAATTTCTGGAGGGTTTGACGTCGTTTCTTTAGGTGGTTTGGGTGTTTCTTGGGGCGGTGAGACCTGCGGTGATGAAGATAAATCTGGTTTGACTGGCTCAGCTGGATTTTCTTGCTTTGGCTTAGTGGGTGGTTGTTGTTCTAAAGTTTTGATTACTTCCGCGGGTGTTGGTTTGATTTCTTTTTCTTGCTTTTCTTCATCGGGTTTCTCGATTTTTTTCGCTTTTCTCACCATATTTTAATAGTAATCATATTTTTACAAGAAGTCAAATTTTCCTTGATCTAAATATTTTTTCTTTGTTTTTATAATCAATGCGTTCTTTAAAGAGCTTTTCTCTAAAACCACCTTCTCGGATAAATTTTTCTTTTTGAGCTTTCAAAAGTTGATCAAGAAGATAACCTTCCTTAAAGCAAAGTGTTACCATGAGATTTGCAAAGTATTCAGCGCTAGCCATATAGGACTTATAAGACCAATAAGTCTTATTTGACAAATTTGTCTTATTTGACTTTATTCTACGAATCTGAATTACTCGAGGATCGGCTACTTGCCATTGGTTGAGTTCGTGCTGCCTAAGATAATCTCTATAGTCTTCGAGTAGTTCTCCAAAACTTGCTCGTGCAACTCCAGTTAGTTTTATGTTGCTTTCCATACTATTTTCCAACGATCCTTCAACTATATTTTGTTTGCCTGACCTGGCAGCTTGAATCATTTGGTCGTGGGTTCGTGATTTTGAATTTATATAACGACTGCAGAAGATTGAAGTTAAATCGTAAATTTCCACGGAGATCCAATAAACAAGCAGATTTTCGTAACCACCATTCAAATAAGACATATATGTCTTATTTGACTAATAAGTCCAATTTGTTTCAACGGCTTATATGCTACAAATTTTTCTTGTAGACTGTTACAATAGTTACTTATGCTTGATATAAAAAACCAAAAACAGTACTGTACTATCTATATTGTTCGTCATGGAGAGACGATTGCCAATGTTGATAAAGTCCTTCAGGGACAATCCGATTATCCTTTAACAGCAGAGGGAATAGCTCAAACGAAGAAGGTTGCTCAAAAGCTTAAAAATATACATTTTGATGAAGCTTTTTCATCAGATCTTTTACGGTCAAAAAAGACCGCAGAAGCTATCGCACTAGAGCATAAGTTAATTGTAAAAACGAACAAGCTTCTGCGGGAGCGAAGTTTTGGCAGACTTGAGGGGGAAAAATATGAAGTTTATGGAAGAGAGTTAAAAGAAATGATTTTACAATATGAGACCTTATCTGAAAGAGAAAAGTTCAGTTTTAAATTTGCTCCTGATATCGAAAGCGACGAAGAAATCGTAAGCCGATTTATCACTTTTTTGCGAGAGGTCTCACTAGCTTATCTTGGTAAAACAATACTTATCGTCAGCCATGGAGGAATGATGAGATCCTTACTGATTCATCTTGGATATGGCACTTATGAAAATCTGGCTCCCGGAGCGGTAGCAAATCTGGGCTATTTTGTCTTGGAGTCGGATGGAGTAGATTTCTTTATCAAAAAAACAGAAGGCATACGTTAATATATCTACAAATTTAGAACCTTCTTCGGCCAAGGTTATTTGCTGGTTTGTGAGTATTACCTGGAAAATATTTGTTTGGGAGGAGGTTCATGTTTTGCAGTAAAATATAACATTGTTGCAATTCCGTTAAGCAACGTAAATGACTCCTTATCACGTCTTAATGTCGCAAAATTTTTAGTTTTTACTCTCCATCCTCCACCAATTTCTTCAGGTTCTTCATCAGTTGCGGCAACAAAAGTTTCTGCCCCGCGGTCATCGATAAAGGCTACTGGGTTATTGTCATTGCCTAAAAGTAATATTGTTGTTTTTGCTGGCATTCTCAGTAGAGGACCTGGTTTCTGATATATAGGATGAGGTGATACTTCTTTCCCAAATGCATTTTTCCTCCCGCTTTCTGCTAAAATTTTAAAATTAAATTTTTTTATTGTCGGAGGAATTGCAACAAGGGTAGGAGCAATAAAAACTAAGTAAGGCCAAATGTTTGTAGCTGCTTCAACGCCTGATTGTGTCAATTCACTCAACATGTGCTTCAATTGTATAACAATAGATTCCTCTGTCAACTTTTTGGAGGAGCTAGTGTATACCACTCGCAAATGAATTTGCTCGAGTATATACCCCTCTAAACTGCTTTAATCCTGCTGAGCAGGACAAATCAGCGTAAGAGGGGCAAAGGTGAGCTTGTTGGAGTTGGACTTGGCGTAATTTCAAGAACAGCATTTTTGATAAATTTTTTGCACTTCGCTCAATTGATCAATTCCGTCCTCTGGGATGAGGTTGAAGTGTTGATTTATTATAGGATAAATGAGATAATGCTTTTATGGAGCTATCAAGAAGGCAAGTGTTAAAAAGAGGTGCAGGATTATTAGCATTAGGAGTTTTTTATGAGATTTTAAATAAATTTCAAACTACCGCGACAGGATTTCAAGCCATTAGCGCCCGACAATATCCAAATGGTCGCGCGCGAATGATAGGTGATCCACCCCCTGAAAGGGATTTTCTTAATGATAGGGAGCTTCAAGCCATATATAATCACAATCTAGCCACCCTTGTCGATAAGGAGGATGAAGAACCAATCATTGGGTTTCCTACGTTTAAGGATCAGATGTACTGGATTCATCGAATCACTTCGGTGTTACACAATCAAATGGACTCACGTACGAGGCCAAACTATGTTGAATTTACGAGCCGTTTTATCGAACAATCGTGTACACTGTCCCGTTTTGTTGATCTACACCCTGCCGTATTTTTAGAAACATATTTGTTTTCAGGTCAAGATGTTGGTGGCATAGCTAATCAACGAGAGGACGTAAAAATTTCTCAACTTCAGTTTCTTATGAATACTGCTCTGCAACTTGGCGAAGGAATTGGTGGAGCTACGGTTACAGAGTTTATCCAACAAGCTTTATCAGATCCTTATAATGATGTGTTCACACCTGGTGGAAGAAAAGAACTGCAAGAGTGGGTAGATCGACTCGGACTGAATATAAAAATTGACCGTTCACTTCGACCAATGTCTCCAAATGATGCTGTTCGTCTGTTGAATACAACCATAGGTATGATGGATATTGAACCAATCGTTTATGCGTTGGGATACCAGTTTATCAAAGATCATTATCCAAAGGTAGCTGAGTTTGCTTTCGTCTCATATCCTCAAGCAACATCACGAATGACTGATTTAGTTAAAGCAAAGCACGCTCTTGATATAACAAGGGAAGACTTAAAAAAGGCGGCCTCTGAGTTTCTTCGCCATAATCCACATACGCTCGACGATTTTTTTGATGCAAATTCTGCTTCGCGAGCGTTTACAACTATTGGTATAGGGAAGCGTGTATTTAGCTATACGAGAGATTTTTACACTGGCGTTCAGTGGGATGAAGACCATTTTGATCAAGCAACAGGAGGCAATTTTTATGCGCCACCTATTCCACAAGATCAATACTATAAAGAAAGAGGCGAGTTTATTTTAGATGCGATCACAGAATATTGGTTAGATCAATATCGGAAATCTCCTCAAGAAGCAGAACTAGCTCTTCTTGCCGATCAGATCTTTAATCCAACTTTTATAGATTTTTTACAGCGTAAAATTGGCAATCGTCCTGTTTTGCAGCTACGAGTTCCTCTTAATTCTTTTGACGTTGCGGCTACAAATATGCGTGAAGCGAGACTTAACTCGTATCCAACGCTTGGCCAGCTCGAGTATGATTGGAAGTTTCAGGCAGCCATCTCTGTAGCCACTACACGATTCTTACTGGATGAAGTTCAGCAGGAATTTACTGATTTACGAGGTGAAACACGTAATCAGCTCTATTGGCAAATGTATCTCATTTCATTTATTCGTGACATCGCTCCGTATCCGTCCTTGTTAGGTCAATTCCTCCGATCTGATGTAGATGAACTTATTAATAACCGTGTGCTTCTGAGAAGTTTTCGTGACTATTATAACTCATATGTAAACACAGCATTGATTCTGCCCCAGGCACTTCCCGAAGCCTTCTCTGATTTCACGAAGATGGAATGGAGGTATCGCAGAGGTCGATTTCCTAAAGAATACCCCGACCAAGACATTAATCCTCATAAAATGGCAGTGATAGATAATGCAGCTCGGAAGTTCCTAGGAAGCAAAATCTACTCGGGATGGCAAAGAGCAATTACTGTTGGACCAAGCTTAGGTATCGATATCGATTACCCCCCTATTTAGTTTTTAACAGGGAGGGCGAGAGCGTTTTTGTCGGAGTCGGCGTTATTCCTTCAATACTATTTTTGATAAATTCCTTAACCGCGCCCCATGTATTTTTGCCTTCCTTTGGAATTAAGATAAATTGACCGTTTTCAGAGCGGTCTGATTTAAGAACATTTTGGTCACTTAGAACGATTGAGGTAAGTTTATATTCACCAATTATTTTTTTATATGTTGTGATTTATTAAGAGTTCATATATCATAAATAGTATGAAAAAGATCTCATACATTTATTTACAAAAAAAATATCCTGGTCGAGTTGTTGCTCTTGATAAGGAAGAAAAAGAAGTCGTGGCTTTTGGGAAAAAATTCTCCGAACTGTTTAAAAAGTTAGAAAAAAAACATGTAAGTCCGCGAAACGTCGTATTTATAGGACCAGTGCAAAAATCAGGCACAATCAATGTATATAGACTTTCCCTACGAGAAAAAATATATTGAAGAAGGTCAGCTTATTGATCCTCGAGTCAATGTTGAGATCAAAACAACACGAGGGTTTCTCATTATCAAATTTCTTCTTGATTCTGGAGCTGACGTAACTACGTTACCACTCAATCCTTATGCAGAGCTTTTTAACTATACAGCTAATAAAAAAGAAAAAGTTACGATAGGTGGCGTTGAAGGAAGGGGAATTAATGGCTATCCAATTACACTTGCGTGCAAAATCAAAGCCAAGGAATTCAAACTGCGATGTTATTTTTTAGAGAGCAGAATTGATCCTCTTTTAGGCAGACTTGATTTTTGGTCTTTATTTTCGATTACGTTTGATAATTTAAAACTTAAAACGTCTCTTGCGACCATCAAATAAGTTGTCATGCCAACCCGATATCCGACCGCTCCGGTTGGAATTCGGCCTTTTGCATCAGGTTAAATTACTCTTTTTTGTTTTTACTCAAACACGCTGCAGAAGCAAAAAATCCAACGACAAAGGAACTTTTACTTAAGGGTGCAGCAATTGCGCTCCAAGCATGGAGTTACACTAAGGTAAAAAGTAGAGAGATGGGTCTTCTAACTGATACTGCGCCTACGCGATCACTTGAAGCAAAACTGGCCTAACCTCTATGTTTATTTTCCCTCAATGTTTGACACTGCTATTCTTAACTTTACTTAAATGAGGAAAAGGCGATATAGATGCAGATACGAATTTCAACCTCATTTCAACCTCTGGGGTTGAAAATGATTTTCTGACAACCCAGATTGTTAGCTATCAATTAGTCGCAAAGAGGGAATGCGTCTGAAGTGTTTGGTGTTATGGGAAACGAGGATAGCATTGAGACTAAGGGCAGATGCTGCGATAAGAATATCAAGATCATCAATCATTTCTCCTTTTTTCTGAAGCTGTGCTTTTAATTGTCCGGCAATTTCAGCTTGCCCACTATCGAAGGCGACTACTTCCGTAAATGTCTGAAACACTTCTTGTACTTGCCTCAATCGTTTGGCTACAAGATTTGTTTGTTCACGAAAGACTGCAGTCATGATTTCTGCTTTGCAAACTGCACTCGTGACGATTTCATCATTCATGTGATCGAGAATAAAATCTCTCGCGGTTTCTTTTCTCCGCAGAATATCGATTATTATTGATGTATCGAGTAAATAGGTCATACGGAAGGAGTATAAGTGCGATTTTTTCTTTTTAAGACATCTTTCCACAGTCTATCGTCATCAAGAGTTGTTCCTTTCCAGATTCCAAAGAAATCCAGAAGTTTTTTATTTTTCTCGATCGGAACAGGTTTGAGGATAGCGTATGGTTTACCTAAGCGAGTGATGATAATTTCGTTCAACTCACCAAGCATATCCATATATTTTCCAAAACTTCTTACAAAATCAGTAACAGGCACTATAGTGTTCATAATGTATTTATGGTAACGCAATCCTTCGTATTTGTCAAGTATTAGAATATGTATTTTAATCTGTAGAATGATGTGGTTTACCAACCTCTGGGGTTGAGAATGCTTTTCTGACAGTCTAAAAGAATTTACAATTTTGGATCTTTTCGGGAGCGATAGTTGTGGAAGATGTTGATTTTAGAAAGTCATAGAGGTATAATCTTGGGTGTTTAGAATCCTATGAATAAACAAGTAACGCTCGATGCAGTGAATTATCCAGATCCAGAAAGAGATTATGTTCGCATCGCTCGCGATCCTGAGCTCATCTGTTTTGGCCTGGTTCATTTCCCCCAAGGATATACGTTTAGGGATATAACGTTAATAAAACCTGGTCAAATACTAATTGCCACTTTTTCTCATGATGTAGACTATACAAAGAAAAAAAAAGGCAGAATCCAAACTCCTCCACTTGAAGTATATTCGGTAGGAGACCGAGTCCAAGGCTTAGCCTTGATCTATAGTAAGATACATGAGTGGGACCCAAGCTTTACAGGAACATTTGAAGAAACTATATGGTTTAGACAAAATCCGAGAGAGGGTGAATCACACTTTAGTATAAGATCTGGTGAAAGGATGATTCCTGTTCCCGACGTTGAATATTCCCCGACTAATGAATTAGTCGATAAAAGAGCTTTAAGATTTCCAATTGTTGATCTTATTCGGCACTACAATATGGTAAGATAACGGCCTTAAGATGAGTACAGTGAGCTTACGGTTTAACTTTTTTTAGGAGGTGATAGAGATCTCGATGGAGCAGGAGTTGGCGTTATTCCTTCAATACTATTTTTGATAAATTCCTTAACCGCGCCCCATGTATTTTTGCCTTCCTTTGGAATTAAGATAAATTGGCCGTTATCAGAGCGGTCTGATTTGAGGACATTTTGGTCACTTAGAACGATTGAGGTAAGTTTATATTCGCCTATATTTGGAGTTTGTTTGAGGTAATTTTGTATTTCGGAAGGTGAGACGTCTGTCTTGACATAATTTTTCATCTGATCAAGAAGTGCGGGAATTTTAATGACAAAATCAACAGACAATATCTTATTTCTCACCGCCTCAAGAAGCTGCTGTTGTCTTCTAGCCCTTGCAAAATCGCCGCCATCTTGTGGAGACTGGCGTGACCTGACAAATTTAAGCGCTGTCTTGCCATCCATATGTTGTTGTCCAGCTGCAAAACTAATTTTTTCATAGCGACAGGGGAAAGCGATCTCTGGTTCTTGTGTCGCAATCTTTAAGGCTTCTTCAAGCTCCTTATCCTTTTTCTCGCACGTATCGTTTTCTTTTCCCTCGACAGGATATTTTGCGTCCTCAAAAGTTTTTGCGACTTCAATATCCACACCTCCCACCACATCGATTGCGCGAGTAAAACTTTCAAAATCAATAGAGACATAATTATCTATAGTCAGACCTGTGATTTCGCCTATGACATGTTTGGTGAGCTCTGCATCGCTTTTAGAGCCGGCGATCTTTGTATTAAGATCAGGAAAATCATTGGGAAAAAGCTCTGTTTCATAGACTGTATTTATTTTTGCGCGGAAATCATCACCAGATTTTGTCGGTAGTTTCACCCAGATATCTCTTGGCAATGAGATAAGCAAGGCGCTTTTCTTTTTAACATCAAAAGTGAGGACGATCACGGTATCGGTAAGATATGTTCCCTGATGATTGCTGCCTGCATAGCCCAATAGAACGATAGAGAAGGTATTTTTTTCTTTGGGCTGGGTATTGTTGATTGGTGATCTGAAAATATCCTTTGGTGTATAGATGGATCGATAAAAATCTGCAAATTTGAAAAGATAAAAAATGCTTGCCGCAATAATCAATCCCACCATAATCACTAAGATTTTTTTCATAGGTAGCCTATATTTTATACCACTCCGCTTTGATTTTAAAATATTGTAGATATATGTTGGTATATACCTACCGTAGCTTTCAAATAGAGAACCAATCTTTATTTCAACTGTCTGAACTTACTGTAAAATCAAAGCTTCGTTAGGTATTATACCTTTTATAATTTGAAAGCAAAGGGGTATACCATCAAAACCTCTTGACATATGGAATAAGTATTTTTATAATTCAGGTAAGCGTGAAAAAACTATTCTTATTTATAGTCATGCTTTCTTTACTTCTTTTTGGAAGAGGTTTACTAAAGACAAGTTATGGACAAGATAAGAAACCCAATGTTCTACCAGATCAATATATTGTTGTGCTAAAAGATAGTGTTGACGATTCAGAAAATGCCGCAGAAGATCTGCAAAA
>CAYSQE010000007.1:0-62606 GCA_964433155.1 uncultured Gammaproteobacteria bacterium | reverse complement strand
ATGCTATCTGTTTTAATAACAACCCTATTGTTACAACCATTATTTACATAGAACCATATTGGCATTGACTTTTATGGTCTTATAAAGTATATTATTTACATAAACGCCTCAGCCAGTGCGCAAGCCCGCTGGGGTTTTTTGTTATACTACATCTATGAATCAAACACTTCTATTTATTGATGGAGAAAACTTTATTTATAAGATTGAAGAAGTTTTAAAAAGTAGGAATATCAAAAAGAGAGAAATAGATATTACAACGATTGATTTTGATAAACTGTTTGATAGTGTCCTTAAGGATTTTAAAATTTCAAAAAAGATATTCTACGCAGCTAAATTGCATTTTCATCCTGAAACTAAAAATAAATCCGAGCAACTCATTAAATCGCAAAGAAAATTAAGAAACATCTTAATAAATCAAAAATTTGAGTTTGTAATGGCTGGTCATGTAAGAGGTCAAAAGATTGACAACAAAATTGTTTTTAGAGAAAAAGGTGTTGATGTTAAAATTGCAGTTGATCTTGTAGCTTTAGCTGCTGACAAAATGCTTAAAACTGCAATCTTGTGTAGTTCAGACTCAGATTTGCAGCCCGCAGTAAAAGAAGTAAGGAAGCGGAATGTCGAAATCGTTTATTTAGGTTTTGAGTTCAGTCCAAATAAAGGTTTAATGTATACAACAAATCGTGCTATTCTTTTCAGAAACTCAGAGATACTTGCAGCTTGTGGAGCTAAATAATTCGGTTCGAAGTTCGTTCGCCCAGTCACCCCATAATTAAGAAAAAGCTTCTAATCTTGTTCCAAACCAATCACCTAATGTACCGCCTGCTAGGCGAAGTTTTAAATACTCTTCAGGATTATCAACGGATTGGATTTGATAAAAAACTAATGGCCTCGCTAAATCTTTTGTAGCATATACGCCCATACCAATTGTCCCGGCCAATATTGATCATATCTGAAGTTGGGTTCGAAACGAATCCAGCCAACCACCCCACCTAATTTACAAAAAAAATTAATTTATTTTGTTATAATTACCTCCATGTTAAACAAAACACTCTCTCCAAACACAACAAGAGCTATTGGATTGGTTGCGCTACGAGCAAAGTTTTGCGCTGGCAACCTACGTTTTAGGAGAGCTACAGCGGCATTCTACAGAATCGTTAATTGCGAACCCTCAAAGTAATGAATCTTCCACAAATTCTCCTCGTGGTTCACTAATAAGCTTTCTCACCAATTTGAATCCCCTTGAGATCACAGCCGTGATCTTGGATGGTGCGGCCACTGGATTTAGAAACGCCGCCACACGAAGATAATTTAAATCTTACTTCTCCCAAGAGTCTGTATAATGATCGAAATGAAACGTATATTAAGTAGATACTTACCTTCATTAACTATTTTTTCAGCAATTCTTTTTATTTTTTCCTACAAACTATTTTCTAGCTTTAATTTTCACCCTGACTTTGCCCGTGATATTTACGATATGCTCACCATCATTCAGGGTAAGCCTAGCCTGATTGGCCCAAAGATAAGTTTTGGTGGATTCTACCAAGGACCATACTATTACTATCTTTTTCTGCCGATTTTTTTCCTGACACGATTGAATATTAATTCCCTCTTAATTTTTAACCTGATTCTTTTCTTGCTTGGCTTAGCCTTTTTTTATCTAAAAATCAAACATAAATACGGTGTGCTTAGCTCAAGTCTTGCAGCGTTAGTAATAGGCTTTTCACCCTTCTATATAATCTATTCAAGAAGTCCTTGGAACGGGTCAACCTATTTACCATTTCTTTTAATATTTATCCTATCTCTATATTTTCTAAATCCAAGGGTTAGCAAAATAGGATTATTCAGCCTAGGTATTTTGGCTGGAGTAATACTCAATATCCATATATCAGCTTTGATTATGCTAATTTTTGCCACGGCCTACCTTCTTTATTTTTTAAAAAAGAAAACAGACTATATTTATTTCTTCTTAGGCCTTATTCTTACATTTTTGCCTCTCCTTTTTTTTGAACTCAAACACGACTTTGTGATGTTTAAGAATACATTTGTCGTTGGCTCATATAAAAGTTTTATCGAAAATACAAATATCCCGAACGCCCTATCTGGTAAAAAAAATATATATGAAAACTTTTTCTTCATTGCAAACATTGTGTCCTCACAAATTGGATTAAGCGTCTTTCTGATATTTGCAGCTTTTGCCCTTCTTTGGAAGAAAATAAGAGAAAAACAAACTCGCTTTTTCATAGTCGCATGCCTCTGCCTACTTATATTTTTGTCTTTTGTACTTCGTTTCCAAGTAGGTATGCATTATCTTTTTTCTCTGTCATTCTTAATTATTTTTACCATTACAGTTGCATTATTGCATTCAGGTTATAAGTGGTTACTAATTCCCATAATCCTTTTAGAACTGTATTCATTTCCCAAAAACATTTATTCTCAAAGTACAAGAAATCCGGAAAAGTATGAAAAGGCAGCACACTATGTCATAGAACACAAGCTCATCCAAAAAAATGAATCGTTTAATGTAGTTCAGTATTCCAAAGACTATACCTTTTATGTTCCAATCGGGCACGAATACCGTTTTTTCCTCAGAAAAAATAAATTTATCCCAAAATCAGAGTTTGAATACAATTCGTCAGACAAGCTTCTCATTTTTTCTGAAGTCAAAGATCTTGACATTTCAAAATTGAATAGCTGGGAGATAGAACAGTTTGGCAAAGAATATCTGAAAAATGGTAAACGATACTACATTGGTGATATAATCCTCTATGTTGTCAAAAAGTCATAAGCAAGCTCAGAACTATGCCTGGATGGCTCAGTGGTAGAGCAAGTACTTGGTAAGTACTAGGTCGGGAGTTCGATTCTCCCTCCAGGCTCAGAAGGAACAAGAAGAGTAACATTTAACAGTAGCAGTAACAAATTGTTACTTTTCAATGTTACTGTTACTTAAACTATTTATCGCGAAGTAGCTTACAATTGCCGCGGAAACGATGACATTTAAGCTTTTATTAATCCCCCACATGGGAATTTCAACAATTTGATCGGCCAATTCAAGTGTATCAGGTAGAATACCGTAGCTTTCGTTGCCAAAAATGAGTGCAAGGGGAAAAGAATAGTCAACCTGTGTATAAGCAACGGCCTTGGCGTGCTGCTCAACGGCGATAATCATTGTCTCATTGCTCCATTGTCTCATTGCTCCATTGTTTTTTAGTTCAGTGGAACCATGAAACAATGAGTCAATTGCTTCATTTGTGTTTTTTTTATACTCCCACGGTACAACCTTGTAAGTTCCTATCGACGCCTTTTTAATCCTCGAATTAGGCGGTATTTCCATTTCACCACACAGGTATATTTTTTCGACAGCAATTGCATCGGCCAGGCGAAACAACCCGCCGACATTATAGGTGTCATAGATGTTCTCGAGGATGAAATAGATGGGATTACGAGTTACAACTTTTAACGGACCTTTCACCTTTTCTTCTTCTAATTCCCTAAGTTGTTTAGCATCAAGTTTCATATTGTAACTCGTAACATGCAACTTATAACTTTTCATACAGAATTGTATATTTTTTTCGTCAAGTTACAAGTTAAAAGTTACAAGAAAGGTCCTATAGTTGACTTTTCCTCTATCCTCTAGTATAATATGCGCCTATATGAAAAAGCTTTTGGCAAATCTTGTTGCTCTAGCCTCAATTTTCTATTTTCTATCTTCTAATATCTATGCCCAATATGGTCAGTACGGACAATATGGTGGGCCAGGGCCTTCACTTTTTATCCTGATCGACAAGATGGTGGGTAAACCAACTGCCACAAAAGGTGGCTTTACTGATCTAGACTATGTCGACAATCTCTCACCCTCTGATCCGAGGTTTTCCCCTAATCAGGAAGTCTTTTTTAGACTCAAAGTAAAAAATACATCTAACGTCACTCTAAATGGTATCACAGTTAAAGATTACCTTCCAACTTATATAGAGCCAGTAGAAGGCCAAGGGACGTATGACTCAAATTCAAGAACAATCACGATCTCAGCCGGAGACTTCGCAGCTGATGAGGAAAAGGTATTTTATATAAAGACTAAATTTGTGGGACAAAATCAACTCCCGGCCGACAAGGGACTGATATGTGTCGTAAACAAAGCGCAGGCATACAATAACAATGTCTCAGACGATGACACTGCACAATTCTGTGTCGAAAAACAGGTACAGGGAGTGGTAAAGGTACCTGCCGCAGGTCCAGAGATGGGAGCAGTATTACTGGCGGGCGAGGGTCTAATCCTTGGGTTTGGATTGTTATTAAAGAAAAAATCACGTTAAATGTAGCATATACTCCGTAGAACATAAAACATGAAACATGTAACATGGGAGAATGCAAAAAAATCTACTTTTTGAATTAAGCAACGATCTAGTAAAGGATATCTATAAATCTACTCTTACCTATCCAAGTAAATTCCAGTTTTCAGTTGGTGAACAATTGCGAAGAGCAAGTCTATCTGTAGTACTAAATATTGTTGAAGGAGGAGCTAGAAAATCAGCAAAGGAAAAGAAACAATTTCTTAATATCACCTTCGGATCCTTAAAAGAAACTAAATATCTCATTTATTTCAGCAATGAATTTAAACTGATAGAAGAGAAAAAGTTTGCTATTTTTATGCGTAAAATTAATGAACTTGCCAAAATAATCTATACTCTGCTTTATCGAACTTCGACTTAACAGTTTTATGTTCAATGTTTTATGTTATATAGTAGCTCAAATTCGGCCTTTGTTTATAATATGTGTATAAGTAAAGATATGCTGTCGCATTGAAGACTATAGTTGACTTTTATACATACCTATGCTATACTATGGGCCATATGTTTAGGGGGACGAAACGTACATCACTACCGCTCGTATCTAACTCAAAATTCCCAAGGACCAGGTCAGCCCGTGGCTGATTTATTCCTTGGGTTTTTTAATGCCCAAGCTATAGTCCCGCTAGTGGCGGGAACATTGTTTCGTCCCGGCGGGGACTAGCTTCCCTGCCTGCCGGCAGGCAGGTCCGCTTATCGAAAGATACGGATTTCGCCTGTCAAAGGGCGAAGCAGAGGATTCTTTGTCCCCGCCCAGCTGGGTTAAAAACTAGCTGGATTGGGACAGATGTGACGGCAAGCTAACTGTTCAATAGCTTGAGCAGACTAACTTCCGTCCAAGTTCTAAAAAGAACTTGACCACAAAGCTCAAAAGCACTGGAGTGTTACTCTACCTCGACAAGCATCGAAGTGGGGTTCACCCCTAACGAAGCTCGAAGAGCGAAGTGGGGCACCTTAACAAACAGGGTTCAGGAACGAGTCCCGATTTAATCGGGATACTCGTAACTGTCCGCCAAAAATCGCTTCCCGCTTAGCGGGATAAGATTAGGCGGACAGAATATTTAATAAATTTATCCCGCAACCAATTATTTAGGGCGCGACTAAATAGTAAGATGATTGCCAAAACTGGTTGTATTTTGTGACGTGCATAAACTATAATTAATGCATATGGTACAAACAATCACGCTTCCCAAAACAGTGATTGAGAATCTGCTCAACCGGATCAATCGGCTTGAGTCTGCTGTCTTTGGAGAAAAAAAGGGGCAATTTCCCTCCGAATACGTGAAATTGTCTCCTAAGGCCAAAAGTAGATACAAGAAGATGGAGGAAGATTTTAAGAAAGGAAGAAATGTATACAGATTTGATAATTCCGAAGACGCTCTGAAGTTTTTGCTTTCAGATAAAAGATGAAGATCCAATCGATGAATTCAACAGTCGCTATAAACTTTTTATAGAAGACAGAACTCATCCGCTCCTTAAGGATCACCGATTGACAGGTACAATGAAAAGCAAATATGCTTTCAGCATAACTGGCGATGTGCGAGTAATCTATCAACTCAAAGGAGATACGATCGAATTTCTAGACATCGGATCTCACAACCAAGTATACGGCTAACTCATCTTCCTAAAACTGTGTGCCAGGCGGTACACGCTAGCAATATATTCTTCGAGTGAATGAAATGAATCGAGAAGATTTTGATGACTGTTCTCGACTTCGGAACGTCAAACGTCCCTTCGCTCGAACGATAAAGCTAGAAACGGCGGTAAAATACTTTAATTTATTAACAAATTAAAGTAGCGGAAATCTTGTCCCTCGAAGCTTTTGAATCATTTGTATATCAAAAGCGAAGTGGGAAAACGAACCGATGTAGCTTTTTGTTTACCCAACCGTAGCTAAAAGTTTCATATTTTAGCGAAGGTGGGCTGAAAGAGATTACTTCCGAAAGATTCATTCAATCTTTAAATGGATGGTAACTCAAGTAAGACAAACAAAAGGTGCAGTGAATGTGGAGACAAACCAAAATGTGATACGGATCTACAGATCCAATGCGAATCTACGAATATGCTAATATAACCATATGAGTAGTTTGATATATCCAGAGCTATCATACAAGATTAACGGAATACTATTTAAAGTACATAACGAACTAGGAAAATATCGTAATGAACAAGAATATGCAGATGCAATTGAGAATCAACTTAAAAAATTTCAACTTAAATATAAGAGAGAATTAAACCTTTCTCCATCATTCGAAGGTGAGAAAGAAGGAAGAAATAAAGTTGACTTTCTCATAGAAGATTGCATAATTCTTGAAATCAAAGCAAAAAGAATAATCTTGAAAGAAGATTATTTTCAAGTTAAAAGATATTTAGTGACTTTAAATAAGAAACTGGGTATTTTAGTAAATTTCAGATCAGCATATTTGCAACCTAAGCGTATTTTAAATTCAAACGCGTGATGTGATACGGATCTACGGATTCAATGCGAATCTACCGATATTCTAATACTGACTTTATAGTCTAAATTAGGATATTTGTAGATTAGCATGATGATTCGTAGATTCGTATCTTATTATTCGTATATTCGTAGATTCGCATAATTTTGTATTTATTCGTATCACTCTTATTTGTCTTCAGATTCACTGTACCAACACTACATCGCCCCAGGTCAATCCCTTGACCTTCTTGAGATCAAGCCTCAAGTAAACTAAAGCTTTAAAGTAGGATGCATCTCCTAAGGAGCTCTGCTACCGAAATGAAGTAGAAGATGGAACCGTCCGAAAAAAAGTCGATTCACCGTTTTCTAAAGGAGAAAACTACCATGTTGCACAACAAACGCAACAATCTCATCATCGCTGGCGTCGCAATTGCGATCGCCTTCGTCCTCGTGGCCCTCCAAGCCACACCAGCGCATGCCGCGCCTCCCGCAAGCACTTGCACGCCTCCTGCCACCCTGGCAGACATCGAAACTTATGTTGACTGTAAAGTCGACGAAGCTGTTGAGGCGTACAAAACCGCTCACCCGGACACTACGACCACAATCGTGACTCCCCAAGTCACCGTCTGGTCCGTCGAACCAAGCATCTCTGCCACAGGGCAACCAATGGGAGTCTTCACAGACACCCTGACCGGTCCCGGCGGATATACTGCCACCCAGGTAATGAACGTGCTTGTTCTCGACGCTACAGAGCGCAATCTGTTGGTACATGTCTGGCCCCAAGGCAATCACTGGGTTGTTGAAACAGCCAAAACCTGCATCGGAGAAGCAGGAAAACCTGGCTGCGGAACAGTGATTTCGTTTACGATGGGCGTCGGCGGTAAATTCGACTTTTGGGGCAAACACAAGCTCACCGGCAATTGCTACGAGGTGAACTCTGGCGTTGATCCCACAAGCGGATTAGGGAATTGGCAAGTTACATGCCAAATCGGTGACACGGGCGTAGCCCTCACCGACGGAGTCTCCTGGACTCCTCCCGCCCACTAGTGCAGCATTAGCGCACTAACGAGTACCCCGAGAGGACAAGTTTGCATTCATGCAGACTCCCTCTCGGGGGAAAGTGGGTGGACTTAGTCTATCTTTTTTTCAAATTTTATTTGAATTTTCTGATTTTTTAAATCTTTTTTACCTGGGCCCTGTTTTTTTTCTATTCCGATAAACGGAAATTATTTCCTCGGATTTTGTCGGAAGAGAAAAGAATAAAACAAATTGTTACATTGTTACATTGTTGAAAGATAGAAGCACTTTGAAAATTCGAGATTGACGAGGAGGGAAATTAATCCTAAGGATACGTTCTGATACGAGCAGGACTGATGATAGAGAGCTTGCCCTTTAATGTTTTTTTCGTAGCTTTTTTAAGAAAGTTTACGGTATTGGCAATAATCGTTTTTTTTGACAACTTTTCTATCTCGACTATAATGACGCCTGAACTGCTTGGAATGTCAAACCTAATCGCATTGCCATAGCCTTTATCAAAAGTTAGGATAACTAAGCTATGTTTTTGCGCGTAAGAGAAAATTTTTTCATCAGGGAAGCTCTCTAAGTCTATATCTTTTGGAAAAATTAGATGAAGTCCTTCTTTATCTAAGGCTTTGATAAGATCAAAATGCACACATTCATCTACTAATATTTTGAACATAGCCAGAATGTTTATCTTCAATCAAACGATGAAGTATGCTAGCTGGATGCTCCATAATCTTTGCGGCATATTCGATGGCTGCCACAATATCTTCTTTTTTTAACCGCGGATACTGATTAGGTATTTCGTCAATGGTATAACCAGCGCTAATTAAATTTAAAATATCAACAACTGCAATACGTGTTCCTGCGATCACCGGCTTGCCAAAACGAATTTCCGGATCAATGATTATTTTGCTTTTCATAAGTCTAATTATAAGGACTTTCAAATATAATTCAAGAGATTTTTATTTCCAAACTGGTCAATCTTGATTTTCAAAAATTATGAAAAATTTGATAGACAAGTACAACAATCCGGAGACTGTATTGATGGTCTCACTCTACCCCAAAAAGGGAGAGCTCTACTCTGCTGCAACAAGCGGAGTGGCCTCGTATGCAAAAAATCTGGTATCACACCTCAATCACCGCGTAGCCATACTCACCAATTACAAAGGAAGGCGAGAAACATATGAAGAAAAGGAAGTACTTGTTATGCGTTGTTTCAAGACCAATACATTCTTCCAATGGATCGATCTAGCAAAAAAAGTTTTTCGGTTCGATAAAGCCCAAAAACTTCTCATTCAGTTTGATTTTTCCATGTATGGTAACGTATTGCCTTCATCTTTAATTATTCCTTTCCTTTTGTTTTGCCGAATCAGAAAAATGAAACCATACCTCATCCTTCATCATGTCATTACTGACGTGTTTAAAATATCAGGTCATGTGGGATTGACAAACAGACCCCAAGATAAACTAAAAGGACACATTTACAACATAATCTTTCGAATGTTTTATATCCTTCTTGGAATCTTTTCTGAAAAAATAGTCGTACTTGAAGAACCGCTACGAAAAAGACTGAACAAATTCGTAACTGAGAGAAAAATCGTAACAGTACCCCATGGAGTCGATGAACGAGTTGCACCGATTGCAAAACAGTATGCAAGAAAACGATTGGGAATCAATCAAAAAGAGCTCGTTATTCTTTTTTTTGGATTTTTAAACTGGTTCAAAGGGTCCGATCTTATTGTTCCTATTTTTGGCAAAAAAACTCGGTTCATGAAAAAAAATATGAAATATGTGATAGCTGGTGGTAAGAGTCCAACCATGAGACAAAAACATTTTTATCAGGAATACTTTTCAAAAGTGATAAAGACTATTGCGGATAATCCTACCGTAAAGATAACTGGTTATGTACCACAAAAAAACATTGCAAAATATTTTTCTGCCGCTGACCTTGTAGTATTCCCCTATCGGAGTTTCATGACAGCATCAGGAGTACTCTCACTCGTATTTTCATTTCAAAAACCTTTTATTGTGTCTGATCAGATTGAAGAAATGCTTGATTCGTCTGATTTTTCATATGCATTAAAACAATCAGGATTAAACAAAGAGGATCTCACCTTCAGTCTCAATAAATATTCTGCTGTAAAGTGTACGGAGAAAGTGTTAAAAGACGGCCTCAAAAAGAAAATGATCACCATGACAAAAATCATGAGGGAAATTCGCTCCTATGAAAATACTGCAAAACTCTATGAGAATCTTCTCTTCAATCCTACCTTTACGTGGAACGTTAAACTTCAGACATTACATGTTTGATTTGGCTTCATCATGAAAAACAAAATAGCATTAATCATACTTGGAATAGTGACCTTTTCAATCTTATTGTTTTTGATATTCAGATATCAGATCTACGCTGCGGGTGATATTGTCGAGTATTACGGCATGACCGAGTCTCTCCTTCGTCATGCAGATGTGAGACTTAATTCAGAAGATCAAACGGCTTTATTAAAGCTCCTTTCACCCGCGTATTTCAGCGATCCACAGTATTACTTGACTGGATTTGACGGAGCAAGATATCCAGTCCATTTCTTTTTGTACAGTATCCTTCTTATTCCGGCAAGAATTATTCTGACTCTTACTCATATCAATCCGCTCTTATCATTACCCATAACAAATCTCATTATCCTATCAGTAACGCTTGGAATGATCATAAAATTTTTCTTGAGGTCTGAAAAAGAAAAAATAGCGCTTATTATGTTAGTATTTATATCTCCGTTTCTTAGCTTTATCACCTGGCAAGGACCTGATTTACTGTATATGTGTTTAGTTCTTTTGGCATTATTTTTGTTTTTTTCCAACCGATATTTTCTTTCTGCGGCTCTTGTAGCGATTGCATCTTGGCAAAGCCAACCTCTTGCAGTTCTAGCCCTTTTTACCGGACTATTTTTTGCCTACAAAACATATAGAAGATCAAAAATTGACGCAATATTCGGATTTGCAACAATAATTGGGATATTAGCCATTCCCTACCTCTATAACCTTCTCGTATTTGGAGTTTTGAGTCCATGGACAATCCTCAATAACGGTTGGACAAAGTTGTATGGCGTAGGCACTCAAAACATGAGCTTTAAAAAACTTTTTGAACAATTTTTTGACCTTGACTTTGGGTTAATCTGGTATGCGCCTATTTTATTCTTCGTAGGAACACTTTCGATCTTTGTCTCTGCTAGAAAAAATAGAGTGGTTCTACTTCTAGTTCTCGCTTTTGTAGTTACCAGTTTTTTCTATCAATCCAACCCGGCCTGGCATTATGGCACATCTGGATATGGCCCGATGAGACACATTATATTTATACTTCCTTTTTTTATTTATTTTGCCATAAAGGGAATATATTTAGTTGAAAAAAAATATATTTTATTAGTGCTCCTCTTTATTTGGCAAGTATATTCATTGCAGTTCAATGGATTTTTAACTCCTGACTTTAGGAATACTCTTTATCACAGTCCATTTGCTCTGTATATGTTCAATAACTATCCTGAGCTTTATAATCCAACTCCGGAGATATTTGTTGATCGTACAAACCACGAAGATTTGGATCATCCAACAAGCGCAGTATTTAAAAATAAAGGGGTGTGTAAAAAAGCTTATATTTTGAAGCAAGATATTAAGAGAGTGATAAATGATTGTGGATATATTCCAGAAAACTACGAAGAAAATATAAAGGCTCTATTGCAATCTAAAAATTCAGATAAAGGAATATATGTTAATTACTAAAATAAAACAAAACATTCCGCTTCTTATCCTTTTTTTGATTACCTTATTTATTGTGGTGACAAACTATACCCCAGGAACCTGGCTCACCGGCTGGGATAACCTCCATCCAGAGTTTGACTTCAAAATGAATATATATAGATCGCTCAATGCGGTATGGCAGGAATATCAGGGACTCGGGCTACTGGGTGGCATGGGACATGCAGCTGATCTGCCGAGACAACTATTTTTATGGGTAGTCTTGATTCTAATCCCCACAAGTATGCTCCGCTATTTTTTCCATTTTCTGATGCTTTTTGTCGGGGTAACCGGAACATACTTTTTTGTAAGAAATATATTGTTAAACAATGTTGAAAGGAATGTTTCTGCCAAAATAGCATTCGTTGGAGGAATTTTCTATTTACTTAATTTAGGTACCGTACAAAACTTTTTTACCCCTTTTGAACCCTTTAGTACTTTTTGGGGATCTTTCCCTTGGGAAATGTATACCTTGTTTTCCTATTTAAAAAATCCCAATCGAAAAAATCTCATTTCTTTATTTGTAATAAACCTATTAGCAGTACCTCAAGCCTATGTACAAACGATATTCTTAGTTTATTTTTTGATTGTAATAATTATCCTTGGAATACATCTTTTGCAAAAATTCTCAAAAGATAGACTTAAACAAGCAATAACGGTATGCGCTCTTATTCTTGCAATCAACGCTTTCTGGCTTTTGCCAAATATATATTTCGTATTAACTAATGTACACGTGACTCAAAACTCAATGAACAATTTTATGAATACACAAAGATTTTATGAATTAAATAAACGAAGAGGAAATATAGTTGACTTTGCCCTTATGAAGGGATTTAGCTATGACACGCTTGGCGGAGATCCGAGTCAATCCCAAACATTTTTGATGCAGGCTTGGAGGAATCATATTGATTCTTTTCAAATTTCGCTTATTGGATTTGGGCTATTTGCAATTATCATGTTGGGCATTTTTAGAAAATCATACTTCAGATTTTATTTTATTGCTTTATTAGGTTTAGTTTCGCTTGCTCTTCTTTCAGACATCCCTATCATTTCGACATTCAATCAACTTTCTAGGGTTATACCTTTGGTGAGTCAAATTTTTCGTAACGCTTCCTCAAAATTTATAGTTCCAGAAGCATTTATTTTTAGCCTCGGACTTAGCAGTGGCATTTCTTACATAGTAAGTAAAACTAATAAAAAGAACGTGGTGATTTTCTTGATTTCAGTTCTTATTCTCATATACGGATTTCCCGCATTTACTGGTAACTTTTTCTCCAAACTTGTGAAAGTACCTATACCTAAGCAATATTTTGCTCTTTTTAATTATTTGCAAACACAAGATAAAAACGCACGAATTATGAATCTTCCGCAGGACAGCTACTGGGGCTGGGGTTCATATAAATGGGGAGCAACTGGATCGGGCTTCTTGTGGTATGGTGTCGAACAACCGATAATGGATCGCGCATTTGACGTGTGGAGTCAAGAACTTGAACAATATTATTGGGAACTTATCTATGCGCTCAAAAAAAAGGATCAAAAACTATTTAACTCGGTTTTATATAAGTATCAAATTAGTTATGTCGTCATTGATTCAAATTACGTACCTTCAGATTCATCAAAAAATAAAAATCTTATAAAACAAGTTGATATGCTCGAGGGAAATAAAAAAGTGAAGAAAATTGCTTCATTTGGATTTATTTCGGTATACGAAACTGGAATCAAATCACAAAACAACTCTTATGTTGACATAAAGTCTTCTATTCCAAAGGCTATAAAACAAGAACAGTTTAGCAATAAAGATGTAACAATTCAAAACGATGGCACGTATATTTCTCAAGTGAAAAATGGTGACATCTTTTATCCTTTTGGGTCTTTATTTTCAAACCGAACTTCAGAGGAAGAAAAGTTTCATATCGAAGAAACAAAAAAAAGCTTTATTTTTTCTAACCTTTTAACAAAAGGTGATTATACTCTGGACATTCCAAACTTTTTGGATCTTGAAGATAACATCCCACTCGAGATTTCCCAGTCACAGATTAGTCAAACTATGCGGTTCTCTTTCAAACCAAATGTACCAAAGCTAACAATAGATAAAAAACCCGTTACAATTGAGCCTGATTCAAAAAAAATTGAAGTCCCGTTATCCTCTCAATATTTAATAAGCATTAATAATCAGGATTTCATAAATTCCCAGGACTTACAAAATAATCAAGGTATATTTATTTCAAAAAACAACCCTACAAATAGCATTTCGATATTCGGGGCATCTCGCGGATCAAGTGAGTCAATCCTGACAAATAAATTTATTAATGCCAATCCATGCATACAAACTAAGGAAAAAGGCAAGGTAGCAAAACTGTCTCGTAATGATGAACTTATCATCGAGTCTCAGGCTTTACCGGCGTGTATCTCATATGGCGATATTTTGAAGTATACTCCAGGTAATGTACTTTTTGAAGTATCTTTTTTATATAAATCCACAAAAGATGAGTATCCTAAATTTTGTCTCTATAGCGAAATTCAGAAAAAATGCATCAACAACAAGGATAAAGATTTAAAGTCTTTCTCAAATTCATATAAGGAATACAAAGAATATTTTGAAAGTCATATTGATCCAAAAGATACTCTTTCTTTCGCCTTAATTTTGGAACCTGGAATGAATGATGAGAAAAATACCTTACAGCAAATAAGGTACAAAAATATTGTTATAATTCAATATCCACAGCTCACTTCTGAAATAGTATATTTTCCATCAGAACAAATAAAAAGTAATCCATCAAAGTTTTATTTGGAAAAGGATACAGAGCTGAAAGTTGAGATTTCTAAAAATCATAACTCATCAACAATTGAAAAAATAATAGCCAATAATTTATATAAGAAAAATTTAGATATTTACAATGACTTGTTTCACGGAGACTCGTCGTTTGCAGAAAAGGAAGAAAATGGACAAAAATTTGTGCGACTTATTTCAAAAAACAACTCTTTTAATTTTAAAATCGAACTTAGTGACGCTCTACTTTCCTGCGGGTATTTATTGAGTTTAAAAACTAGAAATGTGATGGATTTTCCATTAACTTTAAAAATGAATACCATTCAAAATAATGAAACTTATATCAACACGCTTATACCCGCACATAAAATTTGGGAGAATAATTATTATGTTTTGGCACCCCAATACCGTTTTGATAAAGGTCTAAGAATTTATTTGAATAGCAATTCTTTTAACAGGACTCAGTCTGTAAATGACATCGCAGAGATCTCGCTCTATCCTATTCCGTATGAATTTTTAACTAACTTGTCATTAAAAAGGACAAACGCGTCTAAACCAATGGAGGAAAAGATTATATTCGAAGTTCGCAAAAAGAATATTTGGTCATATGAAATCAAGTTTAACCAACCTGTAACTTCCGAAGAAACTCTGATTCTCTATCAATCATTTAATAAAGGTTGGAAAGCGTGGTTAAATGGTAAAGAATTGAAAGAACATGTCTTGATCAATAATTGGGCTAATGGATGGCGCCTTCCTCAAGACTACGGTGACCCAGAAGGAGCTTCAAACATTGTCATCATATTTTGGCCACAATATTTGCAGTTTATTGGTTTTATTCTTCTTATCGGAAGTTTTATTTGGTTACTTGCGAGGAAGAATGTATAATCGTTTTAATATCTCTACTAATCAAAATGGAAGGTGAATTCTAAAGCCTTTTTGAGGAGAGGTAAGATGCGATGGGACTCTCAGGTGCCACTTAGGCTCGGCACTCCCATCGTTGCCCACTTCATGAAATGCTATACCGCCTTTACAATAGTAACCCTCCCATGACGGACCTCCATCCAAATTATCAGTATGGTAAGTCGAGTACCATCTTCTTACTTCAAAATTACCTCTCTTGTGAACTTGAGCAAGCATTGCCCGAGTAATCATACCTCCATGGTCATAATCAGTCACATAGATTCCTATTTTTTCCCTATCTTTGACAGGCGTTGATACTCCTAGCTGATTAGCTGCAAGATTATTTGGATCATAGGTGACGCCAAGGATTCTTTTTGTATTATTGCTGTCGGAGGCGATCCCAGATACTTTTATATCTCCTACAAAAGCTGTGTTGTTTCTCCCATGCTTTCTCCGATCAAAAAGAATGAGCCCGCTAGCTTGTTCAATATAGGGCCTTGCGATTTGACCGGGTGCAGCTATAAAAACGAGTGGCAAAAATTTCTCATTCGGTAGATCGACAAAAAAAATGTTCATCTCATGTAGGTGAAGAAGATCTTGTAAAAGTTCTGAGGGAAGCTGTAGCTTTGATTCTCTTATTTGTTCTAGCATCATTTCTTGTATGCTATCTAGGGTTTGAGGAACTAATGTTGTTTCTTGTTGTGAGTCGGCAAAGACAAAATCAGCAAAGTCCTGTGTCTTGGGTCCCACGTGTTCCCCGGTTTTTAGCGCAGGTTCAATACCAGACATGCGTGTATTATATAAAATAATTTTGCGATAAAATGAAGTTAATTTGTCGAAAGGATATTGGGAGTTTTAGAAATTCCAAGTTCATTTACTATAAAATAGATGATAACGTCTGTTACGATGCTTGTGCGGCCGTCATGAAGTCGTTACTTTTTGGATCTATTGAATTTACTTAACGCTATCAAAAGTGGTAGGGAAAAATTGTCTTGATTTGAGAACTTCTTCTCTCCTCTCAACCTACTTTTCCAAGTAGAGGAACCTTCGCAGTAGTTGCCGATTTCCGGTCGTGCAACCCCAAAGTTGGTCCCCAGCGCTCCTGTTTAGCCTCAGCACTTACCGTTGGCTCCCCGATTCGTCATCGGGACAGAAACCACCTTAGCCCTGCGTAACGGCTTGTTCAGTCACTACCACTTTTAATATTAGAAAGTGCAGGCTGGTTGTTATTAGGCTTGTTGGGAGTTTCCCGCCTAAATGCTTCGCAACCTCGACAGAACTCTACTGTAGCCTTTCGGCATTTAAGAAGGTATCAGCTTATACCCTTCCACCCGCACTATGGTCTTCTTCACCAAGCAGACCCGTCAGGTGGACGAAGACTACTCAACGAAGAAGAACCTGTAGTTTAATTTTCATAAAACAAAATTAGTTTACATAATTTTTTTATATTTGTCAATAGATATAAAGTGTATCAAATGTACACAATGTATACTATTTGACTATTCACTTTTTTATTCTATAATATCTTGAATATTATGAAGACTGTTACTGCAAAATATGCCCGACAAAACTTTGCCGAGATCTTAAACGAAGTATACTACGGTCGGAAAAAAATCTTGATCACAAGATCAGGCAAGCCCCTCGTTATCCTCTCAAGCATACGAGAATCTAAGAAAAAGTAACAACTCTAGTGCGGCCGTCTAAAAGCTGTGACTATTCTAAATTACTACGTAATGCCAAACTTTATTTTTAGCTCCTTTTCACGTTCTAATTTCTCTGCCACAAGATAGTTTATATAGCTTCCTCCCTCAAGAATTTTTTTGAGCAGATTGATTTCCTTTTCACATTCATATGGATATATATAAACACTTTGCTGATAGGGATAAAAGCCTATTTCCTTAAGAAAGGAACGCAGATAATTGCGTTTATTTCTTTGCTCCTCTGGCACATCGAAAACTACAACAAACCATTTCTTTTCCCATTTCTTCTTTTTTTTCAGTTCAAGAATCTCTTTGAGCGAATACTTTAGAATCTCAACATTATTTCCATCCTTGATGGTAACATATACATCTCCACCTCGCTTCTCTAGATTAATAACGTCTCTTTTTTTAAGCTGCTTTAGGACTCTTTTTATCTTTTTCTTTGGAATTTTTATTCCTTTTAATTCCTCAATTAGTTTTAATAATGATCCGACAACTATTGGAAAATTAGGAGTTATCATCAAACTCCCCCCCAAAATAACACCAATCCCTAGTGCAGCAAAGACAATATGCGTTATTTGTCCTGGTTTGAATTTTGTTTCTTCTTTCTTATTTTTCATATCTGATTGAAGCTAATAAAATTAGTATAACAAATGTAACGACTCGAGTGCGGCCGTCTAAAAATCGTAACTTTTGAACCCCTTACGTTCTCTGATATAATGGAGACTATGAGCCAGCTGTCTTTCTTACAAATCCGAAACCCGAAAGACGATGAGACGCCGATTGAGTCGGCGACACAGATCTTCGCCTCAACTCTACCCTACCCCTACGTTGGCGGCCTGAAAAGAATATTTATCCGACCTAAAGTGTACGCGTTTGAGATCTACCTTTTATCCCAAACTGTCTATTTTTATGCCACCGTACCAAAAGAAAACGAAATACTCATCCAGAGCCTAGTCACGTCTTCATTCCCCAAATCAGTGGTCAAAAAAACCAGCGATCCGATGGACATCGTCTTTAAATCTAAATATATAAGAGCCGGTGAAGTTGTGCTAAATTCTTATCCTTACCTACCTATAAAAACCTATTTTGATTTCAAAGACATCGATCCACTCTCCTCACTCGTCGGATTTTTATCCAAACAAAACCCCAACGTCAAAATGGCTATACAAATTTTGGTGACACCTTCTAGTTTTGCCTGGCAAGATCAAGCAGTTTTAGCGGCCAAACATCAAATATATGACGAAACAGCTGACCGCTATATTCGAAGCCCGCAGCAACTTCTCATTATGAAAAAAGCTTCGTTTCAGGGAGGAAAAGCCTTGGTACGATTGGTCGTCGCGAGTAACCCCATCCCCGCTCTTCTCCCGTACCTACAAAATCTGGCAGGCACGTTTGGAAGTTTCTCTTTAGGGGAGGGGAATCAGTTTGTCTTTAGAAGATCGATCATGTTCAAAGATTTTCTCCTCAAAAGGATAAAAAAGCGCTCCACTCACTATTTCGAGCGTCGACATCAGATCCTCAACGCTCAAGAACTCGCTACTCTTTGGCATCCTTCAGGTTATCTTTTGGCCGGAATTAAAAACATCGCCTGGGGAAAGACGTTATTGGGTGAACCGCCAGAAAATTTACCAACTGTGCCAGCAAAAATGGGTGTTGAGGAGGAAGGGCTCCCGACAGCGCGCAGTTCTGAACGAGCACTGGCGGGAGGGAAACCGAAACAGGACCCATTTTTGCTGCAAAAACAGGACATTAATTTCTTTGCCAAAACAGAATTTAAAAATAAAGAGACAATTTTTGGTATCAAAACGCCTGACCGAAGAAAACACGTCTACATCATCGGAAAAACAGGCGCGGGCAAATCAACCCTCATCGCCAATATGGCTATCGATGATATACGTAAAGACCGCGGAGTCGGGATCATAGATCCTCACGGAGATCTATCTGACATTATTTTGGACTTTATCCCAAAAAGAAGGATGAATGATGTCGTCTACCTTGAGCCTTTTGACACACAACGGCCGTTTTCTCTCAACGTTTTGGAAGTAAGAAACAGACAACAAAAAGATTTGGTCGCCTCAGGCATCGTCTCTATTTTTTATAAACTATATGGTGACAGCTGGGGTCCACGATTAGAATACATATTGCGAAACGTCATTCTCACTCTACTTGAGACACCAGGAACAACTCTTGTAGATGTCTTATCTCTTCTTGCCAATCCAAACTACAGGAAAAAAATAGTAGAAAAGCTTACCGATCCTGTGCTGAAAAACTTTTGGGAAAAAGAATTCGCCAAAATGCCAGACCGACTCAAGGCCGAAGCCGTCTCTCCTATCCAAAACAAGGTGGGCCAGTTCGTAACCTCACGTATGATCAGAAATATCGTTGGTAAACCTAAATCTACTATCGATCTTGAACAGATCATGAATGAGGGAAAAATCCTCATCTTAAATCTCTCTCAAGGAAAACTAGGAGAAGATTCCGCCTCGCTTTTAGGAGCGATGATCATCACGCAAATACAGCTTGCTGCAATGAACCGGTCGTTTGTGAAGGAAGAAGAACGTCCAGATTTCTTTCTCTATGTGGACGAATTTCAAAATTTTGCCACAAACTCGTTTATTAAAATCTTGTCTGAGGCCAGAAAATATAGGCTTTCACTTACTTTGGCCAACCAGTATATCGAACAGCTCGAGGAGCCGATTCAGCGAGCAATATTTGGCAATGTGGGAACCTTGATCTCATTTGTGGTTGGAGCACGCGATGCCTATATTTTAAGCAAAGAGTTTGCAGAACTTTATACCGAAAATGATCTGGTTTCTTTGGGTAAATTTGAGACGGTCATCAAGCTTTCTATAGACGGGATGACCTCTGCTCCATTTCCTGCAACTACATTGCCGCTGCCTGCTTTGAAGAATGAAAACAGAGAAAAAATCATAAGACTTTCTAAGGAAAGATATGGAAGAAAGGCTTAAGCAAAAACGTCATTCCAGTCCTTGACAAAACCGTCCTTTAGCTTCACCAACTTATGCGCCAGCTTGGGTGTTTCTTTTTTCAGATCCTCGATAACCTCTTCCACCATCATGATATATTTTTCTTTATCAAATTCTTCCCACTTATCCTCGAGCAGGTCTAATTTTTTGACAAGTTCTTTTCGAGCTTTGCTGTAGACCATTTTTCCTTCTTCGGTCACCTCTCCAAAAACTTCTTTTACTTTTTTGTCCAATTCCATGGCATCGATTTGCTTTTTTAGCTGTTTCATCTTTTTTAAGACCGCTTCACGATTTTCTTTACCTGACTTGGGGGCAAGAAAGATACCAGCCAAAGCACCAAAAACTGTACCAAAGAGTAAGCCTAAACCAAATTTACTGGGCTTCTTATTGTTCATTTAGAAATTACCTGCCTGCCGGCAGGCTGGGAAATTAGAAATTTTTATTATAGTTCTTCTAAATCAGTTTTTATATCTTCTAACTCTGCTTCAACGCTGCCAACGTCAACAGCCTCAACCTCTTCCTCATCGGTCATGGTTGGTGTGGGAGGAGTTATCACTGTTTGTGCAGGAGGGCTAGCCGGTTGTTTGAACAACGAAACGTTGCTCACGTAGACAACTAGCAAAAAAACAAATACGGCAAAAAGTAATCCCAGGAGGATAAAAAGTAGTTTGTTGGTCGCGTGATGCGGTGACATAGGAGGAACCGTTGGCGTTGAGGCGGGTGTTTGAGTAATCACTGGTGGTTGATTTGTTGTTTGATTATTGGTTGGGTCCATATATTTTTAGGGCGTTGGCGTTGCCGACGGCTCCTCTGTTGGCTCGATTGTTGCGCTTGGCGTCGCAGTCAAAGTCGGCGAACCTGTTGCCGAGACAGTAGGCGTCAAAGCCCCCGGCTGGCCAACTTTTAAAGGCACTAGGTGGGCTCTTGCCATCTCTCGCACTACATTCATAACTGCCTGTTTTGCTTCGATAACCAGTTTATGGACCGATTGCAAATCTGATTGAAGTTGTTTAACCATCGTGCCAACCGTCGAATTTAAAGTTGCATCAGAAGTAATACTAGCAGTATACACATTGCCGGCTTGAGCCAGAACTGCCTCTTGCGCCTCGGCAATCTTGGCCTCAGCGCTAGCGATCGCAGCTTCGGCAGAGCCGGTATCTTTCCCAGCAGTTTTGGCTGCGTTGACCTTGTCTTCAAGCCTCTGAAGAATACCTGAAAGTTTATTTAAGACTTCAGTCCAGTGATTAGTCCTCCGTATGTTAATTTGCGCCGATCTGCTGCTTATTCTTTCTGTCAACATCTTTTTCTTTTCATCTCTTATGGCTTCTATCCGAAGCTTAAATGCGTCATGTTTTAGCTTAAAACTCTCTGATGCTTCTTTTCTTTTCATATCCAACTTCTCCATCAAATCTGCCTGTTTTGAAGCAATCCTCTCTCTCAAAGCGGTTTGTTTTTCTTGAACTTTAAGCATCATCTCTGCTTTTCTTGTTTCTTGATCTGTATTTTGAGCTTCAGCTCTAACGGTCGGAACTAAAAAAAGGAGAAAAGTTAAGAAAATAAAAGTAAACGCAGTTTTTGACTTCATAATAGTAATTAATACACATTTTTAAATCTCTGTCAAGTCCGATTTAACCTGGCTCAAGTCGGCTGATGCCATAATAGGCGCCATTTGATATAAATGACCCAGAAACGAATTGAGGAAAATAAAGCAAAGACAAAGCCGGGGAAGCCATCAAGGAAACCAAGATGGCGAAAATACATGCTGAAAAAAGTTATTGAAGGTTTGATAAAGAAATATTCGAAAAAAATCCAGACTGTTTGTAGTTTGTAGTTCATAGTTCGTAGTTTTTTAACTAGCTCTTCTGCTTCTAAGTTTGTGTAGCGATCCCAACGCATGAGGTAGCGGGAAAAGTTCGGGTCGGCATAATGTAAGATTGGATTATTTAGGTGACCAATTCCACCCTTAATCTCAACGTTTTCGTGAATGCTTTTCAAGGGAAATCTTGCAACGCCGTTTTTATAAAGTCTAATCGTATAGTCTGGATACTGACCTCCCTTGCTGAGAAAACGGGTGAGAAAGAAATTTTTGCGAGGAATCCAAAATGCCACATAGTTAAATGGCTGCATAGCTAAATGGCTATTTTTTTTAACCATGTAACCATCTAACCATTTAGCTATCTCTTGTTTCAGCCCAACACTTAAAGCCTCATCTGAGTCCAGTTGCAATATCCACTCCCCTTTTGCCCGGTCGATGGCTTTTTGCTTATTGATATGGAACATCGGCTCATATTTCTCGTTGTAAACCCTTATTTTTTTCCCATAGGATCTTGCTATCTCAACTGTTTTGTCGGTTGATCCACCATCAACTACGATAACCTCATCAACCAGATCATATGCAGAATCAAGGGGATAATGGATGTTCGACTCTTCGTTATAGGTAGCTATGCAAAGTGAGAGTTTCATCGATTTTATTATATAATATCTTAAGTTTAAGCAAAACAACAGGCTAAAATCAACCTGGCAGGTTGTTTTTCGGCTTGGCATAATAATCTAAACATGCTAAATATTGTCAAAGTTCCAAACCCTATTCTCGCTTCTCGGGTAAAAAAGGTTGATAAATTTGATCAAGATCTAACAAAGATGGTCGATGAAATGATAGAGACATTGAATGCACAGGTAAACCCTCAGGGTGTAGGGCTTGCCGCTCCACAGGTTGGGGTAAACCTTGCACTATTTATCATTAAACCATCCTCTAAAGCTAAAACTGAGGCATTTGTAAACCCAAGAATTTTAAAGTTTGAGGTAGGAAGTTTGAAGTTGGAAGATGAAATAACAAATGAAGAAACTCATCAAACATCAAACGTCAAACCTAAAACAAAAAAGAAAAAGCGAAATAAGTTAGAGGGCTGTCTTTCAATACCCAAAATCTGGGGTGGTGTAAGCAGAGCCGCTAAGGTATTGATTGAATATCAAGACTTGAATGGTAAATCGCATAAAAAATGGTTTAGAGGTTTTAGGGCTGTAATAATCCAGCACGAAGTCGATCATCTCTATGGTATCCTGTTCACACAAAGAGCTCTCGAACAAAATACTCAACTCTATGAAGAACAGGAAGGAAAGTTAAAAAAACTCAAATATTGAGTCCGATTGAATCGGGTTTGACAAATTTAAAAAAATATCTATGATTAAGCTATGGCTTTCTTTATAGTAATTTTTGTCATCATTGGAATTTTTTTTTCGCTGAATTTTCTTCTCAAGATACTCATCATCATCGATCAATATGAAAGAGGTGTAGTACTTACGCTTGGTCAATACTCAAGCACTTTACAACCTGGTTTGAATATTCTAATCCCAATTCTGCAAAGAGTGATCAAAGTCGATATGAGGATAACAACTTCTGATATTCCTCAACAAGAGGTCATTACTAGAGATAATGTACCTGTGGGTATAAATGCCGTCGTCTATTTTCAAGTTAAAAAACCAGAAGATGCTGTTTTAAAGATTCAAGACTATACCTATGCTATTACTCAGTACGCTCAAACTGCTCTTCGAGATATTATAGGCGGAGTTGAACTGGATGGCCTTTTGACTGAACGACAGAAGATCGCTGATGAAATCAAAACGATAGTTGATCAAGAAACGACAGACTGGGGAATAGATGTCACCGCCATTAAAATCCAAGATATCGAGGTACCAGCTGATATGAAACGGGTCATGGCAAAACAGGCTGAGGCAGAAAGAGAAAGAAGAGCAACGATAATCCGTTCAGAGGGAGAGCTGAGTGCTTCTCAAAATTTAGATAAAGCCATGTCAAGGCTTTCTCAAAGCGGAGCTATTTCACTTCGCACTCTGCAAACAATTGAATCGACAACAGCCAATCCGGCAAATACGGTGGTGTTTGCTGTGCCAGTTGAAGTAATCGAAGGATTTAAGAAGTTAGTTCAAAAATAAAAATTTCTTGTCATTTTATTTCCTTGAGAAATTCTGCTGCTAATTTTTCTGTATCGACTGAGGACCGATAAAATTCCTTCCAAACGACAACAATATGTGCACCGTTAAAAATTGCACGTTGAACCTCGCGGATAGTATCTCCACCTGCGATAGATATGAGAACATTATATGTACTTAATACCTTATTGATCTGAATATAGGGAATTGGCTTGTCTTTATTAAACTTTTCCTCATCTACTCCCTTGTGTAACAGCACAACATCGGGTAATTTTTTTAGCCTTCTTAAAATTTTTATCGGAAAGTCTATATTCATCACGTCTAACATACTATCCATAGCAAATTTTTGGCAAGTCGCAATAAAATTATTTATTACTTCAACCGGTGCTTGACCTAAGCAAATCGCGGCCGAAGCACCTCCGTCTTTAGCAATCTGTACTTCTCTATCTCCTCGATCCATCGCTTTTAGGTCGGCAACTACATAAGGATCAATATTTTGTTGTCTTGTTTTCCAAGCCCAGCGAGAGTAAATACTTCGAATAGCCTCAACACCATACTCCTTGATCAGTGGGGTGCCTGCTTCAATGATAATTCTATCGCTCACCGGAAGATTTTGGATTATGTAAAAAGCCTCATCCAATGTAGAATTAAGTGCTATCTGCAAATATCTTTTCTTTTTCGAAAGGATCATAGAAAAAGTATACCAGACGCTGTTTATATCGACACTGGGACAGCTGAAGACTGTTGCGCCAACCTTTTAGCAACCGACGCGGTTGCTAATTTGGCTTGGTAATAAGCTAATTCTAAAAATGGCTTCTTTCCTTCTCTTACGTCTTTTTTTATTCTCTTTAAACATCTTGTGCAAAGCTTAACTATCTTTATTTCACCGTTTTCAACAATATCCACATGTTGAAGATTTGGCTCAAAGATACGCCTAGTTTTCGGCGCTCTCTTTTTCCAACGTCCACCCGCCACACCTCGATGATGGGTATGACTTCGCCCATATAAGACCCCTTTGCCGCAGTTATAACATTTGTTCATTTTTTGTAACTTGAAACGTTTAACTTGAAACTTTATGATATCATAACAATGTAATGAATTCAAATAAAAAGTTACAAGTTATAGGTTACAAGTTTTAAGATGATATCTTATCTTTTTTCCAATCCCCTCTTATTTATCGTCTACCTAATTGCCCTATTGATTGCAATAACAATCCACGAATTTTCTCATGCGTTTGCAGCTGATTATCTGGGAGATCCCACACCTAGGCTTGCCGGTAGGCTAAAACTAAATCCATTCGTCCATATTGACCTCTATGGCCTGTTATTTCTTTTTATCTTTGGTTTTGGCTGGGGCAAACCGGTTGGATTCGATCCATTCAATCTAAAAAACCCCAGAAAAGACGCGGCAATCATATCTTTAGCCGGGCCTATTTCTAACTTTATTTTGGCTTTACTTCTTTCTATACTGCTAAAATTGATATTATTTTTTAATCTTTCAGTTTTTCAAACTATAGGTTATTTTATCTTAGTTCCGATCATTTCTTTAAATGTTATCCTTGGGGTCTTTAACTTGCTCCCAATCCATCCTCTAGACGGTTTTAAAATAGTCGGTGGAATATTAAACGAAGAAAAAGCGAGAGAATGGTATCAACTCGAAAGGTACGGTTTAATTTTTCTTTTAATGCTCATATTTCCTTTTGGTAGAAGATCTTTACTCGATATTGTCATAAGACCTGTCACAACATTTGTGTTAAATCTATTAATACCTATCACACCTGCAGCTGGAATAATTTAGGGTGTAGTCAATGGAGCAAATGTGGGAGACTCGTTTTTAAGACATTTAATATAATCTTGGGTTATGCAGCCTTGTCCTATCTTAAGTTTTATGCGCTCACAAATCTTTTCATCGCATGAACTCTCATTTGGATTGGGAATCACAACTGTTGAAATTGGCGTTGGACGCGTGGAAGAGGTGGGAGTTAAAGATGGATTATCATCCCCTTCTCCTTTGGTTGAGAACGTCCAGGGAACTCCGGCGTTGTCAAATTTTTTTCCGCCAATTGAAATTTGCAAATAATAACTTGTCCCAGATTGCAAAAGTGTCAACTCTACCTCATGATCGGTCGTCGACTCGGCCTCAGGTAAGACCAGATTTAGTGTAGTTGGCGAAGTTCCATATTCAACAACTCCCTGGGTTTTTGCAGAGGTCGTCCAGTTTATCTTGGCTGAAGTTGATGTGATATCAGAAACAACCACGTCTCTTGGCGCCTCATCTCCTGCGCGGATAGAAAGATTTTGAGTGACTAAAAAAACCGTAACAAGCAACACAATAGAAACCACTCCCCCTATGGCAATTGCTGCAAACCTTGGTACTTTAAGTTTATTCACAGTATTAGCTTTAGAACTCCGCCTATCAACAGCAAAACTGCGCCTGGAATAGCTACTTTAGCTACATTCTCAAATACTCCGGTTTGGGGTAAGGTTGTTGGTAATGGTCCTCCCCCTTGGCCAATAGTTATCGTGCTCGTACCGTTTTGAGAACATTCGATTACATTTGTCGCATTTAGGTCGTTTTTAATAATCTTGGAGCTGTTGTAGACTCCTGGCTGACAATCAAATGACAATGTTCCCGAACCATTCTTAAGAGTTCTAAATGAAATTGTGGCGATCGCACCTGAGCCTGTCTTATAGGTCGCCGGATCATCGACAAAAGCTGCAATATATATTTTGCCGCTAGTTATGTTGTTCGTAACCGTCGGAAAGAAAGTCCCGGCTACAATAGATTGAGCCTCAAGAAGACTTGCGTCATAGAGTACGTATGCATCGGTAGATGAGATCTGGTCTACTCCCGCATCAACAACGACTTGGACTTGGAATGTTTCTCCTAAATTTGCAGAAACAGCATTCCTATCAAAATATAAAAATGCGGCATCGACGCCAAATATCGTCCCGGAAAAAAGGAATGTTGCAAAAGCTAAAATCGTTGGTAGTATAAATGTTCTCATTCATTATTGTTGAATTTCAAGCGTCAGTTGTCCAACTTGTGGCATCAATACCTGTGTCGCCTCATCGACCATCTGTGTTTTCTCTGAACCCTGTTGTAATAAAAGAGATATTGTCGATGTGCCAGATTTTTTGGGAACTAGCCTCATACGAAGCACTGGCGTTTTGTCCCAAATGCTTTGGCTATTGCTTCCAATTTTTTTGGTTGCTGTGACAACATAATTATCTGATTTTGCCGAAGGATAGACTGTGAAGTCATCAAGAAGCGATGTTGCTGTCTTTATCTCGATGGCTTGTGGATCCTGGGTAAAGACTAGGTCGTACCCAACTATCGCCTTTCCAGCCGAATTCGCAACGACATCCACCTCAAATTCTTTACCAACAACTGGAGTGATATCTCCTACAATGTTAAGACTAATCGAACCATTAGTCGATACTTCTTCTAAAGTCGTCGTTGGAGTAATTACAGTAGCCGTTTGTTCAATACCGCCCCGCTGTCTAGTTGTCTGATAGAAATAAAAAAGGAAAAAAGCCAGGACAATGAAAAATAAGAACAAAATTAATCGAAACATTGAACTGTGCTCTGGTGCATCTGTCTGTGAATCCATATAATTAAATTCCAAGTTCCAATTTCCAAGAAACAAACAAATCTCAAATTCCAAATTCCAAAAATTTAATCTATTTGATTATTGAATATTGGTTATTGAATCTTGTTTGGAATACTTGAAATTTGGTTATTGGAAATTTGTAATTAGTTTTATTCTCCTTCATCACTTCGAATTGATAACGCTGCAATGACAAGTGAATAGTCTTGTGAATCAACAATACCGTCAAGGTTGAGATCTGCCAAAGCTAAAGTAGGGGCATCGGACTTACCTAAATTATTACGAACAAGTGAAATATCGTATGAGTTGACTACTCCGTCCTGTTGTGGCAAATCTCCAACTAACTGATAGATTGTAGAAAAATCTAGGGCGTTGCCCCCTGGGGCCAATGTAATCACTCCGTTCTCGCAGTGATAGCTCCCGGGAAAACTCTCAGAAGGAGCATTGTCGCAGACTCTTTTTTGTAAATGTTTCGGTCCTTTGACGAAAACTTTATAATCTGATCCTGGCGGAAAACTAACAAAATCAACCCGACCAGACCAGATGCCGTTCTCATCAACGGTAAAATCTCCAACTCTGCCCTGTGGGCCAGGCGTCCCTTTGCCACTTACCGTGACTTTCACTGGCATAATTGTGGCAGTATTTGGTTTTTTAAGAATTCCTTGAAATTTGAGTTTAAGATTGATATTTACTCCTGGTATAGGTGTATTTGTCGATCCAGGCTCTGTTGTTGGCGTTGGAGTATTCGTCGCATTCACTGAACCAATGGTCACTGAATATGTTGGTCTATTGGTAAGAATATTTTGTGTCTGCAGGTCATATACAGTGCTTGCTGTATCAGCAGCAAAACTCATCGTTCCCTGAGCTCCTGATTTTATGGTAAATTGAACCGTCGCAACCTTTATGTCTGAACCAACAACTGGTGTAGGATTTGATCCACCTTGAGCAGCCAATCCTATGGTAATTTTTTTGGTTGTCGTATCAACGGTCTTTATCGCTAAACTCGTATCAAATCCTGAAGCCGAATCTATCACTATGCTTTGTTCTGGAGAACTTCCACGAAAGCTAACCTTTGCATCATCGTAAAAAAATACTGCATCCATCGCTTTTACTTGTTGATTGTTTGTATTGAGGTTAATATCGAGGTCAAAATTTTGGCCAGGCTGGTAGGAACTTGCTGATGAAGAAAAAAAAACACTAGCTCCGCCTCCTGCGCTACCAACAGTAAAAGTTCCGTTCTGTTTTTCTATCGTTAGATTGTCTCCCAACTTGGTATTTGCACCCCAACTAAAGACGATATCTCCACTTACCCCAGCCTTGACTTTCATCGCAACCTTTGCAAGCTCTACAGCTGTACTCCCAGAAAATGGCGTACCAGTTTTTGTCCCAATAAGTGTAATTAAATTATTTGTAGCGTCAACCGTTTTTGTTACTAAAAGATAGGATGAATTTAGACTTTCCGCCTGATTAGAGACATTTTGGAACTCAACCTTAGACGAATCATATGTGATATAGAGTTCAAATGCATTAAATGAGGTGTTATTGGGATTGACTTTCAAAGAAAGATCAAAATTTGCACTAGCTTGCAGGGTTGTTGGATTGGTCTCAAAAAAAAGCGAGGGGACGCCAGCCGTTGCTTTTGGTTGGATAAATCTTTGCCAGACAAGAACAACGCCCGCTATAAAAATAATTGCGAGAAACAGCAAAATAAAAAATGTTTTTTTTTGGGGATCAGTCTCCTTGAAGTCCATAATTTCTGCCTAAAATATCCAGGTCGCTAATATTAACTTGACCGTCGAAGTTGAAATCTGCTGTTCCTCCGCTGCCTGAGTTGTATTGACTTGCTAAAGCTTGAAGATCTGCAGAATCGATTTTATTATAACTGCCTGAGGATGTGTTAAAGCCATCAGAATCTCCAGAGAGTAATGTCTTTGTGTCTGTTTGGCTGTTTAACTCTCCACATGAAGAATTTGTAGCCGTACAGTCAAGCGAAGCTGAAGGAGTAAGCGTAACATTGGCAAATATTCTTCTTAGAGTCACTGCCTGTTTAATAGCAATCTTGTATGCTTTGGCTGCTACTGCTGAGATGTTTAACGAAACTTCCTGAGAAGTCACATAATAATCGCCTTGTTTAGTAAGTTGCGCATTTGCATATGTGACAAAAGTGCTTCCGTCATAGACCTCCACCTTCACATAGCTTGAATCTATCGGAGTCACATTGCTTGAGATATCGGGTAGTTTAACGATGAATTTCAGACGGGCTGCATTTGGAGCCGTTGTAACTGTTGGAACTGGAGTATTGGTTGGACCGGAAGTTGGAACTGGTGTGGGAGTATTTGTCGCACCAACGCCTGTTGTGGGAGTAGCAACGATAAATGTCACCTTTCTTTCCCCTGTCGTCCATGAACTTGAGTTCCAAACATAACAAGCACCACCAACGACAGGACAGTCTTTTGCAAAAAATTGACCGCCCACTTGAGATGGTGTTGCACCTAGAGCCACTGTACGGGATCCTGTTGAGGTTTGTAAGCTTGTTTTGCCTCCTTGTTTTGCTACTCCTGCTGCTTTTGGAAAATTTTTAGCCGCATCATCTTGTGCACAATTTGGTTGACTGCAGCTATTTAAGGTACTAGTACATGTAGCTAAACAAATTCTTTGCATCTGCACGTTTGTTCCTTGCTTGTTTTTCACAACAACCCTCACGTATGGCGTAGGAGAGGGAGAAGGATTTCCACACCATGTTGCCCCAGTACAACCTGTCGTTGAAACATTGCAAGATCCGTTGCAGGGATTGATTTTTAAACCGCACCCACAGCAAACGCTGGTATAAGGAGGAGTAGCACAATAATAGGCAGCTCTGGAACGATATACTTTTCTTTGTTCATTATAAATAAGTGAGATGATGAGGAAAACTATTATTAATAAAAGAAGAATCAGTGAAAGCACTACTTCTCTTTTCTTTAATTTACGCATAAAATTAACAATTTAGACAGTTTAGACTAAGAATAGATGAATTTACTTTGGTTGTCAATAAGTAATTTAGATTCAGTTAACGAGCAAAGCGAGTTTTACTGAATCTAAATCCCTCCAAAATTCGCTCCTCAAGACGTCGACGAACCTGCCTGCCGGCAGGCAGGTAGTGAAGATTATAAGTCTTGAGGGAAGAATTGGCGGGTTTCATAATGGCGTGATGAAAAAATTTTCAATTGATAGACTAGATTTCGCTGCCAATGTGTAGCCAATAAACATTTTTCCCTCAGGAAAAATAGATGTTGTGGAAGAAAATTGAGCCAAAGTATTGCCTGATTTATCCTGAATTACGGCATTATTGCCAAATTGATCAAAATAGATAACTAGATGGTCAATCTTCTTACCTAACTGTTGATCAACAAAAACCTGCGAGTCTTCTGAAGAACCATCCCTGAAATCTGAATATAATCTATACCCATCATCCCTAGTCGCTATATAAATTGCACTAATTCCTTCCCACCACAGGCCATCTGGTTTTTGCAGAACTCCCTGAAGCACAACCCCTCCTAAGTCTTTCTTAGTTTTCAACTGTAGATCTATTCTAAATGGTGATTTTATAAATAAAGCTGTACCTTGTTTGTCAATAAGCTCGCTCTGCCATTTATCCGTGGTATTAACTACATTTATATTCCAGGCTTTACTTGACCACCACTTGTACTCATCTAAATCACCATCGTTGAAATTTACTGCAGCTGCAAACTGAAAAAATGTTCTATTTGAACTGACTGATTTAAATACTGTCTTAATTGATTTGAAATACTGTATTATATTCAGTGATTCTGGACACTTCTCATGTATCTGCATTAATTGATTCTGAGCCATCGTATCATTTGGCACTAATGAGATGAATTGTTTTACCTCTTCGCCAGTTTGACAATAATCTCCATTTGCAAAAATATTATTAAGGATTGACTGGGATAACTCCACATTCGTATTGGAAAATTTTTTCATGTCTCTTTTGATCTCAAGAAGTTTTTTAGTATTATTTTTGCTTGTTTCTACAGCCTGTGACCAAAAACTTGTCTCGTAAGGAAAAAATTTGTAGGAAAGCTTTATATAGCCAATCACATATCTGACCCAGTAAATGATAAGTACAATGCCTAAAATTCCGATCAAAAGTTTTTCTATCTTATGTGAAGATTTTTCTTGCTCTTTTTTCTTATTCTTTTTTTTGAGTGATATGATGAGGAAAAAAAATAATACTGGTAATAAATTCAGATTGACGGTACTCACGGTCGAAAATAAAAGAACTGATACAATGCTCATTCGCTCGGCAAAACTATACAACCTAAAGTTTTTTTTAAAAACGGAAATTATAAAAAAGAATAATAATAAGGCTCCAAATAAACCATGCTCTATAAAGTACTGAAAATAATAATTATGTAGAGACCTTGACCATACCCCAGGTTCGCTTTGGTATCTATTTGATAGTTCATAAAATGTATCAGAACCATTGCCAACAAGTAATCGCAAGCTCGAACTGTTTTTAAGAATAGATACTCCTTGATTGATATATTCAAACCTAGACGCAGCCGAAGATTTAAAAAGTTTAGACTTAAACCAGGTATTGTTTGGTTTAACAAAAATAATCAGCAAAATTAGCAAAGAAAAAATCGTGGTAAGTATAATGATCACAGGGAAAAAATTACGTCGGAAAATTAAGGCCATCTGCAAGAGCCAAATCGCAATTGCAATTTTGGAAAATGAAAAAATAATAAGCAGACTATAGATGCACATTAGAAACAATGAACTGACAAAAGGAAACGTCATGATCAAAAAAATTGCATAAAATGCATGGCCAAAAAAAGGAATGATCAAATTTTGCGGTGTGTCAAAGAAAGAGAATAACGCTGATATATTTGGGAAAAAAATTTTAGAAAATGAATAGGTTATTGATATTGTTCCTAAGAACAAAGCTGCGTATATATAAGCTTTTGTCAGAAGCGGTTTTTTCATCTGGGGAAAGGTCAAAAGCAGAAAAAAAATAGTCAGATAAGAAAAAAATTGTGGCACTGAATTTAACTTGTTGATCGAAAATATAGTCGAAAGCAAAATCGAGAAAAGAAGTAAAACAAATAGCAAGAGCGATCTATTATCAAATCTCGATCTATATGCTTGCCAGTCAATTCCAACAAAAAAAACTATTGTCGAGGTGATTAATATCTGTGCATGCCAAACTGAATATGGATATAAAGCTACAAATATTAAAACTATTGGGAAAATGACAAGAAAGATTTTTTCGCGAATTGTTGAAACTCTCGAATCGTCCATCGTAGCATCAATATTAACGTTACTCCCATTATATATAAATCCACTAACGGGCTTTTTTTTCTCACATATTCAAGATCAGACCTCATCCACTCGTCAAAAGATAACTCATGAGCGCCTCGAACGATCCAAAGAGACGTTATGCCAGGTTTAACCAAAAATCTGTCCTGATATTTTTTTGGGATTTTTTTAGCTTCTTCAACTGGAAGAGGTCTCGGGCCAACAAAACTCATATCTCCTTTGATGACATTAATCAGCTGTAAAATCTCATCAAGCCCTGTACGTGAAAGAATTTTTCCTACCAGTGTAAACCTCGGATCATTGCGAATCTTAAAAACCGGCCCATCAGCTTCGTTCAAGTGATCAAATTTGCTTTTATCCTTTTCTGCACCGATTCTCATGGTGCGGATTTTATAGATGAGAAACAGTTCCATATCTTTACCGATTCTTGTTTGTCTATAAATAGCCGGACCAGAAGAAGTTAATCTAACTAGCATTAAAATCGCTAAAATAAACGGCGAGAAAAGAATAAATATTATCAAGGCGATTATTCGTTCCATAAAAGTTATTTAAAAATGAAGATATTTTAGCAGAAATCAAATCACCCTTAGTACTCTAAACAAAACAAAACTTATAAAATAAAATAAAACTACCTGAAACACGGGTAAATAAAGCGTGAGAAAGACCGTGATGATTGCCAGGATAAAAAACGCTTCATTGTGAATTGCAGGCAGAAGACCCTTGGTAAGAAGCATTATAACAATAATAGTAAGAAGTGACCGTTTGTCAAACCAATAGATACTCCAGCCAAAATACATCGCCAGACCAACAAGTATTGCAGCCAAAATCAAAAAAATTTCTTTTGTGTCAAAGTAAAATGGACCAAGATTCATATTTAGAATAAATATAAATCATCAAAAAATAATTATCAAATTCATTTGCGGAAACCGCAATCTGAAAAGCAGCTAAATAGATTCTCATTAAAATCACAGATTCCATTCCCACAGAGTTTCTTCGAGTAATTTTCCGGCAGTTTTAGGTCATTTAATTGAACAGTCAGTTTTTCTTTACCGTCTTCATCAAGAAAAATAACCTTCTGTGCTTGTTTATAATAAGGCAGGTAAACAAGAATTTCTTCTATCGACTTCTCAGTTAGACCTTCTCCTACAAAGTTATGCGTCGTTTCAAAAAAATCTCCCGTTTCAGCCGGTGGAATTATTTGCTTTTTTAGGACCTGACCAGAAAATAGTTCTTCATTATCCTTTGAAAGAATTTTTATCGTATAGTAATTTTCTTTAAAAGAAATCTTGTAGTCGGACGGGTATAAATTTTCAAGGCTTATCTGCTCTAAAGAAAGTTCTCCGCTTTGTGTTTGATGTGCAACAAGTTTAAGCACGAGATGTGAAAGTGGCATGCGAGTAGTCTCAGGGATAAAAAATGCGACGATAATAGTCGTAAAGATTAATCCTAGAATTATAGCAATAAGTATTTTTAGTTTACTCATATTTCTGCAAAGCAATGTCCCATCCTTCAAGCGAAGGAGGACTAAATTGAAAATTAAAATTATTCCCTCCATTCATAATGCTTGCTGCTGTTGAACGAAACCAATCCATATACCCACAAATATTGATACATCCTACGCCAGGATACTTATCCCAGCCAGGACAAGGAATAGATTCGTTTCCAGAATAGTCTTTCGAACAATTAATTCGTAAATAGTCGTAATTAGGACTATTTTTTTTGTATGGATATTCATCATCTAGATTCCCAACACTATGCCCCAACTCATGAGGCAAAAGTTTTAGCAGACTTTTTGACATAATAACTTGTCCTATGCCGAATCCTTGACTCAATGCATATCTTTGATCAGAATTGATAAGGATAACAAACGAGTCGCCTCCACATCGATGTGCTTGATCCCAGGCATATTTTTTTTTGTCATTCGTATCGAGACAAAGATTAGGTTGTCCGCCTAAGGCAGTACAATCACTAAGTTGAAAATCCATATTTAGATCAGAAAGGAGCCAAAAATTAAGTTTATTTAATCTACTTGATCCTAGATTAGTTTGATTTACAAAATCTTTTCCTTGGTTGGCATCCTTTAAAAGGATAGTAAAATCAGTATAGCCTGAAGGCATTATCACTACATCGTGTTTTGTGCTTTGTTCTCCATTTACCTGTAATTTTTGGCACTCGGCTGTTGCGGGCGTAGGAGTTGGAGTCATTGTTGAAGTTAGGGTAAATATTGGAGTTGGTGTTGGAGTGGGTGTAGGTGTTAATGTAGCACCAGGAGGCGGTGTTGCGGTTGGAGGAGCTGGTGTGTAGGATGGCTGACCTGGTCTTAATGTAGGAGTTGGCGTTCGCCTGGGTGTCGGAGTATTTGTGATACCAGGACGCGGGGTGGGAGTGCGACTGGGAGTTGGCGTTCTGGTTGCACCAGGAGGAGGAGTTGAGGTCGGTGGAGTGGCACAGGAAAATCCAGATTTGCAATATCCATTAGATATGATACACGCTTCTTCCGACTTTGTACATTGAGAGTTGTTGGCACAACAAGCCGGATTGCAAGCGCCTGTAACATCGACTTTTCCCGGGTCACAGGCTGGAGTTGGAGTTGGCGTTTGAGTAGGCGCGGGGGTATTTGTTGGGCCAGGCGGTTGGGTCGGAACATTTGTGGCGGTTGGAACAACAAGCCCACTAAGCTGTATAGAGATTCTCTTTCCATTGGCTGGCCCGCAGCCTGAGGAAAAGTCAAATCCGACTAACTCGTAATTGTCGCTCGTCGATGCTGAAAACGTATCCATCCTTATGCCAAAACTGCAGTTTACACCATTGCAGGTTGCCCCCTCCCATCTGCCTCCTGTCTGTGGCCATCCTCCATTTTTACTCCAGCCGCATGAGATGTTGTAGGAGCCGGCATGGCCTGAGTCAATTGTGGCAAAGCAGGTAAAGTCTTGACCAGATCCTAAAGGATTTGGTGTGTAGGAAACGTTGAGGATCTGGGCACAGTCTCCTCCACCAGCCTTACTTGTGGTTGTTTGTTTTTTACCAAGAAGAACAGAGGAAACAATAGACGCAATTGAAAGAACAATTACCATTCCTATAGTTAAAACGGTGGCAATCTCACCTCTTTTATAGAATTTCATAAAAATTGTTATATTGCCTTTTATTTTACTTTATAGAAAAATATATTTTTCAATTACAAAAGATTATTACCTGTGGCAATCAGAAAAACAACTTAATATGTTCTCATTAAAATCACAGATTCCATTGCCGCAAAGATTTTGAAAGCCGGAATGAGTTGGAGTAAAAGATTTATTCATATTGACTGAAAGTAATAAAACACCGGCCTCATTGTAGAAATCAATTTGGTACATAGACTTATAATAGGGTAAGAAAAGAGCTATCTCTTTGAGAGGAATTTCAATTGGCTCCCCGGGACTTTGCCCGGGAGGAGGTGGAACAGGGAGGTGAATATTTTTATTGACAAATGTCCCTTCATACAATGCACTTTTATTTTTATCTCGAATAACTACCTTATCGTAGTTTCTAAAAATTGTGAGCTTGTAGGCTTGAGGATATTTATTTAAAAACTCCATTGAATGAAGGCTTAGACTATGATCATCTGCTTGATTTAATACGAGCTTGAGAGAAAGATGAGGTACTGGTATGGTATCTGGGAGGGGAAAGAAATAACGAATTGAGACAGTTACAAAAAATAAACTTATAATCATTGCGGTAAGTATTTTAATTTTTTGTATCATTGAAAGTTTCCTAACGCCATCCTCCATCCGTCAAGGGAGGGGGGATTGAAATTAAAATCGTGAATATCATACATAACACTGGTCTCTTTTGATCGATAGCGTCCCATAATAGAGCATCCATGGACGCACTGTATTCCTGGATATTTTTCCCAACCAGGACAGGGAAGATTTGGGTCAGTGGGAATATTTGCGCTACAGTTAATCTGCAATGGTGGTTCCCACTTTACATTGTATTCATCATTTAACTGTGCAATGGCATGACCCAACTCGTGAGGTCCGACATTGCCGACGCCCTTTGGGCTTCCTTCATAATATCTATTTTCATTACTTTTCGTTGTCGTTCCTGCAACTAAAGTGCCGAAACCAGTTGCTGATGCCGCCCAAATTTCGCTTTTAAAGATCAGAAAGGTTGCAACTGTGCCTCCGCCCCCGCAGGATTGTGCGTCTTGCTGTCCCATAGATGTATCCCAGTAGACTCCACGACCGAAATCAGCAGAGGCTTTATAATCTCGCTCTAATAACGGCAACGCCCAAAAATTTAACTTAGACATTATTTCTGACCCCAGATTGGTTTTGTCAAAGGCCGTTACCACGATATTAGCTTGATTTATAAACTCTTCTTGTGAGGTAAATCCTGAAGGAAGCATAACAATGTTCATTTTACTCGCAGGATCTCCGTTTTTTCGAATGGCAATACAAGCAGTTAGAGATTCTGTTGGTGTGGGAGTAGCGGTTGGAGTCGAATCCGGTGGAGTCACACCTTGGATTTGAAGCGGAATTTGCACTCCCTTTGATGGGCCACATGCTTGAGAAAAATCAAAACCGACCATTTTAAGATTTGCTTTCGTGTCAGTGTCAGAGGGAAGCGTACAACCAAATGTAGCTGTATTACCGCTCCAGCCTTTAAAACGGGTGTCTGATGGGCAGATATTTTGAGGCCAGCTGCCATTGACCGACATTCCGCACGCAACCGAGCCAGATCCCGCACCAGATATGACGGTTACTTTACAATCGAAGTCTCCACCAAGAGATACAATCCCTGGATGAGTTGCAACAGAAGAAATGGGGATGCAACTTCCGGTTGTAGGTGCCGGAGTTGAAGTCGAATTTGGGCCTGGTGTATTGGTTGGCTGACCGGCGGGAGGAGTATTGGATGGCTGAGGTTTTTGGGTGGGAGATACATTACAATATTGAGATACGCAGTCCGCTGGCTTTCGTTTACAAAAATCTTTTCCACAAAAGTTGTTGGCACCGCAAAAATAATAAGAGCCACAGTTGGTGCCACATTTATTACATTGACCACCCGGACACTGCCAATTAGGATTACAAGTGGTGGGAGGCGAGGTAGGCGGAAGAGGAGTTGGTGTAGGCGTACGAGTTGCACCAGGTGGAGAGGTAGGTGCATATGTTGCTGTGGCCCCCGGGCGTGGGGTTGGTGTCCTGGTTGGGACACCTTGAGTGGGAGTAGGCGTAGCGGTGGCATTTGGCGCGGAGGTTGCGGTTGGTACTCCCGGGCAGTCGACCTGATTCTGACCGGAACAGCTATTTACATATCCACAATTGACATTGAAACTGCAGGACTGATTGGGATCCAAACAGTATCCACGATAACAAGTTGCGCTACTTCCCGTTCCACCTACGCTATATATGCAGTTTCCAACACAAGAACTCCCAGGAGGAGTTGTTGGAACAGGCGTTGGGGTTGGATTGACACCGGCAGAACATGCGGAGTTACATTCGCCAGCTGGATTTGTAAGAACCCACATATTATTTTCACAATGATATGGTAAACCTATGGTATTGCACGTTGCAGTTGTCTGTCCAGTGCATTTGATACACCATTCAGTGCCTGGGTCCCCTGAACAAATCTGACCGGCAGCAATATTTGATGGACAGAGATTTGACGTTTGTGCCGAAGTCTGAGTCGTCTGTTTCTTTTTTCCCAAAAAAACATTGGAGATAAGAGATACGATTGAAATCACAATGACGGTTCCAATGGTTAATGCAGTTGCAATTTCACCTTTTTTACTTGCGAAATTCATTTCGATATATAATGTATATTATTATAATGATTAAGAAAATTGTAACAGAAACGTCATGAAAATCCCCCAATACATCAAAATCGCCTCTGTTATTTTAGTTTCCTTTTTTGTTTCAGGCATCATTGCTCGGACGGTTTTTTTTTACGGAACTCCGCGCATCAATACACAATTTATAGCAAATGCACCAAATGCTGTAGCTAAATTTTTATCAGAAACCATTTTTGGTAAAAAAGAATCAGCTCTTGTTGGATCATCAACTAAAACTGGAGCGATAATCCTTCCTTGGTACTTTTGTCCACCTGACGGTCGAACCTGTATTCCTGATCGCTGGAAATACAAACCACCAGGTTCTGATACGCCCTATCCCAATGGTCAATACTATCGCCCCGGAGACGCCTCTTACTGGAAAGTTCAAACTTCAGACATGACATGTTCTGGCTTGGATATCGCGTTTATTTACACGTGGGAAGGCCAAAGTCAGTATTTCAACCACTTCAAGCTTTTTGCGGATGCTATTCAGGCGATGAATTCTCCTGTAAAAATCGCTGAATATTGGGACGCAAGTTTTGCTTCAAATGATGGAGGCCCAACCGATCTGGCAAATTCAGCGACCGCTCAATATCGATACGATAAATTTATAAAACCTTTTTACCAGACAATTCCTCAATCTCTTTGGGCCACTGAGAATGGAAAACCTCTTCTTACTGTCTATCGATTTGGCACCGATTCATATACAAATGTTCAATCTGCAAATACTTTTTTTCAAAATGTAAAAAACTTATTTAAGCAGGATTTTGGTGTAGAACCGTTTTTGAATTTAGGATCAGAGTGGTTTAAAACTAATGCCAGTGAAACGGCAGATGGTGAGCATGAAGTTTTTAACGGATCTGTCGCTTGCGATGGAAATGCTCGAAGTCACACGGTAAATGGCTATACCACAACTTCTATCTCCCCAGGAGGATGGGATTATCGCGACTATGGATGTCATCTACCCAGAAATGACGATGCAGAATTTAAGAAGGGATTATCTCAAGTTCCTCAGAATGCCAATCTAGTGATCATCGAATCTTGGAATGAGTTAGGAGAAGGATCAGGCATGGAAAGAGCAATTAATTATCCTGCAAATGCTGGTGGCTCATTATCAGAAACATTTTACCTGGACACTTTGAGGCAACAGACCGGAAAAACAGATCGAGGAACTTGTAAATCTATTCAAGAAATTCTTGGAACGAATCAACCAACCTATACTCCTTACCCAACTCAACCAACAGCTCCGCCCGGACAACCTACCTATACGCCATACCCAACTCAACCTCAACCAACCCAACAACCCACAGAGCAGCCAACTCAACCTCCCAATCAAACGCCAAATCCGACCACACCACAAACAGGAGTTGCCTCGGTAAAAATAGTCGTTCATAAGGATTCTGTTTCTGGAGCAGTCTGGGATAAAAATACAACTGTTTCTGTATATATAGAAGGCCCTTCTTCGGGAAACCACCGTTTTGGTGAACTGTTATCTGTGCCTGGTTCGGCTAAAAGTTCGTGCACTTCGCGAGGAGGATTTCCCTATGATTGCCCATCAGCAGGAACTGTCGTCTGGAAAGGGGCAGATAACAAATCTGGGACATCTCCTGGCTCTTATACTGCGACAATTTTTCAAGCTCCATCTGGCTGGTATATTATTCTGGCAAAAATGACTGGGACTCTGGCTCAGAATGGTCAACTGACTTTAGATTTGGTTCTTTCAGATAAGAATCTACCAACTCTTGCACCGCAGAATCAACCGACTCCAACACCAGGAGATGGAGGAAATCTTAACTGCCCTACAACCTCAACTCAGACTTATTCAAGTCTACGAGTAGGTATATATAACCATAATAAATTAAAGCCGCCTCTTGAAAATCATCCTGAAGTAAATCTTCGTCTGCGAGGATGGGGAGAAGTAAATGAAAGCAAAGAGCTTCAAAGCAGAAATGGAAACTGGGATGGCCTGGATGATAAAATGCCCCCTCAATTCAGCTCCCTCTATAATGGACCAGTCCCTCAAATTGCAAAAACCTACGTAGTATATGAATGGGATTTTGAAAACAATAAAAGCCTGGCTCCGCAGGTTGCAACTCCCAACTTTAAGGTTCACATGATAGGATTTTCAGCAAATGAGGGACAAGCCCTTCATGGACTAAAGGCCGGAAGGACAATAGATGGAACAAATGTATTTTTAGTTTTATATGCAACGAAAAATGATATTTTATTTACCCACAGCAACGAAGATAATATCGAAGACGGGTATCTTTTTTATTTCGTAGATTTTTGTGTCGATCCTAATCTTCTGGCTCAATATAACAGCGATTCAGCTGGCGGAAGACGACAATTGCCAGTTATTAGAACCGGACAAGTTTTTGGCTACGCTGGGAATACAGATCCTAAAGCGGCAGTTCGAGATAGTTTCTCTTTTGTCGACCCCCGTGCAAAAGAAGATTGGTGGTTTTATCCGCGTTAACAGTACAAATAAATATGGGAGCCTTGCGAAAAAAAGAGGTTTGTCTGATTTTAATAGGCTTATAGGTGAAGATATGAAAGTTATGAGGGAAGCCATGAATCATACTGGCGTTATCACTATTGCCACAAGTCCTCCACTTATTGGTAAAACAACTAGTTAAAGCATACTAATAATCCCTTCAAACTTAGTTTTATGTGTTATCAAGTTGAGTCTTTAACTCTAGAGTAATATTTTCCTCCCGATCATTATAGCCTAAAACCAGTTTTTTGGATAAAAGCCTGAGAAGAGCTTCGGATTAAGTTATCATCAATACAATATGAAGTTTCTCCTTTGTTATTTTTAAGAGGGCGGGAACTGGTTAGACCATTTGGAAAGCAAAATTGATCAGGCACTGAATACCAGCTGTACGTTAGTGAATGAAAAGGTTGAATACGACTCGTTGATAGAGTATTTTGGAACATTGAGAAGTCTTTATTCATTTCTCTCATAATGCGATGAAATTGATCTGCTGTGCACATTTCGTAAAGAGCAGGAATATGATAATAAGCGTTAACCGACACATTATCAAAGCCTTCTTCCAATCGAGCTTTTGCCCTTGAAGATACACCTCCGATAACAAAATGATAATTAAATTGAGGGTCATCTTCAGGTTTATCCGCTTTGAGAGCTCCTGCCAAATTTATAGCACTCCTAAGACTTTTATCTCCAGTAAATGACCAGTCATCCAAAAAAACAATTTGTACTGGTTCTCGAGGAGCAAGACCATTTTTTGCATGTAATAATGCAGTTTCAGCTCCTTCTTGTGGCATGCTTGATGCAAAAGTATATTCTGGAACATACACAATTCGTTCTTTATTATCATTTATGACTTTTTGGAGTGCTTTTGATTTTGCATACAGTCCACCGCTTTTACTATCACGCATGTCCGTAAGAAGAAATACTTTTCCTGTATTTTTTCCCAATATTTCCTCAATTTTTTGCACCCCATTTGCTAAAGCTTCATCGCTTAATTTTAAAGGTATATATGTAAGATGGTCCAAAAGAAAATCTAGAACAAGTGGGTCCCTTCCACTTTCTATCCAAAATTGTTGATATGTTTCAAATTGTTTTCGATCAATTTGTTCTCGTACAAAAGGATGGTTTATGTTATAAGGCTTTCTCTTGGGAACTTCGGTACTTTGTGTCTCTTGCTTGTATTTTTCAAAATGTTCGGATACCAAGTTCTGTCCATTTACTGTTGCTGCATCTAAAAGTGGTTCATCCATATTTGTCTAATTACGCAATAATTCTAATGCATTTATTTGAAATTTGTCGCATTTGATCACTTGTAGTATTGAAGTTGTTCGAAATAGGTATTTATTTTTTGTTGTTGACAAAGCCTATTTTTAATTTTATAATGCAATCCATGTCCGACCAATTCAAACCTTCTGCAAAGATATCACTCGACGATTTACCAGATCTTTTGACAATTCGAGAGGTCGCCAATCTTCTTCGCGTTTCTCCATTGACAATAAAACGCTGGGGTAAAAAAGGCAAACTTCCTGCTATTCGAATCAACTCTCGCGGTGATCGCCGTTACAAGAAAGGTGTTGTTTTAAGACTGCTAGGGGTTGAGCAAAATTAAATAGTTTTGTGAATAAAGCTCCAATATTCTTTTTTAACATCATCGACATCGCTTTCACTCAAACCCTGGCTTAACATCATCTCGTTAATTCCTAAAAGTTATGATGAAGAATAGTTTTTTCTTATTTTTCTTTTATCTTATCCACGATCGTGTTCTAGTTATATACACTGACCTACTTTGTTAGACTCCTCGTTGTTGTTCTCTCCTGAAGACTAAAGAATTGCTTTACCTCATCCTCATCTTCAATTTTCTCTGCTATTATATATTTCACGTACTTTGCACCCTCCACAATTTTTTTTATTAATTTTACTTCACTTTCACATTCGTACGGAAAAAGATATACGCTTTTTTGGTATCTATAAAATCCTAGTTGATTTAAAAATTTTCGTAAATAGTCTCGCTTGTTGCGTTGCTTTTCAGGTACGTCAAAGAAAACGAGAAACCACCTACCATCCCATCGTTTGTTATTCATTTTATAGTTCAAAAGTTGCATTATGGAGTATTTTAAAACATATGGGTTATTCTTATCTTTAAGATAGACGAAGACTTCATTACCCTTTTCAACCAATTCGATTATTTCTTTTTTCTCCAGCTTTTCAAGACTTCTTCTTACTTTTTTTTCCTCAATATCTAGCTTTTTAAGTTCTTTAAGGATTTCGATAATTGCCTCCATCATTATGGGTAAAGTCGGTCGAAGCGCTGTTCCTCCACCTGATACGATCCCAAACCCTATAACCTCTAAAATCATCCAGTATAATTGACCACGTTTAAGCTTTTGTTTCTTCTCCTTTTTTCTCATAGAAATAAATATATCTTATCCACGATCGTTGTCAAGATAAATACTTTAAGTATATATAATCTTTATTACTCTAGCGACTCTATGGAGAAAGATATAAAAAAGAAGTGCTCAACAGACAGCTTCGTGTAGAGAATGAGTAAGCAAAATTATATTGTGGCTGGATGAGCTTGTGGTTTGTTCCCTTGATGAATAAAGCTCCAATATTCTTTTTTAACATCATCGACATCGCTTTCACTCAAACCCTGGCTTAACATCATCTCGTTAATTCCTAAAAGATTTTTGTTATCTAAATTCTTTAGTACGTTTTGCAAAAAAATAAACATATAGTAATTAAGCAGTATATATGTTTCTTTTCTTTCCAGCGTCTGAACGAGAAATTTGTTGATTTTCTCTACTTCTGGTGTAGTACTTTTTTCTGAGACAAATGATTTTAATTTAGCCATGTCCAAATTAATGTCAAAGGCGAGTTGAAACACTTGCGAAAGATACTCAAAAAAAAGTTCATTAATTTGCACATTTTCACCGTTTAATAATTCTTTATGAGAAAGAATCAAATAAATAATTTTTGAAAGTTTCTTTGTCGTATCCATAGTATTTAAGCGCCTGGCGCTTGTGGCGTTGCTGGCCTTGGAGCAATTATACTTAAGGATTGTGTGTAAATACTGTTAAATAAATTACGATATCTTTTTTCCTCGTCTGGCCCTCTCTCTCCTGTAAATGTTGAGGCCAACTTACCGCTGATAAAGCTTAGAACTGGCACCCCCCAGGAAAGTATTTTTGCTCCTGCTATTTTGATCACTTTGCTAAATATTCCATCTTCCTTTTTATAACCGAGAAGATCTTTCATCTTCCCATATGTAGTTCGCGAATCTGGCTTTTCTGGAAGTAAACGATCATTCACTGCTCTTAATGTCTCATTAAAATCCTTTTTTATCACTCTAACACCGTCTGTTACTCCCTCTCGAACACTCGCTGCTATCTTTCCTCTTAATTCTTCTTTAACACCTGTTTTTATTTCTGACCCAAGTTGCCTTGCTTGTTTACCGATGAATGCAGCAACAGGATTACCTGATCCTCTTTGAGTTCGTTCATCAACAACAGGAATTCCAAAACCTCTCATGGCGTCCCTTAGTCCCGTATCTATTTCCCCAGCTAAAAATTCAACTACTGGTCTAACCAATCTTCTACTTTTAGGAGGAGTTTGTGAAGGTGAAGAGTCTTGAGTTGTCTCGTCATCATCTTCGCTTTTGCCCCTTATTTTGTTCCACCAGCCGCGAAATCCTGTTTGTTCATTCATAATTTAGTAATGAATTGTTCTAATGTTAACAAAATCAAAACAAATGTCAAGAAAGTCTAAGCAACCGTTGGAAAACCCATTGATTGACCACCGGCTGCTCCCCCACTCATCATCTCTTTTAAGCCTCTCCAGAGAGCAAAAAGTAAAGCCGCCACTCCTCCCAAACCAAACCATTTGACGAGCTTTGGCATCCGCTCGATAACCGATTTAGCTTTTTCTTGAGGAGGTTTGTCTGATCTCTGCATTTCTTCAACTGCCTCTTTTGCTTCCGTTTGATCCTCAGCAGGAAGATCTTGAACAGCTCCAGCAAGCTCTTTGAATACATCCTCTATCTTTAGCGTTTTGTCTTCATAAACGGCTTTGTGCAAACTGTCTAATGTAGTTTTTTGCTCATCATTCAGCTGCGGAATTTCTTTTAATCTGGCTAAAACTGTTTGAACTCCGCGATCTAACTCTTCATTATTTTTGGGATCAAAGTTGTCTATCTGATTTCGCAGATCTTCTGGCAGGGTCCCGAATTGTGCTGGGGTGAGATTTATTTTGCTTTTTAATAGCTCGAGAAACATAATCTGCGCCTGAGTCCTTTCTGCTCCTGCTGCAGTCGCGCCGCCGCCTGTTCCAGTAACCATTTGCTTGATCTGCTCTTGCATTGCCTTCAGATTTTCAGGCTGTTGAACTATTGGTTTGACAACTACCGGAGGTTCTATTAATTTGGTTGTGGTTGATAGTATTCCTTCAGAAGATTGCTCTAGCATATCCTCATTGTAGCATATAGTCTATACTGAATAACAATAACTCTGGAGTTAAAAATTACAACGGTTTTATAACCCCTAATACTGCAGGACCTGCAACAAATATTCCAAGAGCAATCAATATAATTAGAAGATATTTTTGCCATCCTAGCTTGTTTAAGAGTTCTGATGCTCCACCTTTTGTTACTCCAGCGCCATGCAATTTCTCAAGCCTAGTTTTTACTTGTTCGTTTTTGCTAATCCATTCAGTAACAACTTCATTACTCCATGAAGAAAGAGCTATTGAATTTACTTCAGCCTCACTTAATCTCCCACCGGCAGCAGTATATGCGGCAAGTGCTTTTCCTGATATAGATGCTCTTTGTGCAGTCATATAGTCTTTGTCACTTTTTAACTGATTACTCTCATCTAGAGTCAGTTCTCCTGATGATACCATATCCCCTAGTACCGCCTCTGTCACAGCATCAGGGTCGCTACTCATTAAAAGTCGCACATCTTTTCCTGAGCTCGCTTTATCAGGAATTATCCTTTGTTCACGAGGCTTATACCAAAGTTTTTCTTTTTTATTGTATCTTTTGTCCAAATATTTTTGGACTGCATCACGCGCTTTCTGCACTGCCGCTGTTTGTGCTTCTTGTTTGTAGGTAGGATAACTTTCAAGATTCTTGTTCACTCTTTCCATAAATTTAGCACTTAATGCGTTAGTTAAAGCCCTCTCCAGTCCTTGCGAAAAATCAGCAGATTGTAATCTAAGTTGAAGAGTGATATTATTTTCTTCATTTTTTCCAGCTACTTCCTCTGTCTTGGCGGTAGTAAGTTTACCATCAACGTCTGTCTGTTTTTGTTTAGTTTCAGTGCGATCATTATTGACTTTATTTCTTTCTATAGCTAAACCTTTATGCTCAGCAACTTTTGCCTCTGCTTCGAGTGCGATCATTCTTGGTCGTAACGCTCCAAATTCACCAGCTTCTACTGGATCTACAATACCGCCAGGTGCGGCAGCTTTTGCAGCCAATACGTCATATCTTGGTTTTTTATTTATATATTCTTGTACTATTGCCTCTCTAGATAGAGTTTGAAATACAACCTCTTTTGTTCCTGCAATTCCAGAAGCTGACGCATATGCATGGGCACCTCCAGCATTGTCTATACCAGTTTCAAAAATTTTCTTAGCTTCATCAGCAGCATTGAAATTTACATCTGCTGTTGCTTTTTCTCCTGTTAACCTTACAACTTCCGCATTAGATTTTGCAACTTTTGTTCTGGCTTCCATTAATTTCCTATGGTCTTCTACCGGCATTTTTGTCGGATCAAATCCATCGTTTAACCAGGTTGCTAGATCGTTTAAAGTATTTCTGTCTCTTAACTGAGCCTCTAGGGTCGCCTGCGGTATATTGCCACTGGCATCTTTTAATGCATCGTAGTATACAGGTATTGATCTAATCATTGCATCTACTTGGTTGCGTAACTCAGTTTGTCTTAGTGCTTGAGGCAAACCGGCTCGAGTTCCTACGTGATCATAACCTCTAAGAAGCAAGTCTTGATACATCATTGTTCTTTCTACTGCTTTAGCTGAATCTGCTGCTTCGGTAGTACCAGCTCTCGCTATTGAATTACCCGCTGCGTCAACATCGGTAAGTATATTATTATTTACCACATCTGGCACATGTGCCCAGCGAGTGAATTCTGTTGCTCCGATCTTCAGAGCTGCATCCCCTTCCTTTGCATACACCTGATCGACCATTGCCTCAACTATTGGCTTTTGAGCCGGTGTCAAGGATGGTAAACCAACAATATCTGACTTTGCTTCGTGAGCTGCCATCCGTATGGCTACATGTTGTTCTGCTGGTACTAATCCTGCCATACTAACTTAACTTTTATTGCCTGAAAGTTTTAATAATTGTTCTCTAACTGCATTCATTTTACTTGTACTTCCCTGTTCTGTTTTTTTAACTTCCTCTACTTTCTGTACTTTTTCAAAAAATGTCCACTTTTGAGAAAGAATAGTCGTAAAGTTTGCTAAATCATCTGTGGTTTTTAGTTTCTCCATCTCAAGCAGAATGTATCGTGATATTTCGCGAAGTTGATCATACGTTATTCCCCCTACTTTAATTTCTTCGACCAATCTACTTGCGAAGGCAAGTTCTAGTTCTTTTTTTTTAATTACAAAATCTTGAGGATTCTTATCCATAGTCTTCAATATAACAATAGTAATTGAGAAAAGTCAAGAGCTACCCATTGCTATTTAATTTCTGATTTTTTATATTGAAACTATGCCCTGTCCAAACTGCACATTTTGCTGCTTGACAAACTGATCACTTAAATGTACAATTAAATTTATGAAACAATTTTTTGATATTGAAGAACTATCTAAGAAGCTACTTCCCCTTACCTATTTTAGGAGAAATGCGGGAGAAGTCATAGAAAAACTAAAAACTACTGGCACTATTATCCTCACAAAAGATGGCAAGCCGGTTGCGAAACTAACTCCTCTCGAAAAAGAAGCTGAATCAGATGAAGAGGAAAATCTTAAAAAGATTAAAAGATTCGCTGGAGGCTACCACTTCGGAAAGATAAGCACCAAACAGATAAAAAAAATAATTCTTTCACAATATGACAAAGTGCTACCTTGACGCCAACGTTCTTGTTCACCTTAAAAATCAAAACTCGGTAGAGCATGACACCGCTTTGGCAAAACTCATTCAGCTTAACAAAGAACGGGCCGAATTATATATTTCACCCCTTATTATCGACGAATTTATCCATGCAATGCTTTTTTTGAAACAAAATAAAAAATTGGCGGAAACATTTGATATTCGAAGAGATCTACAAGATCTTCTTGATCTACCAAGACTCTCAATTATCAATCCTCCTACTAATAAAAATTCTCAATTACAAGTGCTCGATTTTATGGAAAAATACAAGATTGGACCGCGCGATTCTTATCATCTTCTTACCATACTCTCCAACTCTGTTGATACCTTTGCTACATTTGATACAGACTTCAAACGCGTTTTCTCTTCTAAAGCTCTCACTCCTCTTTAATTCTTTATTTTGCTATTATGAAACTATGACCTGCCCAAACTGTGGAAAAAAGATGGAGTCATTTCAGTTAGACGAACAGAATGTATTGCATTGTACCAACTGCGGCTGCAGTTTTTTTGCAGAAAACGGAATCAATAGAATCACCCTCACAACTGCCCAAATACTCGCAAATGATAAGAAGATCGACGAAATTTCGGTTAAAGACAAACTCTGTCCAAAAGACCAAGAGATTCTCAAACCGATGCAAACCGATTTAAACGATTCAACTAATACAGCCATTCCTTCAAACGTCACGCTTTTTCTTTGTTCAACTTGCAAAGGTGTCTTTGTCTATCCTGATGACCTTCTTAATTTTAAAAAAGCCCAAGAAGTCAAAGTCGATTACTTCAAGCTTTGGGGAATTCCGCTGCCTTCGGTCAGAAGCGTAGCCATCATCAGCATAGTATTATTTGTCTCAGTAATAAGTTTTACCACCTTTGTTTACCTACAGCAGCAAAACATCTCACGCATCCAGGCACAAGATCTGATCAAAAATCTTTATATCACCTCTTCAAATCGCTATCTCTTTATCTCATTTAGCACAACCACACCTACAAAATCAAAAATTTTATTTATTGATAAGACAAACAATCAAACAATTGAAAAAATTATCAAAGGCGAGCCTGCAACCTATCATCAACTTACCACCTCAGATGTCAATATCCAAGATGAGATCCATTACCAGATAATTTTAATAGATGAGAGGGGTAATGAAACAAAGACCGAGGTCAAGCGCCTAAGTTTGTAACTGGTAACATGTAACTTATAACTTCCAGCTTTTTTCTAGGAAAAGTTACAAGTTTTGAGTTAAAAGTTACGAGGTTTTTAAGCTTAATACTTCTTCAGTTTCTTCAACACTCCCATCATCTTCTTCTCTACTCCCTTAAGCTCCAAAGCTGCCTCGACGGGATCAACAATGTTAACGTATAATCCTGTCCCCAATTCAAATCCTGCGCGGTTTACAAAACGTGGAATGATTCGAATGTACCAATTTTCCTTATGATAAATATAATAGTTGTAACCAAATTCTACGTTTGAAATTTTATGTATCTTGAAAATGTGGTGGACGCGTCTGAGGATACGCTGAATTATTCCAGCAAGCTCAACCATCTCTTCATCGGTGATGTCACCAAATACAGTGTCTTCCTTTTTTGACGCAATCCATACCTCATAAGGCCACTGGGAAAAGTCCGGACAGTACACATTAAAAAGCTTAGAATCATCTATGATGTTAATGAGTGGCTCTCTACTAAGAGTCTCGAGATTGATTTGAGAAGGAATAACTACAAGCTGCGAATGGGGATGAACTAATGATGCTCCTGCATGTTCTCCCCGATTGCAGAAAATCAGAACCTGACCTTTTTTTCTGTAAAAATTATAGCGCTGCCTATAGGCACTAAGCACAAGTATATAGTGCTCTTGAGTAAGATCTTCTATATCTTTTTTATGATCGGGTGAGTGAATTATAACTTCATGAACATCCGTGACCGGATATTTATTTGGAGTCACTCTTACCTTCCATCCGGGTTTATTGGCTTCCCCTCCTCCATAACGGAATACTTCCGCGGGTGTTTTATCTTCCTGTCCAGGACAAAATGGGCACATTGTCTTTTTCTCCCCATTATAGTCTTCTGGACGACCGAGTCGCTGAGGAGATATGATCACCCAACGACGGGTTGAAATATCTGGAACGTACTTACTCATTCAATTTTAAACTTTTACCTTGTAACTTTTAACTTTTCCAAAATGCCCCATAACATTTTTCCAATAATTTCAGTTAAGTTTAACGCCTTTTGGTAATAATTATAAGCTAGATAATTTCGTTTATATGAAAAATATATAAGATATTTCGATTCTTTTAAAGAACCATACGAGATTTCACAGAAATTGTTCATCACGGCCTTCTTTTTTCTTGCATAGCCTTCAATATAATTTAAAATTACTGACAAAGCAGCTCGCCTTAATTGAGAAGTTACTCCAAACTGTTCATCTTTAGGAAAGTTCTTAGTTACATCATATACTAAATGAACAAATTGATCCATATAATTTTTGAGATCTTTATGAAATTTAGTCTGACTATTTTCGACTAGCATTTAATATAATACTAACAAAGTTATAAGTTATAAGTTTCAAGTTACATGAAATGTATTGTTGGATTGGGCAACCCGGGGGAGAAATATAAAAATAATAGACACAACGTCGGGTTTATGTTTATAGATTACATGGTTAAATTGTTAAATGGTTACATGGTTAAAAAAAATAAAAATTATCTAGCCATTCAACCATCTAACCATTCAGCCATTCTTCTCGCCAAACCTCTCACCTTCATGAACCTCTCCGGGGCCGCAGTTAAGAAACTAACTATGAACTATGAACTACTAACTACGAACTTGTATGTCGTCCACGACGATCTCGATATTCCTTTGGGTAAATTTAAAATCCAAAAAGGAGTCGGCCCAAGACTCCATAACGGCGTCGAATCGATCGAAAAGGCCTTAGGAACAAAAGATTTTTGGAGAATAAGAATTGGGATAGATAATCGGCCTGCCCTCCGAAGCCTTGCTCGGCCTTCGAAGCTTCTCCGGCGAAGGAGGCGCGAAGGAGGGATTGATGGAGAAACATATGTGCTGCAGGATTTTAGTTTAGAAGAAAGAAGTATTAAGCAACAAATTTTTCCTAAAATTTGCAGTCGCCTAAGAAAAGAGTTGTTATTTGGGGCTCTATAGTTTTGAGTTTTGAGATTTATTGTATAATATCGCCAATATGAAGATACTCTACCTTTACATGTTTCCACTTTGGGGAAATGGATCTGGGGCTTGGCTACGACGTCTTACTCGTTATCTGGCAACAAACTATGACGATTATGAGGCGGCAATTGTCGCCCCGGAAAATCGAATGCTTAAGCATGCGCGGATTTTTAGACTCAAACCACCCTTGATGGGAATTTTCGTCGGCCACCCGGAATTACCCGGCATGAAAAAATACTCTAAGTTCTCCAATCAGGAGTTTCTTCAGGTTTTTAATTATTATTTAACCCGCACGTCAAAGGCAATTGAAAAATTCAAACCTAATCTAATTCACGTCTTTCATACAGCGTTTCTACCACCAGTTGCAAGAACATTGGCCAATCTCTACAAAATTCCCTATATCATCACCACCCACGGAAGCGACCTGCAATACTTCACTGAAGATGCCCGCTGGAGGACAAATGTACGTGACGCAGCCATACGGACTAAATTTATCACGGCAAACAGCAATTTTACCAGAGAGTGGTTTCTGCAGATGTTTGGCAAAGACTTAGCCAAGAAAACCAAAACAATTCCAGCCGGCGTCAACAACATGATCGATTTTTCCAAAAATGTTTCCTGGATTGATAAAAAATATCACTTTAAATATCCAAATATGGTACTTTTTACAGGCCGTCTCACAATTCACAAAGGTGTCGAATACCTTATCAAAGCTGCGCGCCAAATAAAGGCTGAAATTGTGATCTTAGGTGATGGCCCTGAACGAAAATATTTAGAAAGCCTCATCCAAAAATTTAAACTTACCAATGTCCATATGTTGGGATACTTCTCACACAAGCTGGGGGAAATTAATGATTTCTATCTACGAGCAGATGTGTATGTGGCTCCAAGCGTCTGGAACGAACCTTTGGGGCTGGTTATCTTAGAATCGATGGTTCACAAAACTCCGGTGATCGTGACAAGAAAGGGTGGCGTATCGACAATAGTTAAAGATGGGATGAATGGTTTTTTAGTCAAGGCAAAAAGTTCCAACGAAATTGCAGAAAAAGTAAATTTGCTTATTGAAAATGAGAAACTGCGCTATAAAATGGGTGAAAATGCATATCGCACCGTCGTTGAACGATTCAACTGGGACAGAATTGCTGCTAAATTTTATCGACTTTACGAAAGAATCCTTAATCCAAAAAAAGACCCACCCGCACCAAAATATATCCTAACAGCCGTTGAAGCAATTAAAAAAATTAGTAAAACCTCCTAACCATATAACTGCTATAATCGTCGTATATGATTAAGGCTTCAATCATCATCCCAGCTTATAAAAGAATCGATCAAACCTTAAAAACAATTTCTCTCCTCCTCTCCTCCGAAGGATTTGGCAAAAAGTTTGAAGCAGAGATTATCCTCGCTGACTCTTCTCCCGACGATAAGTTAAAACAATACTTGGCAAATCGTTTCGCTCAAAAAATCATCTATACCCGTCCGGAAAAACCTGGCATCGCCTCCAATAAAAACCAAGGTGCACGCATTGCCAAAAATCCTGTCATTATATTTTGCGATTCCGACATGGAAGTGGAAAAAGATACGTTATTGAATACAATTAATGCTTTAAAAAAGCACGATACTGCAGGAGCAGTCGGCGGACAGGTCATCTGGCGGACCGGGCCAAACGAGGGAAAACACGACAGACCAAGACCAGAAGATAGGATACAGGTCATAGATAAAACTACCTATATTGAAGCATTATACTCTCGATACTTGGCAACGTATAAAGAGGTTTTCTGGGATGTAGGAGGATATGATGAGGAAGTTTTTAATATGCGAGGCGAAGGATCAGACTTGTCCATCAGATATTGGAGAGCAGGATATCCGTTAGGCTATGATGAATCAATCATAGTTCATCATGTTCACGAAACTGAAGGAGGAGTTATCCGCGGCGTTTCCAATCCTGAGTGGGGAATTGCAAAAGACCTGCTTATGTTAGGTTACAAATATGGCATGTTTGATGATATGTATAAAAATTTTGCTCACACTGTCTCGGCCAACTTTGAAAAATTCGGCAAAGACGGATATTATAGAATTATTCAAGGTATTGGAAAACACATAGATTTTATTACTAAAGCAAAACCAATCATAGATATTCAAAAAACAAAAATGGAGACACTCTACGATTTTAAATTCTTAGAGATTTTTTCGCAAAAGGCATTATATGAAAACTGTGTACATAAAGCACAGCAGAGATTAGAAAATGTGAGAAAAGTAATACTATAGCATGAATAAACTAAAAATAGCCCTTGGGGCAACTCTGCATAAAAAAGTGCAAAAAGATTCAACCGGAGGAACCGAAGTTTTTCTTTATTTTTTAGCCAGAGAATTGGTTAAAAAAGGCCACGAAGTTACCGTCTTTGCCTCAGGTGACAGCCTCGTAGAAGGGAAATTAGATGGCATCTCGACGGAAGAAGAGATAAATAAAATAGAACAAAATCAGCGAATATTTTATGGTTATCAGCTTTTGGAGTCAGAACGGATTGCAGAAAATCAGAATAAATTTGACATCATCCATATCAACTATTTTGAACCATTCCTTTTTACCCCATTTTCTAAACTTATAAAAAAACCGGTGATTTATACCGTTCACTCGGATATTTTTGCCTCTGAAGATTGGCAAAAACTTACACTTCAAATGGTGAAACCAAACGATACATTCGTCTTCGTTTCAAAAAATGCCGCCAATCAAGCAAGGCTCATACAAAATAAAACGCATATTTATAATGGTCTTGATATTTCACTTTTCCCTTTTTCTGAGACTCATGACAATTATCTATTGTGGCTTGGTAGAGTAAGAAAGAAAAAAGGCATAAAAGAAGCCGTTTTGGCAGCCATTCAAGCAAACAAACGACTTATTATATCCGGTGTAATCGACAATCCTGAAGAAAAATTATTTTTTGAAAAAGAAATAATACCCATTATTCAAAACAATAAAAATATTAAATTACTTGGCCCAAGCAGTTTTGAACAAAAAGTCAAACTCTATCAAGGCGCGCAGGCTTTCCTATTTCCAATCAGTTGGGAAGAACCTTTCGGACTCACAATGATTGAGGCTATGGCCTGCGGAACGCCAGTCATCGGGTTTGATCGCGGTGCAGTAAGCGAAGTAATTCAAGATCAAAAAACAGGATTTGTGGTAAAAGATATTAAATCAATGGTAGAGCGAATTAAGCAAATAGACAGTCTTAAACGTAAAGACTGTAGAGCCAGAGTCGAACAACGTTTTGCGTTGAATCGAGTCGTTAAAGATTACGAGTCACTGTATTTTTCAAAGTATGAACAAACTTAAAATAGCCCAAATTGTCAATGTTTGGCAATCAGTGCCGCCAGTTGGCTACGGTGGGACAGAAAGAGTGGTCGCTGATCTAACTCAAGGTCTGGTTAAAAAAGGTCATGATGTGACTCTTTTTACAACCGGAGATTCTAGAACATCGGCTCATCAATCTTTTTTATTTCGCGAAAGACTCTTGCATAAAAAAATTCCCTGGAGCAATTATCTTTTTCCGCTGACCCATTTCCTTTGGGTATATGATGAAATTAAAAAAAGTGGTAATTTCGATATTATTCACGGTCATCTTTCACTTGCCTCTGATTTTTTGTCTCTGGCACTTGCACGTGAACAAAAAGTTCCCTCTATCTTTACTCTCCATTTTGGTCTTCCACTGCTTGACAAAAATAAAGACAGAAAAACATTATTTGAATATTTAAAAGATATGAACTACGTCGCAATCAGTAAAAATCAACAAACGTTACCCTTACATTTTGTCTCGACTGTATACCATGGCATAATAGTAGATGATTTTCCTTTCAGCCAAAATTTTAATGATGATCATATCGTTTGGATCGGCAGAATTGTTCCAGAAAAAGGTTTGGAAGATGCTGTGGAAGTGGCGATCCGCCTGAAAAAAAAGTTAATAGTTGGAGGACGAGTAGACGAAGAAAACGCTGCAAATTTAGAGTACTACAAAAAAAGCATTGAAAATAAATTGGACAATAAACTCATAATTCACTTCGGTGAAATTGATACGAAAAAAAGGGATGAACTGTTTACTTCGAGTAAATGCTATATTTTCCCTATCCACTGGGAAGAACCATTTGGTTTAGTTATGATCGAGGCGATGGCCTGTGGAACGCCAGTTGTAGCCTATGCAAGAGGATCTGTGCCTGAGGTAATAAAAGATGGTGAGACTGGATTTATTGTCAACTCATCAGAAGTGGACAGACGAGGCGACTGGATTGTGAAAAAAACCGGAATTGAGGGCCTTTGTGAAGCAGTTGAGAGAATTTATTCGCTGGGGGAAGACCAGTATAAATTGATGCGCAGAAACTGTCGCGCTCAGGTTGAAAGGAATTTCAGCGTTGATCGTATGGTTCGTGAGTACGAAAAAGTCTATGAAAAAGTAATATAAAGTTATCAGTTAGGAGTTAGGAGAGTAATTAATGATTAACGTAGGGGAAAGTTTAACATTAGAAAACCTTAAAGTTTATCAATTATCAGTAAAACTCTCACAAATTTCTTGGAAGATATATCAAAGTTTAAGTTGGCAAACAAAGAAAATAATAGGAGATCAATTTATTGAATCTACTGATTCTGTTGGTGCGAATATTGCGGAAGGTTATGGAAGATATCATTATTTAGATAGAATTAAATTTCTCTACAATTCTCGAGGTTCTTTGCTTGAATCAAAACATTGGTTTAATCGACTTGACGAAAGAAATTTTGTTGAGCAAGAAAATAAAAAAGAATATTTTGAAATTTATAAGAATCTTAAACCAGGTTTAAACGGTTTAATTAATTCAATCTATAAGAATAAAAATTCTCATAACTCCTAACTGTTAACTCCTAACTTTTATTAAAGAATCAATCCAAGAAGAATTACTGCAATGCTTATAACCCCAAATATCTTGCCGAAGGTTGTTACTCCAGCAGGTGGAATCTCTGTGACAGCAGCTACTGTAGTTGGACCAGGCGTTGAGGTTGCCTGCACAAGAATAGTCTCTGTAGGCGTGGGTGAATTACCAGGAGGAGTACAACAAGTTGACTGCGAAGGATTTGCCTTACATGCTTCCTTGAACTCGGGAAATGTACAGTAGTTTGATCCGTCATTTGCTTGCTGACAGATCAAGCCTGATTTACAGGGATTGGTTGTGTTATCGCAGGATTTTATTCCACAGCTTTGAGGTATAGGAGTTAGGCTCGCAGCTGGCGGAGGCGTCGAAGTCGGTACGGGTGTGTTTGTTGCTCCTGGCGGAGGCGTAGAACTAGGAGTAGGAGTATTTGTTGCTCCTGGCCGAGGTGTAGAGGTTGGTGTTGGTGTGTTTGTTATTCCTGGCCGAGGTGTAGAGGTTGGAGTCGGGATATTTGTCACTCCAGGTACAGGTGTATTGGTGGCCTGAGGTTGAGTTGGAACTGGAGTATTAGTGGGAGCAACTCCGCAGGCATTTGGATACCAATACAAGCCTCCAATTGCATTTCCTTGAGTACTACAATCTCCCTCATTATTATTAGGCTCTACCGAAAGAATGACATAGTCAACCTGAAACATTCCGCATGCTCCTTCTATCTGTTCGGCAGTAACTTTAAGTACTCTCGTTTCATTAGGTTGAAGAGTAATGTCCCTCTCTTCTGCCTTTTTATTGTTATTATCAGCTCTTCCCGGACCACATGTTTCCCAAGTGTTTGATAGACATGTGAACCACACTATTCGAACTTTTACATTCTTTACCACATCCCGCTTATTTTTTATCGGCATCTCCACAGTGTATTTATTGCCGTCAACTTTATCTGAATTTGGCACAGGTGGCCCCATCTGTATCCCACAGATATTTACTTCGCCAAAGACATGAGCTGGCACCTGTCTTCTTATCGGCTTTCGCAGAATAAGAAGATAACTCATCATCCCGATTGCAATTATCAAGATAAAAATAAGCCCCAAAATTATTTTGTTAGAGAGCCTAAATCTCGATAGCGGTTTTGAGGTTTTAAAAGTATCTATTGGAGTAAAATTTGGTACATCGACACTCATATATATCTATCCATTGTTGCGAATTTTTGCTAAGATTGCAACTGCATTATGCAATCAGTTAAAGATATATTAAAAAAATTTGACCCTCTAAAAGATAAGTATATTTCGCGAGAGTATCAAGCCTACGGAGTCTATCTTTCAGAAAAATTGCAGGATGAAAAAAGAAAAAGCCTATATATCAAACTCGCCAAAACAATTCACCGGCCAATTCTTGAAGAGGCTCTCAGATTTGTCATCGACGCAAACGCTCGAAATAAAGCTGCGCTTTTTATGTGGAAACTGAAAGAGCTGAACGCATTCAGTATAAATCGGTTAAATCCGTCAGAGTCAGTTAAATCAGTTCTTAAAAAGAGTTTGAATAAGAGTTGATTTGTTTACCTAAAATTATATATTCATTTTGTAATTCATACGTATCAATATTGAATACTTCAAACACAATTTTTAATAAGGTAACCATTTCATTTGTTGAACCAGATGCGATTTCAAGATAGTTTTTAGACTGCCTTTTACTTCGAAAATATCCTTCCGCGATATTAGTTGCAACCGAAACTGAAGCTCTTTTTAACTGGTCAGACATAGAGTAATCTCTGGCTAAAGCTTGATTTTCATGTATTAGTCCATAAACCTTTCTGGTTAACTCTATTGCTTTTTTATAAATTTTCAAATCTTCCAGTTTCATTTTACTGATTTAACTGATTTAACTGATTAAACTGATTAAACTCTTTCCCATACAAATGAATACGGTTCTAGAATGAAATTCCTCCCCTGATAACTAACCTCCACGCTGTCTTGAGATACGTTATGTAGGGCCAAAACTTTATCTTCCCCTTCTCCCCTCAAAACTACAAAAACTCTTGGATCAAGCGTTAATATTTCTTGCTTGGAATTTGGATGAAAGGCTTTAAGATTTTTTCTTTTCTTTATAAGTTCGACTGTCGCTTCAAATATCTGACTTTCTCTCCCTCTTTTATCTTCGAGTTTTCTCTTAAGGGATGCAAAATCAAGGTTTGTTCTATTAATATCTCTTGGATTTTTTGTTTTTTTGAACTGATCTAGATCATTCTGTTGGCCAAAAAGCGATAGATAATATAAAGCTGGAATACCTTTTAGAGCCATAGAGATAGCCCTTGATGTGATAAATTTCTGAATTTGTAGGTCAAAAGGTTCTTGCTTATTATTTAGAGCCGACCACCAGGTTGAATTTACTTCATATACCGATTGTTTACCCGAATCTGTATGAAATAAGAATGCTCCTCCATGATTGCTTGCTCTATCTAAAAGTCTTTGTATCTGATTTTCGCTCAGAATTCCTTTTATTCCTTGAAGTTTGATCCCATCATGGGTATCAAGCACATTTAAAAGTGTATTATTGTTTTTTAGACTGCTAAAATTTTCTTTTGCCCACTCGCTAAGAGTTGTTGCTGAATTGTTCAAAAATGAATAAAGGAGCAATGGCGCAAGCGAAAAATCATATACTATATGAGCCTCGGCGCCTTCTCCAAAATAGAAAACAGCATCACGTACAGGAGCCACAACTTCTGTAACAATAATCCCTTCAGGACAAACAGTTTCCATTATCTCTCGAAACAAAGAAATTAACGTATGAACTTGAGGGAGGTGTCTACAGCTTGTTCCAATTTCCTTCCAAGCTATGGATATCGCATCTAGTCGGATCATTCGAACTCCTTTTTCGATTAAGTTGAGCAAAACACCAATCATATCAACAAGCACATCTGGATTCTTATAATTAAGGTCTACTTGGTCTTTTCCATAGGTAGTCCATAGGTATCTATCCCCGCGTACCGTTTTAAATGGCGTCAAAAGTGACGTTGATCGAGGTCGGAATACACGTTTCAATTGTTCAGTGGGAATTTCATCTTTCTCAAAATGAATAAAATAATTCCAATACTTTTTATCACCGGCTAAAAATTTCTCAAACCATTCATGCTTGGCAGAAACATAGGTGAGGACAAAATCAGCCATCAGTCTATATTTTTTTCCAATTCCTTCGATATCTTCCCAGCTGCCTAAATCTTCTCTAATACTGGAATACTCAATAATTGAAAAACCTCGATCTGACGAATAAGGAAAAAAAGGAAGAATATGAAGAATGGAAAAATCGTCTTTAATATATTTTGCTAAGAAAGCCTGTAAAGTTTTTAAAGTTGGAATATTTTCTTCCTGAAAAGAGTCTGGATAAGCAATAAGCGCAATATCTTTCTCATCCCAAAAGGAGTGGTCATCATATGCAAATTTTGGTTTAAATTCTTTAATGATTTTTTCTAACCTCTGAAATGCTTCATTTGCTTTATCTTTACCGTAGAGAAAGATGAGTTTTTTAAAAATATCCATAAGCCCAGTATGCCACACTTTTAATTCCATTTTCTTGCAAATAGCTCGATTTTATCTTTACCGATTCCTCATCCTCAAACCAGACGATGTGGTAATCTATCCGGTAAATTCCCTGTTCATCAGGTTGATCTGCGGAAATAATGTAGTTAATTTCGGATTCTTTAGATAAACTATCACGACGAACAACGCAGTTTTCTCGTGAACAGCTTGAGTTTGGCTCTACGACTTTTGATGCGATCGGCTTAAAAGTCGTAACGCCAATAAACTTTTTTTTAATTTCATTTAAGCTTAAGGCTTCGGCAGGCTTTATTGGGCGCTTTTGCTCGTCAACAGTCCAATCATAACCAAACATACCAAAAACTACAGTTATTTTTTTTCTTGAAACAATTTTTTCGAAGTCGTTTAGCATCGCCTTAAAAGAATAACTATACTGGCGGACTGAATTAAGAGGAAAATTGGGGCCTGGCTCTCCTCGACTTTTGTGAAAATCATAGGCCATGATCAAAATCTCATCAGAATTTTCTGCTAAAAACCCAACATCATAGGGCCGCTTTCTATAGAACGTATCTCCATACAAAGTAAGTAAAAACTTCCTATAGTTTTGTTTTGTAGCTGAATAAAATTTTTGTACGAAATTACTAATTTGGTTTATTATTTCGTTGTTTAATGAATAGGATATTTCTAAGTCTAATGCCAAACCATCAAACCCATATTGTTTAACTATATTAATTGCTTCCTCAATTATTTTTTGTTGATTTTTTTCGTTTTCCAAAATCGCAAAATTTGAATCATCGTCGATCATCCGAAGAACGAGGAATTTTTCTTTTCCTGATGGAATTTGAGAAATAAACTTTTCAAGATTTAAATAACCTTCCTCCTGTCTATTAATACCAGCGAATGTTGGACTAATTCCAAAGTAGAGTAGCCGATCAAACTCTGAAACATCTAGGTTATTCTCTTCTAAACTCCAATAGGGAATAAAAATAGATGAAGATCGAATGTTGGTTTTTTCAGCAGATTTTACTGTTGGCGATAAAACATCACCTTTTCTCTCTAAAGATTCTTTTTTATTAGTCTTCGGGTTAAGAACATAAATTATTACAGCAAAAATTAGAAATGCTAATAACAATAAAAGTAACTTTTTCATTTCTATATTATATCTATCCTCGACCCCTTGACAAATATTTATTTTTCCCTCATAATGAATTATTCTATGAAAATCACCATTTATACAGTAAATGACTGTCAGTTCTCAAAACAAGAAAAAGAATATCTCCAAATACATAACCTTCAGTTTGAAGAAAAAAATCTGGAGACAAATAAAGACTGGCTGACAGAGATGCTTGCGGTCTCAAATAATTTTGCAGGAACGCCTGTGACCAAGATCGAAAAAGACGATGGCCAAATTGTTGTCTTAAAAGGTTTTACCAAAGAAGAGTTTGATCAAACACTTCAACAGTCGCCAGCAGTCTCGACTCCAGTTACAGCCTCTACTCCAGAACCTGAACCAATCGCAACTGTGATTGAGCCTCCAACAGCAAACTCAGTTAGTCCACAGGCAACAGATAAACCAACCAGTCCGGCAACACCTACAACGCCACCTCCAACTCCACAACCAACTCCTCCTGAAACACCACCAACTCCAACTACACCGTTACCAGAAGTGCCAACAACTCCAGCTCCCGCTGAACAAGCACCGGTCACTCCAACACCATCAACACCAACAGAACAAGCAAAGCCTGAACAAGATCAGCAGCTAAACTCAATATTGCAGAATCTACAAAATATCGCAAATAAGCCGGGCTCCACGCCACAAAATCTACCAGCTAGTCCCTCAAATCCTACCAATCTCCCGACCATCCCGGAACCTGGGTTTTGATGAAGTGATATAATAATCTTGTGGAAAGACGGCGTACAAGAGTTGAGGTGAGAAACCAACCGCCAGTACCTGAGGATCCGGGATTATCAATTCCTGAACCACCTGCCTGGCTAATTGCACTAAGCAAAATAGTAGCCGTTAACACGATTGATTCAGATGTTTCACCCAGCGCACCTGTTGACGATCCGCCAGTTACTAAAGTCAAACCAAAAAGAGGAAAAAAAAATCCAGTGAGGGTTTTTCAGAGTACCTTGAAAGGTTTTTAGATTTTACACAAAACAATAGAATTTAGCAAATTATACTAATGGTGCAAATATTTTTTCAGAGGCGAAGACCTTTCGCGAAAATATTTTTCCAGTCGCTTCTGGTTTAAAAGTAGGAAGTTCATTTTGTACTTCTTGAACTCCGCCTAAAACAACTAAGTTAAACCTAAATGAAGGTACTTCTTCTCCTAAATGTATCTTGGCATCTAATACATCCCTTGTAATTTGAGTTGGGATACATGCTACTGAAATATCACTAAAACCCATTAACCCTAACACAGGATCTAATAAATGTACATAGGGTACGGCTACGTCTTCAGACGGATCAAATCCCTCTGCTATCCTAGTTAAAGAAGTAAGTTTAAATTTCTGAGTAAGTATTTTCTCTCGTTGAATCTTGTCACTTGTCACATCAATCAAGTCTAAGTACTGTTCAATCCATGTCATTATTTTGTGGTCAGGAGGAAAAGTAGTTGGATTTAAATTAAGTCTTGCAAAAAGAATGAGACTAGATAAATTGTCAACATCAATTTGACGCTCTCTGAGTGAACTCATTTTAAATTATTAAAATACTCTCCCAATCTTCTCACTCCCTCGACAATATCTTTCTTTTCTCCGGCAAAAGATAGA
>CAYSQE010000006.1:0-65696 GCA_964433155.1 uncultured Gammaproteobacteria bacterium | reverse complement strand
CTCGAATAGGTGCCTAAACATTTAGGTTTACTCGGAAGATAGTATAATAGTGGGTAAGAGAAACATTTTCATAGGTGATATAATTTTGGTGTGAAAATTAGGTTTGCCCAAATTAGTGATTATAAAAATATCATTCCTCTTTATAATGGGTTTGTCGGAAGCGATAGATATTCTCAATTAGATAACGATTCTTTTAGAAAAGTTCTTCAAAGTAACAATAATTTTATTTTCGTTGCTACAGATAAAGATAGATTGGTGGGATTCGTCAGTTTTTCTGTAAGGCTAGTTGTCCGTTACCCTAAATCAATTTCAGAAATTGATGAACTATACGTGTTACCTGAATATAGAAAGCGAGGCGTAGGGAAAAAACTAATGGACGAACTTGAGAAAAAAGCTAAAGAACTAGACTGTTACCGTATTTTTATTGAATCTCATTTCGACCATAAAGTAGCTCATAAATTTTATGAAGCATTAAAGTATACAAATTATGGGTATCACTTTATTAAAAATCTATGAATGTAACTAAAACAATAGGGGAGTTAAAAAAAACTTATCCAGGAAAAAAAATAATTCTTGATCCGCCAGATAATCCCTCGGAAATTATCTGCGAGATTGACTCAACCACCAGTCATCCTGGAAAAAGCGTTGCTGTTGCAATAGTTGGTAGATCAAAACCTCACTATCACAAGAAATCTACAGAAATCTATGAAGCGGTAAAAGGAACTTTAACTGTCTTTAAAAATGGAAAGAAATATCTTCTAAAAGAAAAAGAAAAAATAACTATAGAACCAAATGTTGTTCATTATGTTGAAGGAAATGAAGCTTGGTTTTTAACTTATTCAACTCCTGGTTGGACTTTCGAAGATCATATCGTAGTAAATAAATAATTTTGTCGTTGGTAGTAATTCTTAACAAACTTCACCAGCGCCAGCTAATTATCCCAAAACTCCAAATCCCCATTAATCTATTAGGCTGGGTTGGAATCTATGTATAATACAAAGAATGATTACGGAAGTAAAAAGAGGAAATTGGTTAACACGATCTTTATTTGGAGACGGACTTGGATTTCGTGAACTTTACTATGACCCAATAATCCCTGACAATTTAATACATCCCCTTCCTCAACCTGGAGAGGTAACTCTTTGGCTTAGAGGTCCAAAAGATATGCTTGAAGTTGATTGTGAAACTCCAACTGGTACAGTAATCCTTTCGCGTCTTGCCCCACCTGGAACGGTATTTTTACTTGACTCATCAAAATTCGGCAATTTCAGGTCCAACGCAACAAAAAAACAGATTAAAATTCCTTCAAATTTAGATTATTTAAGAAGATATGGAACAGCTTATGCCATCTTACATGAAGAAGCTCATTTGTGGAGTCATCAGGATAAAGATTGGGCTACGAGATTAAAAGAAGCGAAAGAGACAATAGGAGATGCTAATTTTTTCTCAAGAGCACTTAACGGATATGTTTGGTTATCTCATGAACCGGATAAACGTCAAAGAGATTTGGAAGCATGGAAGATTCTTGGGGAAGAAGAACGAAGGGCCGCTGCAATTTCATTGTATCTCTATGGTAGGCTTCTTGAAAGAGGAATCAACGTATTTCCACAGCTTAAAAAAACAGCCATGATTGAAAAAATGGTTAACGGTCTTTTAAAAAAACATGAAGTTTTTAAGATACCACTTAGTTTTACATCTGCCGAAATCAGGGATTTCATTAACGGACAATTACACTGGTCAGAAGCGCAAAGATTAGTTTCCGATCATTTTATGACAATGGTATTTGAAGATAATTAACCTTAAAATAGGACCGAATAGCGTCTAAGTCTGCAGGCCATTTTTAGCCTCATTTAAATATATCAAACTGTTCCAACAGAGGATTGGATTCTGACTCATTGCTCCAAATTGCTATAATCTGTCTAATGAAAACACATCAACAACAACAAATTGAAGTTATCAATCAAATTGAAAAGCAAGTCAAGAATAGAACTCTAAATTTCAGTACAGTCTCTCCGGTTGAAGATTATGATAATGATTCAAGAATTTGTCTCACAAGTGTACACTTGCCAAGTCAGATGTTGATAGTGAAGATAAAAGAATCTATCATAAATCTTCTCAAAGAAGTTGAACCAGATTATTATTACTACTCGGACGACTCTCTTCATATGACAATAAAAAACATAAGAGTGATAAACGATCCACCACATTTTATTCAAGAAGACGTTTTAAAAGCAAAAAAGGTATTTTCAGAAGTTATGCCAAAGCATAAAAAATTTAAGGTTTACTTTTATCGTTTACTTCTGTTTCCAGCTAATCTTGCCCTCATGGGAACGACCGATCCTGAATTGGACGAAATATTTCTTGATTTAGATAGAAGATTAAAAGCTGAAGGTATTCCAGATGACAAAAAATATAGTAATCCAAAACACATTTTCAGCAATATGACTTTGGCAAGATTTTCTAACCCATCAGATGATTTTAAACACAAAGTTGAAAAGTTGAGCAATAACTTAGCCTTTGAACCTTATACTGTTGATTCAGTTACTTTACTTTCCTGTAATGCTGTTTTCAAAAAGCGTAAGATTATTAGTACTTGGAAATTGAATTAACCAACTTGTTTATTTTGATATAGCGGTTAGAAGTTCTGATCCAATTTCCCTAGCATTGTGATATGTCTACAAAAACACTTGTGTATCTTGGCATGTTTATTGGTTCTATCATAGGAGGGTACATTCCTGTTCTTTTTGGTCGATCACTTTTTTCGATTACTTCTATATTGGGAAATGGTATCGGGGCGATAGTTGGTATTTTGCTAGGATATAAAATTGGGGAAGAGTTGGGTATATAAAAAATCCCTACTTTGCTTGAAAAAATTATTCGAGAAATATAACTCTTAACAAATGTACTATTTCTACATCGTTCGTTGTTCAGATAATTCTTTATATTGTGGTCAAACAAATAATCTCAACAGAAGAATAAATGAACATAATTTTGATAAATTTAAGTCCGCCAAATATTTAAGAGCAAAAAAACCGGTTGTACTTGTTTATTCTGAAGAATATCCAACTATGCAACTAGCTATGAAAAGAGAATGGCAAGTTAAGAAATTGACAAAAGCAGAAAAGGAAGCGTTAATAAAGAAGTAACAAGTTGAGGGAACAACTTCTGTTATAATTTCCCAGATATGGAAACAAAGAATATTAAACAATGGACTGTTCTTTCTTGTAATCCAAAACAAGCGTATGCTGCTTGGATGGATAGTGCAAAACATGGAAAGATGATAAAAGCCAATGCAAAAATCGAGCCAAAAGTTGGAGGAGCATTCTCGATCTGGGATGGTTCAATGGTCGGGAAGACATTGGAATTAGATCCTGATAATAATCGCATTGTCCAATCTTGGCGCTATGATTATGACGATTGGCCAAAGTATCACTTTAGCAAAATAACCATAGAATTTACAACCCACAAAGGCGATCAATGCAAAGTTCTTTTTTGGCAAAGCGGTATACCTGCAAAGTACGCAGACGGGATAGCTCGAGGTTGGAAAGAGTATTATTGGGAACCAATGAAAGAATATTTTCTCAATAAATAAGTCATATTAGAAATGAAACCAAAACCTCAGCAGATTCAAAACACCTATCTTATCTTAGTTTTACTTAACACTCTTGCTACTTCATTTATTTGGGGCATCAACACTCTTTTTTTACTTGACGCTAGCCTAAGTAATACCGAGGCTTTCGCCGCTAATGCTTTTTTTACTTTAGGTCAGGTTATTTTTGAGGTGCCAACCGGCATAGTCGCAGATTCTTTAGGAAGAAGAACTTCATATTTACTTGGAACCCTAACCCTAGGAGCGTCAACCTATCTGTATTTATTGGCGTGGCAATTGCGCGCTCCATTTTGGGCTTGGGCTATGACGTCGGTTCTTCTTGGGCTTGGATTCACATTCTTTTCAGGAGCAACTGAAGCTTGGTTAGTCGATGCTCTGCGTTTTACTGGTTTTAAAAAAACTCTAGAATCGGTCTTTGCTAAGGGTCAGATGGTTGGCGGAGTCGCAATGTTGGTGGGTTCTGTTGCCGGTGGACTGATTGCTCAATTGACAACTCTTGGAGTACCATATATCCTTCGAACTTTGGTGTTGGGGATTAACTTCCTGGTCGCTTTTTTTCTCATGAGAGATTTGGGATTTAAACCAAGGCGAACTAAACATTTATTAGATGATATGAAAAAAATTTTTGTGGCTTCACTTAACAATGGGTTACGTAGTCCTCCTGTTCGATGGATCATCCTTGCCGCTCCATTTAGTGTGGGAGTAAGCTTCTATACATTTTATGCGATGCAGCCATATCTATTGAAGTTATATGGTGATCAACGCGCTTATGGAATTGCAGGACTGGCAGCAGCCATCATCGCAGGCACACAAATTATTGGCGGATTTGCAGTTCCCTATTTTATACGGCTATTTCGTTTTCGGACTTCACTGCTGATGACAAGTATAGTCATAAGCACTTTATTATTGGTAGTTATCGGATTTGCGACAAATTTTTGGATTGCAATCGCGATCCTTATTATCTGGGGACTTGTATTTGCCGCAACAGCTCCCGTACGTCAAACATATATTAATAGCCTGATTCCTTCCAGTGAGAGAGCGACAGTACTGTCGTTTGATTCGTTGGTTGGATCAAGTGGTGGAGTTGTCATCCAACCGGCACTTGGCAAGGTAGCCGATATCTACAGTTACCCGATTTCGTACATTGTTGGGGCTTTTTTTCAGATTATGGCATTGCCATTTGTTTTTCTTGCTCGTCGTGTTCGACCCAAGTCTGACGTGATAAAAAAGAGTTAATGAATTTTCTTGTTTGGGATAAGAATTGATAAAGCCAAAATACCGATGAGTGAAAAAAAGGCTCCAAAAATAAATACTGATGAGTGGCTGATATTATCCCACAACTGTCCAGCAACAACACTTGCAACAAGAGTCGTCAATCCAACAGTTGTTGAGTACCAGCCGACAGCGCTCGCCTGTAGTTCCTGAGGAACGAAATCTATCGCAAACGATTTACCCACAGATCTAAATATCCCATGGTACATGCCATAGAATATAAAAAGGGTAGCAATAATAAATAAGTTTTTAGTTAAAGCGAAGCCAAGATAAGAAATAAGAAATATAAAAAAAGACATCATCAGTAAAGGCTTTCTGCCAACTTTATCTGACAAAGAACCTGAGGGGTAAGAGATAAGAGTAGCCACCAGATTATAAAAAGCATAAATAAAAATGGTTATACCTAATGGAACTCCTAGATTTTTTGTCTGCAGAATAAGAAATGAATTGCTCGAGTTACCGATACCAAATAGTGCAATCACCAATAAATATCTCCAATAGGCATTGGGAAATTTATTAATACGAATATCGATCCTTTGTTTTGAATCTATCACCACTGCCTTTTCTTTTAGTAAAAAAATCATCAGAACCGAGAGTATTCCTGGAATCAAGGCAAGGTAAAAAATATAACGAATATCGATACGAAAGGAATACAAAATTAATATCGCAATAAGTGGGCCTAAAAATGCACCAAGATTATCTCCAATGCCTTCAAAACCAAATGCCTTGCCTCTATTTTTTTCGTCGACTGAGGAAGCTATGAGTGCATCGCGAGGGGCAGAGCGGATGCCGGAACCCAGTCGATCAAAAAATCTTGCACCCAATACTATGTGCCAAACCGTTGCTAGCCCAATCAAAGGTTTTGATACTGCAGATAACGTATAGCCAAAAAGAGCAATTTGTTTTCTTTTTTGGATTTTATCTGACAAGTAACCGGAAAATCCTTGAATGATATTTTTTGTAGCTTCAGCTATGCCTTCGATAATCCCAACGATACTTCCGCCAGCTTTCAAGTTCTGGGTAAGAAAGATGGGAAGCACCGGATATAACATCTCAGTTGATATATCTGAAAAAAGAGAAGCTAAGGCAAGAAGGACAGTATTTTTCGAAAGGCCGGAAAAATATTTTTTAATTTCTAATTTACCCATGGAGATTATTATAGTCTACTCTTGAGATCCTTCATCGATGCCCGGATGACCTGGAGTTCCAGCAGGAGTGCCCACAGAATCTTCATCGACAATTTCTTTACCCTTTGGATTGAAATCATATTCGTCGTGTTCATCATCTCCAGCCTTTAGCTCAAAATGTTCACGAAGTTCAACTTCACTTTCTGCTTGATATCCACAAACAGGACACTCATACGGATCTGTTACAACAGAATCACCTACCATATATTTTTTCCTCCATTATTATATTTTAGCTCTTTTTATGATAAAAAAGTAAGATTATCTAAGGAATTAAGATAAAATAGGTATTACATTGATTATGAAAGAGAACAAATTGACTATTAAAATCAATAAATCTGTTCAGGAAGTTTTTGAGTTTACTATAACTCCACCAAATACCACAAGATGGATAGATTCTGTAGTCAAAGAAAAAACAAGTGAGTGGCCAGTTAAAGTTGGAACTATTTATACACTTCAAAATAAAAAAGGTGATCCCTCGGAAGTTATTGTTTCTGCTATTAAAGAAAATGAAATGGTTGAATGGATCTCAAAAGACCAGAACTATCATTGCCGATATATCTTTAAATCAAAAGGTGATAATATAACTGAGTTTGAATACTATGAATGGGTAGATAAGGGCGATATGGAAGAACCGTTCACTCAAGAAACATTAGAAAAATTAAAAAAAGTAATAGAAAGTTAATATGGCAAAAAGATATTTTCAAGTTTTTATAAGTGCTGAAAATAAAGAACAAGCAGATAAAATTCTTAACTCGCTACTCAATACTTTCTAAGCCAGAGGTTAGAAATTTTACTTAATGTTACTCCCATTAAGTACTTGTTTTTCAGGCAGAAGTAAAGTTGCGTTTTCGTCGTCAATCGCCATAAGAATTCCGTTGCTTTCAACTCCTCGAATCACAGCCTTTTCGATATTGACTACAATCGGGACCTGTTTACCCATGAGATCTTCAGGATTGTGTTTGTGACCAAAACCTGCAACAACCTGCCTTTTTTCATTGCCCATGTCCACGATCACTTTCAATAGTCTATCAGTCCCAGGGACTTTTTCTGCTTCAAGCACGGTCCCCATCCGTATCTCTAATTTTGCAAACTCAGCAAATTTGTACATAGATATAATTGTAATAACAATTTTATTATATAATCTTTTTTGTGAAAAAGTATAAGGCGATCATCTCTGATGTTGACGGGACGCTTACTCCTTTGGCACTACACTCAGTTCCAAGCGCGAAAATTAAAAAAGCAATAGCAGCCTTAAATAAAAGAAATTTTCCATTCAGTATCGCAACAGGCAAACCGTTTTTTCTGATAGAACATTTAATTGCTGAATTGGGGTTACGATCTCCTTTGATAGTAGATAACGGTGCGGCAATTTTTGACCCGATTTCTAAAAAATCGCTTTGGCTTTCAGTAATGAGCGATGAAAAAGTGAAAACAGTCGTAAAAATAGCCAAAAACTATAATAAGGTTATTCGTTTATCAGCAAGCAGTAAAGCATATATTGTAGGTAAACAAAGAATACCCTCCAGTGCGCAAATTGTCAAAGTCCGTGTTGCAGCTCTTACAAAAAAAGAGACTGAAGAGTTTACTCAACAAATAGAAAAAGTATTAAAAGATGTGGCTTTGGTAAAAACATCTGCTTATGAAGGAAACGATTTCTTTAACGTCTACGTAACAAATGCAGAAGCAACTAAACAATATGCTATTTTGAAATTTGCAGAGATATTGGGAGTTTCGACAAAAGAAATAATTGGAATTGGAGATCACTATAATGATTTTCCACTGCTTATGGCGTGCGGTCTTAGAGTCGCGATGGGTAATGCAGTCGAAGATCTAAAGGCAATCGCCGATTACATAGCACCATCAGTTGACGAAGATGGCGTTGCGGATGTGATTAAAAAATTTTTATAAACTGGCTACACCTGTTTTTCTAATGATTTCTCGATTTTACTTTCGTCTAAAGGTTTAAACATCAGCTCTAGTTCTTTATCTTTTGAAACATCTACACCGTTTTTTTGCAATAGTAAGGTAACAAGTTTCATAACTTTTGTAAGTTCAGACTCTGTGATGATGTCAACTTGCAGATCGACTTCTTCACGCAAATCATCTATTTTTGCTGCTCTATTTTGAGAGATAAGTACAAATATTGAAAGAAATATTGCCTCAAGTGAAACGATCATAGTCAAGAGCCCAAATGGAAAAGGATCAAATGGTTTTATGAAATTTATTAATTCTATATTTAAAAGAACCCAAAAAATAAATAAAAACATATTTAAAAATAGAAAACCCATGCTTCCAAATGTAAAAGTCATCCAGTCAGCGATTTTTTCCGCAGAAGACCGCTTGGTTTTATATTTTGCTTTGAGACTTCTTATTACATGTGTGCTGGTGAATTGGGGAGTACTCATATTTCTACATTATAGCTTATCTTTGCAGGTTATAATTTTGTTATAATCTTCCGATGGTTATTCATTTTATGAAGTATGGAAAATTTTAGACATAGATGATTATGGAATTACGGCGAAAGATCAATCAAGGGATCAAGAGTTAAAAAAGATAGAAATTTCAGAAAAAACATTCGCAGAAATTAAAAGAAGAGTTGATAATTTAATTCAGAAGTTAAAAAGGAATAATACCTTATTTTAATAAAAACCTTACAAAGATTGAAGCGAAGGTCCCAACAGTGTATGTGACTGCTGCGTAGGTTGTATAAGGTAGCTCTCGATATTTTTTCTTTGCAGTGAAGAGAAGAAATAAAATAGTAATCGTCGTTGTTATCGAATAAGTTAGACCCACAAGGACTCGGTCAAATGCCGCGTAAGCAAAAATCGCAAAGGCAAAAACTAAGGCGTTGATAATTAAAACAAGCCAATCTTTCTTTTTGAATTTCGGATCTGGATTTTGTCTTTCTAATAAAATTAATGGAACCACCAGAAGATAGGCTCCAATAAAATAGAGAATATTTCCGAAATAGTAATCGTTAAAAAAAGCGCTTCCGCAAAAACCAGGTCTAACATTTTTAATATCGCAAAAGGTGTTAAAAATATAGCTTGCAATCTCATGTACGCCGTTTCCTGTAGCATAAAAATAAATTCCTATTATAAATAACAATGCTAAGAAAAGGTTCAACTTGCTTTTTAGTAAAGAAAAATTTTGTGTAAGTTCTCTAAATACCATAAATGGGATAAGAACTGTAGCAAGAATTATAAATACCATCTGTACAACCTCATGAAGTCGCAAAAAACTATATGGCTGAAGGATAATTTTGGTAGTTGGGGAAAATCGCTCTGCCGTTACTAAAATAACGCTCAAGGAAGAAAGCGTTAGCCAAAGATTTAGTCGCTTCATTAAATAATTCTATCATCAAGTTTTGTTATTTCAAATATTTGTCAAAAAATTCTGTTGATCGTTGCATGGCAAGATTAAAGGAAGTTGAAATATTATGATCGTTTCCAGCATAGCTATAAAGCTCAACTTGTTTTCCAGCGGCTTTCATTTGTTCTTCAAGTTTCTCTGAAAATTCAATGGGAACCGAGGTATCTGCAGTACCATGATGAAGTTGAAGGGGGCCGGAGATGTCAGAAAGAAAACTATTGGCAGATATTGAGTTCCAGAAGTCTGGATTTTGCTCAGGTGTTCCATTCTGGTCTATAAGCGTTTGACGCCAACTACCAGGTCGATTAACACCAGGTATTGGTGAAGTTCTTCTTCTCCATCGATTTAATAGATCTGGGTATGATGCGACAACCCCCGCCCATATCACACCCACCTTAACATCTTTTGTTGTAACCATATTGCGAAGTGTGATAAATCCTCCCAACGAATGTCCCCACATACCAATTTTTTCAGGGTCAGCGTCCTTGTATTTCTTAATAGAAGATACAGCATTTAAAACGTCAATAGTATAAGCGTTAGATCCATAGGCTCCTTGGGGATTTCCCTCAGAGTCGCCATGTCCACGATAGTCTGGTTTGAAAACAATATATCCATTTCTAGCGAAACCATCGACATAGGCAACATAGCGTTCGGTCGTTTGATATTGAGTTGGAGGAATATAGCCATGATTAAAAATAATTACAGGCCATCCGTTTGCTGGTTTTTCACCAGAAGGAATAGTGAGAAGAGCATAAATTTTAAGACCCTCAGATTTATAGGAAACAACATATCGATTGTAGTTTGATCCGGATGAAAGAGTTTCTTCGATGACAATGTCGCTACCTGGATAATCACCATTTCTGAGAGTTTGAATTGATAAAGCAGGTAGATTGGTTTCAGGCCCGCCCTGATTTTCATCAACTCCGCTTTGCATTGAAGGTAAGGTTTGATTTTGTGATTTTGACCTAGCTAACAAAAAGGTAATTAAAATTATTCCAAGTGTGAAAGTAAAGATTATTATTTTTTTCATTAATAGTTTATATGCATATTTCAATTAAAAGTTTCTATTAGTTTTTAGAAGAGTTGGAGATCTTATTTAGGATGAAACTTTTTTAAAATTTATTGCATACTAATAAAAGCCAAGAGATATTTATTGTTATTAATTTTTCAAATCCTATGATAAAAAAAATCAGAAGAGAGTTTAGGAGACATTTGAAGCTCGTTAAAAAATTCTCTGACAGGATAGAGGCAGACTTAGCCAAGGAAATTCTAGAGGCATATCATATAAATGTTTATCTTTTCAAAAGTTACTTTGATCAGATGACGGTCTTATTTGTACCAGTCAGCGACTATCAAAGAGCTTTGATACTTCTTCATACAGCCAGATAGCTTTAAGGGGACGGCGAGTAGATGTGTCTTCTTTTTCAGGTAAGATGGTAGAATAGTATCTTGATGGGACAAAAAGTCTATTTCACAAACTCTAAAAGAGATAAACTCTGTGGGATTCTTTCCAATCCATCCAAAAATGTTAATAAACCAATTATTATCTTATGTCACGGTTTTCATTCAAATAAAAACAGAAAAAGTTACGCTTTATTGTCTGATATTTTAAACAAATATAAAATTTCCACCTTCCGTTTCGACTTTTTTGGCCACGGAGAGAGCGAGGGAAAATTTGAAGACATTACCATTTCTGAAGCAGTGGATGATATTTTGCAAGCGATAAATTTTCTTAAACAAAAAGGCTATAGCAAAATAGGTTTGTTTGGTTCTAGTTTTGGAGGAATGGCAAGTATCATGACCGCATCAAAGTCAAACGATTTATTTCTGCTTGCTCTGAGATCCCCCGTCTCAAATTATGAGAAATACTATAAAAAAAAGTTTAGCCTCAGTTATCTCGATGATTGGAAACGAAAGGGTTATAGATATTATAAAGAAGATGGCAAAAAATTAAGATTGAATTATAGCTTTCTTGAAGATTTTAAAAACAATGATGGTTGGAAAGCTTCGACCTTGATAAAGATTCCTACTCTTATCATCCATGGCGACAAAGACAAATCTGTTCCCGTAGAACAAAGCATTAAAACTACAAAACTCATACCTAACTGTAGATTAGTTTTAATAAAGGGCGCTGACCATCGATATACGAATGAAAAGCATTTTCAGAGGATGTTAAAATCGATCTCTGACTTCATCATTAAACGCTCCAAATGAAAAAATTATTTTTCAGGTCAAAAGACAGATTAAAATTATGTGGAGTTTGGCACATTCCGGAAAAACCAACCACAAAAGTAATTGTATTAGCTCACGGCCTTACAGTGGATAAAGATGAGGAAGGAATCTTTGTAGACCTAGCTGAACTTCTTAAAGAAAACAGTTATGCAGTTTTTCGACTTGACTTCAGAGGACACGGCGAAAGCGAAGGAGAATCTATTGATACTACAATAAGTGGAGAAGTAAGCGATGTTGATGATTCTATAAAATTAGTTGAAACAGAGGGTTATAAAAATATTGGTCTGCTAGGGGCGAGTGTGGGAGGAGGAATAGCAGCTCTTTATTCAGCCGAAAATCAAAAGAATTTGAAATGTCTTTGCTTATGGAATCCTTCACTGAATTATGACCATACATTTTTAAACCCCATAACACCATGGTTAAAAAATCGACGCTTACAGATGATGGAAGATCTAAAAAATAAGGGATGGACAACGGTCGGAAGCAGAAAAAAAGTATACGGCAAGAAATTTTTTGAAGAAATGACCCAATTTTATCCTTATAAAGCTTTGTTAAAAATAACTATTCCAACAGTTATCATTCATGGTACAAATGATAAATATGTTCCATACGAAGATGCAAAAAACTATGTTAAAAATCTTAAAAATGGTACATTGATTACAATAAAAGACGGAGAGCACGGATTTCAGGATAGGCCGGAAGATCGAAAAATAGCAACAAGTGAGACCCTTAAATTCTTTCTCCAATATTTATAACATCTCTTGACAGATGTATTACATTGTAATACAATATGACCAGGATAAAGATTAAAAAATTAGTTTGGGAGAAGTGGAACATTGAACATATTAAGAAACATAAGGTTTCTCCAGACGAAATTATAGTTGCGGTAAAAAATTTAGCTTATCATAAGCAAACATATAATAATCGCTATTTAGTCATCGGAAGAAGCAATAAAAGAATTATTGCAGTTGTTGTAAGAAGAAAAGCGGAAACTGCTTATCTAGTTATTACCGCAAGAGATGCAAGCAAAAAAGAAAGGAGGAAACTATATGAAAAAGAAAAAAAGTAGAATTCCAGAATTTAAGACCCTCGAGGAGGAGGCTAATTTTTGGGATACTCATAGTTTTACCGATTTCGAAGATGAACTCAAAGATGTTAAAGTTATAGTCGACCTCGATAAACCTAGAGATGAGACGTTGATCGTACGCCTTCAAAAAAGTTTTAAAAAACAGCTTGAGAAGATCGCACGAAGCAAAGGTTTAAACGTTTCAACGCTTGCACGCATGTGGCTTATGGAGAAATTTCAAACTAGTAAATAAACTTTTATATGAATTCATTAAGTTTACGTAATAAAGTAGTTGTAATAACTGGCGGTGGATCAGGGCTGGGGAGATTTGTAGGGATAAAAGTGTCAGAATTAGGAGCGAGAGTTGCCTTAGTTGCTAGGACGGAAAAAGAATTAAAAATAGTGAAGGATTTAATTAAGAAAGATAACGGTTTTGCAGAATATTTCATCTGTGATATTTCAAACATAAAAGAAGTCAAAAATACTGTTATGAAAATTTTTCACAAATTTAAAAATATAGATATACTTGTGAACAATGCTGGAATTTGGACTGATGAGGATTTAGAAACCAATGATCCAAATTTAAGAAGAAAAGTATTAGAAACTAATGCGTTGGGAAGTATTCAATTCACCTACGAAATTCTTCCATATTTCCAAAAGAAAAACGAAGGATATATTTTTAATGTAATATCTACCGCTGGTGTAAGTGATACGCCATCAGGTAATAATTCTTTATGGAAAACGTATGGAGCAAGTAAATGGGCTATAACTGGTTTTACGAAAGCCTTGAGGGATTCGTTAAAAGACACAAAGATAAGAGTAACCGCATTTCATCCAGGAGGTTTTGACAGCATGCTATATGAAAAAGCTAAAAGATCAAATCCTCACAATCAGCCGTGGATGATGAAGACAGAGGACATTGCCGATATTGTAATTTTTGCTTTAACAAGGCCAAAAGATGTTCTCATGGAAAGAATAGTCGTTAGTAAAATAATGCAGTAGATGTTGACTCAACTTAAAAAAGATCTTCGGAAACTTGCAAATCCAGAAAAAGCAAAATTTGTGGCTAGATATTTTAAAACAGGAAAAGGAGAATATGGAGAAGGAGATGTTTTTCTTGGAATTACAGTTCCCGAACAAAGAAAGATTGCTAAAAAATATCCAAGTTTAAGTCTCAAGGACCTGCAAAAACTGCTTGATAGTAAAATTCACGAAGAGCGGCTTGTCAGTTTAATGATTTTAAGAATCAAATATCAAAAAGCAAAAGAAGAACAAAAGAAAGAAATATATGAATTTTATCTCAGAAACACAAAAAATATTAATAACTGGGATCTTATCGACGATTCTTCTGGTAGAATTGTTGGCGACTATCTCAAAGATAAAGATAAATCAATCTTGTACAAACTCGCAAAATCAAAAAGCATTTGGGAGAAAAGAATTGCTATGCTTGCAACATATCCTTATATTAAAAATAAGGAATTCAGAGACGCCTTAGTGATTGCAGATATTCTTCTACAGGATAAACACGATCTTATTCAAAAAGCTGTAGGTTGGATGTTGAGAGAGATAGGAAAAAGGGACCAGAAAGTTGAGGAAGTATTTTTGAAGAAATACTATAAAATAATGCCAAGAACTATGCTTCGTTATGCTATTGAGAAGTTTCCTCTAGAGAAAAGGAAGTTTTACCTAAAAAAATAAAATGGATCCTTTAGAGATTAAAAAACGAATGTTTGCCGCCCATAAAATTTTAACCGAGCAAACAACATCAAGACAAAAGTTTGAATCAATCCGTACCCTTATAAAAGGGTTAAACCTACAGATTGATAAAGCGCTTGAATCTTGTTCTAAGGCTTTAACAGATCTAGAAAAAGTGCACAAAAACGAAATAATCGAACTTACGGTTGAAAAATTACCAGAAATAACTGAAGAAGATAAAAGAAGAAAAAAAGCACTTTTGTGGTTCATTAAAAACTGGAAAAGTTTACAAAGTGAGGTTGAACGGGTGCAAAAGGAATTGGATCAAAAGTCAAAAACTGCAGATCAAAAAATGGCCAAAGGCTGGAAAATTATCTCCACTACAAAGGGCCCTTTAGGAATTATTACAATTATAGCAGTTATCATAGTGGGGTTTTCCCTTCTTAAGGGAAATGAAAAGAAATCCACTTCTTTACAAGAAGATACAGCTATACCTCAACAACAATCAACAACTAAAGAAAAGATTAAGGTTATTCTCTTCGATGGTAAACAAATCCCTCTTACCGAACTCATCACAGGTCAAGGCCCAGACTGTCTAGACGACACCAACCAAGCGCCCCACTACCACGCTAAAGATCATATATCTGCTAAAGCGTTGGACGGCGCCATGGCCGTTGATCCTGGCGGGTGTGGTTTTGGTAAGGTTCAAGAAACAAAAATAATCGAAGTTGAATAATCTATTTAGTGAACTTATCTATAAGAAGCTGATTTAACTGATTGTCATTACCGCCAAATCCCAGAGCCCAGATCCCAACTCCACGAAGATTTTTTTTATTAACCAGATCATATTTAGTCCCAAGCGAGCGAATATTTTCAAAATGAACAACATGTATCTGACCCACCTGGTCAACATAACTAAACCATGGAGTTTGGCTATCTTCATCCCATAAGACATTTTTCCCCGTTGTTAATTCGTTGGCTTCTGCATAAGAAAGAATACTTGCATTTATACCCAATACTGCTTTTGCATTTTTGTTATGGTTTTCAGTAGTCCAATCATAGGCATAGTAAGGTACGGCCAATATTATTTTGTCAGCCGAAACCTGCTCTAAAAAATTATTAATTAACCCAGATAGAGAGTTTGAATATCCAGAAAGCGGAGCTATTGGACCAGCCGAGCTTGACTTAGGTGTAAAAAAGTCATATCCCATGATAACAATGTTATCACTATGACTAGCTAGATAAGGTATATCCCACAACTGCGATATGGTTGCTGCAGTAACATAAACTGATATATTTAGGGCAGTATTTGGATTTTGGCTTTTTAATGCATCATTTAACGAGCTCATAAGAATAGAGAATTTGTCGCGAATCTCTTTTTCCAAACCCCCATCATATTCAAAATCAATATTTACGCCATCCAAATTATGAGAATTAACTTGATATAAAACAGTTTCTAAAAATCGTTGAGATGAACTTTGCGAGGTCACTATTTTTTTAATTGCCTCATTATTAAATGATTTAAACGTAAGAAATATTTTGGTTTTATTTTTTCTTGCTCGATCGAGATAATTTTTAAGACGAATATCGTTCTGCCAAATATAATAAGGATCAAAAGAATCTTTTTGTACACCGTTTGCGATCTGGCCATCAGCGTTAACTTCTAAACCAAAATAACTAAGTGTCGTTATGGTACGAATATCGATACTGTCTAAATTTTCAACCATCCAGTATGGAAGATAACCAAATGTCTCCTTCTTAATTGGTCCCCTTAGCGTTAAGATGAATTTTTCAGGAATAATGAAGTATTTCTTATCGACAGCTACAAGTTGTTGGTTAATATACAAAGAGTTATTGGTAGAAAGCGGAGGTGCAGCAACTACAGCTTGGGCAGAATTTGTTGCCGAACTATTTTTTAAAGATAGTTGTTGAGTGCTTTCATTTTTTTGTTTTGTCAATACATAATAAACAACTAAAATAATGATGGCAATAAATAGAACGATGTGGCTAAATATATCCAGTTCGACAAGAACCTGTAACAGGTTTCTTTTTTTTCTCATAGCCTGTTTAAGAATACTATCCCTAAGTGGCGTATAGTTTTTTGGTCTCACTATTTGCTCCATGATTACAGTATAATTTATCTTTCCTTGCTTATGCACAAAAACAGAAATTTTTTAATAATAGCTCTTATTGCTCTAGTAAATGCTCTGGGTTATGGGATTATTATTCCGGTTCTTTATGCATACTCACTCAAATATGGACTGAATGATTTTCAAAACGGGCTACTTTTTTCAGTATTTTCTATAGGTCAATTCTTATCAACGCCTGTTATTGGCAGACTTTCAGATAAATATGGTAGAAGGCCACTTTTGATCATATCTCTTTTGGGAACCGCATTATCATTTTTTATGATGGCATTTGCGCCAAATGCACTATTCCTGTTTTTGGCAAGAGCTTTAGACGGGGTTACTGCAGGTAATATTCCGGTTGCTTCTGCAGTAATATCAGATACTACAACTCAGGAGGATCGGGCAAAAGGTTTCGGGATTCTTGGTGCATCTTTTGGATTTGGCTTTGTTTTTGGACCGGCAATTTCCGCACTTACAGTCGGCATCAATGATTCTTTTCCCTTTATTGTTGCAGGCGTTGTCTCCTTCGCAGCCGTCATTGCAACTGTCTTATTTTTACCTGAAACAAATAAGCATATGGGAGAAATAAAAGAAGGCAAGTTTTTTAATTTCAGGAAACTCATACATGCTTTGACCGATGAAAATGTTGGTACAACATTATTAATTACTCTTTTTTACTCATTCGCTCTATCTTTACTTATTTTTGGATACCAGCCATTTTCTGTAAAAATCCTTAAACTTGGAGCAAATCAAATTTCCATGTTATTTACTCTATTTGGAGTTGTTGGACTGATAACGCAGGTTTTTTTACTCCATAGGTTGACTAAAAAGTTTGGGTTAAAACACACCTTTATTACCTCATTTGTAGTTGTCTCGATTGTTTTTTTTGCATTTTTCTTTATAAGGAATCCATTAATTTTTGCTTTAGCATCAATCATTTGGGGATTTGCAAACTCACTTATAAATCCACTCATCCAAACTATTCTCTCAAAAGAGACAGATGAAAAATCTCAAGGATCGATACAAGGTTTAAACGCCTCATATCTAAGTATAGGAATGATTCTTGGGCCGATTATAGGCGGAATTTTAGCCAGCATTTCAATTCCATCGCCCTTTCTTGCGGGAGGCGGGTTTTCACTCGTGTGTTTTTTCCTTGCTTTTCACGTCTTAAAAAAAGGAGTAAAAAAAGAAACTGCATTTTAGAGAAAAGTACTATAATTTACTTATGAGTTTGTTATTAAATCTCCTAATCAACGGTTTTGCCGTTTTTGTCGCAGGATATCTACTTCCAGGGGTGAGGATAGATAGTTTTTTTACGGCTATTGTTGTCTCAATTGCCTTAGCAATTGTTAACACATTTGTTAAACCAATAGTACTATTTTTGACATTGCCATTTAATATCCTTACGTTGGGTTTATTTACTTTTATCATCAATGGCTTGATGGTGATTTTAGTTTCTACTTTTATTCCAGGGTTTAAAGTCCAAAGCTTCTTATGGGCAATGGCATTTAGTCTAGTTTTGTGGGCAGTCAACTTCATCCTTCATTCGTTAACAAAATAAAAAATTTATTTCTCTCTTAGATATCTTTCTGCTTGCAAAGTATAAAAAGTAGCATACTTGTTTTTATCCTTCATAAGCGTTTCATGATTTCCATCTTCTATAATTTTACCTTTGTCTATGACAACAATTCGGTTAGCGTCCTTTATAGTTGAAAAACGATGTGAAATAAAAATCACGGTTCTATCTTTGGTTTCTTTATTCAAACGGTCAAATATCTCCATCTCTGCTTTTGCATCAACCGAAGAGGTAGGTTCATCAAGAATTAACACGGGAGTTTTTCTAACGAGCGCCTTGCCAATTGCAAGTTGCTGCCATTGTCCACCAGATAAATCAACGCCATCCGTATAGTTAGGACCAAGTTGTTGGTTGAGTTTTTTCGGGAATGTATCGACAAAATTCCAAGCGTTTGAAAGCTTTAGAGCTTTGATATATTCTTCATCGGAAAGTTTTTTTCCCGATGCTAATTGCATATTTTCTTGTATGGTCAAATAAAATCTTCCAAAAGTTTGGAAAAGAGTTGAATATATTTGGAACAGAATATGTTCTGGTATTTCTTTGATATTGATATCATTTAGAAATATATTGCCTTCCGTTGGGTCATAGACACGTAACAATAATTTGACTAGGGTAGTTTTTCCTGCTCCGTTTTCGCCGATTAAGGCAATGTTTTGGCCGTAAGGGATTTTAAGGTTAATTTTTTTCAAGACTACTCTAGCTGCGTTAGGATAATGAAATGAAACATTTTCGATATGTATCCTTGGATTTTTTAATTTTTCGAGGAGCTCTTTTTCTTTTGACGGAGTAATCGTTGAAAAAACAATATTTCTTTTGATGCTGTAATAGTCGATTGCGTCGTGAATAAAATGACTATCATTGATAAGCGTATTCAGAAATAATGTAAGATTCCACAAAGCACCGTTGAAAACTAAGATATTGACGAAAAGAAAGACAAACGTGCCAGTAGAGATAGTATTGTTTTGTAATTGAACAGCAAGTGTCAATAAAAATATGAGCGTTACCACTATGGGTATCATTTCGACGATGGTTAAACTAAGCCATGCTTTTTTAAATAATATTTTTTGTTTTTTAGAAAAAGCATAATAGATAGAAAGAAGCTTCTCTCTAATAAATGGAAATCCTTGAAGTTGTTTAACTTCAATCAAAATATCTCTGTTGGTAGCAAGAGACGCAGAATACTCAAACTTTCTTCGTAATTCTGATTTATCTTTATAAATATTGAAAGTTTGTTCTCCGATTTTAGACTTTACGATGATTGGAATAATATTGGCACCTATAATAAGAATTGCATTAAGTGGAGAAGCGATAAAAAAAATAGTTGCCGATATTGATAGTTCGATAAATTTAGCTAACAGTCTAATAGATGTATCAAGATAGAATTTTATCTGCCACGGAATTCTATTAAAAGATCTCCAAATTTTGTCGTATGTTTGAGGATTTTCAAAATTGGAAAGATCGAGCGTTGACAATTTATTGACGAAATCGCCTGTATTGAATATTGTTTGCTTAAGGTCAATAATGTTCCATAAGTATTCAGCAAATTTTTCAAGTATTTTATTAATGGTTGCATAAGCAATCCAAAGATAGATCAAAGAAAATAGGTTTAGACTAAGAATAGTTTTTTGTCCGTTTGCCGTATCGATGACCTCTTTAAATATGAGGATATTAAAGACTTGAAATAACGAAATAAGGATAGTTAGTATGGTATAAACAATAAGTAGAGTTTTAGTGGCCTTGTAGGTTTTAGTGACAACAAATTTAACAGCCTGAATTACTTTCATTAAAATCAGTATACTTTAGAAGAATAAATCCAATCAAGTTTTATTAGTAGGTGATCGTGTAGTAGAAATACGTTGGTCTAATGCTCGGAGGCCAATACTCATATTTTTTGATATATCATGAATTCTAAAAACGGAACTCCGTCCCAGAACACTTTTATTAACTTCAATTTCTCCATTTCTGGGATTGAATGCCATCTGAACAATCCTTTCCACACTCTTACCTGGATTATGTCCTGGTGGCAAATCTCTATTAAATTCAACTTCATCACCCATCCTTACTAACGTTTTTGAGCCTGTAAGAAATGCAAGAGGCATATCACCTTCTGGAAGTGGTAGAACATACATAGATCCATTACCTGCATCCACTTTTTGTAAAACTCCGACAGTTACCAAGGTTTCAAATCTTTGAGTATCTCTCTCTGCAATTTGTTCTGGTGTTAATCCAGCTTCGGGTGTCTCAATCATAAAAGACATCTTACTTCTTCTTCTTCTTCTTGTCAATGGGAACCCACCACTATACAATGACCACATGGCAATTTCTCCCATTTTAGAAAATCAGGCTAAAGACGAAGTACATAGAGATTGCGAACAATTAAAAAAAGGATTAGGGATCGATTACTTGCCTTTGTTTTTTTCTTATATAGGAGCATTTCCAGAATATCTTCGGTATTTAACTGATCAGTTGATACCAAATGTCTCCAATCCAAAATTCAACGGTTTAGTAAGAGATACGGCAATACAGATAAATTCGCTAATTAAAACCAGTTTGAATAAGTCAGAGGAAATTCAAGATTGGTTAAGTCGTTATAAAAATACTCCTTCTTTTTATAACTTTCAAAAAGACCTGGATCGAATCTTTACAATTAATCTTAAATTAGTTTTTATTTTTGTTGCTCTTCGTGAAGCTTTAAAAGGCTGGGCAGTCGCCGCAAAAAAAATACCAGAAAGCGTTGCGGACAATAATCGGTCAGAGCAAATAAAATCCTTAAGTCAAGAAATTTTTATGTATGAAGATTACTCAACATACTCTAGCGATACACGTTCAAATCTGGAATTTCAACAACAAGGTCTTGCACGAACGCAACCGAAAATGTTGGAAAAAGATCTTTTACCCAGATACATCAGTCTGTGTCAACTAGAATTTCGTCAACAGATGAAAAAAGAGGAGTTTCTTATTCTCCGAGTGGGAATAGAAAAACTGATCCTTTCCTCATTACCTTTGCTGCCTGAGAAAATTATTTCACCCATTAATCTTTTTTATTCGCTCACCGACAAATATGCTGATTTTCCCGACCTTTTATATCTGATGTCCGAACATTTTCCCACCTTTGCAGTGCAAAAGATGCTATTTTCTGGGTTTATGAAGCATACATAGTTCCACTTTGAGAGAACAAATTTTTCTCTTGACATTATATACATCATGATGTATAAGTACATTATGATAAGGACTCAAATATATTTACCGCAAAATCAGATCTCTCAGTTGAAACAAATCGCATACAAGGAAGAGGTTTCTGTCTCTGAAATTATCAGAAGAACGCTTGAAGAAAAGTTAACGATGAAAAGAAAAAAAGGGAAAGATATTAAGAAAAAAAAATATAAAAATGTAGGCGCATGGTTATTATCTCAAGCTCGCATGGCAGAGAGACAAGGTTGGAAAGGACCAAGAGATTTAGCCAGCAATGTAGATAAATATCTTTATGGCAGAAAAGATTGAGCAAATTTTTATTGACTCAAATTTCCTCATAGCAATATATAATCCAAATGATGGACTCCATAAAAAGGCATCTAAGATGGTAAGTGGACTCGAAAAATTTCATGCTCCTTTTTATATTTCAAATTATGTTTTTTCTGAGGTAGTAACCATTTTATCGCAAAAAGTTGGAAGGCGAGAAGCTATTATTGCAGGAGATAACGCTCTTAATAGTGGTAATTTTTCGTTTACATTTATTGATGAATCTTTACAAACTTCAAGTTGGAAAATATTTCAAGAGATCAAGAAAAAAAATATGAGTTTTGTTGATTGTAGTAGTTTGGCTATTATGCGCTACATGGGGATAAGAAAATTCCTCACTTTTGATACTGCGGATTTTGCAAGTTTGAGGAAAAATTACTCCTTTAGTTTCGTTGCAATATAGTGATCAATGATTAATCTCCCTTTAGTATACTTTCATGTATATGATAGACCCTCATCTTGAAGGTAAAGTTGTTCTTATAACTGGAGCAAATCATGGAATTGGAGCTGCTACTGCATTGGCTTTTGCCAAAGAAGGAGCAAAAATATTTATTAGCTATTTTCGAGTAACTAACAAGGAGAGAAATGGCACAATAGAGTATAAAATTAACCAGGCAAAAAATGCTGATGAAGTAGTAACGAAAATAAAGTCTTTCGGAGGTAACGCCGAGAGTCTTGAAATTGATTTATCTAATCCATCTAATATCCCGACATTATTTAATGAAGCGGAAAAGTTAATTGGACCAGTTGATGTGCTTGTTAATAACGCAGCCTATTGTGTACCCGATACATTTGAAATTAACAAAAATAGTATCGAAGAATCGACAAGTTTGATGTCTTCATCTTTCTCTTCATTAAGTCATGACGCTCATTTTGCGGTAAACAGCAGAGCCGTTGCATTGATGATGAAGGAATATTTTTAAGGTATACAAAAAGGAATGGTCAATGAGGAAGAATAGTAAATATAAGTACCGATGCCCCCGATTGTTTCCCGACAGAAATATCATACGGAGCAAGCAAAGCGGCACTTGAATCGTATAGCCGATCAGCTGCAGTTGAATTAGGTACATACGGAATAACAGTAAATATTGTTGCGCCCGGTCCAATTCAGACTGGTTGGATGACAGACAAAGTTGAGAAAGAACAAGCAAAAAACATTCCTCTAAGAAGAATAGGCAAACCAGAAGACGTCGCAGATGTGATTGTTTTTCTTGCCTCCGATCAGGCGCGCTGGGTAACTGGTCAAAGATTATTCGTAGGAGGAGGTAACAGAGTTGTTTAAATCATAATTTATGAATCTACTTCTTAGGAATTATCATCCAAAAGACAAAGAAAAAGTGATTTCCTTAATAGAGTCGATGCAGAAATATGCTGCAAGTCTTGATCCCATTAAAAGAGTTAGATGTATGCCGGGATATGGAAAACATACCTATAAGGAGATGGAAGAGAGTTTCATTAAAAATAATGGGAAATGTTTTGTAGCAGAACTAGATAGTCATATAGTTGGTTACATCTGGGGACTTATTGCCAAACAAACCCCCCAAAATTTACTTTCAGTAATTCCATCAAAATACGGAGTTATCAAAGACTTCTTCGTTGATGAGAAATATAGAAATCGACAGATAGGCTCGTTGTTAATAAAAAAATTAGAAAGCTATTTTAAAGAATCTAGTTGCGACTCAGTTTTTCTCCAGGTTTTTGCCCCAAATAAAAATGCCTACGAGTTTTATAAACATTAAGGCTACGTTGATAGAGAACTTGAGATGCTAAAGAAACTTATTTTATAACTTCATAATTAACAAAAACGGTTGACAAAAATATTTTTTTCTCTGTTACAATTCTGCTATGAATGATCAGATCATCTGCCCAAATTGCAAAAAAACCATTCCTTTAACTCAAGCCTTATCCCACCAGATACAGGAGAAGTATCAAAAATTCTATCGACAAAGATTGGAGGAGGAAAAATTAAAGATAGGACAGCGGTTGAGACTTGAGCTGGAGAAAAAAATAAAGCAGGATATGGAGTTTGAGCTCAAAGATAAAAGTAACGAAGCTGAAGAATTGAGAAAACAGAACAGAACTCTACAAGAACAATTATTAGACTTAAATAAATTAATACGACAGTTAAAAGTAGAAAATGATCAGGGAAGAGTAGAACTGGAAAAAAAGCTTGCCCAAGAGCAAGATAAGATAAGAAATGAAGAAAAAAAACGGTTGATCGAAGAAAATCATTTAAAGTTTTTAGAATATGAGAAGAAGATTCAAGATATTTCTAAAGTTAATGAAGATTTAAAACGAAAATTGGAACAAGGGTCCCAGCAACTTAAGGGTGAAGTTTTAGAGCTCGAACTTGAGAATTTATTAAAAAGAGAGTTCCCTTTCGATGAGATAAAAAAAGTTCCAACGGGTTTGATAGGTGCAGATGTCTTACAAATCGTCAAAAATAATTTTGGTAAACCTTGTGGAACAATAATTTGGGAGTCGAAAAGAACGAAGATGTGGACAGATAGCTGGATTGCTAAATTGAAAGATGACCAGAGGCGAATCAAGGCAGAGATTGCGGTCATTATTTCACAAATTCTTCCTAACGGCGTGAAATATTTTGCTCAAAAAAACGGAGTTTGGTTAGGGAATTACGACAGCATTGTGGGCTTGGGATTATTATTGAGAAATACATTGCTGGAATTATCTGCGGTAAGATCGGCAGTTATCGGTAAACAGGGGAAAAAAGAAATTTTGTGGAATTATTTAACCAGTGTTGAATTTCGCCAGCGGTTAGAGGCGATGTATGATGCATATCAACTATCTAAAACTTATCTAGACAAAGAAAAAGAATTTTTTAGAAGAAAATGGGCGCGTGAAGAAAAAAATATTCAACTCCTCATGGAAAATCTTTTGGGAATTCATGGCGATTTACAGGGGATAATTGGCAGATCATTGCCAGAGATAGAAGGTTTGGATGTACTCCCATCGGGAGAGGAAAAAACAGGAGATAAGTTATTTTAATGAGAAATGGCTCAAAATCAAAACCAGCTTGAAAATTTTTTTCATTTTTCTTCTAAATTACTAATAATTCTTCCGATTGTAATAATTTTCTTTGCTTTAATCTTCAAATTTGTCCTGAAAGTAGAGGATAAAAGAATTGAAAAGATTTTGCCTACTCCATCTATAAATATCCAAACACCAGATTTTATGAATTTTTTTAAAAACAATAGTTCTCCATCGGCCAAATTAAATTTAGTCGGTCCGTTTGTCTGTCTTCTTAATACTCCAACATCTTCAATGAGCGCATACATAAAAAACAAAAAATTTTTTGCAAAAATTAGAGAAAACGAAAAAACTAATAATAGCTTATTTATAGACGATTGCCTCTATACTTGGGAAGGAGGAAGTTATTCAGGAGAAAGGATCTGTGGTTTATCCCAGTATCTTGGCGTTGCGGAATCGCTTTTGACAATGAATCTTCTGGATTTAGGTCAGATTTTGGGTGGAAAGGGGACAGAATTAAAAAATCTTATGAATACTTGTAAAGAAGAAAAGATAGAAAATGACTCAATTTTTACAGCCCCAAAAAATGTGTTATTTAAGAATAGGCAAAAATAATGCCCTGGCTACGACCTATTTTCCCCCCCGCCGAAGCGGGAAGTATCATCGGCGCTGACTCGTTTCACTTCCTTGTTCGGGATGGGAAAGGGTGGGACCAAGTCGCTCCAGTAACCAGAGCAGAATAATTATAGCACAGATTTCAAGAGTGTATAATATATTTAATGGATAAAGTTAAGACGTCTCATAGTCTTCTTCATGCATATTGCATAAAACCTGCGTACAGGTTTGAGACTCAACAGGCCGATGAACAGATAATTTTAATGCTCCGGGCACACCCCATTACACAGCTGCCCTGGATTCTCAACAGTTTTTTTTTATTTGTTCTTCTGGTTTTTCTCAATTTTCTCTTTCCACAATTTTTTAGTACTTCTCAGATTATATTTTTAAATCTTTTTGGGGGAACTGTAATTTTTTCCTATATTTGGTTTAATATTTTAAGCTGGTTTTTTAATGTGGGAATCATTACCAATGAGAGAATAATTGATGTGGATTTTCATGGCGTAATTTACAAAGAAGTAACAGAAACAAAACTGAGCAAAGTTGAAGATGTGACAACAAAAAGTGGGGGTTTTATCGCGTCTCTTTTTAATTATGGAAATGTTTTTATTCAGACAGCCGGGACGGAACTAAATATTGAATTTATCAATATACCCAAACCATCAGAAGCCACAAAAATTATTAATGATTTAATTACTTAAAGATATGAATCTGGATAATCTTATAAATTTATTCTCTGGAGCAAATATTGTCAATTTTTTCTTTAAAGCTTTTTCTGTCGTTTTTTCAGTGATTTATCTTTTGTATTCAATTGTCATATTTAGGCAGACTCAGGTGATGTCGAAAACAGTTCAAACGAGCACAAATAGTCTTATAATCTCTATTTCTTTGCTACAAATAGGCATAGGCATAGTCTTATTATTCTATTCCTTGTTTATGATCTGATATCTATCTATGTTAGAGGCAAAATTTGCTGTTTATCTGGGAAAGGAAAAAGAAGGTGGATTTTCAGGTTTTATTGCGGAACACAATCTATTTTTAATTATTGAAATGGAAGAAGGGATAAGCCTAGATCAGGGTCATGAATTACTTCATAAGTTAAAAGAAAGAGTTTTAGCAACGCCAGTAGAGAATCTTTCAAGTTTTGATCAATTCATTTCTCATGCGATCACAGAATTTAATTTACCCAGCTCCGTTTATTTAGCCGCTGGGTATTTAAAGAGGAATACATTTTATTTAAAAACAATAGGAGGTGGAGTAATATTTCTTAGAAGAGGAAATGATTTTGCAAAAATAATTGAGAAGGATAATAGTGCTTCTGGTTACATCGAAGGTGGGGATATGTTTATTTTCACCACAACTAATTTTGTAGAAAAATTGGGTGGGGATTTTGAATTGAGAACGATCTTTGATCATAAAAATCCCACACAGATTGTCGATGAAATAACTCCGCAACTCAAGGGAAAAGAAGAACAAGGAATAGTTGGACTTTTTATTAGATTTGAGGAAAAAGCGGAACCTCAGTTAATTACAAACGAATCTAAAAATCTTCTCCTTCAGGAAGCATTGTCAAAAAGCAGAAACTTTTTGGAAAATTTTAGAATACTTACGCAAAGGTCCGGGAGAAAGAAAACAATAACCTTTGTTGCTGTAATTGTTATACTTTTAATTCTTGTTTGGAGCGTCGTGCTAGGTTATAAAAGAAGAAGTCAAGCTGAGATAACTAAAAAAATTAAAAATGCTAGCCAATTAGTAACATTCAAACTCGATCAAGCTGAAGAGATTGCTTTTTTAAATCTTCCTCGTTCTCTTGCGTTGATTTCTGAAGCAAGACAAGAAGTTGAAAAACTAAAAAAACAGTTAGGTAACCAAAAAGATAAAGAAGTCAGCCAACTTGAACAACTGATTAAGAATAAAGAAGGAAAGATAGTTAAAAAGGAAGAAAAAAACTATGAGGAATTTTTTGATTTGACAGTAGATGCTAAAGAGGCAAAAGGCAATATAATGTATCTGGATGATGATACAACAGTAATAGCTGATAACAATAAAAAAACGCTATATATCCTATCATTGACTAAAAAATCATTAGATAAAAGAATTTCTTCTGATGTCAAATCTGCAAGCCTAATAGGAAAGAATCAGAGTGACATTCTCGTTTTCGTTAAAGGAGAAGGAATATTTTTAATTAATGAGGATAACAAATCAAAAAAAGTAATCGAAAATGATAAAGATTGGGGATCGATCAAAGGCATGTTTTTATATAACGGAAATATATACCTTTTAGATGATCAAAAAGGAGACATTTATAAATATGTAGTTACAGATAATGGATATTCAGGGAAGACTTCTTATTTAAAGGGAGAGGTGGGGAGTGTCAAAGGGGGAAACTCTCTTGCGATCGACTCATCTGTCTATGTTGGGTTTAGTGATAGAGTGACGAAGTTTACCGCTGGAGGACGGGATGAATTTTCAACTTCCTGGCCCGAGGAAGACGTAAGTATGACTAAAATATTTACAAATAAAGATGTAGAAAAGGTTTATGGGTGGGATAAAGATAATGGTGCGATTTATATTCTTGGAAAAAACGGCACATATGAAAGACAGATTAAATCAAGCATTTTGGCTAAAGCAGATGATTTTATTGTTTACAATAATTCAGCCTATATCTTAGTTAAAGAAAAAATATATAAAATAGCGCTGGAATAATTACAAATTATTCAGTGAAATCTTTTTCTTCCTTTTTGAGTGATCCCACATATGCCGCGGGAACCTGAAAGATGAGATTTGAGCCAGAAATTTTAAGATTATAACTGTCCGCATCGTTAATTAGAAATTGGGCAGTTTTGTCTCTATTATTTTCCTTAACCTTAATTATTAGAGCAACTGCTCCGCGTGGGACAAAATCCCTAGGTTGAATCATTGTCGCTTTTAACGTCTTTAAGTCATTTATAAAATAATCAATTCTATCTTTTTTGAGACTTTTATTTGCGATTTTCCAATCATTACCTTTTTTGACTAATGAAGTTTTTTTTTCAGCAAATTCTATATAAACAGAAGTTAATTTATTTTCATCTTCTATAAAATGTACATGAAGATCTTTGTAATCGTCATTTGTAAATGCATCTTCGAAACCGCCTGCGACAAAAACCTCATCCTCATTATCGATACGAAGATTATTTTTCGAAAGCCCATTAGTATTGCCAACATAAATAACGAATGATTTTCCATCAATGTTAAATTCTATTTTTTGATCGCCAATGCCTAATTCTGTGTGTTTGCTTTTGTTATTCGAAACGATTTCTTCCTTGTTTAACGACAAAGCACTATCAATGACTTTATTTAATTTTTCTTCGTCCGCCCTAAATTCTCGGTTGTCAATTTTGACAAACCATTTGCCATCTTTTTTATAAATTCTGTTGACTTTACCAGCCTTTGTGAATAACAATTCTTTTATACTGTCTTTTTTAAGTGTTGAAAAAGGTTTATTTGGGTTATTTGAAATGAATTGAGTCAACTTATTTTTTACAAATAGGATGACCGAAATAAAAATAAGTATGATAGTCAGTTTTATGATCCTCGAGCGATTTCGTGTCATAAACTATTATGATAGAATATTAAAACACTATGTCAATAGATGAAAAAGAAAGGTTAGTGATAAATAACATTATTCACAGGGATGAGAAGTCGCTTTTATTGGTATATAAAAAATATCATAAATCGATTTTTAACTTCGTCAATCGGAAATTAAATGACTATCATTTAGCAGAAGAGATAACTCAAGATGTTTTTTTGGATTTCATCGAAGCACTTCGAGATTTCCATTTTCAGTGTTCGATTAAAACTTTTCTTTTTTCAATAGCTAAAAATAAGGCAATAGATCATATAAGAAAAAAGAAAATAAAAAAAATCCTTTTTTCTGCTCTGCCTTCATATTTTGTAGAGGGATTAAAGACCATTTTTATAGATGACGAGATTGAGAAAAAGGAATTAACTAAAAAAATAAAAAAAACTTTTGATCTATTACCAAATGATTACCAGTTCGTTTTAAGACTTAAATATATAGAAGGAGAAAAAGTTAATAGTATTTCAGAGAAGTTGTCTATTGGATTCAAGGCGACAGAAAGTTTATTATTCCGAGCTCGGAAGGCATTTGTAAAAGTTTTTCAAAGTTTGCCATGAGAGTAATTAATTATCGTCTTCACAAGAAATTGGAGGAGACTTTTGTTGTTGAACCAAATAATTTAGGGACAGAGTTACTAACATTTTTATATCATCGAGTAACTTCATTTTTGAAACAGATGCCGTTTATTTTTATCATTCCTATGTCAATCGTCGGAGCGATATTTTTATATATTCTTTTTGGTTCCCTCATTGTCAAGCTTGTTACACTGCTTCAGTATGGTTTTTGAAATACTATCATCTCTAATTTTAGTTATAAGAAATTTCTTTCTTCTTATTTTTACTCCTTATAAAAAGATGAGGAAGATTAGTCAAGAGAGAGATTACTGGCAGGTTGGGGTTATACTATTTATAGTATTTGTTTATTTTAAATTTGTTTATTTTCTAAGAACAGATTCCTATCCGGCAACATTTATTTTTTTAGTTTTTCTTTTTAACCTCTGCCTAACGATTTTTTTCTTTTACGGCCTAGGTCGTTTGTCAACTAAAAACGTTCAACTTTCGAGTTTTATTTTTACTTTTAGCTATTCGCTTTTGCCAACTTTGATTTGGTTCATCTCAAATTCGATACTTTATAAATTGATACCACCTCCTAGAACTTTCTCAACCCTAGGCAAGGCATTTAGTACTTTTTTTATCGCATATTCGGTAAGTTTGCTACTCTGGAAAATGATTCTTTTTTACCTCTCAATCCGCTTTTCAGCAAAACTCAATTTTTATCGAACAATCTATCTTATCATCCTTTATCTCTGTATTTTTCTTCCCTATTCACTCCTCCTTTATCACTTCAAAATCTTCAGAATTCCATTTATTTAATTATTAAATGATTTTTCTTGTTAACTCGACTTAAATAATTATATATATGCCTAAGTTATCTGAATTTAAAAATCCACAACAAAGGCTTGAGTTTTTAGAAAATAAATTAAAAATTAAGTTGACAAACCTTAAGAAGGTTTATGTCGATGATGAGAAAAGCACCCACTGTGAGAATTTAATTGGAGGGGTGAGTTTGCCAGTTGGTGTAGCGGGGCCTTTAAAGTTAAGAGGAAAATATGTAGAAGGAGAATATTATGTTCCTCTGGCAACGACCGAGGGAGCGCTTGTTGCATCAGTTAATAGGGGATGCAAAGTAATTAGTTTATCAGGCGGCACAAGCGTTTATACTCATAGAGTTGGGACGACGCGGGGTCCGGTTTTTTATACAGAGTCGCTAGAGAAAAGCAAAAATTTTTATCGATGGGTTAAGGAAAACGAGATTCGATTAGGAAAAATTGGAGAGGAAACTTCATCGCATCTAAAATTTCAAAAACTTGATATAAGAATGTTAGCCAATTATGTCTTCGTTCGATTTTATTTTGATACTCAAGATGCGATGGGGATGAACATGGTAACTATTGCAACCCAGAATATGGTTGAGTTTATCGAAAAAGAAACGGGAATAAAGTGTCTGTCGCTTGCGGGAAACTTTGACATCGATAAAAAGCCGGCTTGGCTGAATTTCATCAACAACCGTGGTTTTAAAGCTTGGGCCGAGGTTACTATTATAGAAAAAATAGTTAAAGATATTTTAAAAACAACTCCAGAGAAAATTTTTGACCTGTGGTTAGCCAAATGTATGATCGGTTCAGCAATGAGCGGTTCTCTAGGTTTTAACGCGCACTTTGCCAACGTCGTCGCAGCTTTTTTTGCCGCAACAGGACAAGATTTAGCCCATGTGGTTGAAGGAAGTCTTGGAATAACAACGACCAAAGTATTATCAGATGGCAGCCTTTATGCCTCAGTCTATCTTCCCGCAGTAATGCTTGGAACGGTTGGTGGAGGAACGGGATTGAAAACACAGACAGAAGTAAAAAGTATCATAGGGGTTAAAAAATCAGTAGAGTTTACTGAAATTTTAGCAGGAGTTGTTTTAGCAGGTGAGATTTCCTTGCTGGCGTCATTAGCTGAAGGATCACTAGCTAAGGCGCATCAAAAATTAGGGAGGTAATTTTATGGTTGGTATTGTTTCTTACGGTTTTTACATTCCTCGTAATCGAATCAAAGTTGAAGAGATAGCCAGAGTATGGGGAAAAGATGTAAATAATGTTCGAGCATCTTTAGGTATTGAAGAAAAAGCAGTATCCGAAGAAGATGAGGATTCATTGACTATGGCTTATGAGTCGGCATCGATGACTTTATCTGATGTGAAAATAAAAAATGGTGCTCTAAAAGTAATTTTTTTTGGTTCAGAAACGCCACCGTATGTTGTAAACCCAGCTTCAACTATTTTAGGAGAGTTTTTAGGGATCGATCATAACTATCTAGCTTATGATACTCAGTTTGCCTGCAAAGCCGCAACAGGAGCAATAATCTCTGCCTCGTCATTAATCGAATCAAATTTCACAAAATATGCTTTGGTCGTTGGCTCAGATAAAGCAAATGCAAAACCTCATGATACTCTTGAGTACACCGCTTCATCAGCTTCTGTAAGTTTACTATTGGGAAAAAATGATATGATACTTGAAGTGGTTGATAAAACGTCATATTCTTCTGATACGCCTGATTTTTGGCGAAGAGAGGGGATTCGTTATCCATCACATGGAGGAAGATTTACCGGCAAGCCATCTTATTTTCATCACATTCGACAGGCGTCAAATATCTTACTTCACAAAACAAAAATTAAACCCGCAGATTTTTCTTATGCTATTTTTCATATGCCAAATGGAAGATTTCCTATAGAAGTTGGTTTATCTCTAGGCTTTACCAAACATCAGATTGAACCATCGCTCATTGTTCGCGATTTAGGTAATTCATACACGGCATCAGCCTTGATGGGATTGGTTGCAACATTGGAGGTGGCAAAACCGGGCGAGATGATTTTTTTGGCTTCATATGGGTCAGGAGCCGGATCAGATGCATTTATCTTTCGAGTCAACAAAACTATCGAGAAACGAAGAAGAATGTTTAGACGACAAATGGAAGAAAAAATATATATTGATTACCCAACCTATCTAAAATTTATGCACACAATATAATACGAATATGCTAATCCAAGACGTTATCATCTGAATTAGCACATTTGCAGCATTCGCATAGAATTCGTAGATTCGTATCATTTTATGATTTCTTTAATTGGTTATTACACTACACAATTTGGAGAACTTTGGGATAAATCATTCTCCGATTTAATTGAAGAGGCTCTTTGGGGAGTTCTCAAAGAATCACAGTTAGACAAAAAGCAAATTGATGCAATTTTTTTTGCCAACATGCTTTCGGGCGTTTTAGAAAATAATCTACATGCGCCAGCAAAAATTGCTGAAATATTGGGAGTTAATATTCCTATATTCAGAGTTGAAGCGGCTTGCGCTTCCGGAGGAGTTGCATTTCATTTGGCTAAAAATTACCTCGAAGCAAGATCTGGAAAAACTGTTCTTATTCTTGGAGCAGAGAAAATGACCGACTATTCGCCCGAAGAAACAACCTCGGCCTTATCATCCGCGGCTTCCGGAGAAGAACAAGAAGCTGGTCTAACTTTTCCAGGTCTTTACGCAATGATGGCGCAGTACTATTTGGAGACGTATAAATACACCGAAAAGCATTTAGCACATGTTGGTTACAAAAATCACTATCACGGATCATTAAATGAAAAGGCTCATTTCAGAAAAAAAATATCCATAGAACAGATCCTAGAAAGTACTTACATCGCATATCCGCTTAAGGTTTTAGACTCATCGCCAATTTCAGATGGAGCTTCGGCTGTAATTTTGACCAACGACCAAGCCAAAAAGAAAAAATCCAAGAAATCTGTTGAGATTTTATCATCAGAGGTGGCGACCGATACAATATCTCTTAAAGAACGAAAAAGACTTGATGAGATTATCTCGACAAAGATTGCGGCAGATAAAGCATTTGATAAATCTAAGCTAAAAAGATCAGAAATTGATATTGCTGAAGTTCATGACTGTTTTTCGATTGCCGAGGTCTTAGCCATGGAAGATCTGGGTTTTTGGAAAAAAGGTGAAGGCGGGAGAAAAATACGAGAATTATCTACGATGTATGGTACTGGAGAAGATTTAATTGTAAATACATCAGGTGGATTGAAAGCGTCTGGTCATCCAGTTGGCGCAACGGGAATAAAACAGATTGGAGAAATTTTTTTGCAGCTGACAGGACAGGCAACTAATAGACAAGTTAGAAATGCAAAGTATGGATTGGCTCACAATGTAGGTGGAAGTGGAGGAACAGCGGTTGTTACAATTTTAGCATCCCCCTAGAGTCATTCTGAGGGAGCAGAGCGACCGAAGAATCTCTTAATATGATAAGTCCAGTAAAAATTTGGCGAAGGCAGAGAGAAATTAGAAAACATCTTGGAAAAAAAGGTTCAATATTGGCGTGGACAATAATTTATGTGACGGGAACTGAATTTAAAAAATTTGCTCCCTACCCGGTTGCTATTGTAAAACTTGAGGATGGAAAAAAAATTACTGCTCCTCTTGTTGATTATGAAAAAGAAAATTTAAAGTTAGGACAAAAAGTGAAAGTAGTTTTGCGAAAAGTTCGTGAAGGCGATCATGAAGATGTTCTTGTTTACGGCATTAAGTTAAAACCCGTTATATGAAAGCTATTTCTTATTCTGCTCCTGCAAAAGTCATTCTTTCAGGCGATCATGCAGTAGTTTATGGTAAACCTGCGTTAGTATCGGCTATAGATTTGAGATTAAGATTTACTATTAGCAATTCTGTCAATTCTCAAAATGTAGATCATATTGATAAAGTACTTGCTTCAATATCGCTCACAGTGAGAGAGTATTTAAAAAGGGAAAAAATACGATTTATCGATAAATCGTATTTTTATAAAATCGAATCAGAAATTCCCATTAGAAGAGGGTTAGGGTCGTCTGCGGCACTTTCAGTTGCTGCAACTGCTGTTTTTTTAGAATTTTATTCTGATAAGCAATTTAACAAGGAAACTATTAACAATGTTGCGTATCAAAGTGAAAGATATTTTCATATTAATCCTTCAGGCGTCGATGTATCTGCGTCATGTTTCGGCGGACTTATTTATTATAGAAAGGAATTCGAGTTTCTGAAAAATATATCTGCTTTAAATTTTAAAATTCCAAAAAAAATTGAAGAAAGTTTATATCTTATTGATTCTGGTAAACCGGTTGAATCAACGGCAGAGATGGTTGATTTAGTTGGTAAAGCATTTAACAAAAGACCGGAGTTTGTAGAAGAGGTTTTTAACGATATCGAAAAAACGACTAGAAGACTTGTTGTTTCGATCATCAAAGAGGATTCAGATTTCTTTGCACGATCGATCGTCGACAACCAGATTTTACTTGAGATGTTAGGCGTAGTTTCAAGCATAACTAAAAAACTATTAAAAGATTTAGAGCCATATGGAGTTGGCAAGGTGACAGGAGCTGGAGGCAAGAAGGGCGGATCTGGTTTTATCATTTTTTATACAAATAAATCGAAACAACTTGAGGAATATTGTAAAAAGAAAAAGATCACTTTTATGAAGTTTAAACAATCCTACAAAGGAGTGAGAAAGGAAGCATGAAGATTAAAGCTTCTGCCCCAGGTAAACTGATGATTATGGGTGAGCATGCGGTAGTATATGGCTATCCGTGTATTGTGACTGCTGTTGATAAACGATTATACGTTGAAGTAGAAATAATTGACAAGAATGAAGATGAGATAATCACTCCCCAAGTAAAGGAAAGCCGTTTTGTCCTTGAGTCATTAGCTCATTTCAAAGAAAAATTTAAAATTAAACAATCTGTCAAAATTACTACTAAAGGCGATTTTTCTCATAATGTTGGCTTAGGATCATCATCGGCCGTTACAGTTGCGACCTTTAAGGCTCTAAGTGAACTATTCAATGCCCCACTTTCAGAAAGGGAAGTTTTTGATCTAAGTTATAAGATAAATTTGAGAATTCAAGGTTTAGGATCAGGATTTGATATTGCGATTGCAACCTATGGTGGAATTTTATATTTTGTTACAGGTGGAAAAGTAATCGAGCCTTTAATTATAGATTTTCTTCCTTTGGTTGTGGGCTATTCTGGAGTCAAAGCCGACACACCCTTTTATGTTAGAAAGCTTGCTGAAACATTCAGAGATAGAAAGATTGAAATGAATAAAATTTTTGAAAAAATCACTGAATTAGTTAAATCAGCTAAAAAAAGTTTATTAGATAGAGATTTTAAAAAACTTGGAAAATTGATGACAAAAAATCATTTGTTATTACAAAAGCTTGGAGTAAGTATTCCTCAGTTGGATAAGATGGGTGAAGCCGCGCTGATCGCGGGAGCATATGGCGCTAAACTATCGGGAGCTGGTGGTGGGGATTGCATGATTGCACTTGTTTCTGAAGATAAAAGGGAGTCTGTTGAAGAAGCGATTCGAGAAACTGGAGGACAGATCATAAAAGTTAAAAATAATGCTGAGGGAATGAGGATTGAATGACCATGAAAGCAACCGTGATCGCACCATCAAATATAGCATTTGTTAAATACTGGGGAAAAAAGGATGAAAAATTGAGACTACCCGAAAATGGTAGTATCTCAATGAATCTAGATAATTTGTTAACTACTACAACAGTAGAATTTAAACCTTCATTAAAGTTAGATGAAATGACTATTGATGGAAAGAAAGAATTGGGTACTGGATTGGAGCGAGTCGTAAGACAACTAGACAGAATAAGAAATATCGCGAATATAAATGAGAAAGCAAAAATTAGCTCAAAAAATAATTTTCCACGTGGGACTGGTTTATCATCTTCAGCTTCTGGATTTGCGGCACTAACCTTAGCAGCGTCTAGAGCTGCAGGGTTAACTTTAAACGAAAAAGAACTATCTATTTTAGCACGCTATGGTTCTGGCTCGGCGTGTAGATCTATTCCTGATGGATTTGTGGAGTGGTTAGATGGAAACTCTAGTGAAACATCATACTCTGTTTCATTATTTGCTGCTAATTATTGGAAGATTCTTGACATTGTTTTAATAATAAGTCAGAAAGAAAAAGAGACATTAACTACTGAGGGGCAAAAACTAGCAAAAAGTAGCCCTTTTTTCCCTATCAGGATTCATAAAATAAATGAAAAAATTAGTCGAGTCAAAAAATTAATCCAACATAGAAAATTTAAAGAATTTGGAGAATTAATAGAAGCAGAAGCCCTTGAATTACATGCAATCATGTTGACCTCGACTCCTTCTTTAATTTATTGGTTACCTAAGACTGTTGAGATCATGCTAAAAGTAAAACAATGGAGACGAGAAGGAATTGATATTTACTTTACAGTAAATACAGGTCAAAATATACATTTAATTATTGAAGAAAAAAATAAAGATAACATACTTAAAAGATTAAAGGAAGTAAGTAATATTACGAAAATTGTAGTCAATAAACCAGCTGTTGGAGCACGTTTAATAAATAACCATTTATTTTAAGGTATACAATATGGATCTAAAGGATGACATGTCGGTCTTGGAGTAGGAGGATTCAAAAGAGGCAGTTTAAATTGCCAGCCTTCAGGAGTGAGTTGAATTATATTAAGTACATTTCCTGCAATTACATTAAATAGAGTTAGAGCGATGATGACAATGAAGATTCCAATAACCGCATTGGTTATTTTATTTCTTGCCTTTTCGACCTTTTCTTTTTCACCACCTGAGGTGACCCAGTCGAATCCTCCCCATAACATATAAATAAGTATTGCTAATCCTGCAACGATTAGGAATAAGTTAATAAGTCTAGCTATCGTGGCGCCCAAGTCTGTCGGTGATCCGGGTGGCGGTGCCACTGTGCCAAATAGTTGCTGCAAAGTAGGATCCTGTGCGAGTCTCATACTTAAAAGGGAGCCTTTATATTAAATATAATTGTTATTAATTTAACTATAACATAACTAAGTATGACTATGAACAGTCCAAAAGCAGAAAAAGTAATTGTCTTTTGTGCTTTTTTAATATTTTCTGGATTCTCTCCTGATGTAATCCATGTAAATCCTCCATAGAGCATCATGATCAAAAGAAGCAAAGCTGCCCCAATGCTTAGAAGAGGAAGGATGACGTTAAGAAGACTTGCTAAACTTGCAATTCTAGCAGGAGGGAATGTGGTTGGATCGATCACAAATGGAGTTGGAATCATGTAAAGAGTGTATAGAAAATGAATTTTCAAGTCAAGAAGACTAAGATATAATACGAATGATGCGAATTTTTATGCGAATCTACAAATATGCTAATACTAGCTATATAATCTGAATTAGTATATTCGCATCATTTGCATAAGATTCGTGATTCGTATCATATTTATGGCTGTTCCAAAACATGTTGCAATTATTCTGGATGGGAATAGAAGATGGGCAAGAGAGAAGGGACTGCCTACTTTTGAAGGTCATAGGCGAGGTTTCAACGCTGTTGTCAAGATTGGAGAAAAGGCTAGAGAACTTGGAATAAAAATTGTTACTTTGTGGTTTTTTTCGACAGAGAATTTTGACCGATCTGAAGAAGAAAAGGGATATCTTTGGAAATTATTTGAAGAAGGAATTAAATCTAACTTAAAAACAGCTTTAAAAGAACAAATTAGAATTATACATATAGGAAGAAAAGACAGGATACCAAAAAGGCTAAAAGATAAAATAATCGAAGTTGAAAAAAAAACAAAAGACTTTAATAAATATTATTTAGTTATTGCATTAGATTATGGGGGAAAAGACGATATCCTTCGCGGAATTAATAAATTCCGCGAAAATTTCAAATTTCAAATTTCCCGACAAAGTCGAGGCTCGTCAAAGACGGCAAATTTCAAATTGAATGAACAAATTTTCAGTCAGTTTTTGGACACAAAAGACTTACCACAGTCGGACGTAGATTTAGTCATCAGAACAGGTGGAGAAGTACGAACTTCTGGTTTTATGATCTGGCAAGCAGCATATGCGGAATACATTTTTGTAAAAAAATATCTTCCTGATTTTACACCCCAAGATTTTGAGAATTGCATAAAAGAGTACCAACGAAGACAGAGAAGATTTGGGAAATAATACTCAAGGTTTTTGGGCTGTTGTGATATTATAACGAAATAAGTCGGCTTCCGGATAATTGACAGCATAAGGAAAAAATTCTGCGGCAGCTGTTGCATTGATAAAGATATGTTGAAGGTTAAAAAGTTTAATAAAAAAGTAAGGAATTTTAGCCAGTCGATACAGCCTATTGAGCGAGGGTAGCATATTACGGATTATATTTTTTTCATGAATTTTTACAAAACCTTCTTTTTTTAATATTTTTGTAAATCTGCCATGTCTCATTTTTTTCAGGCTAAACATCGCCCATTTTTCGATAACCCAGTCATATTGTTTTATGAGTTTTTCAAGGGGAAGTCTTTTTTGCTTATCAACAAAAGAATTGATACTCTTGTCTTCAGCCATGGAATACTCAAAAAAAGCAATTCTGCCATTGGGTTTTAAAATTCTTTTAAATTCTTTGAGAGTTTTTTCCAGATCATATGCATGAACTAAGGATTCCATTGTATAAATCTTATCGAATGTATTATTAGCAAAATTAGTTTTTGAATAGTCCATTTCATAAAAACGCACCGTATCTTCAACATTTCTTTTAAAAGCTAGTTCTTTGGCTTTTTTAACTTCAAATGGAGTAATGGTTATACCAGTTACGCGACAACCGTATTTTTGAGCAAAAAATGTTGCCACATATCCTTCCCCACATCCTGCATCTAATATATTGTCTCTTTTTAAGAGGTGAAGCTTTCTTGCAAGAAGTTCTTGGGTTAATACTTGAGCCTTTTTTTCACTGATATCTGATTTGCCTGATGGATAATAACCGAAGTGTTTGACTCCCCCTAAAACAAAGGTATAACCCAATTTAGATTCCAAAGAGGAAAAATAATCAGCAACTTTTTTATAAGGTTGAGACATAACAATGAAGTAATTCTATCAAACATCTTTAGATTATTTGATAAAATTTGTCTATGTTTGTTCCTACCTTTACTATCACCAACAAAATTCTCACCAACATCTCAAAAATAGAAGCAGCAGAAGAAATAATAAGACATTCACCTTTACTGCCTTTGTGGGAAAAACAGTTTAAAGAAGACGCGATTGTAAGATCGGCTTATCATGGGACACATATCGAGGGTAATCCCTTGCACAAAGAAGACGCTAAAGATATTTTAATGGGAAAGGAAGTAATTGGCAGACCTCGAGATATACAAGAAATTATTAATTATCGAAAAGTGATACAGTTTATAGATGACGAGGCAAAAAAGAAAATAGAGCGGATCACAGAGCTTCTTTTTAAAAAACTGCATAGAATTATTGTCGATAAGATTATTTCTGATGATCATGCGGGAGAATATAGAACTAAGCAGGTTGTAGTGAGAAATTCAGAAACAGGTGAAGTGACATTTCGTCCACCTCCTCCTCTTGAGATTCCTTTTTTAATGAGAGAATTCTTATATTGGCTCAATCGCGATGATAAAGATCAACTTCACCCAGTTTTAAAAGCTGGGATCACGCATCATGAACTTGTACGAATACATCCATTTATTGATGGAAATGGACGTGTGGCTCGAGTTATGGCGACATTGATACTTTTTTTGGGTGGATATGATATACGAAGGTTTTTTTCTTTTGAGGAATATTATGACAAAGACGCCGTCGCGTATTATCAAAATCTACAAAGAGCATCAAAGGGTGATTTGACATCATGGCTTGAATATTTTACTTTTGGCGGCTCAATTGAATTTGAAAAAATCAAGGAAAAAATTCTTAAACTTTCAAAAGACGTCAGATTGAAAGAAAAATTTGGCGGAAGGCAAATTTATTTGACCGACAGACAAATAAAAATTGTTGAGTATCTTCAGGAGGTGGGGCATCTTCAGAATAAAGTTTTTTCTACGCTTTTTCCAAGTGTTTCTGAAGATACAGTTCTTCGTGATGTTCAAGATCTCACCAAGCAAGGCCTCATCAAAAAAGTAGGAAGTACCAAGGCTGCACGCTACATTATGGTTTAGCTTTGATACTGCTATAATAATGTTTGATGGATGAAAAAGTTTTGCAGATTGCTTATCTAGTCTTTCTTTTACCAGGACTATTTGCGATGACCCTTGTAGCTGAGGGAATTTACAAAATTTCAAGACACGAGGAGGGCTTTTTTTCCTTTGCACTTGGTATTTTATTTCTAGTTGGTTTAACCATTGCTTATCTGTTTTTTTTTAATAAATGATCCATTCGACAAGCTCAGGATTATAACCTATGAAATTTAAAGAACTGGCAAAATTTTTTGAGCAAATTGAAAATACAACCTCACGTCTATCAATTACATATATCCTGGCAGAACTATTCAAAAAACTTGACAAAAACGAGATAGAAAAAACAGTCTATCTTCTTCAGGGAAGATTGGCGCCTCTTTATGAAGCTCTCGAATTTGGTATGGCCGAAAAGATGATTATAAAAGGAATTGTGAGTGCTTTGGGTATGGAGCAAAAAATTTTTGTTAGAGAATATAAAAAAATCGGGGACATGGGAAAAACAGTAGAGCATTTCAAAAAACAGAAGATCTCCTTTGAGCAAAAAAATTTATCAATTTTGGAAGTTTATGAAAAACTCTATAAAATAGCCACTGCCGGAGGGCAGGGCTCGCAGGAAGTCAAGATTAGGACTCTTGCTGAGTTGGTTTCTCAAGCAGATTCATTATCCTCTCGTTATTTGGTTCGTATTCCATCAGGAGTTCTTCGTTTGGGATTCTCAGATATGACAGTTTTAGATGCTTTTTCTTGGATGCTTAAGGGTGACAAGAGTTTACGCCCATTGATCGAAAAAGCATATCATGTAAGACCAGATCTGGGAAATATTGGTTACATCTTAAAAGAAAAAGGGGTGGAGTGGTTAAAAAGAATTACTCCAAAAATTTTTACTCCAATTATCATGATGAGGGCAGAACGATTGTCATCGGCTAAAGAAATTATAAAAAAAATTGGGAGATCTGCGGTGGAGCCAAAATACGATGGATTCCGCCTTCAAGTTCACTACAAAAATCATTCCCAACAGCATGAAGTTAGATTGTATTCTCGTAATTTAGAGGAGGTATCGTTTATGTATCCTGACGTTATAGAAGGCGTAAAGAAAGAGGTAAAAGCAAGGGAGATCATTTTCGAAGGTGAAGCCATAGGGTTCGATCCACATTCGGGCACCTTTCTTCCATTTCAAGAGACGGTGCAGCGAAAAAGAAAATATGGAATCGAGGAGAAAATAAAAGAGATTCCCCTTAAACTTTTTGCTTTCGAACTTCTGTATATTGACGGCAAGAGTTATTTAGGTATTAATTATCTTGAGAGAAGACGAATGCTTGAAAAGCACATAAAATTGACCGGCGATATTTTTAAAGACGCTATACTAATCGCTCCAGAAAATCTTGTAGATGAAGAAAAAAAACTAGAACTCCTTTTTGACGACGCAATTTCAAAAGGATTAGAGGGCGTTATTGCTAAGAAACTAGATGGTATATATCAGCCTGGCGCGCGAGGCTGGAACTGGATCAAATTTAAAAGAAGCTATAATTCTAAAATTGAAGACACAATCGATTGTTTAGTCATGGGATATGATTATGGTAAAGGAAAGAGAACTAATTTTGGGATTGGTGCTTTTTTGGTTGGTATCTATGATGAAAAAAAAGACAACTTACTAACGGTAGCTAAAATTGGCACTGGTTTGTCAGATCAAGAATGGAAAGAGTTAAAAAAACGATGCGAACGTTTTCGAGCAGATAAAAAACCTGCACTCTATGATGTTGACAAACTTATGAATGTAGATGTTTGGGTAAAACCTATGTTTGTCGTTGAAATTAAAGCTGATGAAATCACTCGTTCTCCAGTTCACACTGCAGGAAGAAAAATGAAATCTTCAAAATCCGGACAGGCGTTTGAAGTGGATATTCCAGGATTTGCACTTCGTTTTCCGAGACTAGAGCGTTTTCGCGACGATAAGCGACCCGAAGAAATAACAACCTTAAGAGAGCTTCGTAAAATGTTTAAGTCGCAAGGCAAAAAATAATTTGTGGTTTAGAATTTATGAATTCTCAGAGTTTTAACCAATCTCCAAGGATATTCTATAAAAAATGAAGAAGGTTTGTTTTTAATCCTTCTAGCCGAGACTTGAACAATCAAAGATCTATCAACCTTTAATATTCCCCCTTCATTTTGAATATGTATCGCCATGTCTGTATCCTCGTGTACTTGGTTTTGGTCTTGACATAAATTGGACTTTATTTTTTGCCAGAACTGTCTTGAGATAGCCATATTTGGCCCCAGCATCGTTTCTTTTCCTTTTTGAAGAAATTTCATAATACTCAAGTAAGAGTTTACGTAAAACGTTGTTTTTAAGGGAAGATCATAAAAAATGAGTGTTCCGGAAAGTGCATCAATTGAAAAGTGCTTAAAATTATTTAGTATTTTTTTTACCCAATCTGTGGGTACAATTGTATCGGCATCACAGCGAGCAATGATATCAAAGCTAGCTTGGTCAAAACCTTTATTTCTGGCATAAATAACTCCTTGTTGTTTTTCTTGAACTATCTTTATGTCAAAGTTTTTAGCAATTTTTGCCGTCTCATCAGTAGAGTTATTATCTACAAGTATTATCTCATCTGCTTTTTGTTCTTGATTTTCCAAACTTTCCAGACAGGCGGATAAATAGTGCTCTTCGTTATAAGCTGGGATTATGACTGATATTTTCATAAATTGTTGCTAATCTTTTAGCAGATTCGGCTTCATTATATTGATAAATTTTTTGGTAATTATTTTTGATATTTTGTTTTAGCTTATAATATAAGTCTGGATCCTGCTGTAGGCTTAAAAGAGTTTTAGCCCACTTCTTAGGATCTAAACTATCCACAAATATTGCCATTTCATTTGGAATTACCTCTCTTGAAACAGAATAGTCATAAACAACACAAGGCAATTTACTCGCAAGAGCTTCAATATATGTAATACCAAATGTTTCAAAATTTGAAGCAGATAGAAATAAGTTATGATTTCTTAGAGTTTCTGAGAGTACTTTTTTTGTGACCCAGCCAATAAACGTAATAACATTATTTAGATGTAATTTTTTTGCCTTTTCCATAAGAAATTTTTTATCGATGCCTTCTCCCATGATAGTCAATGAAAATTTGTTTTTTAAATACTGCATCATTTCTATTAAAACATCCACATGTTTTTCGCCGGCTAATCTACTCATAGTTATGAGCTTATTTATTTTTTTTGACTCTTCTGCGCCTTTTTTTTTGAAAAAATAGGAAGAAACAGGTGAAGGTAGAACAAAAGCTTTTTTATGGAGTTGTTTGGAGATTAAGCTTTGGTAATAATATGTTGGCGTTGTGACAAAGTCAGAATTTTTTAGCATAGAAAATTGAAATTTCCTCAATAATCTATTAAATATGCTACTTTCTTTGATAAAAAGAGATAGGGGGAACTGTTGTGCCCTGAATTTGTAAGGGTCACCGTGTAATGAAATTAGAGTTAAATATTTATAACGCTTAGCGAAACGAAGTACTTGATACGAGACAAGAAGTTGCTCATGGATGTGAATGATATCAGGATTAAAATCTTTTATTTTCTTCTGCGTCTTTTTATAGAGAATTGGGGAAAAAGAAAACTGAGCAAAAAGACTTCCTAATCTAATTGAAGGATTTATTATTAAATCGTTTTTATTAAATTTATCAGGTGTGACATTATAATTTTGGTCAGTAAGAAGCTTGATGTTGAGACCCATCATTTTTAAGTTTTTAAACCAGGCGATTACAGCATTTTGACTACCACCAGAGTAAGGCGAGAACGAATCGAAAACCAAAAGTATCTTCATTTTTATATAATATAGCAATCTTATATATATCTATGGTAGACTCTGTTTATTTCTCAATCATTATACCAACCTTAAATGAAGAAAAGTCTTTGCCAAAGTTGTTGAATAATTTAAAAGATCAAAAAGATAAAAATTTTGAAGTAATAGTTGTAGACGGCGCATCTACCGATAGTACTAAAAAAAAAGCTTTGGTATTTAATCAGAACTTTCCATTGAAATTCTATGTTCACGAGAAAAAAAATGTATCTTTTCAACGAAATTTCGGAGCCAAGGTAAGCACGGGGACATATTTAATCTTCCTAGATGCAGATGCCGGAGTAAAAGCAAATTTTACCCATAATCTTAAACAAATTATTATAAAAAGAAAAGGACTGGTATTTATACCTTATATCATTCCAGATCAAAATGATTCACAAACTAAACTAATCTTTAAAGTTGCTAACTTTCTGATTGAGTTCTCACAAAATCTTGGTAAGCCATTTTCTGCTAGTGGAAATATGATTTGGGAAAAGAAATTTTTCGAGACGGTCGGCGGTTTTGACGAGTCACTTTATTTAGCCGAAGATCACAAGATCATTCAAGATGCATATAGTTGGGGCGTTAAGACGAAATTTTTACACAAAATAAAGGTAAAGTTTTCCTTAAGAAGGATGCGAAGAGAAGGACAACTGGCAATGTTTTACAAATATCTTATCGCAACTGCGCATGTTCTTATAAAAGGAGATATAAAAAATAAAATCTTTGAGTACGAAATGGGGGGGAGTGTTGGTAATTCAGCTAAAAATTTTTTTCCATTTGAACAGAATTTTAAGAACTATCTTCAACAGCTCAAGCGGTTCTTTGAGGCTTATCTTAGATAATACTTAATGTTTTAAATTTTAAAAGAAGAAAGTACAGGGAAATGGTCAGAGTGATCGACATTTATCGTTTCACTTTTAGTAAGTTTTAGGTTTTTGTAAAAAATATAATCTACTTTTACTCTATCGACAGAAAATATTTTTCCTAGAAATTTGACCAACAACCTTCTGACTAGACTATAGTTCTTTAATGCCAGATCCTCCACGTAATAAAGAGTGTAGGCTACACTTTTAGTAGCTTCTTTTAGTTTGTATGTGTCCATAATCTTTTCCAACTTTTTTCTTGAGTAGGGAAGGAAGTTGAAGTCGCCGGCTATTATTAACGGATTTTTTTTATATACATTTATATTTTTTAGAGAATATTTTATATGTTTCATTCTGCCTTCATTTAAGGCCAAATCAATAAGATGTATATTATTTACGGTTATTCGAATATTAGTTGAGACATTGACAAATTCTGTCTTTAAGATTGTTCTTTTTGTACTGCCTCCACGAACCAAGTTTATAAGCATAAATAGCATTTCATAAAAGCTACGAGGTATAGTTACTGTATCGGATCTTAAAAATCTTATGGTCTTAGAGTTGTAATAGGTAGCCACACCGTATATTTTTCTAAATTTAATAAATGTGTTTGAATAGTCAGCCAACTTATAGTTCATAATCTCCATTTTCTTTAGATTGAGAGGATCAGTATCTACTTCTTGAAGGCAAACAATATCCGGGCTGTAATCTTCGAAAATTTTCTTAAGTTCTAAGAAAGCTTTATTGAATAATACATTATAAGTGAGTAAAGATATCTTCATACCTTACATTATACAAAAGGGCGTTGGTTGAAGTACACAAATTATCCACATTTTTTCCAAAAACTTTTTATAGCGATGGGGTAAGCCGAAAATGTGACATTTTCTTATAGGATTATCTTATAGTTATTAGTATTTTTCTATAGGTCTTGACAACCTTTGTATTGTGGTTTATATTGTATGTATGAACAAAATTATCCTTCTACAAAAACCTAAAAAATATAAAGATAGTTTGAATATTTTTGATAAGAAAGAGTTAGCCAGTTTTGTAAAAGATCAATTTAAACAGCTGACGGAGAAAAATTTGCGCGTACCTATAAAACTCTATCATTTATAAAACAAATATAAAACAAAAAGAGCATCACTACCGCTCGTATTTGGGGACGACGAGTAGTAATGCTCTTTTTGTCTCGAAGACTTTCGGGATAGCTACCAAACACGATAGCAAAAAGATTTACCTTTGTCAACTCCCCAAAGGATTTCTCAAAATTTAACTTGATATAAAGCCCCAACATGGTTTTTAGACTCAAATATTTTTTTAGCAATTTTTGCTATCTTTGCTTCACTTAATTTAGCATACTTATCTCTCTCCATTTTGGATATTACGATGTAACTTACGTGATATTTTCTCACTAATTCTTTAGTGAGCTCAATGTCTGAAGATTCATATATATTGACAATATCGGGAATACGTTTACCAACAACATCAGCAGATCCTCTCCACAACCATTCATGTACCCACCATCCAGCTATAGTTGGAACCCCGGTATATGCAGAAATTCTATTAAAATCGGTGTACGAGTCTCCTTGCGCCTCAAGAATTACAGGTTGACCCTTAATATTATTATTTATGAAATCAATTATTTCTTTGTCTTCAGGAAAAGAAACTTCTAGCCACTTAGCACCTTCCAACTCTACCGGGCGATTTAGTTGTCCATAATAGGAGGGTATAGAAAATAAAGGATAGATTGCGATAAAAAAGAAGAAAAAAAGAAAAACAAAAGAAAATACCCAGCTTAGCGGTTTATCAAGCAGTTTGATTTTGAAAAAGGTGTATGTAGATGCTATTCCCATCATGATAAAAGCTTGATAGCCCATTTTAAACATAGTGTTGGCTCTGAAGTGTGCAGGATAGATGTCTTTTATATAGAAGAATTCGGGAATTATTATGAGAATTGTTCCAAGAAAAAAAAGAAGAAAGATAAAATTGTTGCATTGTTTCATTGTTGCATTGGTATCAAACTGTTTTGTCAAGCGTCGAATAACAATAAAAAGTACAAAGTTGATCCAGAAAAATCCCCAGAGTATAAGAAGCATCCAGATAGGAGATACCTGACAGTTACCTTTTTCAAAAATAAACGGACCTATTTTCTGGAGTTTAACTAAAAATCCAGGGCTACAATTAACACCTATTCCAGTAACAAACGGCTTAAAGTGTATAGAGAATGGAAGTATAAAAACTATAAAAGATATCGATAAAAGCACAATATGAAGAAGCCATTTTTTGGTCAAATTATAGAGATAGAAAAAAATTATTGCGATAAGTAAATAATAAATAGGTCCATCAAAAGCATTGGTCATATAATGAACTGCAGTAAGAAAGCCAAGAAAGATAGTAGTTGGTAGTTGATAGTTAATAGTTAATAGACTAAAAAAAGCATATTTATTTTCAGTTTTTATTTTTAAACTTTGATTTTGAATTTTGAATTTTGAATTTTGAATTCCTCCATCTTTAACAGAGTATTTAATAAAAAAAATAAACAAAACAGCCAGTGTTAATAACACGAAAGGGATATCATATACATGTCCGTGCATATCTGCAACTACCCAAGAATATGAAGGAAATTCATGTATCGTATAGGGTATGAATCTTGTTGCATTTGGGTACCAATATTTTGCTGGATTATACCAACTCAAAATTTTCCAAAAAGCGATTGGATTATCGTTAGGATAACCTGAGGTGAATGCGTATATTGTATGTAAATTGCCTCCCAGACTGACAATAAAACTGCCCAAAAGCCCAAAAAAAACTAGCTTTATATTGGATATTTGAATAAAGACCCTTTCTCTTATATTTTTTAAATACGAGTATATAATCCCAACAACAAGTGAGAATGATTGACTTACGCAGAGTGCAAATACGGTCGAAAGAATTAAATTGTAGCCAAAAGTAGCTTTTATACGGCTTAATTTTATAAGAATGGCTCCAGAAAGGTGTCCGAAATAATAGTAATTAATAAAATAACCATTAGGATTGTTAGTATCTTTTGATAGCCACATATCTAAAGGTGGAAAATACTTCGAGCGAAGAATAGAATTGATAAAGCCAAAATCCATGAATTTTTCCAGTCCTCTAATAGATGGCTCTTGCCCTCTCACAAAGGTCCAAAAAAAGAGTGCGGCGATAAAAATAAATTCTTCAAAAATAATTAAAAACACAGTTTGTAGTTTGTAGTTTGTAGTTTGTAGTTTATCTTTAAGGAAGATAAGTCCATTAATAAGTGCGAACAAGCCAATAATAGAAATAATATTGATTTGGTTAAACGACAAAACTTTAAGAATTCCTAAAACAAAAACGATATAGCTTAAAAAAAGTATGCTGATAATCTTTGAAAAAGCATAGCCTCTGTCAGGAAAAAACCCAGCAAAAACTCTGTTTGTCAGTGGAAAAAAAATGATGCCAAGGACAAAAAGTGTAAAGTACCACTGTAATGTGACGAAAATCCAGCTCATGAATTTTTATTATATAATACAACCTAAGTTGTACCTATGGATAAAAAATATATTCCGTCACAAATTGAAGAAAAAATCTACCAGAGATGGGAAAAGAGCGGATTGATGAGAGCAGATAATCAATCAAAAAAAAAGCCTTTTTGTATTATTTTACCTCCGCCTAATGCAAACGCAGATCTTCATTTAGGGCATGCGATGTATGTATATGAGGATATTATGATTCGTTATCACAAGCTTATCAATTTTGAAGTATTGTGGCTTCCTGGAGCTGATCACGCCGGTTTTGAAACGCAATACGTTTTTGAAAAACATTTAGCAAAACAGGGGAAGAGTCGCTTAGCTTACGATAGAGATACGCTCTATAGACTTATTTGGGAATTTGTTCAAGAAAATCGACCCAGAATGGAGAAACAACTTCGTAGTTTGGGTTTTTTTTTAGATTGGTCAAGAAATAAATTTACTTTAGACGAAGATATAAGAAAAATTGTCTACTCAACGTTTAAACAATTAAATAAAGAAGGGTTGATCTACAGAGCGAAGCGCTTGGTAAATTATTGCACAAAAGACGGTACTTCATTTTCTGATTTGGAAGTTAAATACATTGAACAAAAGGACCCTTTGCATTATCTGAAGTACGGCCCGTTTACAATTGCAACGGTCCGACCCGAAACAAAATTTAGAGATACTGCTTTGGCCGTGAATCCGAAAGATAAGCGCTATAAAAAATGGTTGGGTAAAAAATTAGAAATACGAGGATTACTAGGAAATATCGAGATGACTGTGATTGCAGACGAAGAGGTTGATCCAAAATTTGGAACTGGAATCATGAAGGTAACACCGGCTCACGACATGCACGACTTTGAGTTGGGTAAAAAATACAATCTACCCGTTACACCAATAATCGACTTTAAAGGGAGAATGGATTTTTCCTGGTTTCTTGAGAAAAAAAACGTAGAAGAAAAATATAGAGAAAGAGCTAAAAACTATCATGGTAAAAAAATATTGGAAGCGAGAAAACTTATAGTTGAAGACCTTAAAAAAGATGGACTTTTGGAAAAAGTCGATGAGGGTTATGTCCATAGAGTAGGAACTTGCTATAAGTGTGGAAGGATTATAGAACCGTTGCCGCTTGAGCAGTGGTATGTAAAAGTAAAACCCTTGGCAAATAAAGCGATCGGACTATTAAAAACAAATAAAATACCAATCATACCGCCCAGATTTAAAAAAACACTGATACAATGGCTTGAAGATTTTCATGACTGGAACATCTCGAGGCAAATTGTCTGGGGAATCCGAATTCCTGCATATAAATGTAAGAAAATGTCAAACGTCAAATGTCAAACGTCAAATGGTTGGTTCGTTTCAACTGAAAATCCTGAAAAATGCGGAAATTGTGGATCATTAGAATTTGATCAAGATCCAGACACGTTTGATACGTGGTTTTCATCCGGCCAATGGCCATTTGCTACTTTAATGACAACAAAAAGTAGTGATTATAAATATTTTTATCCAACTTCAGTAATGGAGACTGCCTATGATATATTACCATGGTGGGTGGCGCGAATGATCATGTTGGGTTACCATATTAGCAAAAGAGTTCCTTTTAGAACTGTTTTTTTTCATGGACTAGTTAGAGACAGGAAAGGGCAAAAAATGAGTAAGAGTAAAGGAAACGTGATCGATCCACTTTTGATGGTTGGGAAATATGGGGCAGATGCATTGAGGGGATCGTTAGTATTTGGTGTGAAGGAAGGGAGCGATCAATCGTTATCAGAGGAAAAAATAATCGGAATGAGAAATTTCGCAAATAAGGTTTGGAATATTGGCAGATTCATTCATATGAATCTGCAAGTTCCAAGTTCCAAGTTCCAAGTTCCAAAAAACAGAAGCGTTAAATCTGATAAGACTGTAAAAGAGCTACAAAAAGAATTTCAAGAAGAAAGAAAGAAGTATTTAAAACTAATGGATTCATATAGATTTTCGCAGGCGCTGGGATTAATATACGAGTTTATATGGCATAGATTTGCTGATTATTACATTGAACAATTGAAAGAAGAGATAAGAAATGGTAAGATTGAAGTTCTTAAAGAGTTGAAAGAAGTATATTTTGAAAATCTTAAGATGCTCCATCCTTATATGCCATTTGTAACAGAAGCCGTATGGAAGGTATTTCATGGAGAAAATAAATCAATTCTGAATTCCAAATTATAAATTCTAAATATTTATGAAGCGTACTTGGCAGCCAAAAAAGAAAAAGAGACAAAGAAAACATGGATTTTTAAAACGCATGCATACAAAGGATGGAAGAAGTGTTCTTAAAAGAAGAAGATTAAAAGGAAGAAAAAAACTATCCATATAATATGTTATCTCCCAATATTTTTAATACCATTTTTGTCTTTCCGATATTAAACATACTTGTATTTTTTTACAAGCTATTTCTATTTATCAAACTTCCTGGAGCTTTTGGTTTTGCGATAATTGCCTTGACAGTCTTAATAAGATTGTTGCTGCATCCTTTTTTTAAGCAGCAACTTGTCACCAGTAAAAAAATGCAAGATCTGAAGCCTCACATCGATAGACTCTCACATAAGCATAAAGACGATAAAAAAAGACTACAGGAAGAACAGATGAAACTGTATCAACAGGCCGGGATCAATCCTGCCTCAGGATGCCTTTTTATGATAATACAAATCCCAGTTTTTATAGCTCTCTACAATACCCTCTCGCTTTTTTTAATGAATGGTAATGCGGGAAAAATCATAAGCCAAATCAATAAAGCTCTATATTCTCCAAGTCTTCGGATTAGTACCATAGATTCTTGGTTTTTTGGCATCAATTTAGCCGTCACTCCCGCAAAAGGCGGCCAATGGTATTATTATCTAGTTCCTCTGATTACCGCTTTGCTGCAATATCTTCAGACTACTGCCATGACGCCTGCTTCTGCACCTTCTCCAGTTGTTGACGATAAAAAAGGCGGTCCCTCCTCCGCCGAGGCTACGAAGGGCAAGGATGATTTTCAAAAAGCAATGAGTACCCAAATGAAGTTCATTTTTCCTTTGATGATAGGTTGGTTTTCTTATACTTTACCTCTAGGACTGTCTTTATATTGGAATATATTTTCGCTCTTTAGTATAATGCAATATCGTAACCTACAAAAAAAATAATGGATAAATTAAAGACAATCAAGGCAGAAACAGAAGAGTTATTAAAAAAAATGATCGATAAGTTTGATGTGGAGGTTGAAGAAGATAATGACATGTTTCATGTAGTAATTAAGGCTGAAGAAGAAGCGCCGACTGTAATTGGTCGACACGGTGAAACTATCCGTGCAGTCCAAAAGATATTGGAAGTTATGCTTTACAAAAAGTTTGGAGAACCAGTCGACCTTTTAGTCAATGTCAATGATTACAGAGAAAAGCAAAAGGAAAGACTGGAACAGATTGCGGAAAATATAGCCAAAAGAGCAATGGAAGAGAAGGAAGAGGTTTCGCTTAGGTCTTTCTCCTCATATGAGAGGAAAGTTGTCCACGAATATATCGCAACAAATCATCCTGATCTTACCTCTTACTCTGTTGGCGAAGGAAGAGAAAGACAGCTTATTGTTTCTCTTAAGAAGCAAGAAGATGGGAAAGAGGAATAGACGCTAGTAAAGAAGAAAGAAGGGGAAATGGAATATGGTGCTATAATGGAAACATGGCGATAAGAAGTTTTAAGGATCTCGAAATTTATCAAAATACATATAAAGCTGCGATTGTAATAATGACAAAAATTATTCCTAAACTTCCTCAGACTGAGAAATTCGATCTTGCAGATCAACTTTCACGATCATGTAAAGCAATTCCAAGATTGATTGCTGAAGGCTATGCTAAACGTCATCAAAAAGCAGGTTTCCAAAAATATTTAGATGATGCACTTGCGGAAAGTAATGAAACGTTAGTTAGTTTGGAACAAGTTAAAGATATTTACGGCAATTTGATTGACAAAAATCTGTGTGATGAGTTGATTAAAACATATGATAAATCCAGTAGACAGATTTATACTCTTTCTAAAACATGGCAAGATTTTAAATTTAAACGGTCTAACTTCCACGTCCATTGACCAACTTCCTAACTAGCTTCTAAACCTATTACCTCGTTTCTCATTTCTATAGAGGGGTTAATCTTGTACAATAAATTTATGAAGAGATTTCTTCTATTTGTTCCAATTTTGTTACTACTCCCAGTCATTGTAGTTTTTGATACTCTTATGTATTTCATCACTCGTCCAGCTTGTCTCAACTGCGGAAATCTGGTAGAGTTTTTGAAGAGTTCTTCACTGACAATATTTATATTGGGTGGAATAGGTTATAAACTAAAAGGAAGAATCAAACGCTGATATTTTTTAGAATAGCTAAATGGTTATATGGTTAGATGGTTAAAATTAGAAGATATTAAAGCATATATGATAGCTACAAATCTTAGTGATTATATCTGGAAAATTGTGACTGAATGGGAGTGGTTTAATAAAAGAACCCTGGGTACTCAATACGTTGATTCAACCGATTCTATTAGCGCAAATATAGCAGAAGGATTTGGGAGATATCATAAGAAAGATAAACAAAAATTCTATTACAATGCTAGAGGTTCGGTTTATGAATCAGCTCACTGGACAAAGAAAGCTTATGGAAGGAAATTGATCACAGAGAAAGAAAAAGATCATATTTTAGAAGAATTAAGAAAATTACCAAAAGAAATAAATTTCCTTATAAAAATTACAGAAGAGAAGTTAGAAAGATAAACATAGCTACATGGTTACATAGTTAGATAGTTAGAAAAAGCCATTTAGCTATTTAACCATCTAACTATGCTAATTTAGGTTATAAATTGAGGAAAGAAAAATAATATGGCGGATCCAGAAAAAAGTGAAGATGGACGAAGTTTTGCCCAAAAGATAAGAGAAGCCATAAGAAATAGGATTAAGGGAGCGGATGCTGCGGGAAAAAAAGAAATCACAGATGAAGTGAAAGATGACATAAAAAAAGTAGGGCAACATAGTGATCAAGCATACGCAGCCCATTTACGTAATAAATTTAGTGAGCATCGGCCAGAAGCAGATCAGGTTCTAACAACTATTATCAAGGCAGCCGAAGCGGTAAAGGCGGGCGTCTTGACTTTGTCCAATAGCAAAGCTCAGGTTCTTTTGGTTGAAATTGCTGATAAGATCGATACTCCCCAGTATGCCACAACAATCGAGAAACATCTAAGAGACTACCTTTTTGGCCAGAAAGATATTACTTTATCGGCTGAAGGTGCGACCGAAAGATCTGATTTTGAAAAAGCATTCGATTGGTTAAAGATGGTTGATCCTAGGGCGGCAGAGTTGGTGGCTGAAGCGATAGAAGGAAAAGCTGGTGATCTTGGCATAACGTCAGAAATGGCGAGGGCAAAATTCAAAATTGAAAAACCTAAAGAACCTTCAGCTGAGGAGTTAAGGGAGGCAACCGAGGAGGCAAGTATAGCTGAAGGAAGTCCTACTTGGCAACAAGACTATCAAAACTATTATTCGACTATCAAGAATAAAGACGATATAGAGTTGCTGAAGAGCCTTTATCATCCCCGAGAATTTATTAAATACATTAATAGAAGAACAGGAAAAGATATAAAAGATGCGGATGAAATAAAAAAGATAGAGGATCATAAAGCCGAACTAAAAGTACAAATTGAGGAGGAACAGCGAAAGAAAAAAGAAACATTAAGTGAGGCTGAATTAAATAAAAAAGTTGATCAAAGATTGGCTGAAGAGGTTTCAAAAGAAATATCTCAAAAACTCATTAACATATTAGACAAAATACACGTGCGACTTAGCCGAGAGAGACCTTCAGAGTTTTATGAAGAGGTCGCCGAGAAGGACTTTTTTCATGGTATTCGTGTGACGATAGGAGCGGTACAACGAGCAATCGAAGCACTGGGTGAACAACTAAAAGCATTAGAAAAAGATGAAAAGATAGATTTAAAACTTTATCAGTACGTACAAGGGGAGCGAGAGATATTGCCTGTAGGGATCAAGGGGGAAGAGACAGAAAAGACATTTATAAGGCTAAGACCACTTCTGACACCAAAACCAGTCAGCCTCAGCCAATTTGCGGTACACCTCGAACTTTTATTAAATTACTATACCCACGGCCGCAGATATCTTCATAATGTTGGAGCGATATTGAACCTTCCTGCTGATCCTCAAAAAGGATTTTATGAAGGGTTAAAAGGCTATGCTGAAAAACTACAAGGCACAGACGTAGATGAGATTTTAAACATGCCAGATGGTGATCTGGTTCTTGAAGCCTATCAGCTTTACGAAAAGTTTATCGAGGAGCAGTTTGCGGCACAGGATTGGAAACACGAGCCAGACCAATTTTCCACAAAAGACGGGTCGCCCTCATCACAGGTGGAGGAAGAAATAATAAAGGCTCTTCAGATCGCACACCCCGAAATTGATGATAGAGACAGATTGATGAGTGCTCTTTATATGGGAAAAGGCTTGGCAAGGGGAGCGTTTTTGACTGAGGAAGAAAAAGCATCCTATGCAGATCCTCCGCTTACTCCAAGCGGGGGAGGGACATTTGCAAGTTACTACACTACCGATGCCACGCCACTCATGGTTTTTAATCCTTCCCATATGTTTATACGCTGGCAAGGTGAGGCAAACTTATATCCGTGGCTCTTTGTACCTATTGACGATCCTAATCTTGGCAAAGGCATATGGGATCATGAGAAGGTTTATCAAAATATACTCAAATACAGGGAAAGTTATTGGAAGGGAAGAGGAAGACTAGGCAAACAAAGATTATTGATAGATGATTTAGTTGATTTTGGCAATGTGGGAGGTCCATCCAAGAGGAGAGGCTGGCGGATGCTCCATTTTACCAAGGACTACTATGTTTGGGAGACGACTGGAGAAAAAGGAAAAGAAAAGTTAATTCATAGAGCAGGCATTCCTCAAGCCGGGGTTTCAGAGTTTAACGTTCTAAAAACCTGGCAGAATATCGAAAAGATAGGCTGGGAAGTCATATATGACTTTATTACTAACAACAGAATAGGAGACGCGAATAAAGGTTTTTTGGATAAAGCAGAGTATAAAGACAAGAGAACTGAGTTTTTTAAATATCTCTATAAAACTTATTTTAATAAAGACGAGGCGGGTTTTGATAGTTACATAGATAAACTGCGAAGTGCAGAACGAACCGATGTATTAGATGGTATAAAAAAGGGCACAGTTTCACCAGATAATATAGGTGAAGCTGTTGAAGAAGCTACATCAAAAACATTTTTAAATAGAATGCTCGCGCGTTATATAGCTAAAACTTTTCCTTCCAAGTTTTTACGTATCGATAGAGATAGATTTAATGAAGACGGGAAGAGTAAATGGCAAAAAGTAAGAATGGCACTTATAAAAGAGGAACTTATAAAAGAGGAACTTAAATGGGATCCAGATAAGTTTGACAAGGTGATGAAGAATCTGAGTTTGGCAGAGAGTCTTTTGCGACAGAATGTGAGTAAGGCAATGCGTGAACAACTGAAAATTGTCAAAGAGAAGGAAGATTTTCTTGGCCTTGACTCTATCAATTATGAATTGGATGCACCCAAAATTAGAACGCTTTTTGCTGGTAAAGAAATTTCTGATGGAGATCTTACGGATATAATCAAGGTCTACGACAAAATAAATGAATTGTATTTAAACGACGCAGAACTTGATAAGTTTGCAGACAGCATAGGAAATGAGCCCGAGAAGTTCTATACATTTACCTTTGGTATCGAACAGACAGATCTCTCTTTTCTTCTTTTCAAAAGGGCTGGTCCAAGGACAATTCCAAGAGCAATAGGTGATATAGCTAACATGGAGCAGCACATGATGAACAATGGGGTATTAAAATTGCCAGAAGTTCTTCAGCAGATGGCAGTTGGCGGGGGACGAGGAGACTTTAGCCCCTTAGTTCATGTACTTAAAGAAGTATACGACGCTTATGTAATGGTTCATGGTGCGAAAGATGGATACGAGGCGGTCCATAAGCTTGCTTCAGCTGCAATCGCCTACTTTAAAAAAGATACGATGGCAAAGGGGATTTTAGGACTTCTTACAGGCAGCTCGGCTAGAACAAATTCGATTGCCGCAAAGGTAGCTGGGCGAGGAGCAGCTGTCTGGGAATGGGATGCGACAGATATCGATAAGTTTGTGATTGCGCTTGAAACAAACGGTCTTTTGAAAAAAGATCCGTATGATTTGTCCCTACCAGGAAGATACGAACCAAGATATATTACACCAAGCAAATTACCAATACTGAATAAAATTCCATTCCTCGACAAAATACCTCTTCTCAATAAGAGCTACAAAACACCATTTACTCAGCGTAAAGTTGACTATGCTTATAACGGCCATAGCTTAAGAGAAAAATTTGGCGGAAACTGGAATCATATCCTGCAAGACTTTTTACTCAAATACGGCCCGCTTTTCATTGCCTTTTTGCTATACAAATTTATATCTGAATCTTTGAAAGAAGCTGAGGGAAAAAAACAATAATACTTGTATTTCTTTAGCGTTTTAGATTAAATTAAGATATGCATAGACTCCCTTTTTTAATAGGAACAGTTATAGTTATTATTGCTGTCATTGCATTTATTAGTAATCCCACCAGAGCGGCGGCGAACTATAGATGTCAGGAATACGTTTATTCAAATAATACATGTACGCAGGCAGAGTCACCAGTCGGAAGTCCTTGGTGTTATTCGGACGATAGTACTGATTCCTGCGAGGTTGCGAGTCTTGGTACGTGGGGAAGAATCAAGTGTGTTTCAGATGCAAGTTGTGTAGTTGCCTCAACTCCAACTCCTGGCGATCAAGGAGATAATGGTCAAGATATTCAAAATGCTTTGGACCCAAATGTTAAGGGAAAGATTAACCAGCCATGTAATACTAGGGGTATTGAGTTACAGCCATGGAAGATCCCAAAACCAAAGACTAGTTCTCTTCTAGATACAGCTATAGGTCTCATATTAGAACCAATTAACTCATTTCTTGGGATTTTTGACCCTATTCGTAAGTCATTTCTTGACATGACAAAATCATCATTTACACTTCCTTTTTGTGCCGAAGGAGTACCAAATAACCCAAAATACAATCCAGAGAAACATCCAGAAGAGAGCTGTACATGTGTTGATCCTGACGATTTTGAAATTGCAATGCTCTGTGCTGGAATAGAATCAACCGATGAAGCAACAGAGTGTGCTGAGTGTAGTAAACATGGCGTTTGGACTGCTATCGGTTGTATTGATTTTAAGCTCTCGGTGGCAATACGAGATACAATATTTGGTTTAGGCGTAAGTTTGGCAGGAATAATTGCACTTTTGTGTATTATCTATTCGGCATTCATTCTGCAAACTTCACAAGGCAATCCAGAAAGAATCAAAAAAGCTCAAGAACTTTTGACTTCTTGCATCATGGGCTTGATGCTCATAATTTTCTCGGTATTTATTTTAAGACTTATTGGCGTAGATATACTTAAAATCCCTGGATTTGGTAGATAGATAAAAACTCAAAATTTATTTATGAAATTGAGTCGAAACATCATCTGCAGGTGTTGCAGCTGCAGGAGGCTTAGGTTTGAATATAGAACTAGGATCTCTTGCGATATCTCCGAGAGATTTACCTGTAAGTGCATGTATTCCTAGACTTAATGATCCGATCTGTCCAACTGTTCCCATAGCTCCACCTCCAACAGAAGAGACTCCAGTGAAGAATGTTCCAATGCCTAGACTGATTGGTGCTCCTTTATACCCAAGCAGCCCCTCTCTTAGCAATTTGACTAGATCAGGCGTCATTAAAAGAAGGCCTGTTCCTAAAAGTACTGAGAATGCTTGTGGATCGATACCGTAGAGAAAAGGAGGTTGAAAGATGGCCGTATGCTTTTCAGCTCCGACAGTAATTATGACGTATCCAATGAGGTTGATAATGATGACAGTTGGAAAGACAATGAGTTCGCCTACGAGTCCTTTAAGCCATGTACCAAAGGTGTTTCTACCGGGAAACGCCTCAAACATCAGGATAAATGGTGAGAAAATGATCCAGAGAAGGACTTTTAGATAAGAAGTAAGAAGTAGAAAAAAGATTCTAAAGAGGAAAAATAAAAGAGTTATCGAGAACAATATTCCCAATATTATGGTTGCTCCAAATGGAAAAATTAGAAAAAATAGAATAGTACTGAGTATGAAACGTGGGATTGACTTGACCAAGTTACCAAGACCGAATCCGAAAGTAAAAGCCTGGCCACTTACATTTCCAGGTGCCTCAACAGCATCTTGGAACCATCTTTCATAAAATTTACTCGCGATCCAGTTAGTGACAAATAGTGAGACAAAACCCCTTAAAAAACTAGATGTAATATCTGGCAGTATATTGAGTAAAGCTCCTCCAACTTGGAAGACATTTGCTCCACCTGTCGCAGGTAAAATTTCTCCAAATCCAGCCCCAATATATTTACTCTGAAGAGCTTTTAAACTGTCCGGATCGGACTTGAGAAATCCGATATTCAAGGTACTTAGTAATGATATGCTTACTAAAATAGTGACGTACATCAAATCAATAATAAAGCCCGCGATGGCGAAAGAAAAAGTTATTAAAATTAACGAAATGACGATTCTAGGGAGTGCGTTTTCTACAGAAATTACAGTTTGAGGATTAAGTTTCATTCTAAACATCACCATGAAACCTATACTTATAATGATCAAGACCAAGATGAGATAAGAGACGTCTCTGAACTTTGACCAAATATCTTTGTAAGGTTTTATAGCCGCAAAACCGACTCCTTCAGCTGCGTATGTCTTGGGAATAAAACCTGTATTTTGCAAACTATCATATACCCAATACAAGCCTGAAGCAGGAGGATTTCTGATTGGAGCGACTATGAGATTAATCATCCTACCAAAAAGACTTTTATTAAAATTTTTGTCTGCATCATTGGGATTATTAGTGCAGCCTTCACCTATCAGACCGCAGTTTATTGATCGGTAAATTAAAATAGTTAATTTGCCTTCGTCAGTTTTTTTCAGCTTACTATCATTGATTACACTATAAATTTTTTCCCTATTTTTCATAGTAGGATCTTGAACAACCTTAGATTCATTTTTACTGAATATATGGAGAAATAGACTTACGACAACAAAATATACAGCCACGACTAAAAATATTTTTCTGGCAAGAGAAAGTAGTTTACTAAGACCTGTAAAAAAAGAGGAAAGCATAAATTGATTTAAGCAGAAAAATCAGCTAGTGTCAAACATTACCAGATATATTTTATTGACTGAAGCTTGTGAATAGTTTCGTCTTTTGTAACTAAGATAGATTTGGTAGTGGTTGCTGTTGCACAAATGATGCGGTTATGGATATCTAAGTTTTTAGGTAGATTAAAACAAGAGGTGAGAACTATCTTGTCGAGAGGCACTATAATGATATTTGGTATTCGTAAACTTTGGAAAAATTTTGAGAAATTAAATTTTGGACGTTTTAGACTAAGATGATAAGATTCGAGTAAGACGATCGATGGAATATAGCAGATTGGTTTATTTGAAAAAATGCCATCCAGCGTTTTTTTAGCTTTAGTTGAAAGAGTTTTTTGTCCTGAAAAATACCAAATGAGAGGATGAGTGTCGAGACAATACTTAGGTAAGTTCATTGGTTTTTGGATTCAAAGAAGAAGTTATTCCTTCTATTTCTTCTTCCGAAATTTCCAAAGGAGAAAACATACCATGTGGTGTTTTTTTATTTTTTCCTACTTTTTCCATAACTAAGGAGGTTACCAATTCACCTCTTGAAGAATTTTTCGCAAGTGAATCGATAAGTCTGACCACAATTTTAGGTAAATAAAGATTAATTCGTGTTTTTTCTTCAAATAATTTTTTTGCGTAGAGTAGCTGGGTTAATTTATCAGCATCAGCAGTAATTTGTGTATTTGATATGTGTGTTTGTTTCATGCATCAATTTATAACATAATAGCGTGTTGTTGTCAATAGATTTTCGGTTGACAAAAGGTAAAAATTTTTTCATAATGAATACCATGGCAGGATTCTTTGATTTTATTAAAAAACAACCACCTAAGTCGACACCTAAACAGTCGAGTCCAACTCCAAAAAGTGATAATACAACCTCTCAGCAACCCGTCGTAAGTCAACAGACTGTTACTGGTCCAACTTTTGTGGATGAGACACAGATACCAGTTAAATCGGGTGGATCATACAGTGGGATTGGTATAACTCCTGGTGGGGGAACGCCATATTCGGGCATTGGTAATCCGCCAGTACAAAAATCACAAGTTCCAATTTCCCATATCCAATCAAGTTCCAATGACAAAGTTCCAAGTATTCAAAGTAACAATGCAACAATGAAACAATCGAACAATCAACCTTCTACCATCCATCCTCCATCTTCGGCTAAAGATTCATCAACCAAATCTGAAGACAAAGAAAAATCTAAAACACCTGAAGAGAAGAAACGTGAAGAACTCGATCTCATGACTCATCTTACCCAAAGATCAAACAGGGTATTTTTGTCGGCCCAGACTAAGGCTAAAGAATTAAAAAATGAATATGTCGATAGCGAACATTTATTGCATGGATTGTTGTCAGATAGCGAGATATATAGCTTTTTGGTTGAGCTAAAAATCCAACCTCAACTTGTAGAAGAAGAACTACTTAAGATTTATAGAAAAGGAAGCTCTGATAAAATTGCACAACCATCCCCTCGCGTAAAAAGAATCCTTGATAACTCTCTGATTATCGCTCGCAAGCTTGGCTTTGAATTCATTTCGCCCGAACATATTCTGTTGGGACTTTATGAAGAAGGAGAGGGAGCGGGCGCGCGTATTTTGGCTAAGTTAGGTCTAAGGAAAGAAGACTTAAATAAAAAAATTACAGGAAAAAAAGAAGGCCTCGAGCAAAAAGAAAAAGGTGACGAAACTAAGAAAAATACCCTTGATCAATTTACCATCGATCTAACAGCCAAAGCAGCGCAGGGATTATTAGACCCGGTCGTTGAAAGATCTGACGTTATCGAAAGGGTGATCCATATCTTATCCCGGCGGACCAAAAACAATCCCGCTCTGGTTGGAGAGGCAGGGGTTGGCAAAACCGCCATTGTCGAAGGGCTGGCTCAAAAAATCGTCGCAAGAGAAGTACCAGAACCTCTTCTCAATAAAAAAGTTTTACAGCTTGATTTGATGAGTATCATAGCGGGAGCATCACATCGAGGAGAATTTGAAGAGCGCATGAAAGACCTAATTGAGCAGGTAAAAGGCAGTCAAGGTCAGATCATTCTTTTCATCGACGAAATTCATAATATTGTGGGGGCGGGATCTTCCGGAGGGGAAAACGCCCTCGACGCCTCAAACTTCTTAAAGCCCGCATTAGCCAGAGGCGAATTGCAGCTTATTGGAGCAACTACTCTTACTGAATATCGAAAATATATTGAAAAAGACCCAGCATTGGAAAGAAGATTTCAGCCGGTCTTGGTCCAAGAGCCAACAGTTGAGCAGGCGATTAAAATGTTAAAAGCGATAAAAGATAAGTATGAGGCTTTCCACCGGGTAAAAATTCCTGATGAGGCGATAGAGGCGGCGGTCAAATTTTCAAAAAGGTACGTAGGCGATCGCTATCTGCCTGATAAAGCGGTTGATCTTATCGATGAGGCCTCCTCAGCTGTGCGTTTGCCTCTAATATCATTACCTGAAGAGATCAAATCTCTTGAAACTCGAGTAGCAGAATTGAGACAAGAGCTACAAGAAGCAGAAAAATCCGGAGATAAGGTGAAAGCACGCATTCAAAGATCAAAAATCGACGAAATTGAGGCGAATCTAAAAGAAAAAAAGGGTGAGTATGATATGAAAAAAGCCCAGACGACCTCTGCTGTCTCTGTCGAGATTATAAAAGATATTGTTTCGCGTTGGACCGGTATTCCAGTCTCAAAAATCACTGAGTCAGAGCTAGAGAAACTTTCAAATCTTGAGAAAATCATGCATCAGCGACTCATCGATCAAAATCTAGCCGTTGAGGCCGTTGCCGCTGCGGTAAGGCGTGGAAGAGCAGGGTTGAAGTCTACCCAAAGGCCGATTGGAAGCTTTGTGTTTTTGGGTCCAACCGGTGTCGGAAAAACAGAGCTGGCAAAGACATTGGCCGAAATTTTATTTGGTCAAGAAGAAGCGATGATAAGGTTTGATATGACAGAATATATGGAAAGACATGAGGTTGCTAAACTACTGGGAGCTCCACCCGGATATGTTGGCTATGAAGAGGGGGGGAAGTTAACCGAGTCTGTGAGGAGAAAACCCTATTCGGTGGTTCTATTTGATGAAGTGGAAAAAGCTCACCCAGATATATTTAATATCCTCCTTCAGATTTTAGATGATGGAAGATTGACAGATAACAAAGGGCGTGTTATATCATTTAAAAATAGCGTAGTAGTCTGTACCTCAAATATTGGCACCCGACTTATTCAAGATGAACTTATCAAAAGTGGGAAAACAGAAATTGAAGAACCTCCGATGCTATCTACCTATACATTTTCGCCAAGGGGAAGAGAGATTTTGACAATCGGAGCAAAATATTTTGAACGTGACTCTACCTCTGCTCAACATCAATGGCAGGAGGGAATGCTTTTGGACTATTTTGCTGGACAGAAAATCGAGAGTAAAGATAAAGTTGATTTTCCAATCAATGGTTTTGATACCCATGCGATTTCGTCAAAAGGAGTAGAGGTACTAACAAAAGGGGATACGATGTATCATCGTACATCAACGACAGCCAAAGTTTGGCAAACAACAAATCTAATTGACTATTTTAAAGATGGGGTAGTTATCAATGCGCTGCCAGACGTTCCAGAGGAACAGTTGCCAACTGCAAGATTTAAAACTCATACGTTCACACCAGAGGAAAAAGAGATAGTGACATATAAAGACAGATATTGGCTGAGGAAAGAAGGAACGAATGATTGGCAGACAGGACACCTTAAAGAATATTTTGCAAACGAGACTAAAATGGCATTACCGATAGCATATTGGGATATTCATGCATTTTCTCCGGTGGGAAAAGAAACGGTTATTTTAGGAGACAAAATATGGTTTAGAAATCCAAATGATAAAGCATGGAAGGTACAAACTCTTAAAGAATATTTTGGCAAAGATTTTCCCCTGGAGAAAGAATTGGAGGAGAAAAGAAAGGTCGATGAAGAAGTTGATAAAAAAAAGTACGATATCATAAAAAGTAAAGTTACCAATGAGCTTCGTAGATTTTTTAGACCAGAGCTTCTCAATAGATTTGATGAAGTCATCATTTTTGAACCGCTTAAATTTTTTCATATGATGGAAATTGTTAAATTACAGCTCAATGGCGTTGGAAAACTACTTGAAGATCAAGATATTGGATTTACATATACAGAGGCTTCGGTGAAAGAAATAGTCAGAGAAGGATTTGATCCAGTTTACGGGGCAAGACCCCTTCGTCGAGCAATTCAAAAACTCATTGAGAATCCAATGTCGACGCTTATCATCGAAAAAAAGGTAAAAGCTGGAGACCAAATCGTGGCCGATTTTGACGGAGAGAACTTCGTGTTTAATATAGAAAAAGTAGAGTTGATCTCAGAAGATCAGTTAAAAAAACAAACTCTAAAAAACTTCTTCTGTGAAACATGCGGTCAGCATTTTAAGACAGAAATGGTAAAAAATTCTACTGTTATTTGTAGCAAATGTGCTTCAAAAAAAGTCCAGGAAGTGATAGAGACTCCAACCTCAACAATACAAGATGAAAAATCTACTTCTCAAATGAATGGAGTAGGGCAAACCCAAACAAATAATTTTCCAGCTACTCACGCATAAATGACTAGTCGTTATTTAGCTCAGCAAATTTGCATTGGCGGGGAGTGCATAACGGGTCCCTTACCTTCAGATATCAATACCCTAGGCGCTATTGTAAATAGGGTGGTCCAATTTCTCATCCCCCTTGCGGTTATTATTTTGCTCCTAGTTTTTATTTGGGGAGGATACGATTATATGATGTCACAAGGTAATCCTGAAAAGGTAAAGTCAGCACAGGCAAAATTTACGACAGCGATTATTGGCTTTATACTTCTTGTGACATCCTATGTGTTGGTGAGATTGATTTCTATAATTTTCGGATTAGGCGGAGGAATAATTTAAGAGACCAGCGTACCAATCTTTTGGCCCATTATGATTCTTTCAAGATTTTCAGGCTGATTAAAGTTGAAAACCACAATTGGCATCTTTCTACTTTGACAAAGGGCAAAGGCAGTATTATCCATTATTTTTAATCCCCTCTCCAAAGCAGACTGATAATCAATATGGTCTAATTTTTTAGCGTCGGGATATTTTTTAGGATCTTTATCATAAATAGCGTCGACATTGGAAGCTTTGAGAAGCACGTCGCATCTCAATTCTATTGATCGTAAGGCTGCAGCCGAGTCTGTGGTAAAAAATGGACTGCCAGTGCCACCCGCCAAAATTACAATTCTTCCTTTTTCCATATGTCTGATGGCCCTTCTTCTTATGAATAGCTCACAAACTGGCGGCATCGGTATCGAGGACATCACTCTGGTGTTGTTACCCAACCTTTCTAATTCTTCTTGGAGGGCAAGCGAATTCATAACTGTTCCCAACATCCCAATCTGATCTGCAACAGTATGGTCAACCGGTGTACCTTCGACATCTCTACCTCTAAAATGGTTGCCTGCACCTACCACAACTGCAATTTGTGCACCTGTCTTTCCATGAACTTTTTTTATAATATTGGCAACTTTGGTCACCTCTATAAAATCTAAACCTTTTTTTTCGCTGCCGAAGACTTCGCCTGAAAGTTTGAGCAAGACTCTCTTATATGCCAACCGCTTTGGTTTATCCATACAGTTATTGTATCATATCTTTTGTCGATACTATGATTTTAAAACAGATTAATATCAAAAATTTCCGCAATTTCATACTCGCGA
>CAYSQE010000005.1:61198-78741 GCA_964433155.1 uncultured Gammaproteobacteria bacterium | reverse complement strand
CTCGAATAGGTGCCTAAACATTTAGGTTTACTCGGAAGATAGTATAATAGTGGGTGAGAGAAACATTTTCATAGGTGATATAATACTGACTTATAGTATGAGAACTTTAGAGGCTCTTGTTACGGGTTTATTTATAAATAAAGATAAAAACGCTGTCGTTACTGTAAGACAAGATTCTGTATCAGCGGTATATGGAGGATTTGATGGAGATGCACGACATACAGGTTTAACTAGGCGTTCTGGAGGACGAGAACCAGAATATCCAAGAGGAACAGAAATTTTTAACTCAAGACAGGTTACTGTAATTGCAGATGATGAGCTTAAACAGATTGCCCAAGCTTTAGGAATAGAAGAACTACCTCCAGAATGGCTCGGTCTTAATTTGACAGCAACAGGAATAGTTGGACTAACGTTACTCCCACCTATGACTAAATTACTATTTCCTGAAGATGCAGTTATATTGTTAACGGGAGAAAATACACCATGTGAAGGTCCAGGTGAGGTTATCCATGAACATCATCAAACCATACCACCGAATGCTTTTCAGAAAGCGGCAGTTCATAAAAGAGGAGCGACTGGTTTAATTGAAAGAGAAGGGATAATAAAACAAGGAGACTCAATGAAAGTCTTACTTCCACGTCAAAGAGTTTATAGTATTCCAAAATAAAATCACAGATTAAATGTAGAAGTAAGTATAGAGACTTTCGAAGTCAAACAAAAGTTATAAACTTCGTTTGCTACTCTCCACTAATGAAATTTAGATTGTTATGATGTCATAAATAAGGTTTAACAGCTCTAGCTTGATCTTGCTGTCTGACGATTGCGGATATATTCATTTTAGTATCATGAAGGCGGAGTGGGCCAGACATGGGCGGAAGACTTGAATTTCTATATTCAATTTCTCCATTTCCCTGATGATCAATATAAAAGTCACTCACTTGAGTTCGTCCAACCGCCTCGTTTCCAGGAGTTGCTGTTCCTCGTCTCATTTCAATTTCATCTCCGCTTCTTATAATCATGTCGTCGATAGATACAGCTACTGTATAATTTCCTGTAGGTAAAGGTAAGACATACATTGTTCCATTAAGAGCCTTTTCTGTTTTTAAACCTCCATTTTTAACAGCTTCATCCAACGCTGCCTTTTCTTTAGCAAAGTAATTCATCATGGGATCTTTTGGTAAAGTTGTTTCTGTTGGGAAATCCATAATTTTAGAAGTAATTATTAATAGTTTTAATAATATAGGATGTTGTTCGCATTTTCAATGTTCTTACGAGAAAAGTTATAAACTTCATTCGCTAAAGAAGTTTTTGAAATTCTTTGGGAGTGATTTTGATATCATTAAGAATTGATCGCAATAAGCCTCTCCCTGCTCAACATACGAGGAGCTATCGCTGATTCAAAATCAATACTGTCCTTATAATCTTTATCCTCTTCTGCTACTTTAAGACATAACTTAATAGCTTCTTTGATGTTTTTTTCAGCTTCTTCATAGGTTGATCCCTGTGAATGACATCCAGGAATAGCCGGACAATCAGCTACATATATCCCATCCTCATTCTGAGTTATTAGAACATTAAAATTGAGATATTTTTGGTTTTTCATAGTGATATTTTACTATAACTGCTTAGAAACTTAAAGATTAATAGCAGGAATATAAAAAGAATACCCTGCAGTCAAATAAAAAGTTATAAACTTCATTCGCTACTGTCCACCACTTCGCCTTGTACCAGAGGGTATAGGGCTTCGCGCGGCAAGCCACACTTCGGAAACAATTGTATACTTACAAATTAAACAAATAAAAATGCCTATTGAAATCTTTTCGGGAGAGAAAGAACTTCCTCACATGGCTCATGTTGCGTACGTATTCCCCGGTCAAGGATCACAAGCAGTTGGGATGATGAGAGACTTATACGACAATATCGCTGCATCAAGAGAGGTCATCGACACAGCAAAAGGTATCGTAGGAGAGGATCTGGTGAATCTTATGTTTGACGACCCAAACGGCGAATTAAATAATACAGAAAATGCTCAACCCCTGATTGTTGTTGCAAGTATTGCAAATCTTGTTGGATATTTTACTCTTAATCCCTCTCTTCGTACGCGATTGCCTTTACTTGCTTTTGGGCATAGTTTGGGTGAACTAACGGCACTTGTGGCTGCAGGCGTGGTATCGTTTGAGGATGGTATCAAAATCGCTTGGATTCGTGGACAGATCATGGCTGATGCGCCACCGGGAAAAATGGTTGTGGTCAGAAATATTTCTCCAAAGATGCTAAGTTATCTACTAGACACGTTTCATATTGATATTGGCGTCAAAAACAGTGAGACGCAAATAGTGTTAAGCGGTGAGGAGAATGCTATGAATGAGGCTTTTGCTTATATGAAGTCTCAAAACATGAGACCATACCTTCTTCCTATTTCAATAGCAGGTCACTCGCGCGTGATGAAAGCTGTCCAACCTCAGTTTGCTTCCGCTCTTGATAAATTTGAATTCCTCAATCCACTCATACCAATCATATCTGTAGTTGGGGCACAAAAACGAGATGATGGTTCTGGTATAAAAAGCGCATTTATTGAGCAGATGACTCACACCCTTGATTTTCCACAGATGTTATCTGCAGCAAAACGGCTAGGAGCACATACATTTGTTGAGTTTGGACCAAAAGGGTTAAGTGGTGATGGCATTGTAACTGGAAATATTCAAGCGCTCGATCCTTCTTTAACTGCCTTCAACATCCGCGATCTCTCAACCATGAGAGCCAATTCATTCTCATTTTAAGTCAAAGGAGAGTCACCGCAAATTAAATTTAGATTGTTAATAAGACCTAAATATTACTTAAGAAGAAAAATTTGTGCAGTTAATACAAGTACATAGCTTCCCAAAAGTATACCTCCTTCAAGCTTCGATATTGTTTTGCGTGTGGTCATAAAGATAAACAACATCAAGCTCATGATGATCATAATCGGTATGTCAAAGTAAATCCAGCGATCAGAAATCGTAATAGGGGAGATAAATGCAAGAAATCCCATCGTAACCAACAAGGTAAAGATATTAGACCCTAACGTTTCCGAAACAGCCACATCGCCCATACCTCTTTTTGTTGCTTTGTATGCGGCTAATATGTTTGGCAATGAGGGACCAATTGCTCCTATTGTTAATCCAACAATCATCTCGTTTACTGGAAATAGTTTCACTATCTGAATTAAGGTACTGCTAAAAAATTGAGAGCCAAGAAGAAGTAAAAGAAGACCCAAGAAAAAAGACAGCCATCCTGATTTAAGCTTTGCAAAATCAAATCCCAATAATCCAAGCTGTATTTCAATCTCTTTATATTCCTTCTCTTTTTGCAGTCTGCTTGCTAACTTTTCTTGCATAAAAACATTGATGACATATGGAATGAATAGAATCATGAAGGCGAACCCTTCAAATCTTGTTAATGCTCCACCTGAAGCTACAGCAAATACAAGAATAGGAACAACGATTGAAAAAATACCGTCTCTAAGGATGACGTATTTCTGAACACGAAGAGGCTTGATAAGAGCAGAAAATCCCGTCATCAAACCAATGTTGCAGATGATCGAACCAAGAGCTACTCCTAGACTCAGGTTCGGATATCCTTTTATGACGCCATACATCGCCACTAATATCTCAGGTAAGCTGACAGCTACCGATACGAGGATAAGTCCAACCGAAATTCCTGATACTCCTAATTTTCTTGCAACTGGGATTAACGAATCAGTAAACCAGTCAGAGCCTTTACCTATTGCTAATATGCTTAATAAAAGAAAGATACCTATAACAAGCAGATTCATGCTTCTATTATATCAACAGTTCAAATACTCTTTTGTGATCAGAATAGGAGAATTAGACTTTATTTGTTATTTTAGCCAAGCTTAACTTTTTACCTAATTTGAATTTAATCAAAAGAATAGCTGCTAAGTCATAGAGAAAAATATAAAGAGGAAATCCCCAATATACAAAAGTCCACGTTTTAAATGTCAACATCGTTATCGATACACTTATAAATGAGGACATAAATTCGATCCAACTTTCAGTCTCTGGATACTTGTAAGATTTGACGAGAGTTGGTATACCTGCCATCAGGTCTGCAAAAATACTAAAGAGAATTGCAATATTTCCCACCTTTGTTATATACCATAAAACCAGCCCAGAAATCGAAAATGCCCCACAAAGCAAATCAAATTTGCTTAGTGCCCAGTAAGATTTTTTATTGACAAATGAAGCAATAAATATAAGAAATGGCACAAATCCAACTGTAAAAGTTGCAAGAGACTGGATTCCTACTCCTTGACTTACTTGTGCTGAAAATGCAATCACCACAGGGACAGCCCATAGACCCCAGCTAACTTTATTAGGTTTAATTTTACCTTGGACTGTATCTTTTATATAACTGATGCCGCCCAATAAATTTATCAGTGCTCCTACGATGACAAAATTCTCGTTAATCATATTTGCAGTATATCAAAGCAGAAAATTACATCTAGTCAAGGCCGGCTTCGCGGAGTAGGTGTGACATTTCTCATTCTGCCAAACTGGGGATTGAGCTGGATGTTTTGAGCCGTTATGCTTCCATCAGAGTTTTCATTGCCAAAAACAGCTACTTGAACACCTGTCTTTAGATCGGTTTTAGTGGCTTTTTCTGCTTTATTTATCTCTGTTTTGTCAGATAAAAGGATAATTTTGCTGCTGCCATCTTGTAGTTTTACGGTGATTGATTTATCGTCAGCGCTTATGATTTCTCCGGCTATTGGTCTAAAACCCGATCTGTTTGCTCCAGCAGGAAATTGGCCTCCAAATCTGCCCGTTTGGTTGTTTCCAAACTGTGTTCTTAAGTTTGAGCGTTTACTTTCTTGATATTTCGTTCCGGCAAAAAATGAACCTCCGGCGACTAATAATAATGCAAGAACAGAAATAAAAAGACTTTGGTTTTTCATATCTTTTAGATATAAAATTAATAATTACTCATATCTTAATGCTTCGATTGGTTGTAAATTAGCTGCTTTTTGAGCCGGATACCAACCGAAAAGTATTCCAATCCCAGCTGATACCAGAAAGGCGAGAAAAATTGAACCTACAGACAGGACAAAAGGAGAACTTGTGAAATTGGATATCACATATGAGGCAAATATTCCTAACATAACACCCACAACACCGCCTGTGAAAGTTAAAATAATAGATTCGGTTAAAAACTGTGTAGTAATTACTTTTTTCTTTGCGCCGAGTGCCTTTCGTAAACCAATTTCGCGGGTTCGCTCAGTTACCGTCACGAGCATAATATTCATAATTCCAATTCCTCCAACCAAAAGCGAAATCGCCGCGATTCCAGATAGAAGTACAGTAAAGGTACCAGTTGCTGAGGAGGCTGTATTTAGTATGTCTTGTTGTGAAAATATAGAAAAATCAGCCTGTGCTGGATCGTCAAGCTTATGGCGAGCCAGAAGAAGATACCCAACCTCATTTTGCGCATCGGTCATGACTTCAGGGTTTTTAGCTTCAAGCGCAATAGAGCTCAAGTAATTGGCGCCAAAAAGCTGCTTTTGCCCAGTAGTTAATGGAACATAGACGACATCGTCTTGGTTTTGAAATCCGGTACCTCCCTTGGCTGTCGTAATTCCAACCACGGTAGATATTTGACCGTTTATCCTTATCGTTTGACCAATCGGAGAGCTATTTTCGCCAAATAAATCGTTGACGACCTGTGGTCCCAATACTGCCACTTTTGTCATCCCGTCAACGTCAAGCTGAGTTATAAAATTTCCTGAAGCTATTGCTACCTTGTGGACTTCTGCATAGACTGGTGTTGCTCCGACCACTTGGGTATTTGTGTTGGTTGATCCCGTTGTCACCTGAGTTCTGCGTGAGAACTCTGGAGAAACATTTTTAACTGTAGTTATTTGGGTCGAGGTGGAGATTGTCTTTGCGTCGTCATTGGTAAGAGTTGTGACTCCGCCTGCGGCTCCTCTAACTCCTCCGCTTCTTTGTGCTCCGGGAAAAACGGTTAATAGATTTGATCCTAAAGATTGAATCTGAGTTTGAATGGCTTGTTGGGTGGCTTGACCTAAGGAAACTAGCGCAATCACGCTCCCTATTCCAATGACGATACCTAGGATTGCAAGGCCGGTTCGCATCTTGTTTATAGTGAGGGTGCCCAAGCTTTCAAGAAAAAGTTCTGAAAAATCCATAGATTTTATTCAATCAAATTTTGTTTTTACTTTTCTCTGTCTGCCATTTATTTGATCTTCAATTATTTTCCCATCCCGAATGTGAATAATGCGTTTTGCATGATGGGCAATATCTGCTTCGTGGGTAATCATAACTATAGTATGCCCCTCATCATTTAATTTTTGGAAAATCGCCATGATTTCTTCTGCTTGAACTGTTGCAATATTTCCGGTTGGCTCATCTGCCAGAAGTATTGCTGGATTCATAACAAGAGCTCTGGCTATGGCTACCCGCTGTTGTTGTCCTCCGGAGAGTTGACTTGAGGTATGCTGCATTCTGTCGGCAAGTCCAACCATCTTGAGATATTTTTCAGCTTTTTTTTCTCGTTCAACTTTTGTTACTCCCGCAATGATCATGGGAAACATGACGTTTCTTAGCGCATTCGTCCTTGGTAACAAATTATATGACTGGAAGATGAAGCCGATTTTCTTATTTCTTATTTCGGCAAGCTCATCGTCGTCCAAACCTGAGATATTTTTTCCGTCCAGTATATATTCTCCTTTTGTTGGTATATCCAAAGCTCCTAAAATGTGCATCAAGGTGGATTTTCCAGATCCAGAGGGACCCATAATGGCTACAAACTCTCCCCTTTTAATCTCAAAAGAGATATTAGAGAGTGCTACTGTCTCCACAGAGTCCATTTTGTAGACTTTGGAAATATGAGATACTTTAATCATTTTATTAACGGCTAAATCTGACCCCCCCAAATCCTCCAAAGGGTGACTGTGTTTGATTGGTTCGTTGACCTGTTTGTGTTGATGAGGCGCTACCTGTAATCACAGTGTCTCCCTCGGATACACCAGAGATGATTTCAATCTGAGATGCAGATGAAAGTCCTGTCTCAACCTGAGTTTGGTTTACTAGTCCATTCTTCAAAACCCGCACATATGGTTGACCATTTTGGACTTGGACAGCCGAGGAGGGCACCAGAAGAGTGTTGTTTTTCGTCTGAGTAATTATATTGGCTGTAGCAGACATATTGGCTAAAATTTCAGGCAGTTTAGTGTCAAGTGTTATCACAACAGGATAGCTAGTTACTCCCGAACTTACTACTCCAACTGTATCTATACTTATTATGCTGCCTGTGTAAGTTTTCCCAGAAAACGCATCCAATGTAACCGTTGCTTTATTGCCAACCTTGACTTTTGCTACGTCAACTTCGCTGAGATTTACCGTAACTGTTGGCGAAGCGTTTGTTACAATACTTGCAATCTTTTGCAAAGAAGTGGAAGACGTAGAGTTTGTGGTAGTTGAAGAGCTTGTTTGAGGGCTTATAACCGAACCAGCCTGAAGTGATAGTCCAGAGACCTTCCCTGATATCGGTGCATAGATTGTCGATGAAGATTGTTGATAAGATAACCATGTACTATTCAAAGTTGTTTGTGCTTGATTTACTACATTTTGTTGATTTTTATATTTGGCCTCAGTCGCCAGCCAGTCGTCTTGGGCGATATGAAATTCTGGCAGCGTCCGATTGGTGTTGTTTGCTGTCCCATCAGAATTTTGATAGGTCGAATTCTGAGCCAGATCCATAAACGTTTTCCATTTGCCAAACATTGTAGACCGTGTAGTGTAGAGGTCGGCTTTTGCCGCCTCGAGAGAGTTTTTTGCACTTTGGTAGTTTGCCAAAGCCTGAGATGCCTTTTGTTGACCAATCAGATCCAGATCAATCTCGACAATTTTATCGCCTGTTTTTACCTCCGCGCCATCTTTTACATACAGCTTTGAAACTACACCCGACGCTTGGGTTGTTATAGAAGTATTATTTGCTGAGGAAATCTGTCCGGATGCAGTGACAACAACTATAAGTGTATCTTTTTCTGCCTTGGCTGTTTGGAACTGAGATTGTTGTTTTTGTGATCCTGTAAATTTTGAAAAAGAAAACCAGCCTAGGCTAACGACAATTACGACTATTAATAATTTTTGAAAAAGCGTGAGTTTAAGAAACCAATTTTTAAGCTTAAATAAAAGTTGCAAATGCTTCATATAACTGATGTTAAAAAATATAACTGAAAATTAGCTGAAGACTTTTTGTTTAATCGGCAAAGCTGTCTTAACAACCGTTCCTTTTTTATGTTTGCTTTCAACAGCTATCGATCCGTGGTGTATAGCGACAATTTTTTTAGCGATGGATAAGCCCAGGCCATATCCGTTGACTTGAGTTTTTGATCGGGCAAGATCTGCTCGATAAAATCGATCAAAAATATGTGGTAAGTCTTTTTCATCTATTCCAATTCCCTGATCTTTTACAGTAATAGATATCTGATTATCAAGTTTTTTGGACTCCAATATAACCTGCCTTTTTCTTGGACTATATTTTATGGCATTATCCAAAAGAATGACTAGCAAATCGATAAGAGCGTATTTATTTCCTATAAACGCACAATCTTCGATGTCATGGATTATTGAAATATTTTTTTGCCTGGCCAGCGGAGCGATTTTTTTCGTAGCTGACCTAACTATTTCAGAAATTGATATTTCTTTAAATTCCATACTGGCATTTGATTTTTCATACTGAGTAAGTTGCAATAATTCATCAGAGAGTGACTGAAGTCTGTTGACCTCACCAATGTTTTCTACAATGACTGTTTTGGCATTTTCTAGTGTGATGTTTTTATCTCTTGCAGTAACCTCTAAGGAAGTTTTTAAAGATGTTAAGGGTGTGCGAAGTTCATGGGAGGCGTCACTTATAAATCTGTTTTGTTCGTCAACCATATCTTGGATGGGTTGAAGAGTTCGACCAGCAAGCAAATAACCAAGACCTCCGGACAAGATAAGGATCCCGGCGTTGATTAAAACAAGCACCATCCCTAATCTGTTTTTTGTTTCTTTAATTAATTCAGGATCAAGAGGTAGAGGAAATCTTTTGCCAATTTCTGGTGGAGGACGGTGTTCATCAAAAAATCTTCGCTCAATCCGAAACCGCTGTAATCGTTCAAATCGCTCAAACTCCTTTGTCAAAGTCCTAAAGATCACCGCGCTAAAAGAAATGCTAATGAGCATGATGATAAACAAATACCAAGCAGTAAGTTTGATTCGTGCGCTTTTAAACATTCATTATTTCCCAATCTTGTAACCAAAACCTCTCACTGTATGAATCAGAGGTTTTTTATTTTTAAAGGGAACGTCAATTTTTTTTCGCAATTTTTTAATATATACTTCGACCGTATTAGGAAGTATGTCTGCGTCATAGTTCCACACGTGAGTTATGATCTGGTTTTTGTTAAGAATTCTACTGTCATTTCGCATAAGATACTCAAGAAGAGAAAATTCTTTGGCCGATAGTTTTATCGATTTTCCGCTTCGCTCTATCTGATAAAGCCTGGTGTCAATTCGCAAATCTCCAACAGACAACATGCTGTTAAGAGCCGCTTTTGGTCGTCTTGAGAGTGCTCTTATCCGAGCCAAGAGCTCTTCAAAAGAAAACGGTTTAGTGAGATAATCGTCAGCCCCCGAGTCTAATCCCTCAACTTTATTTTGGATTTGTCCTTTGGCGGTTAACATAAGAATAGCTGTTTGTATCTTATCTTTTCGCAGTTGACGACAAATTGTTACCCCGTCCATTTCAGGCAAAAGAAGATCGAGAATGAAAAGATCATAATCCTCAGTTGTGGCCAAATCGTATCCTTCATTGCCCGAATATGCAATATCCACTGCATATCCTTCCTGCTCCAGTCCCCTTTTAATTGAGTTTGCAATTCGATGTTCGTCTTCAACAACTAATATTCTCATTGAGAGCATATTATATCCAAATCCTGAAAAATAGCTGAAGAGTAAATACAGATAATAAATCTATTAATTGTTGATATTGAATAGTATTTTTATGTTAAGATGAAGTTAGAATCAAGTTATTAATTTTAAACAATCTATGGAAACCAAACTTTTATCTTATATACATAAACATACGGTTTTGATAACTTTGGTTGTCGTTGGAGCATTTCTGGCTTTGGCTTTTGGCGAATATATTTTGTACAGGAAGATAATGCTTGTGAATCAGATGGTCTCGGAAGGATTTATGCAGATGAAAGAGATAAACAAACTAGAGAGCGGAAAAGACTTTGATTCTATGATGGAAGAGCTTAAAGAAGGCATGATGGAAAAAGATAAGGCGACTGAGAAATAAAGTATTATTGTTCTTTCTTTAACTCAATCGCAACTGCGATATTTGGTGGCATGATGAGGCTTTTTTGCAGTTCTGTTCCCGGTATAGGAACCTTGCTTACCACCGATGTTTTTCCATCAAGATAGGCCGTAGTCATAGTGTATGTTCCAGGACTCAAATTTATAATTCTGACAGGAACTAATTCATTATTTAAATTTTTGGGATCGTAGTTGACCAGAACCAGCGTTACTTTTTCTTGAGATATACTTGAAAGAGCCGTGACATAGGTACCTTCACCTTCAATAAAGACCTCTTGTCCTTCTAACTGATTGAGCATTCGAAGTGCTTTATATCTGGGTTTCTCCTCACCCTGATAGGACAAGATTCCCCAGCGCGGCGCCGGCCCATCTTTAATTTCAAATAGAAATGCAGCGTCGATATTCTGCTCAAAAAAATTACGAATTGAGGCAAGAGTGTGTGCGGCTCCAATGTTGGTATCTGCGATCGGGTTTGGATTTGAATCATATCCCCATTCGCTTATAATTCTTGGTAGCAAACGAAACTGCGCGTATCTTTGCTCTGATAACCAGGTATTTAGATCGGCTATCTGTTGAGAGAAACCAGATATATTTTGGGAATAGTGATGCCAGGAAAAAAAATCAAACTTAACATTCGTTTTTGTGACAAAATCCAAAAAAACTGTGACCCAATTTTTATATAGAGACGAACTGGCTGGCCCGCCTAATGAAAATCTATTGACGTTTTTGGCTTGCAAAGCTCCAAGAGAAGTATAAAAATAGAGCGTTTGATAACTTTTATCTCCAGGATATAGGCTCCATTTGCCAAAACTCTCCAAATCCGGTTCATTCCAAACTTCATAATAGATATCGTTTAACCAGGCGCCCGCAATCTGCCCACACAATCTAGTTCCCTGGCCGCTGTATCGTTCGATAGTTTTTTGAACTGTGAGCGACCACTCATTCCAGTTTGTCGGGAGAGAAACAAGAGTTCCATCTTTGGAGAGAACAGGCGGCATGTATCCTAAGACGAAAAAGGGTTTTGCGCCAGTGCGATAAATGTCACAGACTGTCTCATCAAGTTGTTGCCAATCAAAAGTAAGATTACCCGTGGTATCTCGGTTGACCACATTGTAGAAGTCATAGATATGGTCGATTCGGATGTATTTTGGCAACAAAGCTGCGATTTGCGGTATGACGTTTGCGAGCATTCTTACGCCTTTTTCCTCGCCTCCTTGGGCTAAAGCTTTCCACCTGTCAGGAACAGGACCTATGGTTTTTTTAATGTCAACTAATATGTTTGCTTTAGTTGGTGCAGCAAAGCTGAGATATTGATAGTAGAGCAGGAAAAACAAAGGAACGAAGATGAGAGAAATAAAGAAGAAAAAAACCAAGAAGAGAATTTTCCAGGGCATATGAAACATTTTAACAGGTAATCGAAGTATTAATACAAGTACAATATAGATGTCAAGTTAACTTGACATTTTGATCTATCACATTTAGAATGAATTATTAATGTTATGAAAGACTATGTCGAAAACCAAGTGTTTGAAATTCGAACATTCAAAAAAATAACTCAGGAAGAACTTGCAGTAGCGGCAGGAGTGACCAGACAAACGATTATTGCAATAGAAAAGGGAAATTACACCCCTTCAGTTTTATTAGCGATGAAAATTGCGAAGTTCTTTAATAAAAAAGTTGAAGAAATATTTGAGTTAAAAAGTCAAGGCAAATAGTATATGTCAGATATCATAGGAGAAATCGTCATATCAATCCTACTAGTCATATTCTTGATTCTTCTTTTGAACCCCTTTGGTTTTCTCATGCCAAACACTATGGAGATGGTGCTCATCTTAGGTTTAGCACTCGTTTTTATAATCTTTGTGGGCTTTTTTTGGAAAGAGAAAGCAGTTGATGAGCGGGAAGGCCTTCACAGATACATAGCCGGGCGCTTTGCTTATTTCACTGGTGTTGTATTATTAACGATTGGAGTTTTGGTTCAGAGTCTACGACATAACCTTGATGGTTGGTTGGCTGTTACACTCATCGCTATGATTATTGCAAAAATTATTGGATTCTTGTACGGACGTTTTAAGCATTAAAAGTTATTTATTAATGTATGAAACAACACAATCTTTTGGTAATAGGATTGTTCGTATTTTTAATAATTTTTGGAGGAATTTTTTTTCTATATAAAGAGCAAAAGGGATCCTCAACGATGAAACAGGATGAAATCATGATGGAAAAAAAAGAGCAAAAAATGCAGTCAGGTTATATGGGTAATGTGTTAGCGGGAAACACTTCGTTGTATATCGAATTTAATAAAGCCGATTATGAAAAAGCTCTTCAAGAAGGAAAAATCGTCTTTCTTGACTTTTTTGCCAATTGGTGTCCGATCTGCAGAGTTGAGGCTCCAGAGCTTAAGGCCGGATTTGATTCGCTAACGACAGAAAAAGTTGTTGGATTTAGGGTAAACTACAATGATACCGAGACTGACGAAGATGAAAAAAAATTGGCTGAAGAATTTGATATCCCTTATCAGCACACAAAAGTAATTTTGAAAGATCGGAAAGAAGTGCTAAAAGATGGAGACACGTGGGATAAAGAAAAGTTTTTAGAAGAGATTAATAAAGTTTTATAAAATGATAATTCTTTTAGCCTTTGCATTTATTTCAGGACTAGTTACCATCCTTGCTCCTTGTATTTGGCCGCTTTTGCCAATAGTGCTTTCGTCAAGCACAACTGGTGGAAAGTCAAAACCCCTTGGAATCACTCTTGGAATTGTCATAAGTTTTGCGGTATTCACCTTAACTATTTCTTACATCGTCAAAATCATTCCATTTGATCCGAACATTCTTAGATTATTTGCAGTTTTGATTATTGGCTTTTTAGGATTAAGTCTCGTGATTCCGCAGTTGTCGCAATTTCTGGAAGGATGGGTAAGTCGTTTTAGTGGCAGACTTGCGGGTTTTACGAAAACTAGTGATAGCGGTTTCAAAGGAGGACTAGTGACAGGTTTAGCTTTAGGTATCGTTTGGTCGCCTTGTGCTGGTCCAATATTGGCAACGATTGCCACTCTTGCTGCTACTCAATCCGTTAATTTTGGAATTGTGCTAGTTACCATAGTATATGTGATAGGTGTTGGTATTCCTTTGTTTCTTTTTGCAACAGTCGGCTCACGTATTTTTTCTCGAAGTCGTGTACTTTCACCATATACAGGGTTAATCCAAAAGATTTTCGGGGTTATAATGATTTTGACAGCTCTGGCTATTTTTACAAATTATGACAAAGTGCTTCAGGTAAAACTTTTGGATTTATTTCCCTCATATTCGAACTTCTTATTCAAACTTGAGAGTAGTCAAGCGGTTAAACAACAGCTTGATGAATTGAAAGGAAAAAAAGAAATGCCAAAAAAGGCACCTATGAATGAAAATATTATTATGATTACTCCATCATCGTCGCTTCCAAACCTTGGACCCGCGCCAGAATTTGTTGGAATTTATAAATGGCTCAATGTAGAAAAACCCCTTACGATGCAGGAACTTCGCGGAAAAGTAGTCTTGATCGACTTTTGGACCTACACATGTATTAACTGCATTAGAACTCTGCCTTTTGTAACGAGTTGGTATGAAAAATATAAGGATAAAGGATTTATTGTCGTAGGAGTTCATACACCTGAGTTTGAGTTTGAAAAAAAGACTGAAAACGTTTTGGGAGCGTTAAAGCAGTACAACATTCACTATCCTGTTCCCCAAGACAACGATTACAAAACGTGGGATGCGTATAACAATCATTACTGGCCGGCAAAGTATCTGATTGATACACGAGGAAATATCCGCTATACGCATTTTGGCGAAGGAGAATATGAGCAGGCAGAAAAAAATATTCAGACCCTTCTTAAAGAAGCTGGAAATCGAGTAAAAGATGAAACTGTTCAAATTGAAGATCAAACTCCACGAATGCGTCTTACTCCAGAGACATATCTTGGAAAGTTACGAATGGAACCAGGCGCTGTAGAGTTTAAAGGAAACTGGGATTTACAAGATGAATTTTCTTCATCTAGTAGAGGATCCGTTCTTGAATTTAATTTTTATGCAGATAAAGTCTTTTTGGTTATTACGCCAGAAAGCATTAATGATAAAGTCAAAGTGTTACTTGATGGAAAAGTCGTTGAGGTATCAAATGCAGGATCTGATGTTAAAAATGGGTATATTCAGTTTGACTCAAATAGTCCCAATGATCTTTACAATCTCATTAATTTGAAAGGAAATCCAGGTGAACATCTTTTAAGATTGGAATTTGAAAATGCAGGAACTCAAATCTACGCGTTTACATTTGGTTAAAAAACTGATGCCTCTGAAAAATATGATTTATCGATAAATCATATTTTATTTCCAACCATACATTCTGTTAAATATACCAGCATGCTTATATTTTATTAACAACTAATAAAATTTTAGGAAAATCTATAAATGTCTTTTCTGTAACCGATTTTTCTTATCCATATAATTTTACTATCATGATCTATTTCAAAAATAATCCGTACTTTACCTATTCTTAAACGATAGCCATATTTCAATCCTGCAAGTTTCTTAATGTTTAAAAAATCTGGAAGAGGAAATGAGAGTTTATGAATTTTCTTAAGAATAGTCAGAGATTCTTTTGCTGCAAATTTTTCCAGCTCTTTATCTGCTTTTTTTGACAGAAGAATTTTGTACATACTTTTTCATAACTTCTTCAAGCGGTATACCTTTTCCTCTAGGCTCTTTTGCAAGCTGTTGAGCATCCATCTCGTCGAAATAATCTTCCAGAAGTTCTTGCATTTTTACAAATTCTTCGATATCCAACATTACGGCTTTTGGTTCTGAGCGATGGAAAATATAAGTAACTCCTTGTTTTTTTACCAAGTCAAGGAGACCTAGCGCATTCTCTCTCATATCTGTAATTGTTTTGACGTTTTTGGATGTAGGAATTAACATGAGATTAGTATATAGATTAGTCTAAGGTTTGTCAAGATATAATTTAAATACCAATTTCCATCGATCAACTTTATCATGGTCTTCAAATGAACAGATTGCAATTTTGTCCAAAGTAAATTGGTTTTTAATAATGATGTTATTTACAATTTCCTCTTTTTGTCTGTTTGACAGTTTTTTATAAATAAGACTCATATGAGGTTTTAGAATATAATCATGATAGTTTAGTAATTCTTTTCTTAAGTTAATATATATCTTTTGAAGCTGTGAATTCATTTTTATTTCAGTGAAAATTGTTTTCCAAAAATTATCGCTATAGTTTAATTTATCAACTTCAACTTGGAAAGGTTGCATATCTTTTATGCTTTCGCTAATAATTTTCTTTGCTTTATCGAGGTCTAGAGTTAAACCACCTCCATAGATAGTCAGATGAGGAATAAACGAAGGTGCTTTATATTTTTTACTTAAGTCTCTAATTATTTTGCTTAAATATTCAGAATCTTTTTTTCAGGAAGTAGCCAGATAGAAAAGGCTTTCATATGAAGAAATTATATCACTTTTCGTTCTCTTCCAATCTATTCATCTGAATAACGCTAGCGATAATTAACGTACCACCCAAGAATTCTTTCAAGAGAGGTACTTCTTTGAAGAAAATGAAGCCTAGAATGGTTCCGAAGACAGATTCAAGCATGAGGATATTTGTTGCCAAAACAACGGGTACATGTTGATAACCATAGTTGATGAGAAATAAATTGACTGCGTTTAAAAAGCCGGTTACTAAAAGAGCTACAATCATGAGAGTATTCCAATTAAAAACGGGTAAACCTTCATGATTGACTATTGAAACAACAAATAAAACAATAAACCCAACTAAAAAAAGGAGCTGGGTTGTTTCCTCGTTGTTTAAGAATTTTGTTTGCCATTTTCTTAAAACATAACTTAAAGAGAACAATAGTCCAGATATGAGCGAGAACAATTCTCCTCTTCCAAAAGAGAATATCTGAGAATAATCCTTTACAGAGATTAATACTGCACCAATAAATGCGATTGTTAGAAAAAGAATTTTGCTGAACGTTGCTTTTTCTTTAAAGAGAATAAAACCAAGTATTGCTCCAAAAGGAATCGATTGGAGAAAAACAACGTTGCTGATTTTAGTCAAAACCAAAGATTCACGATATAAACTTGCGCCAAAAAGATAACCTATTATTACTCTTGAGAAAATAATGAGCCAATCTTTTCTGGGAATTTTTTTGATTTTAGCGTAGTCTACTTTCCTATTAAAAATAACTAATCCGAAGATAAACCCAACCCCTATACTAAGATATAACTGTTGAAAAAGAGTAAATGAATAGCTAAGATAGCGGGCTGAAATAGCAATGAGACCAAAGCCAAAGGCTAAAACGACAAGCGCCAAGACACCTTTACGTTCTTCCTGCAATTTCATCTTTTTATTCTATCAGCTTTTCTTTAATCATCGTCTTAACCCAAGGAGCAAGAATAGGAGTTAGTAGTTGGTGGTTAGTAGTTAGTAGTTTGTTTTTTTCTATCAAGGAAAAACCGTAGGCGAAGTCATAATTTGGGGTTGGGAGATTTTTTAACCCAACTAAATAAATATAGTCAATCTCGTGTTCGATATATTCGCTGTTTGGATCTTTGGCTTGGTAGTAAATTTTTTTAACAAGTTTTGGTTGTGAAACTAAATCTTTTTTTTTAAGATTCCATTCACGCTCGAGTCCATCATAGATAGCTGTTAAGTCATCTTGAAGGGCGTTTTTAACAAAAATTTGGTGCGATGAAAAAGATAAATCAAATACTCCATCAAAAACAGGGTGTTTACGATGTTGAATAACATAATTATCTTGGGAAATAAGAACACACGTATAGCCTCTGTGCAGAACACCTTTTTTGTGCGCTTCCCATTTTTCAATTTTGCCGATTACCTTATCGTTTTTATCAACCTGAGCGATGTATTGCTTTTCCTTATAATAATCCATTGCGTAATTGTAACAGATTTATCTATATCCGGATTGTCATGCCAGGCCTAAATATAACCTGGCAGGTTGATTTTGGATTGTGGTGAGGCTCTTAAAATGTTGCTTTTTTGTTCCTTTTACTAAGAAAGATCAGATAGATAAAGAGAATATAAATACTCATGATAAAAAGATTTGCTAGGCTGAAGTTTTTTTCGATTCCAAAAACATTT